>JADJOY010000004.1 GCA_016713535.1 Deltaproteobacteria bacterium
TGCCCGGGCCGCACCGCCGGTGCAGCGGCGGGGGGACGGAGCCCCCCGCGCTACGAAAACCACCGTAGCGACGGGGGTTCCATCCCCCGTCGCCCGGCGGTGCGCGGATTCAGGAGGGGCACGCGACGCGTGCCCCTCCGAGATGTAGACGAACGGCTGGAGGGCCGCGCTCCGTCGCGGCCGGAGGGATCGATCGCGCGACCTCGCTCGCGGCGGGGGACGGATCCCCCCGTCGCCGGGTCCACGTGGCTTCCGTGACCGACCCGGATGGAAAGACGCACAGCGCCGGCGCCCTCGCGCCGCACGGGCTCACGCCGACCGCGTCAGCTTCGCGGCGACGTCAGGTCGTAGATGCGGATCTCGTCGTCGCCGCGCTCGTGGGCGGTTCGGATGAACTCGAGCGTGCCGTGGAAGTCGAAGTTCATCTCGAACTTGGGCTGCAGGAAGCGGCCGGTGGGGTTGGGGAAGCTCGCCACCGGCGTGCGCCCCTGGATCGCCTCCTCGTAGACGCCGAAGCGCGCCGCGAACTTGGGGTTGTAGCGCAGCGCCGCCTCGGCCACGTCGGCCACCAGGTAGCGGTGCCCGCCGCGCACCAGCCGGTCGAGCGCCTCGTCGCTCTCGGGCACGAACGCCGCCGCGACACCGTTCGTGTAGACCTCGGATACGTACGCCTGGGTGCTCACGTGGCGCACGCTGCCGTTCGCGCGCAGCCACTCGATCGCCTGTGGCCAGCCGTAGTGCCAGGCGCGGAGCTCGAGCGCGCGCCCGAGCATCTCGCCGCACACCAGCACGCCGAGCAGCGCCGCCACGCGCCGCACCCGCGCCGAACGCTCGGCGACGAGCGCCGCGATCCCGACGCCGATGACCAGCGACGCACCGAAGGTGAGCACCACGCCGTAGCGCATGTGCGCCACCCGCGACACGCTGAAGAGGGCACCCGGGATCGCGATCAGGAGCAGCGGCAGGATCCGCGCCGCGCCGCGCGCCCACGCCAAACAGCCCACCAGCCCCACCAGCAGCGCCGCGCACCAGCCGAAGCCGTTCACCTGGCTGAACAGGTACGGGTAGGTCGGCCAGTTTCCCGGGTTGAGCCCGCCGCCCGAGCCGAGCGCGAACTGGTAGAGGTTCTGCTCGAGATAGGTGTGCACCGGCAGCGGGCTCGCGAGCCGCCGGTTCAAGAGCAGCACGCCGTAGTAGGGGAGCTCGGCGGCGAGGAGAGGCAGCGCCGCGAAGAGCCCGAGCCGCCCCAGCCGCGCGACGAGCCGATCGAACGGCAGCCGCGCCGCCCGCCACCCCTCGACCTCGAGCGCCAGCACCAGCGGGCCGAGGATCGCCCAGCGCGCGTGGCTCAGGATCATGACCCCGAGCGCCGCGCCGGCGAGCGCGGTGCCGCGGAGCGGCTCGGCGGCGAGGCGCTCGCGGCTTCGCAGGTAGAGGTTGAGCGCCACCCCCACGAAGAAGAGCTACGCGCCCTCCGAGAAGCCCTCGCGGGAGTAGAGGACGTGATAGGGCGCGAAGGCGAGCGCCAGCGTCGTGACCGGCGCCGCGATCGCGGCGGCGCGCGGCCCGAGCCCGCCGCCGAGGCGCTCGGCGAGGCGCCCCGCGAGCGGGATCGTCAGCCAGCCCAGCACCGCGCTCGCCACGCACGCGGCGAACGGCACGTCGCCGAACGCCGCCATCGCCGCGAGCGTCGCGGCGGTGTGCGCGGGGCGGCCGTAGAACGGCGGCTCGCCTTCGGTGGCGGCGCGCACCCGCGCGACCTCGGCGTCGAGCTTCCACAGATCCTGGCCGGTGCGGCGCTCCTCGCGCCAGCGTGCGGCGCTCTCGGCGATGGCGCGGGCGCCGCTCGCGAAGAAACGCGCCTCGAGGTGCATGTAGGCGTCGTCCCACAGGATCGGCCCGGCGCGCTCGAGGTCGGCGAGGCGCAGCCAGCCGCCGAGCCCCATCGCCACGATCATCATGGCGAGGCGGATCCTGACCTTCTTACGGCGCTCGTGGGCGCTCGCGGTGAGTGAGGTCGAGGAGGGCGCGTCCGACATGGCGCGCGGAGCTTTACTCGCGCGCGACGCTGCGTGTAGTGATGCGCCGATGAACCGGACCCGAGCGCGGATCGCGGGGCTGGCGCTCGCGCTCGGCGCGGCGCGCTGCGGCGCGGATGGCGCGCCCCCGCCGCACGCCATCCCGGGAACCACCGCACGCTTCGAGCTCGCCGCCTCGGCCGGCTTCTTCGACCTGCCGTTCCCCAACGACCTCGATCGCGAAGCGGACGGCACCCTCGACTTCCACGACTTCCCGGTGCCGGACGCGAGCCCGGTGGCGTTCCTGCTGCGGCGCTACGTGGCGCTCGCCGACCGTGCACGCGGCGCCGGCCCGAATTCCGCGCTCTTCTTCGCGTTCGACGGCCCCCTCGATCCGGCATCGCTGCCCGCCACGCCGGCCGACTCGCTCGACGCGAGCGCGTCGCTGCAGGTCGTGAACGTCGATCCCGCGAGCCCGGGCTTCGGCGAGCGGCTGCCGCTCACCTGGAAATTCCGCGCCGAAGCGCAGGCCTACGGCCCGGCCAACCTGCTCGCCATCTTGCCGAGGCTCGGCTTCCCGCTCCGCCGCGCCACCCGCTACGCCGCGATCGTGACCCGCGAGGCGCGCGGCGCCGATGGCGCGCCGCTCGGCCGCCCGCTCGCGCTCGAGGAGCTCGAGCGCGGTCGCGTGCCGAACGCGGGCGAGCGTGGCGCAGCGGCCCTCGCGCTCCATGGACCCGCGTTCGAGGCCCTCGAAGCCGCGGGGGTCGCGCGCGAGCGGATCGCGGCGATGAGCGTGTTCACGAGCCAGGACGCGGTGGCGGGCGAGCTCGCGCTGCGCCGCTGGTTCCTCGCCAACGAGGCCGATCCCGTGCCATCGGCACCCCTCGTGCGCACGGATCTCTTCGACGACTACTGCGTCTACGAGAGCCGCGTGCGCGTGCCGATCTTCCAGGACGGCACGCCGCCCTACGCGCTCGAGGGCGGCGAGATCCGCTTCGACTCCGCGGGTGCGCCCCTCGTGCAGCGTCACAAGGACGTGCGCTTCGCGGTCACGGTGCCGCGCACCGCGCCGATGCCCGCCGCCGGCTGGCCGATCGTCCTCTACGAGCACGGTGGCAGCGGCACCTACCGCGAGGTGATCGAGCGCGGCGCGCTGCCCGACCCGGCGCCCGGCTCGGGGCCGGCACGGGTGCTCGCGCGGCGTGCAATCGCCGCGTTCGGCAAGGACGGCGCCACCAACGTGAACCGCGGCAACCCGACCGGCGGACTCTTGTTCTTCAACTTCCTCAACCCCGTGGCGTTCCGCGACAACGTTCGCCAGTCGGCGTTCGAGCAGACGGTCGCGGTGCGGATGCTGCGCGCGCTCGCGTTCGACGCCAGTGACTGCCCGGGCGCCGACGCCAGCGCCGCCGCCGACGGACTCGTGCGCTACGACCCGGGCCACGTGCTCTTCATGGGCCACTCGACGGGCAGCACCGTGGGGCCGGTGTTCGTCGCGGTCGAGCCCGCGGTGGAAGGGGCGATCTTCTCGGGCTCGGGCGTCTCGTACATCCGCCAGGTCCAGTACAAGTCGCAGCCGCTGCCGCTCGCGCCGGTGGTGCGGCTCCTGCTCGCGCCGGACGAGGAGCTCGACGACTTTCGGCCGTTCCTGACGGTGATCCAGACCGCGTGGGAGGAGGCCGAGCCGCTCTCGTACGAACCGTACGTGATCCGCGAGCCGCTCGAGGGCGCGCGCTCGCGGAACGTGTTCGCCTCGTTCGGGATCCTCGACACCTACAACCCGCCGCTCGCCGAGAACCCGGGTGTCGCGGCGCTCGGTCTCGACGCCGTCGGGCCGCTCCTCGACGACGCGGTTCGCGAGGAGCTCGAACTCTCGGGCCACGCGCTCGTCGAGGCGCCGCTACGCGCGAACGTGATCGGCCGCGACGGCGCGCCGGTCACCGCCGCCGTGCGCCAGTACCGCGCCGATCCCGCGACCGGCGAGGGCCACTACGTGCTCTTTCAGCTCGAGGAGGGCCAGCACGACTACGGCTGTTTCCTCGCGTCGCTGGTGCGCGACGGAGTCGCCACGGTTCCGCGCGCGACGAACCGAGCCGACGCGCCGTGCGAATGAACCGATCGTGAATCCAGGGTCGAGATGCGACGGAGGGTCGCGCGCCGCGCGACCGACGATACGCGATGACGTGGCCTCGCCGAGCCCGTGGTTTCCTGTATGCCCTCGACCGAGCAGCGATCGACGACACCCTCGGCGCCTGGGCTCGTCCGTATCGCCGGGCACGCAACGCGTGCGCCTCCCGAGGGAGCGACGGATCAGTCCACGAGTGGGTCGCGGCGGGCGTGAGCCCGCCCGCGGCCGAAACCCGTCACCGAGCCTTCTCCCACTCCGCGGGCGTGAGCGTACGCATGGCGAGCGCGTGGATCTGACTCCCCATCTCCTCGGCCAGGATCGAATACACGAGGCGCTGGCGCTCGACCGCGCCCAGCCCGGCGAAGCGCTCGGAGACCACCACGATGTCGTAGTGGCCGCCGCCGCTGGCACCCTTGTGGCCGCGGTGCTTGGCGGAGTCGTCGCCGAGGGCGAAGTGGGTGGGTGCCAGCGCGTCGCGCAGCTTGCGCTCGATGGTGGCGGGGGTGTCGGAGGTCACTTGCTGGATGAACGGCTGGGTCATGGCGGGTCGTCGCTCCTCGATCGCGCGAGCATACCCGCATGAGCGAGCCCTCGCCCGGGACGTCGCCGCCCCTCGCCGCGGACTCGCTCGCCACCGCCAGCCGCGACGACGTACGCCGGGCCGCCGGCTGGCTCGCGTGGCTGGTGCTCGGGTTCGCGACGTGGTGGATCGTCGAGGGCTTCCTCGTCGCGACGATCGGCCCCAACCCGCGTTTCCTGCGCCCCGAGCCGCCGCGCACCTCGACCTTGTGGGGTCGCGAGCTGGGCGTCGAGCCGGGCGTGGCGCGGCGCCTCGAGGTGCTGTTGCGCGGCGGCGCCGTGCTCCACCTGATCGGCCGTCCCGCCGGCCCAGGACCCTTTCACCTGTTGCGCGTCAGCACCAGCCGGCGCCTGCCGAGCGGCTTCTTCCGCATCGATCCCGGTGAGCCGGCGCTCCATCGCCAGCGGCTCGGCACGCCGGAGGAGGCGTCGACGGCGCCGGGAGAGGGCGAGAGCGGCGACTGGCTCCACGTCGACCTCGACTCGCTGCGGGTGCGCTTCCCCGAGGTCGCGCGGTGGTCGTTCTTCACCCTCGGCGATCCCACCGACCTCGGCCGGCGCGTGGCGATGGACGTCGCCCGCGACTGGCTCGGCACCCGCTACCTCGCCGCGGCGCTGGTGATGACGGTGATCGGCCTCGGCTTCGCTCACGATCACGGCCGCGGCCGCGAGCTGGCGAGCGGCGCTCGCGCGCTCGCCTGGGCCGCGTGTCTGCCCGCGCTCGCCGCGGCGTTGATCGGGCTCGAGGAGGCGGGAGTGAGCGCCCGCCTGGTGGCGCTCGCGGTGCTGCTCGCCGCGAGCGGCTGGCTCACGTTCCGTGGGCGGCCGGCCGGCGCGCGCTGGGCGTCGTGCGCCGTGGTGGTGCTCGCCGCAGTGCCGCTCGCGTGGGCGACGGCGCGGCTGGTCGCGGGCGACGCTGCGACCGCTCCGCCGGTGGTGATCGACGGCGCGGCCTTCCAGGGCACCGTCGCGGACGGCTCGTCGCCGACGGGCTCGGATCCCGGCCCGCCGATCACGCTGCTCGTGGTGGGCGAGCGGGGCGTGCCGTTCGTCGAGGCTGATCCGCCACCCACTCCGTATCCGGCACGGCTCGCGGAACTGTGGCGCGCCGAGACCAGCGAGCGCATGCTGCGCATCGTCGACGCGCGCTCCTCGCTCGACCCGTTCCGTGACCCGAGCGCGTGGAGCGCGCTCCTCGAGCGCGAGCACCCCGACGTGGCGATCGTCGAGCTCCGTCCAGCCGATCCCGGCCCGGCGTGGCTGCCGCCCACGCTCGGCCGCCCGCTCGCCGCGGCGCTCGCGCCGCCCGCACGCAGGCGCGCGAGTCCCGCCGAGCTGAGCCGCGCCCTCGCCGCCGCGCGCCGCGCGGGCGCGCAGCCGCTGCTGCTCGTGCGCCCCGATCCGGCCGCCTACCTCGCGTGCACCGCGACCCTCGCCGAGCGTTGCGCCGAGGTGAGCCGGCGCGCGCTCGCGGCGCTTGATCCGTTCGACTGGGTGATCGACCTCAACCCGCCGCTGCAGTCCGGGACGCGCCGGCTGGTGCCGCCGTTTCGTGACGCCGCGGGTGCGCTCAACGCGTGGGGAGGGCTGGTGGCGCGCGAGCTCCGCGATCAGCTCAAGGTCGCGTACCGTCGAGCGCCGCCGGAATTTCCGTGAGCGAGAAGAGCCGCGCGACCCCGCCGGGGCCGCGCGGGCGTCGGCGCCGGTCGAGGAGGAAGGCGCGCAGCCCGGCGGCGCGGGACGCGACCGCGTCGTGGATCGGGTGGTCGCCGACGTGGGCGGCGTGGAGGGCGCGCACGCCGTGCTCGGCGAGCGCCACCGCGAAGATCGCGGGGTCGGGCTTGGCGACGCCGCTCTCGCTCGAGAGCGTCAGGCTCGTGAAGTAGCCCGCGAGCCCGAGCGCCTCGCACACCGCGCGGCAGCGCCCGTCGAAGTTGCTGACGATGCCGAGCGCGACACCACGCGCGGCGAGGGCGTCGAGGGCGGGCAGGGTGTCGTCGTAGAGTTGCCAGCCGGTCGCACTCGCGAAGACCTCGAACACCGCGTCGAAGTAGCGCTCGCGATCGAAGCGGGCCGGCGCCTCGACGCCGTCGAGGACACGCCCCACCAGCTCGTGCCACCACGCCCGCTCGAGGGCGCGGATGCGCTCGGGCGGCTCGCCAGGGAAGGCCATCGGCCGCATCGCGCGGAACGCGGGGCGGAAGGCGAGGTCGAAGGCGGCGGCCTCGCGGGCGAGGCCGTGCTCGCGCGCGACCCGCGCGTAGAGCTCGCCCACCGAGCCGCGCGCGCGGAAGAGCGTTCCGACGGCGTCGAGGAGGACGAGCTGGATCATGGTGGCGATCGGATGGCGGCGGGGTGGGGTGCGGCGGCGCACGCACCTTATCGCGCCCTCCGCGGCGAGCGGTGGACGTGACACGGACCTCGAAAGGGAGGTACGAGAGGCGGGTGTCCCGGGCGCGGCGTCCGCCGCGCGTCTCCTCTCGACCGGAGGTCCCTCGCCATGCCGAAGACGTCCCGTGTCGTCGCGCGCGCCGCGGCGCTGCTCGCGATCCTGCTCTCGCTCACCGGCGATCGCGCGGGCGCCGCCGGTCCCGAGCCCGCGGCCACCAAGAACCTGCGGGGCGAGTGGCTGAGCCTGGTCAGCTACCCGGCGCAAGGCGGCGGGCTCTTCTTCATGAAGGTCGTCCAGAGCGGCACCTCGCTGGTGGTGAGCGTGGACGGCTACACCAACGACGCCCACGGCCCGATCGGCGCCGGCCTGGTCCTCGACAAGAACGTGGTCATCCAGATGGACGAGAACTTCAAGCCGTCCGGGCTCGGTCAGACCTTCCTCGGTAAGATCGTGGGCAGCTCGCTGCTCATCGGCACCGCCGAGCGCGGTGGCACGGTGGGCTCGTGGATCGCGATCAAGAACGAGGCCGGCGGGTGAGCGGCGCTCCGAAGGAGAAGCACATGCTCGATCTCCACCGGAGTCTCCGTGGGGCTGCGCTGAGCGTTGCTCTCGCCGCGACGTTGCTGGCGTTCGCGGGCGTGGCGTCGGCCGCGCCGCCGGTGGCGCCGAGCGCGGTCCCCAACCTGCGCGGGATGTGGCCGACGTTCGTGACCTTCCCGGGCAAGCCCGCGGCCTCCTTCGGGATGGGGATCTACCAGGACGGCACGGCGCTGCAGATCGACGTCACCGGTTACGCCACCGACGACCACCAGGTGATCGGCGCCGGGGCCATCTCGGGGTCGAACGTCGGCATCTGGATGGACGACAACTTCCTCGCCTCGGGACTCGGCCTGACCTACGTCGGCGCGATCGTGGACGAGAAGGTGATGTACGGCCTCACCAGCCGCAACGGCACCATCGGCTTCTGGTGGGCCTACAAGAGCGTCGGCAACTGGTGAGCCGGTAGCGGGCTGCGGCGCCGGCGATCAGCTTTCCGCGATGGGCCTCCGCGGCCGCGCCGCGGTGTGGCCGGCGAGCGAGAGCTCGCACACCACGGCGACGAAGCGGTTGTGCGCTCCGTCGTCGCCGCCCACGAAGTACGCGCCGATCTCCCACTCGCCTTCGGCGAGCTGCGACCACGCGATGCGCGCGGTGAGGTGGAGCGGCGGCGCCTGGTCGCGGATGCGGATCGAGATCGTCGTGCCCGGGCGCATGGGGTGCGTGCTCGCGAAGCTCAGCCCGTCATGGCTGACGTCGCGTAGCAGACGGCGGCGCGGGTGGCGCTCGCCCGGCACGAAGACCTCGATCGGCACCGCGACGCGATGGCGATCCCGATTGCGCCGCTCGACGAGGAGCGCCGATGGCACCGCGAGTGCCTCGGCCAGCTCGTGCACCGTGGCTGGGTCGATTGCGGCCCAGAGGTTGGTGGGGTGACGATCGCTGACGTTCATGGCGGCCATCGCGTTGGGAGTCGTGAACGAGCAAGAGCGCTGCCAACCACGGCGCCCGCGCACACCCGCCGCACGTGCGCTGGAATCGCGCGGTTGTCCGCGTGTTCGAGCGATCGCGGTCCGGTGCGGGCGAAGTGACCGTGGTCACCCGGTTACGAACCGGTCCACTTCGGTGGGGCCCGCCCCCACGAGCGGGCAGCCTGGGGGACCGACGCGTGTGTCGTCGCGTCTCGATCCGCTCGAGGCGAAGCGAATCCCTCGCGCCGCCGCGGCAGGGGATCGATCGGCTGGAGGGCGGCCGCTTCGTCGGCCGCCGCCCCGATCCGCCGACCCGCGCTCAGCGCTTGGGGCGAAAGAGGCCGAAGGAGCTGGTGTAGCCGTGGAGGAAGGTCGCGCCGGCCACGGGGCCGATCTCGCCGTTGCAGAAGAACCCGCCCAGCGGGTGCTCGCCGAAGGCCAATGTTTCGGCCAACGACAGCACAGGGATTTCTTCGATCACCCTACGAACGCAAGCCTTTGGACACCGTGCTGGCGCACGGCCAGGGAAGCCATGTCCGTACTGAGATTCGATTCAGAAATCCTGAAAGAGGCTACCGGCGGACCAATCCGAGGTGCCGGCTGAGGTTCGGAGGGATCCTCCGCTGACGGCCGCGGCCGCGCCGGACGCTACATTGCCGCCGCCGCCAGCCACCGACGAATCCTGCCCGGTCGCGGCATTGTCTACGCCGCCCGTGACGGCCGAGAATTGGCCGTCCGCACGATTCTCGCGTCCGCCCGTTACCGTAGCGCCCTTGCCTTGCGCGTGGTTGAAATAGCCACCGCTGGCCCAAGCCGACTGCCCAGATGCCGTATTGGCTTCGCCGGCACTTGCGCTCGAGTAGATGCCGGCAGCTTCGTTCAAGTACCCGCCAGTGACGGCGGACGCGTGGCCACCTGCATAGTTGGCTTGTCCGCCGGTTATCGAAGCGAACGGGCCAGCGGCTTCATTGTCGTTTCCCCCGCTGATGCTGGCCGCTTCGCCGCTAGCGACGTTGTCCTCGCCGCCAGTGACGGACGCAAGCGCACCACTTGCGGTGTTGAGCTGCCCCCCAAGCGCGGTGGCCGACAGCCCGTGTGCCGTGTTGAGCGCTCCGCCGGCCACGAGCGCATGAATGCCGTCAGCGCGGTTCTTGAATCCGCCTGCGACGGTCGCATAGGACGGCGACTGCGAATCATCGGTCGCCGTGTCCGTGGCGGTGTTGTTGCTTCCGCCGGTGACCGCCGTGAACCGGCCGGTAGCCGCGTTGTTCCACCCGCCGGCCGCGATGGAGCCACCGCCGCTCGCCAAGCCATATTGACCGCCTGCAACGGTGCCGAACTCACCTGTTGCGCGGTTCAGCCGCCCGCCGAACACACCGGCGCTCGGGGCCGAAACCGCGTTCTGAAAGCCGGTCACGACGCCGCCGTAGCTCGTGTAACTATGCTCATCGCCGACGACCAGGTTGTGTGAGCCACGCTTCTTGCTGGGAAACCCGTCCACGGTGTTGGCTGTGTCATACCCGATGATCAGGTTTCCAAGCCCGTTCACGCTCTTGGTAGACCCAGTCCCGTTGGTGATCTGTACGTTGCAGCCGTCGATACGCAACGTGTCTCCATCGATTCGCATCGTGCACTTTGCCGCGGCGTTCGACGAGGCGAGCGCTAGCACGATTGCTGCGACAGGTGGGATGAGCTTCACGGTCGTTCCTCCGGATGCGGCGGATGCCGGGATCCGATTGGTGGCTCTGGCGCCGTCTGGCTCCAGTGCAACTGGGCGTGAGACCCACCTCTACTCCACCGTCTCCGGCGGCATCAACAAGCAGGCGAACGGCGAACTCAGCACCGTCAGCGGGGGAGACAGTCGGGTCGTGAGCGGCCAACGCGACTGGGCAGCCGGCGGCCTGTTCCAGGAGAACTGACGCAGGGTCGGCGCGCCGCCGAGTTGGCGCTCGCCCCTACAGACTTGCAGGGTGACGCGTGGCGCCTCGGTATGGAGGGCGCGGCTCCGCCGCGCCGCGGCCCGCCGGAGGCGGGCCCTCCAGACCAAGCGCGATCCGCTGGAGGGCGGCCGCTTCGTCTCCGAGCGGCCGGTCTCACCGTTGACGCTGGAGCAGGAGTACTGGGCGTGGACCGAGGACGGCGAGGCGATCCTGCAGCACAAGGAGGCGATCCTCGACCTCATGGTGAATGGCGCGCCGGCGCTCGATCTCGCCATCGAGACGGCGGCGACCAGCGTGGATGGGTGCCGAGTCGAGCGGCGCGGTGACGGTGTCGTCGTGAGCCGAGCCGGCGCTGTGCTCGCCCCGTTCTACGAGCGTCTCGCCGCGCGCTTGCTCGATGGGTGATTCGCGGGGTCGGCTGGCGGTTACCAGCGGGGATGAAGTCCGCCCCCTGTTCGCCTGCGCGTTCGGTTTCGGCGTCCGCCGAACCTTCTGCGGGAAATTCTTGTGCTAGCAGGTAGAACAGCCACCGCGAAAATAGAACGTGTGAAGGTGTCCTGCGGGCGAGCTCGCCCGCAGGACGCGAAACTTGTCGGGTCGCTCGGCATCGCGCGCACGACGAAGCGCGCGCCTCCAGCGGGCCTGAGCGCCCCTGCTGCTGCGTCAGCACCGGTATGGACGGCGCGGCTCCGCCGCGCCGCGGCCCGCCGGAGGCGGGCCCTCCAGACCAAGCGCGATCCGCTGGAGGCGGCGCGGTCCCTCGCGCCGCACGGGGCCGCCGGATCGATCCGCTGGAGGGCGGTCGCTTCGTCGGCCGCCGCAGCGCGGTCCCTCGCGTGTCGCCGGGCACGCGACGCGTGCGCCTCCAGAGCCGCGGACGATCGCGCGGAGCCGTTCGGAGGGTCGCGCTCCGCGCGACCGGCGATACGCGAGGGCGTGACGTCGGCGATGCCGTGGTTCGCTGGACGGCGCCGACCGAGCAGGAATCGACGGCGTCGCCGGTGCGAAGGTCGTCGCGTATCGCCGGGCACGCGACGCGTGCCCCTCCCCGATCAGCGCTTGGGGCGGAAGAGTCCGAAGGAGCTGGTGTAGCCGTGCAGGAAGGTCGCGCCGCCCACGGGGCCGATCTCGCCGTTGCAGAAGAACCCGCCGAGTGGGCGCTCGCCGAGGCGCTCGGCGAAGACCTCGGTGTCGTGGTCGGGCCGGCCGTAGAGGTGGGCACCGCGGCCCAGGCACGAGAAGAGCAGGGCGCCCGCCACCGAGCTCGCCTCGTCGCCGCCGCCCCGGTAGCGATCGAGCATCGAGATCAGGTCGTCGCGCGAGGTCTCGGCGTCGCGGAGGTGGAACTGCACCACCTGCCGCTCCTCGAGCAGTGCGCCGACCACCAGCCCTTTGCTCTCGCGCTCCTGCCCCATGATGTTGCGGATCAGGAAGTCCCCCTGGCGGTACGCCTGCTGGTCCTCGCGCATGACCACGCCGAGGAAGAGCGAGTGGCGCAAGAGCTCCTGGTCGCGCCGCTTGAGCGCCTGGAAGAGCTCCATGAGCACCTCCATCACCGGGCGCCCGTCGACGTCGATGAGCAGGTTGCGGCGGCAGCGCGTCACGAACATCGGGTTGCCGATCGGTCTGCAGCCCTGCGCCACGACCGCGTCCACCGCGACGTTGCCCGTGAGCGCGACGCCCACCACGCCGGTGCGGTAGGTCTGGCCGTCGAGCCACAGCGCATTGGCGCCGCCCTGGCGTCCGCCGCTCGCGAGCCCGCCCACCTTGGTGGCGGTCGGGTAATACGTGTCGAGCCCACCGATCAGCTTCTCCGGCTCGAACGTGAACGGGTCGGGCAGCACCACGAAGTGGGGGTCGTCGATCGCCGCCACCCCCAGCCACCGATCCCACGCCTCGCGCCCCGCGCTCACCTCGGGCACGTCGCCGAGCTCGGCGCGCAGCGGCGTGACCTTCACGTCGGGCAGGTGGGCGGCGGTGAGCGAGAAGCCGGGCCGCTCCTCGACCTCGTGGCCTCCGCCGATCACTCCGCCCGCGCTGCAGCCGAGCACACGGGCGCCCGGGAACGCCGCCGCGAGGAGCGCCGCGATCGCGTCGTAGCTCGACGCGTGGTGCGGCGAGACGAACGCGACGACCAGATCGGCGCGCGTTCCCGCGAGCTGCTCGCGCACCTCGCCGCACACCGCGGCGAGGGCTTCGGTGGTGGTGGGCAGGTCGGAGACGGCCGACGCCCACCGCATCGTCATCGGGCGGCCTCGCCGAACCCGGTGACGTAGGGAAGCCGCTCCGCCGTCGAGCGGATCGCGCTCGCCGCCACCAAGAGCGTGCGGGTCGCGTCCCAGGTGCCCTCGGTGAGCGTCTTGCGAGCGCTGTCGGGCATCCGCGCCGGGAAGCGCTGGTCGCGGCAGATCACCGCCATCTCCTCGAGATCCACGATCACCTCGGCGCGCGGCTCGCTCTTCACCAGCTCCTTGAGCCGGGCGAGGTCCTCCTTCGAGACCGTCACCGCCGGCATGCCGAGGGTGGTGCAGTTGCCGAAGAAGATCTCGGCGAACGACTCGCCCACCAGCGCCTCGATCCCCCAGCGCTGGATCGACTGGGGCGCGTGCTCGCGCGAGCTGCCGCAGCCGAAGTTGCGGTCGACGAGGAGCACCTTGGCGCCCTGGTAGCGCGGGTCGTCGAAGGGGTGGCCGAGGGGCTGGCCGTCGGGGCCGGTCCGCACGTCCTCGAAGACGTGCTCCTCGAGGCCCTCGAAGGTGATGCACTTCATGAAGCGCGCGGGGATGATGCGGTCGGTGTCGATGTCGTCGCCGTCCACCGGCACGGCGCGGCCGCTCTTGCGCTCGATCTTCTCCAGCACGGAGTCCTTGGCGTCGCTCATCACAGCATCTCCCGGACGTCGGTGACCTTCCCCGAGACCGCCGCCGCCGCGACCATCGCCGGGCTCATGAGCAGGGTGCGGCCGGTGGGGCTGCCCTGGCGGCCCTTGAAGTTGCGGTTCGAGGACGAGGCGCAGATCTCGCGACCGCGCAGCTTGTCGGGGTTCATCGCCAGGCACATCGAGCAGCCGGGCTCGCGCCAGTCGAAGCCGGCGGCGCGGAAGATCTCGTGGAGCCCTTCGGCCTCGGCGGCGTTCTTGACCGCGCGCGAGCCCGGCACCACCAGCGCCCGAACCCCCGACTTCACGCTGCGGCCCTTCACCACCCGGGCGGCCTCGCGCAGGTCCGAGATGCGGCTGTTGGTGCAGCTCCCGATGAACGCCACGTCGATCGGCGTGCCGGCGATCGGCGCGCCCGGCGTCAGGTCCATGAACTCGAACGCCTCGCGCGCGGTGGCGCGCTCCTCGTCGGGGAGCTCCTCGGGGCGGGGCAGCTTCTCGTCCACGCCCAGCGCCTGGCCGGGGTTGATGCCCCACGTGACGGTCGGCGCGATCTCGGCGCCGGCGAGCTCGACGTCGTCGTCGAAACGCGCGTCGGCGTCGCTGGCGATCGACTTCCACCACGCCACCGCCTTGTCCCACGCCTCGCCCGACGGGCTGTGGGCGCGGCCCTTCAGGTAGGCGAACGTGGTCTCGTCGGGGTTGATGTAGCCGACCCGCGCGCCGCCCTCGATCGCCATGTTGCAGACCGTGAGCCGCTCCTCCATCGACATGTTCTGGATGACGTCGCCCGCGTACTCGTACGCGTAGCCGACGCCGCCGTTCACGCCGAGGCGGCGGATCACGTGAAGCGTGACGTCCTTGGCGTAGACCCCGCCGCCGAGCTTGCCGGTGACGCGCACGCGCCGGACCTTGGGGCGGCCGAGCGCCATGGTCTGGGTGGCGAGGACGTCGCGGACCTGGCTGGTGCCGATGCCGAACGCGATCGCGCCGAAGGCGCCGTGGGTGGACGTGTGGCTGTCGCCGCAGGCGATCGTCATGCCCGGCTGGGTCAGGCCGAGCTCGGGGCCGATGACGTGGACGATTCCCTGGTTCGCGGTGCCGACGCCGAAGAACGGGATGGCGAATTCGCGGCAGTTCGCGTCGAGGGCCTCGAGCATCTTCTCGGCGAGGTCGTCCTTGAGCGGACGCGCGAGGTCGTCGGTGGGGACGATGTGGTCGACGGTCGCGAAGGTGCGGTTGGGATAGAGCACCTTCAGCCCGGCTTCGCGAAGCATCTGGAACGCCTGCGGGCTCGTCACCTCGTGGATGAGGTGCAGACCGATGAAGAGCTGCGTCTGTCCGCTGTCGAGCTCGCGGACCGTGTGCAGGTCCCAGACTTTGTCGAAGAGACTTCGGCCCATGGCGCCTTCCTTTTCCTTCCTTCCGAGATCGGTCTGCGGGAAGACCGGCGCGCGCCGAGCAAGGCGTCGCCGGCACATCGCGCGCAAGACCGGGCGGAGCCCGGTGCGGTTCCCCACGAGCGGCAGGACGCGCGCGATGCGGTTCGAGCGTACGTAAGGTACGGCGCACGCCGGAACGCGGCAAATCCGCGCGCTGCGCGGGTAGGGGCACGCGCGCCGGATCGCTGGGTCGGTCTGGAGGGCGCGCTTCCGGCGCGCCGGGGAGCCGGCGGACCGCAGGGAGGCGGTGCCTCCGACGGGTACCGAGGCGCGGTGCGCCGGTCCGGTCGTCGGGCGCCCTTCTTGCTGCGTTTACGGGGCAGGGGAGCCGGACCGGCTGGGCTCCACGTCGTCGGATTCCGTGCCCCTCGGGAGGGCGTCATGAGAATCCTCGAACGGGTCACCCGGATCGTCGTCGTTTCGGCGGCTCTCCTGGCCACGGCCCCGAGCGTCGCGCTCGCCGCCTGCCAGATGATCATGCCTGGAGATCCGGGCGGTAAGGCGAACACGATCATCCTCAAGGGATGCAACCTGGAGATCAACAACGGCGCCGGCTCGACGGCGACGGTCAATGGTCTCGGCAACGTCATCGTCGGCTACAACGAGAACCGTGGCGGCGGTGCGGACCGCCGCACCGGCTCCCACAACGTGATCGTGGGCGCGAAAGACAACTTCACCAGCTACGGCGGGCTGGTGGTCGGTTACCAGAACGAGACGAGCGCCTCCTACGCCACCGTGAACGGCGGTTCCGAGAACCTCGCCAGCGGCTCGTACGCGGCGATCGCGGGCGGCCGTGCCAATGCCGCGAGCGGTGCCTATTCCTCGATCACCGGCGGCCAGTACGGCGCCGCGGTGGGCGGCTCGTCGATGGTGCTGGGCGGCTGGAACAACCAGGCGCGGGCGAACTTCGCGACGGTGGCCGGCGGGCGCGACAACGTCGCCACCAGCAAGACGCCCGCGGATCCCTACGCCGTCTCGTACTCCACCGTGAGCGGTGGCTCGACCAACACCGCGAGCGGGAGCGCGGCGGTGGTCAGCGCGGGCTACGGCAACACCGCGAGCGGGAGCTACGCCGCGGTGAGCGGCGGCTACAGCAACGACGCGACCGGAGGTTCGGCGTCCGTGACCGGCGGCGTCAGTAACGAAGCGAGCGGCAGCTATGCGTCGGTGACCGGTGGTTACGCCAACGAGGCGTCCGGGCAGAGCTCCTCGGTCACGGCCGGCACGCTCAATGATGCCACCGCGATGCAGGCGGCGGTTCATGGCGGCGATGACAACGTGGCCAGCGCCGAGAGCGCGGTCGTCAGCGGCGGCTCGACCAACACCGCGAGCGCCGAGGCGACGGCGGTGAGCGGCGGCTGGGGCAACACGGCGAGCGGGTTCGCCGCCTCCGTCAGCGGAGGCTCCGGCAACACCTCGAGCGGGATTTACTGCTGGGTCGGCGGAGGATACGGAAACGGGTCGCTGGCCAACTATTCGTCGGTCGCCGGCGGCTACGACAACGAGGCGAGCGGCGGCTATTCAGCCGTCGGCGGCGGGAGGTCCAACTCGGCGACGGGTGACTACGCCGTGGTGAGTGGCGGACTCGAACGCTCGGCGACCGATCTGTACGACTGGCGCGCCGGCGGCCTCTTCCAGGGCGAGTGACTGCGGCGAGCCGGTCCGCGCGCTGCGCGCCGGCGGAGCGGCGCTTGCTCGTGCTCCGCGCGAGCGGCGTCGCCGGTTCGATACGCCGCAGGGATCGAGGGATCCAGGGGAGCGTGCGATGAAACGGAACGGGTTCCGGTTCGTGATCGCCCTCGCGGTGGGCGCGCGGCCATGCGACCGTGAGCGGTGGCATCGCCAGCACGGCGAGCGGTGACAGCTCGGCGGTGTGCGGAGGTAGCGACAACGAGGCGCTCGGCGACCGCAGCACGGTGGGTGGCGGCCTCACCAACGTGGCGGCGGCTACTGCTCATCGGTCTCGGGCGGCCTGGAGCGCACGGTGAACGGCTTCTACGACTGGCGCGCGGGGAGCTCCTTCCAGGATCAGTGAGTCGCGCGTCGCGCGGACGTTTCGTCCCGAAGGAGGGTGCGATGAAATCGTGTCGGCGGTTCGCCGCGGCGATCACGCTCGCGGCCATGTCGGTCCCGTGGGGGCCCACGTTCACCCGTGCCGCGTGCCAGATGATCATGCCCGGCGATCCAGGCGGGAAGGCGAACACGATCATCTTCAAGGGCTGCAACATCGAGATCAACAACGGCTCCGGTAGCACCACCACGGTCAACGGGCTCGGTAACCTCACCCTCGGCTACAACGAGAACCGCGGCGGCGGCGCGGATCGCCGCACCGGCTCGCACAACTTCATCGTCGGGGCGAAGAACAACCACACCAGCTACGGCGGGCTGGTCGTCGGTTATCAGAACGAGACGAACGGCTCGTACTCGACCGTGAACGGTGGCTCCGAGAACGTCGCGAGCGGCTCGTATGCGGCGATCGCGGGCGGCCGCGTGAATCGCGCGACCGGCGCCTACGCGTCGGTGACGGGCGGCCAGTACGGCGCCGCGATCGGCGGCTCCTCCATGGTCCTGGGCGGGTGGAACAACCAGGCCACGGCCAACTTCGCGACCGTGGCGGGCGGCTCGGACAACGTCGCGACGAGCAAGACTCCCGCCGATCCGTACGCACTGGCCTACTCGACGGTGGTCGGGGGTACGAAGAACACCGCCAGTGGGGACTCGTCGTCGGTGACCGGCGGCTACGACAACGAAGCGAGCGGCTATGCGTCCACGGTGAGCGGCGGGAGCGTCAACGCGGCGGGCGGGCTCTACTGCTGGATCGGCGGCGGCTCCTCCAACGTGGCGACTGGATCCTACGACTCCGTGGCCGGCGGCCAGGAGAACTCGGCCTACGGCGGCTATTCGACGGTCAGTGGGGGCGCCTCGAACGCGGCGGGCGGGCTCCGCTCCTCGGTCTGCGCGGGCTTCGCGAACGTCGCGTCGGGTGACCGGAGCAGCGTGACCGGCGGGCACCTCAACGAGGCGAGCGGGAACTACTCGTCGGTCTCCGGCGGCTCGTACAACGACGCGAGTGGTGAGACCGCCGTGGTGAGCGGCGGCTACAACCACAGCGCGACGGGCCTCAACGACTGGCGGGCGGGCGGGTACTTCCAGGATCAGTGAGCGCTTGGAGCGCGGCCGCTCCGTCGGCCGCCAGCATGGAGCGGGGTCGGTGACGGAGCACCGACGCTCCACGAACCGGCTCATCGGGATCGAGCGGTCTGGAGGGCGCGCTTCCGGCGCGCCGGGGAGGGGGCGGACCGCCGGGAGGCGGTCCCTCCGACCGGGGCCGTTCCGTCGTCCGCCCGGCGCTTCTCCGTGCGGCCGTTCAGCTCGCCGGCGCGAGCCGGACGATCTGCCCCGAGCCGTAGCTCACGACGTAGATCTCGCCGCAGGCGTCCTCGCCGAACGAGGACAGGCTGATGCCCGAGGTGCCGAGCTCGGCGGTGCGCTCGCGCAGGTCGGTGGCCTCGCCGTTCGCGAACCGAAACGACCACGCCTTCCCTGAGCAGTAGTCGCCGAAGAGATACGTGCCCGCGAGACCGGGCATGCGCCGCCCCCGATACACGTAGCCGCCGGTCACGGCGCAGCCCTGATCGTGGCCGTATTCGAACACCGGCCGGGTCAGGCCGGAGTCGTCGCAGCTGTCGGTGCTCGGTGGGTAGCAGGCGTTCCCCTCCATCACGTTCCAGCCGTAGTTGGTGCCGGGCGCCTGCGCGGCGGCGGTGGCGTCGAGCTCCTCGCGGTCGTTCTGGCCGACGTCGCCGACGTAGAGGTCGCCGTTCGCGCGGTCGAAGCTGAACCGCCACGGGTTGCGCAGCCCGTAGACGAAGATCTCGCCACGGGCGTCGGTGCGGCCAGCGAACGGGTTGTCGGCGGGTATGGAGTAGGGGTCACCGCCGTCGACGTCGATGCGCAGGAGCTTGCCGAGGAGCGTGTCGAGGCGCTGGCCGTTGCCGAACGGGTCGCCGCCACCACCGCCGTCGCCGAGCGCGACGTAGAGCATGCCGTCGCGGCCGAACGCGAGGTGGCCGCCGTTGTGGTTCGCGAACGGCTGGTCGACCGCGAGGATCACGCGCTCGCTCGCCGGATCGGCGACGTCGGGATCGCTCGAGACCCGGAACTCCGAGACCTTGGTGTTGCCGGAGAGGTCGGTGTAGTCGACGTAGAAGCGACCGTTCGACGCGTAGTCGGGGTGGAACGCGAGGCCGAGCAGGCCGCGCTCGCCGCCGCTGGTGATCGAGCGGCTCAGGTCGAGGAAGTCGGCGTCGGCGCTGATGCGGTCGGTGAGGACGCGGATGTGCCCGTCTTGCTGGACGACGAACAGCCGGTGCGCGTCACCTGGCGGAGCCGTTACGTAGACGGGCTCGTCGAAGCCGCTCGCGTAGGGCTCGAGGCGCAGCCCGGGCGTGCCCTGGACCACCGGCAACTCGTCGCAGGCGGCCGAGGTGCCGCCGCCCCCGCCCCCGCCGCCACCACCTCCGCCACCGCCGCCTCCCCCGCCACCACCACCCCCTCCGCCACCGTCCGACGGTGAGCCCGACCCGCCGCCGCTGCAGCCGAGCGGCGCGAGCCCGGTCGCGAGGGCGAGCGACGCGACGAGAGCGAGGGAGGTGAAGCGGCGAACGGCACCATCGAGCGCGCGGACCATGGCGATCTCCTCCCGGAGGTGGATCCTCGGGGTGACCTCGCAAACATAATCGCCGCGCGATCGGGAGAACCGCCGACCTCGGCTATCCTCGCCGCGTGGACCACCACCGCCCGCTCTCGGCCGTCGACGTCCTCGATCGCGCGGCCGCGCTATACCGCGCCAACTTCGCGCTCCTCTTCGTGCTCGCGTTCGTGTCGGGCGCGATCTACTTCGTGCTCCAGCAGCTCGTGTGGCTCGCGTCGCCCATCCCGGCGATCCCCATGCCCGGCACCGAGCCCGGTCTCGCGGCGTTCGGGGGCGTGCTCGCGAGCTACGCCCAGAGCGGCTCGATCGGCGTCGTGTCGTGGTTCCTGCAGCTCTGGAGCACGGCGGCGCTCGTCTACGCCGTCTCGCGCCGCCACGTGGGGCTCCCGGTGACGTTCGGCGAGGCGATCCGCAACACGCTGGGCCGACTGCCGTATCTCTTCGTCACGCAGCTCGTGCTGACCTTCTTCATGATGCTGACGTTCGTGGGGCTCTACGCCATCGCGTTCGCCGTCGGGTTCAGCGTGGTGTTCGGTCTCGGCGACGGCAACGCATGGGCTGCCCTCGGTAGCGCGATGGGTGCGGCCTTCGGGCTCGCGCTGTTGCTCGGGGGGCTGGTCGGGATCCTGCGTTTCTGGGTTCACTCGGCGGCGGTGATCGTGGAGGGGCTCGGGATCGGTGACGCGCTGGCGCGCAGCCGCGACCTGATGCGCCAGGTCGGCAAGATCCCGTTCGGTCAGCGCAACGACGTGCGCCTGACCGTGGTGCTCACGGTGGTCCCGCTGATCGGTCTCGCCGCGGCCTCGCTCGTGTTCCTGCCGATGGCGGCGAGCGCGATCGCGGCCTACGTGCTGCATTGGGTCGACTTCTCGAATCCCGAGCAGCTCATGCAGCGCGTGATGGCGCCCGTGATCGCGGTGCAGATCGCGGCCGGAGCGCTCCTGCACCCGTTTTCGGTCGCGGCGACGGTGCTCTTCTATTACGACCTGCGCTACCGCACCGAGGGGCTCGATCTGGAGATGCGCGCGCTGAGGCTGCGCAAGCCGCGCGCGCCGCGCGTGGCGCGTCCGGTGGCGAGCGCGGTGCCGGGACCGGGATGAACCCCGGCACGGCGTGCCGCGCGGCGGCGCGGGTGGTGGCGTTCGTAGCGCTGGCGCTCGTGGGGTCGCTCGCGTGCGCCGGCGTGGCGGACGCTTCCCCGGCGCCGGTCGCGACGCCGAGGCTCGCGGCCGAGCTGCGGCGGCTCTCTGCCGAGCTCGCGCCTCCACCGGCGCCGCCGACACCCCCGGCGGCGAATCCGAATGAGTCGAGCGAGCGGGCCGCGTGCGCGGTACCCGCGACACTCGATGCCCGCGAGCTGCGCCGCCGGCTCGCCACCGCGCAGCGTGAGCTGGTCGCGAGTGGCGGCTCCGATCGCTGGCTGGATCCTTTCTTCCAGCGTCAGGACGAGTGCAAGGACGACGAGGCTCGTGCCGCGCTCGCCGTCGAAGCGGCGGGCGCGCTCGCGCTCATCGCCGGCGAGGTCGAAGCGGCGCTCGCGTCCGCGTCCGCCGAGCCTGCCGTGCGCGGCGAGCGTGCCGCCCGCGACGCCGCCGCGCGCGAGGCGCTCGCGCGGGTCCTGGCCGAGGACGAGTTCCGGCGCTTCCCGCGCAACGTCCTCGAGCCGAGCGACTTCCAGAGGTGGCTGCTGCGCTTGCTCGACTGGTGGCATCGCTGGAAGGCGCCGCGCGGGTCTTCGTCGCTGCGGTGGCTCGAGTGGTTGAGCGACTGGATGCTCACCCTCGGCTTCGCGGCGCTGGTGGGGCTCGCCGTATGGATGGTCCTCGGACGCTGGCGCCGCGAGCGCGCCCGCGCGGTGGCGAGCGCCGCGCGGTTCGCGGCCCCGGACGGGCTGCCGCGCGCGCCGAGCGCCCTCGAGGAGCACCTCACCACGCTGCTCGCGGCGGGCGCGCACCGCGACGCGCTGCGCGTCTTGCACCTCGCGACGCTCGCGCGTCTCCACGAGCTGCGCCGGGTGCCGGATGCCCCCGGGCTCACGCACTGGGAGCTGCTCGGTGCGCTGCGCGCGGCGCGCGCCCCCGCGCCGGCGCTGGAGCACTTCGCGACCCTCAACGGATCCTTCGACGCGGCCTGGTACGGCCACGAGCCGGTCGACGCCGCCCGCTTCGAGGGCTTCCGCGAGACCACCCGAACCTTCCTCGACGAGGTGCGCTCATCCGCTCCCCGCGGCTCATCCACCCCGGCGCGCTGATCGCGCTGCTCGCGCTCGCGGTCGTGCTCGCCTCGCTGGTCGACCGGCGTGAGCCGTCGCGCTCGCGCTCGACGCTGAACCCCGACCCGGCGGGGACGCAGGCGCTGTGGCGGGTCGTCGGCGAGGTCGCGCCACCGGCGCGGCGCTGGCGCTTGCCCCACGGGGAGCTCGCGACGGCGCGCGGTGTGCTGGTGATGATCGCGCCCTTCGCCGGGCCGCTCGAGGAGCACGACGCCGAGCGGATCCTCGAGTGGGTGCATCGCGGCAACGCGCTGCTGCTCCTCACCAGCGCGGGGGAGGCGTTGATCGACCAGGCGGTGCCGTGGGACGACCACGAGCTGCTGACGCGTCTCGGCTGGGACCACGTGGCCTCCGCGGCGGAGCCGACCGAAGGGACGGCCGACGCCACCACCCGCATGCTCGGCAGCGAGGGCGCCAAGGACGTCGATGTCGCGATCCCGTCGCCGCTCTTCGCGGGCGCGGCGGCGCTCGCGAGCGGAGGCGGGGTCCGCGTCGCGCCGCCCCGTGGGGCATGGGCGCCGCTCGTCACCAGCGCGGTCGGCGTGCGTGGCTGGCTCGGCACCCACGGGCGCGGACAGGTGGTGGTGCTCGCGTGTCCGTCGATCGTCGAGAACCGCCGCATCGATCGAGCCGGCAACCTGTCGTTCGTGCTCGCGCTGCTCGAGCGGCTGCGCGGCGCCGGGCCGGACGGTACCGCGGGCGAGGTGCTCTTCGACGAGGCCGTCCACGGCCACCACGAGCTGACGCCGGGGACCGCGCTTCCGAGTGGCGCGCGGCGCGTGGTCGCGGCGCACCTGCTGCTCGCGGCGCTCGTGTACGTGGTGGGCCGCGGGCGGCGCCTCGGGCCGCCGCTCGCCGAGGCGGGTGCCCGGTCGCGCTCGACCGTCGAGCTCGCCGAGTCCATGGCGGCGCTCTACCGCCGCGCCGACGTGCGGCCCGAGGCGCTCGCCGCGCTCGCCCGCGACTTCCGCGCCTCGGGCGCCCGTGACGTCGCGCTCGAGATCGCGCTCGACCGCCAGCTCGCGCGCCGCCACGTGTCGGCCCGCGAGCTGGTGCGTCTCGATCGCTGGATGACCGAGGCCCAACACCGAAGCCAGGAGAATCGCTCGTGACCGAATCGATCGCCGCGCTCGGAGAGCGCATCCGGGAAGCGTTGGACCGCATCGTGGTCGGGCAGCGGGACGCCGTCTTCGAGCTGACCGTGGGCTGGCTCGCCGGCGGGCACGTGCTCCTCGAGGGCGTGCCGGGGCTCGCCAAGACGTTGCTCAGCCGGGCGTTCGCGCACGTGCTCGGCCTCGGCTACCGGCGCATCCAGTTCACGCCGGACCTGATGCCGGCGGACGTGGTGGGCACCCAGGTGCTCGACCCGCGCACCGGTACGTTCCATCTCTCGCGGGGGCCGGTGTTCACCGACTTCCTGCTCGCCGACGAGATCAACCGCACGCCGCCCAAGACCCAGGCGGCGCTGCTCGAGGCGATGGAGGAGCGCCAGGTGACGCTCGACGGCGAGCGCCATCCGCTCTCGGACGCGTTCTTCGTGGTCGCGACCCAGAACCAGGTCGAGCTGGAAGGCACCTACCCCCTCCCCGAGGCGCAGGTCGACCGCTTCCTGCTCCAGATCGTGCTCGGTTATCCGAGCCTCGAGGAAGAGGTCGCGATGCTCTCGTCGCGGCGCTCCTCGGGCTCGCCCACCGACTTCGCCGAGCTCGGGATCCGGCCGGTGGTGGCGCGCGACGACATCGCGGGTGTCCACGCCGCGGTCTCCGCGGTGCGCTGCGAGCCGACGCTGGTCGAATACGTCGCACGGCTGGCGCGTGCGACGCGGGCGTCGTCGCGGGTGGCGCTCGGCGCGAGCCCGCGCGCCGCGATCGCGCTCCTGTGGTGCGCGCGCGCGGTCGCGGGGCTGGCGGGGCGCGACTACGTGATCCCCGACGACGTGAAGCGCATGGCCGAGCCGGTGCTGCGCCATCGGCTGGTGCTCAGGCCCGAGGCGCAGATCGAGGGCGCCACGGTGGCGTCGGTGATCCACGAGATCCTCGAAGCCGTGCCCGTTCCGCGGTGAGAACCCCCTCGTCATGACGCCGAGCCCGCGCCTGGTGCTGCTGGTCGCGCTCGCCGCGCTGCCAGCGCTCGCGACGCTGGTCACGCCGGACGCGTATCCGATCTCGGGCGCGGTCGACGTGGCGCTCGCGATCGCGCTGGTCGCGGCGCTCGTGCGCCGGCTACCGGCCGACGCCGTTCGGGTCGAGCGCGCCATCGAGCCGGTGCAGTTCGTGCGCGGCGAGGCGCGGGTGCGGGTGCGGATGGCGAACGCCTCGGGGCGACGGCTGCACGTCGAGATCCGCGATCTGCCGCCGCCCGAGGTCGAGTGCGACGGGCTGCCGCTGCGCGCCACGCTCGCGCCAGGCGAGGAGGCCGAGCTCTCGTACCGGGTGCGTTTCCCGCGCCGCGGGCGCCATCGCTTCGGCGACCTGTGGTGCCGCGCCTCGGCGCCGCTCGGCTTGCTCCAGTTCGACACGCGCACCGCGCAGCCCACCGAGGTCAAGGTCTATCCGGCGCCGCTCGCGTCCGGCGGCGGCGCGCTCGCGGTGACCCAGCTCACCCGTGATTCACGCGGTGCGGGACGGATGCGGCTGGTGGGCGAGGGCGCCGAGCTCGAGGGGCTCAGGACCTTCGTGCAGGGCGACGATCCGCGGCTCATCGACTGGAAGGTGAGCGCGCGCCGCGGGCGCGTGGTGGTCCGCGAGATGCGACCCGAGCGCAACCAGCGCCTGGTGCTGATGATCGACCTCGGACGAGCGCTCCACCCGGCGCTCGGCGTGGGAACCAAGCTCGATCGGGTGGTGGAGGCGGCGCACGAGCTCGCGGTGCTCGCGATCGAGGGCGGCGACGAGGTCGGGCTGGTGGCGTTCGGCGCTGGCGTGCGGGCGCGGCTGCCGCTGGCCCGCGGCGCGGCGCACGCGCGCACCATCCTCGACACCTTGCTCGAGCTGCGCAGCGAGCCGGTCGAGCCGCTCTACCCCGAGGCGTTCGCGGCGCTCGCCGGCCTGGTGACGCGGCGCGCGCTCGTGGTGCTCTTCACCGACGTGACCGATCCCGGCTCCTCACGGACGATCGTGAGTGGGCTCGCGGGGCTGCGCCCGCGTCACCTGCCGATGTGCGTGACGGTGGCCGATTCCGCGCTTCGCGCGGTGGCGAATGCCCCGAGCGCGGACGTCGACCAGGTGCTGCGCAAGGTCGCGGCGCGTGAGCTGCTCGCCGATCAGCGCCGGGCGCTCGGGATGCTCGAAGCGCGTGGCGTGCTCACCGTGCACGTCCCCGCGGACCGGCTCGCGGCCGCGACCCTCGAGCGCTACCTCCACATCAAGCACCGCGCGATGTTGTGACGCACGCGCTCGCTGGGGTCGTCGACGAAGCACGGCGCCGTTGGCGCCTGACCCTCCAGGCGTTCCGCGCGGATCTCCCGGCTGGAGGGCGGCCGCTTCGTCGGCCGCCCCGACCCGAACCGGGCCGATCAGGGGGCGCCCGCGTCGAGGTCGCCGACGCCGAGGAGGGCGCGGGCCGCCGCGACGGCCTCGTGGGTGCCCGCGATCGCGAGCACGTCGCCGGCGCGCAGCCGCTCGTGGGCGGTCGGCAGCGTCACGCCCTCCTCGCCACGCGTGATGCCGAGCACCGTGGCGCCGGTGCGCCCGCGCAGGTCGAGGCTCGCGAGCGTTTGCCCCACCACCGGACTGGTCGGTGCGAGCGTGAAGGTGTCGAGCAGCCCGAGCCCCGGCACCAGCGCGCGCACCCGCTCGAGGGTGTGATCGCTGGCTGGCCGCGCGCCCGCGCGCGCCTGTGCGGCGAGGGCCTCCACGATCATCTGCGCGCCGGCGCGCACGTGCCCCTGGAGGTTCGCGGCGCTGCGCCAGAACGCGAGCCCGAGCGCCATCAGGATCGCGACCATCAGCGCCGCGCCCTCGAACCCGGGGAGGAATGGCTGGGTGATGGCGAGCATCGGCGCGCCCACCACCACCAGGATCGCGACCTGGAGCGTGACCACCAGCGCGCGCCGCGGCGCCTCCGCGAGGTCGAGCCGTCCGGCTTCCGAGGGCGGCAGCGCCATCGCGGCGAGGGTGCGGCCCAGGTTCGCGCTGATGCGGAAGAGCCCCACGCAGAACGGGGTGGCCAGCAGCGTCGCCGCCGCGATCACCACGACGAACGCGAGGGTGTCCTCGAGGCCGAGGTGGCGCACCAGGAGCGCGGTGTCGGCGTCCGCCGTGGCGGCGGTCGCGATCACGATCAGCCCGAGCAGCGTCGCGTCGACGAGCAAGAGCTTCACCAGGTGGCGCAGCTCGGCCTGCGAGGCGTCGCTGCGCTTCACCGCGCCGAGCTCCTCCACCCACGTCGCGTAGAGCGTCGCGAACGTCTGGATCGAGCGTGGCAGCTTGCGGTCCACCCACGACGCCGTCGGTCCCGACCAGCGGATCAGCCATGGCGTCGTGAGCGTCGTGAGCGCCGACACCGAGATCGCGATCGGGTAGAGGAACGTGCCGGTGGCGCCGAGCGAGAGCCCGAGCGCCGCGATGATGAACGAGAACTCGCCGATCTGGGCGAGGCTCATGCCGGTCTGCACCGAGGTGCGGGTGCCGTTGCCGGTGAGGAAAGCGCCCACCGAGACGCTCACCACCTTGCCGACGATCACCAGCGCCGTGAGCGCGACCACCGCCTTCCAGTGCTGCGCCAGCAGCTCCGGGTCGATCATCATCCCCACCGACACGAAGAAGATCGCCGCGAACATGTCGCGCACCGGCTGCACCAGGCGCTCGATCGCCTTCTCCTCGCCCGACTCGGCGACGAGTGAGCCCGCCAGGAACGCACCGAGCGCCACCGAGTAGCCGAGCTCGAGGGCGGCGAGGGCGAAGGCGAAGCAGATGCCGATGGTCGCGACCAGCGTGGTCTCGGCGCGGTCCAGGCGCAGGATCGCGCGGATCGTGCGCGGCACCACCACCAGCCCGAGCGAGATCAGCACGATCAGGAAGGCACCCAGCCTCCCGCTCGACTTGGCCACCGTCACGGCGCTCACGCCCTCGCCGGTCGCGAGCGCCGTGAGGGTCGCCATCAGCAGCACGGCGATCAGGTCCTCGACGATCAGCACGCCCACCACCAGGTCGCGCAGCCGCCCCTGGATGCGCTGCTCCTCGAACGCCTTGGCGATGATCGTGGTGCTCGAGATCGCGACGATCGCGCCGGTGAAGATCGCCTCGCGCGAGGTCCAGCCGAAGGCGCGCCCGGCGACGTAGCCGAGCCACACCATCACGCTGCACTGGATGAACGCGGTGAGCATCGCCGCGGCACCCACCTTGAGCAGCTTGCGCAGGCTGAACTCGAGCCCGAGCGAGAACATCAGCAGGATGACGCCCAGCTCGGAGAGGGTGTGCACCACCGCGCGGTCGGCGATCAGCGGCACCGGCACGTGGGGGCCGACGATCAACCCCGCGAGCATGTAGCCGAGCACCACCGGCTGGCGCAGCCGCTGGAACACCACGGTCGTGAGCCCCGCCGTGCACAGCACGATGGTGAGGGCTTCGAGGAAGTCGTGGGCGTCCATCTGTCCTCGGCTCGGGGCGGTGGTGCCCAGCCGGCGGTCAGCGCGCTTTCGAGGGGCCGAGCGCGCGATCGGCCCCACTGCCGCCCACGCCGAGCCACAGCCACAAGGTGAGCCCGAGGCTGACCCCGAGGATCACCTTCGCGCTCACCGGGTACGCCGGTGACGGCGAGACGAAGCCCTCGATCAGCCCGGCGAGCGCGAGCGTCGGGATCAGACCGGTCACGATCCGCACCGCGTCGCGCCCGTTGGCCGCGAGCGCCGCGCCGCGGCTCGACCAGCCGGGCGCGATCAGCGCGTCGCCGAGGAGGAGCCCGGCGGCGCCCGCCAGGCAGATCGCCGAGAGCTCGGTGACGCCGTGGCCGACGATGAAGGCGAGCATCCGGCCGGCGAGGTGATGGTCCTGGTAGAAGGCGAGGACGAGGCCGAGCTGGATGCCGTTGAAGCCGAGCGAGAAGATCGTGCCCACGCCGGCGAGCAAACCGAGCGCGAAGGTGCTGAAGACCACGGCGATGTTGTTGGTGGCGATCGCGCTCGAGAGCCAGCTCGACGGCATCATCTCGAGGAGCCCGTCGGTGTGGACCCGGCCCGCCTCCGCGGCCTCCTGGATGCGCGCGGGCATGAACGCCCGGGCGAGCTCGGGGCGCGCGAGCCCGACCCCGTACGCCACCAGCGCCGGTACGAAGAGGAGCGCGCTCGCGACCGCCACGTAGCGCCAGCGCGCCCGCACCGTGCGTGGGATCTCGGCGATCAGCGAGGTGCGCACGTCGCGCCAGCGGTGCTGGCGCCCGCGGTAGATCACGTTGTGCAGCCGCGCCACCACGCGCTCGAGGTCGGCGCCGAGCTGGCTCTCGGGGAAGCGCGCCTGCACCAGCGCCAGGTCCGAGGTCATGCGCCGGTAGCCGAGGGTGAGCTCGTCGAGGGTCGCCTTGTCGAGCCCGCGGAAGCGGCTCTTCTCGGCGCGCGCCGCGAGCGCTCCCACGCGCCGCCACTCGGAGGCGCGCTCGGTCTTGAAGCGCTGCGCGTTCACGACGACGCGACGCTCACGAGGAACGGGTCCTGGTTCTCGACCGAGAGCCTGGACACCAGTTCCGAGCGGGACTCCGCGCTCGGCGCGCGGTCGAGCACGGTCTCGATCACCTCGGCGCGCACGCGCGCGCGAGCGTCGGGGGTGAGAGCGTCGCGGCGCGCGACGTAGTCCGCGGCGAGCTCACGGGTAGCCTCGTCGAGGGCGAGCGTGAGCACCGCGTCGGCGAACGTGGCGGCCGCCGTTCCGGGCGCGGGGGCCGCCGAGACGCTCGCGTCCCACGTCACCGGGGCCTTGCGCTCGCGCACCACGACGGTTCGCGCCACCACGTCGCCGAGGCGGCGCCGCTCGCGATCGCAGAACGAGACCACCAGCGCCACGCCGTAGGTCGCCGGCAGCGAGTCGATCACTCGCAACAGGTTGCGCGCCAGCACCGCGACCCACGTCACCGGGTAGCCGCCGGCGCGCACCACGCGAATGCCGACGGCGCGCTTGCCTGGCGTCTGGCCGCTCCAGGCGAGCTCGAACGCGACGAAGTAGAACCAGTGGATGCCGAAGAGTGTCAGGCCCCACAGCACCGGCCTGACGTCCTCGAGCACCGGGACCAGCCAGTGGTAGGTGATGAAGCCGAGCCCGAGCACCAGGTACTGGACGAGGAAGTCGATCGACAGCGCGAGCGCTCGCGCGCCGACGTCGGCGACCTCGTAGCGGAAGCGCACGCTCTCCGGCGTCTCGATCGCGAGCCGGGCCGGAGAGCTCATGGTGCCGAGAGGATGCCGCACGGTCCGCGGCGACGACCAGCCGAGGTCGGCGGCGGCACGCCACCGCCGACCTCGCGGGGCAGGGTGGCGTCCCCCGCCCCGCGAGCGAGGATCACTCGCGGGTGACGGTCAACATGCTGTTCAGCGAGCGCGCCCGCTCGCGCGACTGCGAGAGCAGACCGAGGAGCTGGTAGGGATGGTTCGCCCACATCGAGCCGAAGCTGCCGTTGGCGACGTAGAGCGGTTCGAACTGCGAGTAATCGAGGAAGTCGCGGACGATGCTATGCGCGAGCGCCGTGGCGTTGCGCTCGAGCAGCACGCCGGCGAAGTCCTGCAGCACCGAGACCATGATCTCGTGGTAGCCGAACGCGACGCCCTGCGCGAAGTAGAACTGGTCGTCGATCTTGCTCCACGGCACCTCGGCCTGCATGAGGTGCTTGGGCTCGCCGTCCGTTCCGGTGGCGCGACTCTCGCCCTGCATCTCCTCGGAGATGCGTGTGGTGAAGTTGCCGACGCAGTTGTAGAGCCGGGTGTTGGCGCCGCCGAGGAGCGAGTTGAACTGGCTCAGCGTCTCCATGAGGTTGTCGGCGCGTGGGTAGAAGTGCGCCTGGCCGGCGGCGAGCTTGGCGCGATAACGGCGCAGCGCGTCCGCGCCCGCCTTGAAGCGCGCCTCGCTCGACGGGAACATCCAGTCGGTGGGCGGGTTCGAGAACCGCGTGTACGCCTCGTCGATGTCCGGATCGATGAGGTCGGTGGTGCGCAGGCGGGTCAGGTTGTTGCGCAGCACCTGCACGCCGTAGCGCATCGCCTCGAGCTCACCGAGCTGGAAGTTCTGCGGATTGTCGAGGAGCACGCTCGGCCACAGCTTGTCGTTCGGCAGCCACGGCATCATGCCCTCGTCGTAGATGTAGAGCAGCGCGTCGACGTAGGCGAGACCGGGAGTCTTCGCCTCCTCGGCGGCGACCACGGGGTCCTTCCTCACCGCGAAGTGGGGGAAGCTGTAGTTGCGGACCATCTCGAAGGCGCAGAACACCGCCGCCGCGGCGACCACCACGATGATCAGGTTGCGACCGGTGTCGCCCTTGTGGTGGGAGGCGTGGAAGGTGGCACCAGCGGACGTGGGATCCATGGACGAAGCTCCTCCTGGTCACGAGCAGGATCGTGACGACGGCGGCGCATCGTAACGCGCTTTCCGCTGCTTGCAGCGGTACCACTCGGGAAACTTCTGGAGCCGGCGGTCGGAATTGAACCGACGACCTGCTGATTACGAATCAGCTGCTCTGCCCCTGAGCTACGCCGGCCGGAGCATCTCGTCGCGGCGCGCTCGCGCGTGCGTGACGGGAAAGAGCACGGAAGCTATCGTTGCGCGAATTCCCGCGTCAAGCGCGGACGGAACGTCGCCGCACGCCCCGGGGTGCTGCGGAGGAGGGCCACGGGATGAGCGGCGGTGGCTGGCGCGTGCGGATCGAGGGCCGCGTTCGGGGCGTGCTGGCAGTGACCTGGCTCGCCGTTGCGCTGGTCGCGGGCGGCTGTGGCGGCTCATCCGGCGCCGGCGGGAGCGAGGCGGAGGCGCCGGTCGCGAAGCTGCGCGCGCCGGCGTACGCGTCGCCGGGCGTGCCGATCCACGTCGACGCGTTCGCCTCGAGCGGCGCCATCGAGCGGCTGCGCTTCGACTTCGACGACGGCTCCTCCACCACCAACCCGAGCCGCGGCTTCGCGCTTCACACCTTCCCGAGCCCGGGCGAATACACCGTCCGGCTCACGGTTTCTGGCCCGGGCGGCTCGGCCAGCGACGAGGCGACGATCCACGTCGTGGCCGCAGCCGGCCCCACGGCGCGCTTCGACCTGCCTCCCGACAAGGCGCGGCCGAGCTGGGGGGAGATCCCGTGGCCGAGCGATCTGTTCCGCGACGCGAGCGGGCGGATCGCCGTCGACGGGGTGAACGTCGCCAACGGGCTGGCGCGGATCGTCCTCGAGGCCGGCCTTCACCAGCTCGACGGCTTCGGTACCACCACCGCGGGCTACGTGTGGCTGGACGGCGACCTCGATCCAGGGGCGCTCCCCGCGCGCCCCGAGGACACGCTGGCCTACGGCAGCCCGGTGCTGCTGATCGACGTCGATCCCACCTCGCCCGGGTACCGGACGCGGGTCCCGCTGGTGGCGAGCTTCGACGCCAACGATCGCCGGCTCTCGCTCCTGCCCGAGCCAGGGGTGCCGCTGCGCCCCGAGACCCGCTACGCGTTCGTGGTGCGGACCGACCTGTGGGGGCGCTCGAACGGCGTGCCTGGCGGCAGCCTCGCGCCCTCCGGTGCGCTCGCGTCGGTGCTCGGCGGTCGGACGCCGGCCACGCCCTATGGAGAGACCCTGCGCGCCGACTACGACGCGCTCGCTGCGGCGCTCGCCGGCGAGCCCGACTTCCCCGACGGGGGGCGCGCGGGCATCGCGGCGGCGACGATCTTCACCACGCAGCACATCACCGACGACGTGCTCGCCATCCGCGACGCGATGGAGCGCGGCGACTCCGGAATCCCCGCTCCCGCGCCGCGCTTCGACCCGCGGTGGATCTACGGCGAGGGCGGGCGCGCGAGCCTCGACGCGCTGATCGGCGAGCAGCCCCTCGACGCACCCGGGCTCAGGCCCAAGGCGCACCAGCACGTGGCGACGATCGTGACCAAGGCGTGGTTCGAGGCGCCGATCTACGTGTCGCCCGATCCGCACTTCCTCGACCCCTACGGCGGCACCTTCGTGGTCGAGAACGGCGCGCCGGTGGTGCAGCGGGTCGTGGAGCTGCCGTTCAGCCTCGCGCTGCCGAAGTCGCCGCCGCCGGAGGCGGGCTATCCGGTGGTGATCGCCCAGCACGGGCTCGGCGGTGAGCGATCGAACGAGCTGATCACCATCGCCAACACGCTCTGCGCCGAAGGCTTCGCGATCGCCTCCATCGACGCGATCCAGCACGGCGACCGCTACGACCTGAGCAACTTCTCGCCGGCGCTGCGCCAGCTCCTCGACCCGATCCTGAAGTCGATCGGCTTCGACCTACCCGAGGCGGCCGTGGACGAGGAGCCCAACTTCTCCGGCAGCACGCTCTCGGGCCCCGACGGCTGGCCCGATTCGAATGGCGACGGCGCCACCATCGGCCTAACCGACGCGCTCATCAACCTCGCCGGCTTCCGCGACAACTTCCGCCAGAACGCCGTCGACCACATGTCCCTGGCGCGGATGCTGCGCCAGTTCGACCAGGAGATCCCGGGAGTGGGGCGGGTGCGCTTCGACCCCGACCAGCTCTACTATTCGGGTACCAGCCTGGGCGGGATCCTGGGCTCGAACTTCGTGTCCTACGAGCCGCGCCTGAAGGCGGCGAACCTCCACAACGCGGGCGGCGGTCTGGGTGTCAACCTGCTGGTGAACTCCCCCGGGATCGGCGGGCTCTTCGGGCCGTTGCTGCAGACCGCGTTCGGGCTACCCGCCGATGGCTTCAGCGACGCGGCGAGCCCGCTCGTGAACCTCGCGCAGACGGTGATCGACGGCGGCGACCCGCTCAACGTCGCGCGCCACGCGATCCGCGAGCCGCTCACCTACGGCTTCGGCGCTGGCGCGCCGCGCTCGGTGCTGGTGCTCGAGGCGATGTGGGACTACCTGGTGCCGAACGTCGCCAACGAGGCGCTGGCGCGCGCGTTCGGGCTCGCGCTCCTCGAGCCGTCCTATCGCCCCGTGAAGGGCGTGCCGTCGGGCGGCGCGCGGATCGAGGGCAACGTCAACGGGCGCACCGGCGTGCTGGCCCAGTATTCCCCCGCCGAGCACGGCACGCTCTACGCGTATTCGCCGGGCGGTGTGTACTACCGCCTCGGCTTTCCGTTCGCGGACGGCGAGCGCTTTCCCGCGCTCGAGAAGGACTTCTCGGTCCGCCAGCCGGTGGCCGCGGCGATCACCCAGGTCAAGGACTTCTTCGTGAGCGTGCGCGCGGGTGGCGCCGGCACGGTCGAGATGAAGGACGGCTACGCGCCGCTCCACGACTACGACGACGACGGCTTCCTCGACGAGGACGAGATCGCCTCCGGAACCGACCCGAGCGACCCGACGTCGCATCCGTGAAGCGGGGCCGGAGGGCGGCCGCTTCGTGGGCCGCCGGGGTGTGGGCTGGGGTCGTCGACGAAGCGACGACCCTCCAGCCGGTCGATCGGGATCGCCCGGCCGCTACGGCGCGCTGGTTCGATCGGCGCGGTGGAGCGGCTGGTTCGCGAACTCGCTCAGCGAATAGTAGGACGAGCCGTCGGCGTCGAAGGCGAACGACTCGCCCTGCGGCTCGAGCAGCAGCGGCACGCTGCACGGCGAGGTCGTGAGTGTCTCCGCGACGGTCGCTTCGGCGGTGAAGCAGAACGCGAAGGCGCTGGTGTAGGTGCGGATCGCCACGTAGTTGCGGCCGGCGTCGATGTCGCCGCCGGTCGGCTGCGCTCCGCCCGGTAGCGATCCCTGGCCGAACACCAGTGACGCCACCTCGGTGAGCGTCGTGGTGGAGGCCGCCGAGATCGGCGCCGCGGCGCGGAACACCTTCGACGCGGTGCCGGCGGTCGCGGGCTTGGTGACGATGTAGAGGTCACCGTTCGCCGGATCGACCAGCAGCGTCTCGGCGTTGTGCGGCGCGTCCGGGTAGGCGAGCTCGAGACGCTCGACCCCCGCGACCGGGTACGTGCCCGGCGTGGCCGGCACCGCGGGCTCGGGCGCGCGGTAGACCTGGATCGTGGCGCGGCTCTCGCCGTTGTCGCCGATGTCGCCCACGTAGAGGTACGGCACGCCAGCCGCGGGGCCAGGACCGATCGCCATGTCCTCCCAGTCGCTGGCCGACGCGCCCACCAGCGGGAAGGTGCCGCGGGTGACCGCCGTCGGTGCCGATCGCGAACAGCCGCGCCGAGTCGCCCGAGTCGTTGTGGACCCACAACACGCTCGGGTCGAGCTGGCTCACGGCGAGGCCCGAAGCCTCGGTGATCTCCGGCGCTGACACCGTCCCCGCGGTGACCGGAAGTGCATAGGTGGGACAGTTGTTGCAGCCCACGGCAGCGAGGGTGAGCATTGCGGGAGCGAGAGCGAGCAGTCGGCGGGTCATGGGCGCGGCTCCGGGCCAAGACGAGGAAAGCGAGCGATTCGCTGGCTCCTTCCATGATGCGGGTGAGGCGGCGGCCGCAGCAACCGGCACCGGCTGCACGGATTCTCGCGATGCTGGCGTCAAGCTTGCTCAGCGCTTGATTCGCAGGTGTGAGTGTCGACTACTCGGGACCGGCCACTGCACGGAGGCGCGGACATGAACGACCGATCGAATCCGTACCAATCCCCACGCCCACCCACCGAGCAACTCCCTCGAGGCGCCCGGGACGAACCCTCCAAACGCACCTCGGGAGAGCTCTTCTGGATCTCCTCCGCGGTGATCGTCGTGACGTTCCTTCTCGAAGTCGTGCTGGCCGCAGCCGGGTCGGGGGGCTCGTTCGTCTTCGTCGCAGCCGTTGGTTTCTTCGCTCTCGTGCTTTCGTCGAGTCTGGGTGTCGCTCGGGCCGCCCGGGCTGCTGACCCGGGTGTCTCGGCGGGCGGTCGGACACCGTCCCGGCTCGATCGGTGGGTGCTGGCCTTGGGCCACCTCGCGCTCATGGCGGTGGGAGTGCTGGTCACTCTGGGAGGGTTGGTCGTTGGTGGGCGTGGCCGTCAGCTCAGGCGGCGGGGCCGGGTGCTCCTGCCGCCGGTGGCGCCGGGCGCGGCGTGGGCCGCCGATCGTGCGCCGATGGCCGGGCTCGGCGCGGTGCCGGAGGGACTGGCCGACCAGTGGCGCGAGAACGGTCGAACCGAGCATGCCTCGGTCGCGGCGTTCGCCCGCCTCACGCTCGACCTGATGGCGCTCGGCGCACCACCGCGGCTGGTCACGATGGCCCACGACGACGGCCTCGACGAGATCCGCCACGCCGAGGAGTGCTTCGCGCTGGCCCGCGCCCTCGACGGACGTGCCGCGAGCCCAGCGGCGTTTCCCGCAGCGCAGCGCGTTCCGCGGCGGTCGCGCTCGCGGCGCCTGGCGCTCGCCGAGCTGGCGGCCGAGTCGCTGATCGACGGAGCCCTCAACGAGGGGGGGGCCGCGCGCGCGCTGGCGAAGCTCGCCGAGCGCTGCGAGAGCGAGCCGATCCGCGCGGTCCTGAAGCGACTCGCCGCCGACGAGGGACGGCACGCCGCCCACGGCTGGGACGTGGTCGAGTGGTGTCTCGCGGAAGGCGGCTGGGTCGTGGAGAAGGCGCTCGCGGGAGCGCTACGGGTGCTGCCTGCCGAGCTCCGATCGACCCGACCGGCGCCGGCCGCGAGCGGTGCGTGGGAGAGGTGGGGAATCCCGGGCCACGCACTCGAGCTCGCCGAGTACCGCGCTGCCCGTGCCCACCTCGTCGCCCGGCTCGAGGGCCTGTTGGCCTCCCGATCCGCCGCTACGAGGCCGTGAAGCTTCCATCTGGGTCCCTCAGGGAAGCCGCATGTGTCCGGCGACGGGGGATGGAACTCCCGTCGCGACGATGGTCTTCGTAGTGCGGGGGGATCCGTCCCCCCGCAGCGCTTCACTTGCGTCGAATTCTTCACAGCCGGTGCGCGACCAACCGATGGTACGGTTCGATCCATGACCTTCGGCGTCGTGCTCGTCGGCTGGGTGCTCTCGCTCTGTCTCCACGAGTACGCGCATGCCCGCGTGGCGTTCGTGGGCGGCGACCGCTCGGTCGCGGAGAAGGGATACCTCTCGTTCAACCCGCTGCGCTACGCGCACCCCACGTACTCGATCCTGATGCCGCTGGTCGTCCTGATGATGGGCGGGATCGGCCTGCCGGGCGGCGCGGTCTACATCGACGAGAGCGCGCTGCGCAGCCGCGGGTGGCGCAGCGCGGTGGCCGCCGCCGGTCCGGCGGCGAACGTCGTGACCGGTCTCACCCTCGTGTTGGGGCTGCGGATGCTCCCCGATTCGCTGGAGGTGCTGCGGCCGGCGCTCGCGTTCCTGGTGCTGATCGAGGTGACCTCGACGATCTTCAACCTGCTGCCGGTGTCGCCGATGGACGGGTTCGGGGTCCTCGCGCCGTGGCTACCGGTGCGGCTGGTGGAGCGGATGCACGGCCTCGGCGTGGCGCCGGTGTGGATCCTGTTCTTCGCGCTCGCGTACCCTCCGGTCGGACGGGTGTTCTGGGATGGCGTCTACACGACGCTGCAGGCGCTCGGCGTGTCGCCCGGACTCGCGCGCCGCGGGCTCCACGAGTTCATGTTCTGGCGAGCGGGGTGAGCGCCGAAGCCGCGACCGCCGTGCACCAGGCGTGAACCCCTACCAGCTCCGCACCGTGCTCACGAACGTGTCGCCGAGGTCCCAGCCGGCGAGGCTCATGGCGTTCTCGTAGAAGCCGAGCTCGCGGAAGCCGGGCTCGGGGACGTGCAGGTAGTCGTCGAGGCGGTGCACGTAGCCGACGTAGCCGTCGCACTGCGAGCCCACCATCGCTAGCTTCACGCCGCGCTCGGCGAGGGCACCCTTGAGGGCGAGCGCCACCGTGACGCCGAGGTCGCAGGGTGTGCCGAGCCACGCGGCGTCGCCGAGCCGGAGCAGGTGGAGCGGCGCGTCCGGATCGCCCTGGCGCGCGCGCCTGGCCTGCGAGGTGACGAGGCGGCGCAGCGGGTAGGTGGCGAGCTCGCCGAGCCAGCCGCGCGGCATGTTCGGTGGGAACACGCGGCAGCTCGGGGGCGGCAGCGCGACCCGCTCGAGGCGAACCTCGAACGGCTCGCACGCGAGCGGCGCGAGCTCGCCCTCGGCGCGGTCGACGCCATCCTCGAGGAGCCCCGCGACGAGAGCCAGGTGGACGTCGATCGGCTGCGGGAACTCGGGGAAGAGCGGGCTCAGGCCACCCACCGCGCCCTGGAAGAAGATCGCGTCGCGGCCGCGCGCTTCCAGGCGGCGGCAGAGCTCGCCCGGGAAGTCTGCGCTGATCGCGTGGCGATCGCGCTCGGAGCCGATCACCGGATGGCCCGAGAAGCTCACCACGTCGAGCGGGGGCTCGCCGTCGCGCTCGAAGCGCACCAGCGTCAGGTCCGGGTCGATCGGCCCGAGCAAGCGGCGGCGGTTGGCGTTGAGGCCGGTGGTCGCGACCCGCGCGCCGCGGAGGCCGGTCGGCGCGAGCCGCTCGCGCGCTCTCCGGGCGACGGCGCCGAGCTTCGTCACGAGCTCGCGGAAGATGGCCTCCTGGTAGGCGCCCATGAAGTAGCGCACCAGCGGTCCGCCGTTCCAGTAGCCGCCAGTCGCCGAGTGGCTGTGGGTGGCGGCGAGTAGCAGGCTCGCCGGATCGACGCCGGCCTCGCGCGCGACCGCCCAGTGAAGCGGCGCGGGGGATCGCGAGCAGGTCGGCGACCACCAGGGTGGCGGCACGTCCGCCGCACTCGACGTGCAGCGCGCGCGCGTGGAGCGGGTCGCGGACGCGTCGGGCGAAGCGCCCGTTCCAATCGGTCTCGCCGGCGAGCGGCGCGCCGATGGGCGGCGTGATGTCGACGCGCGCGTAGCCGACCCGCAGCGCGGGCGTCGCGGCGCGAGGCCCGCGGCCGGGCCTGCGAGGAGCACGGGTGTGGCGGGTCATGGGTGACTCCTCGGTGCGCGGCTCGCCGCCGCTCACACGCGGCGGCGCCGGAACTGTGCCCAGTCGATGTCGAGCTTGCGCATGCGGCCTCGGAGGGTGTGCGGATTGATGCCGAGCCGCGCGGCGGCGCCGAACGGACCTTCGACGCGGCCGAGCGAGGCTCGCAGCGCCTCCTCGATGTGTCTTCTCATGGCGCCGTCGAGGGTCGCGGCGCCGTGGCTCGCGGGCGCGAAGGTGGAGGGCAGTGGTGGAGGCGGCGGCGTCGCGGCGCGCGGTGTCGCCGTCGTCGCGCTCTCGATCGGCGTGGCGCCGGGGTTCGGCCCGGAAACCCCGAGGGCCTGCGCGACGGCGAGGTGCTGGCCGTCGCCCAGGATCACCGCGCGCTCGATCACCGCGGCCAGCTCGCGCACGTTGCCCGGCCACGGGTAGCTCACGAGCAGCTCGATCGCCGCCGCGCTCGGCACCATCGGCTTGCCGTGCAGGCGCAGCCCGGCGCGCCACGCGAAGTGGGTCGCGAGCGAGGGGATGTCCTCGATCCGCTCGCGCAGCGGCGGCAGGTGGATCGGGAACACGCTGATCCGGTAGTACAGGTCCTGGCGGAAGACACCCTCGGCGACCAGCCGCTCGACGTCGCGGTGGGTCGCCGCGACGATGCGCACGTCGACGGTCAGGCTGCGCTGGCCACCGACCCGCTCGAACGTGCCGTCCTGGAGCACGCGCAGCAGCCGCACCTGCGCCGCCGCGGGCAGCTCGCCGAGCTCGTCGAGGAAGAGCGTGCCGCCGTCGGCGCGCTCGAACCAGCCCTGCCGGGTGGCGACGGCTCCCGTGAAGCTGCCGCGTTCGTGCCCGAAGAGCTCGGAGTCGACGAGCTCGGAGGGGATCGCGCCGCAGTTGATGCGCAGGAAAGGGCCGGCCGCGCGTCGCGACTGGGTGTGGATCGCTCGCGCGACCACCTCCTTGCCGGAGCCGGTCTCGCCGAGGATCAGCACCGGTGCGTCGGTCGGCGCCACCTGCACCACGCGGTCCATCACGTCCTTCAGGCCGGTGTTCCCTCCGACCACGGACTCGCTGATGTCCTGGCGCTCGAGGCGCGAGAGCAGGGCACGGTTGTCGGCCTCCACCGCCTCGCGCAGGCGTGCCACCTCGTGGAAGCGCAGGTCGTTGTCGAGCGCGACGGTGAACGGCTCGAGGAGCGAGCGCACCACGCGCTCGTGCTGAGGGGTGAAGCGCTGCTGGCCGCGCGCCACCAGCACCAGCACACCGACGGGGCCCGACGAGTCGACGAGCGCCCCGGCGATCACCCGCGCGGACACGCCCTCCGGGACCACCAGCCCGAGCAGCGGATCGGCGCCGGCGCCGCCCTTGCCGACGTGCACCGCGCCGCGCCGGCACCACGTCACGACCCGCTCGAGGTCGGCCGCGGAGCAGCGGGTGCGGCGCTGTGCCGGTGGCGGCTCGGTGCCGCACACCCCCGCGGCGACGGTCTCGATCCGCCGCTGCTCGAGGTCGATGCGGCGCACCAGGACCCAGTCGATCGGCAGCCGGGTCGCGAGCAGCGGCGCGATCCGCGCCACCGACTCGCCGATGTCGAGGTGGCGGCACGCTTCGCGCCAGACGTCGAGGAGGATCGACATGGGGGAGGAGGAGCGAGTCAGGTATTCCAGAGTATACGACGGATTTTCGCTGCAGCAAGCTGGGCTAACACCAGAAAATCGATTGTATTTGATAGTAAATGCGAGGATTTGTCGCCGGTGCCGACTCCAACCGCGCAAATTGTTCCAAGAATCCGCCCGATTCTGCGCTGTCCCTGCAGTTGGCGCGACGGATGCATCGTGCGGTGCAGCAAGACGACTCGCTCGAGCGGAGCTGGACCACCAGCTCCGCCAGGAGCCCCGACCCGATGACCACGCCAGCCGCTTCGTCCTTCGCCGACCTGCCGCTCGAGGAGATCGCTCGCGCGGTGCGCCAGATCCGCTATGGCTCGGTGGAGATCGTCATTCACGACTCGCGCATCGTGCAGATCGAGCGACGCGAGAAGGTCCGCTTCGACAAGAGCACTGGCTCGAACGGCACCGCTCACCACGCGCACGGCTGTCACGACCCCCACCGTCCCGAGCGCTGAATCGATCGATCCGAATCCCCGTTGCGAATCGAACCCTGACCCACCAGACACCTGGCGGCCAGCACCTGTGAAACCACACGCCTCGGCGCTCCACGTGCCGACCTGCTGGACGCCCACCGGATCCCCGGAGGCTCCTCGCCGAAGGAGATTCCGCCTCATGACCACCTCTCGTCTCATCCCGTCGATGGCGCTCGCGGCGATCACGTTCGCGATTGCCGCGCCGGCCTTCGCTGCGCCGCCGAGCGCGCCGCTAACCGCGGCGACGACGCCCTCCGTCGACCCGGCCACCCAGAAGAAGCTCGAGGAGCTCGATCAGAAGGTGAAGGTGCTCGAGCGCCTGCGTGAGCTCGAGCAAGAGGCCGCCGACAAGAAGAAGGCCACCGCCGCACCCTCACGGCGAACGCCAAGGACGGCTTCTTGATCAAGGACGCCGATGGCGCGTTCGTTCTCAAGCTCGGAGGCTACGTGCAGGGTGACCTGCGCGCGTTCATCGGCGACGAGGTCGCCAAGCTGCCGACGCAATTCCTGGTGCGACGCGCGCGCATCGACACCCGGGCGACGGCGTTCAAGATCATCGACTTCCGGCTCATGACCGACTTCGGCGGCGGCACCGCCACGGTCCAGGATGCCTATGCCGAGGCGCGGTTCCTGCCGGAGCTCAAGCTGCTGGCCGGCAAGACCAAGGCACCGGTCGGGCTCGAGCGGTTGCAGTCCGGCACCGCGCTCCTGTTCGTCGAGCGCGTCCTGCCCACCAACCTGGTTCCAAACCGCGACGTCGGTGTGCAGCTCGGCGGCGACTTCTGGGATGGCGCGCTGAGCTACCAGGCTGGCGTGTGGAACGGCGTCCCCGACGGCGCCAGCGGCGACGTCGACACCTGGGACGACAAGGACTTCGTCGTCCGCGTGTTCTCGCAGCCGTTCAAGGCGAGCGACGCCGACTACATCAATGGGCTCGGAATCGGGATCTCGGCTTCGTTCGGCAGCCAGCACAGCACCGCGGCAGCGCCGGCCCTCCCGAGCTACCGCTCCGGTGGTCAGAACGTGTTCTTCCGGTACAAGACCGATGCGACCACGACCGTGGCCGCGACCGACGCCGCGACCGCGCGCGCCGACGGCGAGCGCACCCGCTACTCGCCACAGCTCTACTGGTACTGGGGTTCCTTCGGGCTCCTCGGTGAGTACGTGGTGTCGTCGCAGGAGGTCCGCAAGGACACCAAGTTCGCCGAGCTCTCCAACAGCTCGTACCAGATCGCGGCCTCGTACCTGCTGACCGACGACGTCGCGAGCTACAAGGGCGTCAACCCCAAGAGCCCGTTCGATCCGGCGCAGGGTAACTGGGGTGCGTTCGAGCTGAAGGGGCGCTGGAACGAGCTCGACGTCGACGACGACGCGTTCTCGGACTTCGCGGATCCGGCGAAGTCCGCGAGCAAGGCGTCGGCGTGGGCGCTGGGCGTCAACTGGTACCTGAACAAGAACTACAAGATCAACTTCGACTACGAGCAGACCTCGTTCGATGGCGGCGCGAAGAAGGGCGATCGAGAGACGGAGAAGGCGTTCCTCACGCGCTTCCAGGTGTCGATCTGAGGCCGCAACCCCGAACCCAGCGAAAGCACCCGGCACCCGGAGACCAATCCATGCGTTTGAGAACCGTATCCACGATCCTCGCGTTCGCCGTGCTGGCCGCACCGATGGCCGTAGCACCGGCGGCGCGCGCCGACGACGAGCCGCTGCTCAACGTCTCGTACGACCCGACCCGCGAGCTCTACGAGGAGTACAACAAGGCGTTTGCGGCGCACTGGAAGCAGAAGACCGGCAAGGCGGCGCCCACCATCCAGCAGTCGCACGGCGGCTCGGGCAAGCAGGCGCGCGCGGTGATCGACGGTCTCAAGGCCGACGTCGTCACCCCGCGCTGGCCTATGACATCGACGAGATCGCGGCGAAGTCGAAGTTGCTGCCGGCGAACTGGCAGACCCGCCTGCCCAACAACAGCGCGCCCTACACCTCGACGCTCGTGTTCGTGGTGCGCGCCGGTAACCCGAAGGGCATCCACGACTGGGACGACCTGGTGAAGCCGGGCGTCTCGGTGATCACGCCGAACCCGAAGACCTCGGGTGGTGCGCGCTGGAACTACCTCGCGGCGTGGGGCTACGCGCTGCGCCAGCCCAACGGCAACGACGAGACCGCAAAGGAGTTCGTGTCGAAGCTCTTCAAGAACGTGCCGGTGCTCGACTCCGGCGCGCGCGGCTCGACCACCACGTTCGTGCAGCGCGAGATCGGCGACGTGTTCATCTCGTGGGAGAACGAGGCCTACCTGGCGGTCAACGAGCTCGGGAAGAACAAGCTCGAGATCGTGGTGCCGTCGGTGTCGATCCTCGCCGAGCCGCCCGTCGCGGTCGTCGACAAGGTGGTCGACAGGAAGGGTACCCGCGAGGTCGCCGAGGAGTACCTCAAGTACCTCTACTCGCCGGAAGGTCAGGCGATCGCCGCCAAGCACTACTACCGGCCACGGCTCGCGGCCGCGGCAGCCTCCGGCCCCAAGCTCACCAACGTGCCGCTGTTCACGATCGACGAGGTCTTCGGCGGCTGGCAGAAGGCGCAGAAGCTCCACTTCTCGGACGGTGGTGTGTTCGACCAGATCTACGCCGCGAAGTGATGGGACGCTCGTGAGGCCGCATTTCCATCTCGTGCTCGAAGTGGGGATCACCCGCTCGAGACCCCCCAAGTCTCCTCGGGGAGCGCCATCCGGGCGCTCTCTTTCCCAGGAGCGGGTGGTCCCCCCCTATCCGGTCGCGGCCGTGCCGTTCGCGTCCGTGCACGCGCCTTGAGCGGACCACCGCAAGGAGCGCCCATGTCCGCCAAGATCTCCGGATTCCGTCAATACAGCGTGCTCCCTGGCTTCGGCCCGGCGATGGGCTTCACGCTCACCTACCTGAGCGCGATCGTGCTGGTGCCGCTCGCAGCGCTCTTCCTGCGGGCCGCGGGGCTCGACTGGACCGCGTTCTGGGGGACCGTGAGCTCGCCGCGCGTGCTCGCCTCGCTGCGCCTGAGCTTCGGCGCCTCGCTCGCGGCGGCGCTGGTCAACGCGTTGTTCGGGTTCCTGGTGGCGTGGGTGCTGGTGCGCTACCCGTTCCCGGGCCGGAAGTTCGTCGACGCGCTCGTCGACCTGCCGTTCGCGCTGCCCACGGCGGTGGCGGGGATCGCGCTCACCGCGATCTACGCGCCGAACGGCTGGATCGGACGCCTTCTGGACCCCTACGGCATCAAGGTCGCATTCACACCCACCGGGATCTTCGTGGCGCTGGTGTTCATCGGGCTGCCGTTCGTGGTGCGGACGGTGCAGCCGATCCTCGAGGACCTCGACGCCGAGCTCGAGGAGGCGGCGGCGAGCCTCGGCGCCTCGCGCTGGATCACCTTCTGGCGGGTGCTGCTGCCGGCGCTCTGGCCGGCGCTGCTGACGGGCTTCGCGCTCGCCTTCGCGCGCGGGATCGGCGAGTACGGCTCGGTGATCTTCATCGCCGGGAACATGCCGATGAAGTCGGAGATCGTGCCGCTGCTGATCATCACCAAGCTGGAGCAGTACGACTACGCGGGCGCGGCGTCGATCGCGGTGCTCATGCTGGTGCTCGCGTTCACCCTCATGCTGGTCATCAACATCCTGCAGGCGCGCCTCCAGGGGCGCCATCTCGGCAAGTGAGGACGGCTGCTCGCACCGCCTGGGGCTCCGACGGCACACGCTGAGGAGGAATCGCATGCACTCCGGTAAGTCCCTCGCATCCTCGACCGCCAGCAACGACCCGCGCCGCGCGGTCATCAGCGAGCCACCGCTGGTGCGCTACGCGCTCCTCGCGGTGGCGCTCGGCTTCCTCGGGCTCTTCCTGGTGATGCCGCTCGCCGCGGTGTTCACCGAGGCCCTCTCCAAGGGCTTCCGTGCCTACTTCGGCGCGATGGCGCATGTAGACGCGCTCGCCGCGATCCGCCTCACGCTCATGACCGCGGCGATCGCCGTGCCGCTCAACCTGGTGTTCGGGATCGCGGCGGCGTGGGCGATCGCCAAGTTCGAGTTCCGCGGCAAGGACCTGCTCGTCACGCTCATCGACGTGCCGTTCTCGGTCTCGCCGGTGATCTCCGGACTGATCTTCGTGCTGCTCTTCGGCCTCCAGGGCTGGCTCGGGCCGTGGCTCGACGATCACGACATCCGCATCATCTTCGCGGTGCCGGGGATCGTCCTCGCCACGATCTTCATCACCTTCCCGTTCGTGGCGCGCGAGCTGATCCCGCTCATGCAGGCCCAGGGGACCGAGGAGGAAGAGGCCGCGGTGGTGATGGGCGCGAGCTTCTGGCGCACGCTCTGGAACGTGACGCTGCCCAACGCCAAGTGGGGACTCGTCTACGGCCTGATCCTGTGTAACGCGCGCGCGATGGGCGAGTTCGGCGCGGTGTCGGTGGTGTCCGGGCACGTGCGCGGGCTCACCAACACCATGCCGCTACACGTCGAGATTCTCTACAACGAATACGACTTCGTGGGGGCGTTCGCGATCGCGTCGCTGCTGGCGCTCTTGGCGCTGGTGACGCTCGCGGCGAAGAGCTTCGTGGAGTGGCGCGCGCGCGCCGCGATCCGCGAGGCCATTGCAATGGCCGAGGCTGAGGGAGGTGTGGCGTGAGCATCGAGGTCCGCAACATTCACAAGCACTTCGGAAAGTTCCACGCGCTCCAGGACGTGAACTTGCACGTCCAGACCGGCGAGCTGGTGGCCCTGCTCGGTCCGTCGGGCTCGGGGAAGACGACGCTCCTGCGCATCATCGCGGGGCTCGAGGTGGCGGACTCCGGCACCGTGCTCTTCCACGGCGAGGACGCGACCGATCGCCACGTACGCGAGCGCCAGGTCGGGTTCGTCTTCCAGCACTACGCGCTCTTTCGCCACATGACGGTGTTCGAGAACGTCGCGTTCGGGCTCCGGGTCCGGAAGGGCAAGGCGAAGCCGCTCGAGGGCTACATCCGCGCGCGGGTGAGCGAGCTACTCGACCTCGTGCAGCTCGGTTGGCTCGCCGATCGCTACCCGTCGCAGCTCTCGGGCGGCCAGCGCCAGCGGGTGGCGCTGGCGCGCGCGCTCGCCGTCGAGCCGCGCGTGCTGCTCCTCGACGAGCCGTTCGGGGCGCTCGACGCCAAGGTGCGAAAAGAGCTGCGGCGCTGGCTGCGCCGCCTGCAGGACGACCTGCGCATCACCAGCGTGTTCGTCACCCACGACCAGGAGGAGGCGCTCGAGGTCGCCGACCGCGTGGTGGTCATGAACGAGGGCAAGATCGAGCAGGTCGGGGCCCCCGACGACGTCTACGACCGGCCCGCGAGCCGGTTCGTCTACAACTTCCTCGGCGACGTGAACCTGTTCCACGGTCGTGTCCACCAGGGGCAGGCGCAGCTCGGTGGGCTCGAGGTGGAGGTGCCGGAACACAACGGCACCCTCGACACAGCGGCGGTCGCGTTCGTGCGGCCCCACGACGTGGACGTGGCCCGCTACCGAAGCGGCGGGCCGACGATCGAGGCGACCGTGCGTCACGTCAAGGCGCTCGGCCCGCGCGTCCGGCTCTACCTGGAGCGTACCGAGGAGGGTGCCGAGATCGAAGCGGAGCTGAGCCGAGAGCGATTCGAGGAGCTGGCGCTCGCCGAGGGCGAGAAGGTCTACGTGAGCCTCAGGAAGCTGCGTGTGTTCGTGGAGGACTCGCTGTCGGCGGCCTGACATCGCCCGACCCGCCGCCCGCGGGCGGGAGGGTGCCAAAACAATCGCGAGAGCCCCTGGCTCTCGCTCGGCGGAGCGCACGAGCGTACGCCTGGAGGACCGATGACGTGGCAAGCGTGGGTGACCCTCGCAACCGTGGCGGGGATGCTGTTCGTGATGGTGCGGAATCTGGCGGGTCCGGACGTCACGTTGCTGGGCGGCGTCGTGCTGCTCCTGAGCATGGGGATCCTCACCAGCAAGGAGGCGTTCGCCGGGTTCGCCAATGAAGGCATGCTCACGGTGGGCGTGCTGTTCGTGGTGGCGGCGGCGATGCGGGAGACCGGTGCGCTCGACTTCTTCGTGCGGCGGATCCTCGGGCGGCCGCGCTCGGTGATCGGCGCGCAGCTCCGCCTGATGGTACCCGCCGCGGGGATCTCGGCGTTCATCAACAACACCCCGCTGGTCGCGGCGATGGTGCCGATCGTCAGCGACTGGTCGAAGCGAATCGGTGTGTCGGCGTCCCGGCTCATGATGCCGCTGAGCTGGGCGACGATCCTCGGCGGCACCTGCTCCCTGATCGGCACCAGCACCAACCTGGTGGTGGTCGGTCTGGTCCAGAAGAAGGACCCGTCGATCCACATCCCGCTCTTCGAGATCGCGTGGGTGGGCATCCCCGTGGCGATCGTCGGGATCGCCTACACGGTGCTGCTCTCGAAGCGGCTCCTGCCCGATCGCACGGGATCTCTCGAAGCCCTGCGCGATCCTCGCGAGTACACGGTGGCGATGCGTGTCGAGGCGGGCTCGCCGGTCGTCGGCATGACCATCGAGGAGGCCGGGCTCCGCCACCTGCCCGGGCTCTTCCTGGTCGACGTGGAGAGAGACGGCGACCTGCTCCCCGCGGTGGGGCCGGAGGTCAGGCTCAAGGCGGACGATCAGCTCACCTTCGCCGGTGTGGTGGAGAGCGTCGTCGACCTGCGCAAGATCCGCGGCCTGGTGCCCGCCACCGAGCAGGTGGCGAAGCTCACCGATCCCCGTCCCGAGCGGCGGCTCGTGGAGGCGGTGGTCGCCTCGCAGTCGCCGCTGGTCGGCAAGACGCCCAAGGAGATCGAGTTCCGCACCGTCTACAACGCCGCCATCATCGCGGTTCACCGGCGCGGCGAGCGGGTGCGCGGCAAGATCGGCACCATCGAGCTCAAGGCCGGCGACACGCTGCTCCTCGACACCCATCCGAATTTCCTCCGCACCCGCAGGAACGACGCGGCGTTCGCGCTGGTCGCGGCCGTGGAGGGCAGCGCGGCGCCGCGTCACGAGCGCGCGTGGCTCGCCGGCGGCGTGGTGCTGGCGATGATCGTCGCCAACGCGGCGGGCTGGATCTCGCTCTTGCTGGCGGGGCTGCTGGCCGCGGGCGCGCTCCTGCTGACGCGCTGCCTCACCGCCGACGAGGCGCGCGAGGCGGTGGACCTGCGGGTGCTGGTGGCGATCGCGGCGTCGTTCGGGGTGGGTGCCGCGATCGAGCAGAGCGGGCTCGCGAAGGTGCTCGGCGCCGAGATCGTCCGGCTCGCGGAGCCGCTCGGTACGGTGGGCATCCTCGCCGCCGTCTACCTGGCGACCACGGTGCTCACCGAGCTGGTCACCAACAACTCGGCCGCGGCACTCATGTTCCCCATCGCGATGGCGACCGCGGAGGCCGCCCACGCGCCGAGCCTCAAGCCCTTCTACTACGTGGTGATGATGGCCGCCTCGGCGAGCTTCTCGACGCCCATCGGCTACGCCACCAACCTCATGGTGCTGAGCCCGGGCGGCTACCGGTTCGGCGACTTCCTGCGCTTCGGCGTGCCGCTCCAGCTCCTGCTCGCGGGGGTCACGGTGGTGGTCGTCTACCTGCGCTGGATGTGAGGGAAGGGCGGCGGAGCCGGTCGGCGCGGCTGCGCTCTTCGAGCGTGCGCGGTGGTGCGGGCGGCGCGCGCTTTCGCGCGCTCGCCCAGCGCCGCTTCGCATAGGGGTTCTGCGTCGGTGACCCGTATCGGTTCGGGCCGATGGTCCCCGGCTGGTTGAAGAGCCGCCACGCACCGAAGACGACCGACCACCCGGTCTCGTCGAGGTCGTGCGCTCGCTTGATCGAGAGCGCGAGCCACGACCACCACGCGACTGCGCCGATGCAACCGGCCAGGACCCACTTTGCGGTGGGAGCGACCACGGTGCCGAGCCCTTCGCCAACGATCGCGCTACAGCCGAAACCGAGGAGGACGATCCAGTAGCTGGTCCAGTAGGTGTCGCGATCGATCCGGCCGCGCGGCGAGAGAAAGAGTCCGGCCCACGCATACCAGCCCTGCGCTCGTTTGCGGGTGGTCATCCTGCTGCGTCCGAGTGAGCGCGCGCGCCGAGCGGGAAACCGGGAGGGCTCACGACCTCCCCTACGAGCCGCATCGCGGCCTTCCGGCTCGGCCCGGACGGAGAAAGGGCGCGGGGTGTTGCGCCCCGCGCCCTTTCGGTTGGCCAGCCCTCGAAGAGCCCGGTTCAGGCGGCGGCTTCGGAGAAGATCCGCTTCCGCAGCATGCGCGCTTTGCGCTTGAGCGTGGTCATCGTGTTGCGCTGGATGACGAGGCGGCGCGCCTTGCGGTAGAGCCTCATTCGCTCCTCGGCCGGAAAATCGGGAGTGTCGAAGACCGGCGTGTTCGAGAAGTGGTGGAACTTCGTGTAATCGGCGTGGATGATGTTGCCGTTCTGCTTGGCGAACTCCCACAGCTCGGTCTTGGGGTAGGGACGCGCCAGGTAGAACTCGACGGTCGCGAGCGGCATGCGCCGCGCGAAGTCGATCGATCGCTCGATGGTCTCGGGGGTGTCGCCCGGGTTGCCGATCATGAACTGACCGGTGATCTCGATGCCGGCACCCGCCAGGTTGGCGATGCCCTGCTCGAGGTCGGCGAGCGACTCGCCCTTCTTGATCTTGAGGAGCATGTCGTCGTCGGCGCTCTCGATCCCGATCGCCACGGTGAGGCAGCCGGCCTTGCGCATCTTCTCGCACAGGTCGCGCGGCGCGCGGTCGGCGCGCAGCCCCCAGATGCCCCACACGATGTCGAGCTTCTTCTCGGTGACGAGATCGCAGAACTCGTGGACGCGCTGGAGCTTCAGGTTGAAGGTGTCGTCGACGATGACGAACCAGCGGTGCGGGATGTTCCACTTGCCGAGCGCCCACTCGATTTCGTCGACGAGCTCGTCGGCCTTGCGGTAGCGCCACGGCCGCCCGCTGACTGCCGGCACGGAGCAGAACACACACTGATATGGACAACCGCGGCTCGTGAGCAGCGGATAGGCCTCGTAGGCATCCATCTGGAAGAGGTGGAACGCCGGGCGCCCGAGCGCGCCGAGGTCGCGGATCCACGGCGCCTTCTCGACCAGCTTCACCTCGCTGCCGTCGCGGTAGATGAGCCCGGGCACCTCCGCGAGCCGCTCGGGAGTGTCCGCGCCATCGAGGATGAGCCGGGTGAGGTGCGGCATCACCTCCTCGCCCTCGCCGATGACCGCGTAGTCGATCGAGGGGACGTCGAGGGTACCGGCCTCGCTCACCGACACGTGCGGTCCGCCGACGATGATCTTGGCGTCGGGGCGGCGGTGCCTGATGTCGGCGATCGAGATCATCACCCGATCCCAGGTGAAGCTCGTCGCGGTGATCCCGACCACCGCCGGAATGCGCTCGAGGAACGCGGCCCAGCCGGCGTCGCCGGCCACCTCGCGGTCGATCACCTCGACGTACATGCCCTCCTTCTCGAGGGCAGTGGCGATGTATCCGATCCCCAGATTGGGGAAGAACGGCTTGCGTAGGCTTCGCGGGCCGGCGTCGATCAGCGCCACGTCCCGTATTTGCGCTCCCGGCTTCAACATGTGCCTGGATCCTCGGCGGAAACGACCTCACGGTCCGTGCAGTCACGTGAGTCGGGTTGGAAAAAAAGAATACCACGGGGCTTTCGACCGCCGCTCGCGCCGCGCCGCCTGTTCTTCCCACCGCCGAGTCTTGACGCCCGCGCACCTGGGTGCGAATCTTCCCCGCTCGTCGCCCGGACCAACGATACCGGGTGCCCGCGGGTGTAGCTCAGTTGGTAGAGCACGACCTTGCCAAGGTCGGGGTCACCGGTTCGAATCCGGCCACCCGCTCCAGTGAACGAACGAGGCCGGCGAAGAGCCCGGCCTTTTTCGTGTGAAGGGGAAGGAGAAGTCGGGTCGAGAGGTGGCGAGAAGGTCCCGGGTACGGTACCCAAGTGGTTAAGGGAGCGGTCTGCAAAACCGTTATTCACCGGTTCGAATCCGGTCCGTACCTCCAGCCAGTCCAGTCGTCGTCGAGAGCAGTGAGAGCCGCGCGCGAGAGCCTTCGCGCGCGGCTTCGCGCTCCCGGTGCCCGTGGTCGCGGTGGGGCACTCGCCGTACCGTGACCGTCGCGATTCGCGGGTCGTCTTGCGGTACGCTGGGCGAACACCGCGCTCGCCCGGGGCCTCCGTACCGATGACTTCGATTCCCGCGCACGTCGACTGGATCCGCGGCCGGCACGACGAGATGTGCCGGCTGGTCACCGTCTGGTCTGGCTTGAACAGCGGCACGCTCAACGTGGGCGGGCTGCGCGACCTGGCCAATCAGGTGGCCGAACGTTTCGCGGCCCTCGTCGGTGAGGTCGCGCTCGACGAGGTCCCCCCCAACGAGGTCGTGGACGATCGCGGCAACCGCGCGTCCGAGCCGCTCGGCCGGATCGTGCGCGTCCGGAAGCGCCCCGACGCGCCCATCCAGGTGTTGCTGGTCGCCCACCTCGACACGGTGTTCGCCGCCGCCGACCCGTTCCAGCGCGTCACGGTGGTGGACGAGCACACGCTGCGCGGACCGGGAGTGGCCGACTGCAAGGGCGGGATCGCGGTGATGCTCACCGCCCTCGAGTCGTTCGAGCGCTGCGACCGCGCCGGCGAGGTCGGCTGGGAGGTGGTGCTCAACCCGGACGAGGAGATCGGCTCACCGGGCTCGCGGGGGATGCTGCTGGAGCGCGCCAAGCGCTTCGACGCGGGGCTGGTGTTCGAGCCGGCGCTGCCGTCGGGAGCGCTGGTGAAGGCCCGCAAGGGCTCGGGGAACTTCTCGCTGGTGGTGCGTGGGCGTACCGCCCACGCGGGACGCGACTTCGACGCGGGACGCAACGCGATCCACGCGCTCGCCTCCGCGGTCGAGATCCTCGGGCGGCTCTCGGGGAGTCGGCCCGGGCTCACGGTGAACGTCGGACGGGTCGTCGGCGGCACGGCGGTGAACGTGGTGCCCGACGTGGCGGTCGCGCGCTTCAACGTGCGGGTCGTGGAGCCCGCCGATCAGGCGTTCGTGGAGGCGCGACTGCGCGATCTGGTGGCGAGCCTGGAGAGCAAGGAAGGGATCCGGCCCGAGCTGTTCGGTGGGTTCGGGGCGCCACCCAAGCCGTTCGCCGGGCCGAGCGCCGAGCTGCTCGGGCACGTGCTCGACTGCGGCCACGACCTCGGGCTCGACCTCGCCATCGAGACCAGCGGCGGCGTGTGCGACGGCAACCGCCTCGCGGCGGCCGGGCTCGCGACCGTGGACTCGCTCGGTCCGTGCGGGATCGGCATCCACACCGATCGTGAGGTGGTGCACCTCGACACGCTCACCGAGCGCGCCCGGGTCGCGGCGCTCTTGCTCACACGGCTCGCGACTCGCGAGATCGCCTGGCCCACCCGCGATCGGCCGGCCGCGCGGAGCTGAAGCGCCATGGATCGGGTCCGTCCAGCGCGAGTGACGGACCTCGAGGGGCTGCTGCACCTCGCGACCCTCGCCGGCTTCGGCCTCACCACGCTGCCGCGCGATCCCGAGTTCCTGCGCAAGCGCCTCCTCGACTCCGACCGCAGCTTCGCCCACGACATCGACGAGCCACGCGGCGAGCCTTATCTGTTCGTGCTGGAGAGCGGCGCCGACGGCGCGGTGCTCGGCACCAGCGCGATCTGGTCGAAGGTCGGCGGCTTCGAGCCGTTCTATGCGTATCGCCTCGAGACCGCGCGCCACGAGTCGAAGATGCTCGGGGTGCTGAAGGAGATCCCGGTCCTTCATCTCGCGCGCGAGCACAGCGGGCCGTGCGACGTCGGCGGGCTCTTCCTGGCGCCCGCGGCGCGCGCCGGAGGGCGCGGGCGGCTGCTCTCGCTGGCGCGCTTCCTGTTCATGGCCGAGCACCCGCGCCCGTTCGATCCCGAGGTGATCTCCGAGATCCGCGGCGTGAGCGACGAGCATGGCGTGTCGCCCTTCTGGGAAGGGCTGGGCCGGCACTTCTTCGACATCGACTTCCCCAAGGCCGACTACCTGAGCCTGCTCAACAAGCGCTTCATCGCCGATCTCATGCCCGTGCATCCGATCTACATCCCGCTGCTGCCGCCGGCGGCGCAGGAGGTGATCGGAGAGCCCCACCCGATGAGCCGGGGCGCGCTCAAGATGCTCGAGGCGGAGGGCTTCCGCCGCAGCCGGATGGTGGACGTGTTCGACGCGGGGCCGGTGATCCACGCGCGCCTCGAGGACATCCGCACGGTCCGCGAGAGCGTGCGCGCGAAGGTCGAGACGCTCGCCGACGAGCCGCCGAGCGGTGACGAGCGGCTCGTGTGCCGCGCGGCGGCGAAGGGTGAGTTCCGGGCGGTGGCGACCACGGTCGCGTTGACCCGTGACGTGGGCGTGGTGCTGTCGCGCGCGGCGGCGGAGCGGCTCGAGGTGAAGGTGGGCGATCACGTGCGATTCGCGCCCAGCCGAGGGGCGGCTGGCGGGGAGAGCGGGTCATGAGCGGAAGCGTGCGAGCGCGAGGGCACTTCCTGGATGGCCGTTGGATCGAGGGCGGGGGCGCGCCGCTCGTCTCCGAGGACCCCTTCACCGGCCACCTCGTGTGGCAGGGACGAGCCGCGCTCTCGGCCGAGGTCGACCGCGCGGTGCGCGCGGCGCGGGCCGCGTTCCCGGGCTGGGCCGAGCGTGCGCCCGAGGCGCGGATCGCGGCGCTGGAGGGCTTCCGCGCGTCCCTCGAGAAGCACCGCGGCGAGCTCGCGCACACGATCGCGCGCGAGACCGGCAAGCCGCTCTGGGAGTCGACGGCCGAGGTCGGCACCATGATCGGCAAGATCGCGCTCAGCGTGGAGGCGTATCGCAGACGGGCCACCGGTAGCTGCACCGAGAAGAACGGCGAGCGCGCCGCCACCCGCTACCGGCCGCACGGCGTGCTCGGCGTGCTCGGCCCGTTCAACATGCCCGGGCACCTGCCGAACGGGCACATCGTGCCGGCGCTGCTCGCGGGTGACACGGTGGTCTTCAAGCCGAGCGAGCTCACGCCGTGGGTCGGCGAGCGCACCGCGGCGCTGTGGGAAGAAGCGGAACTGCCGAAGGGCGTGCTCAACCTGGTGCAAGGGGGGCGCGAGACCGGTGCCGCGCTCGCCTCGCATCCGGATCTCGACGGGTTGCTGTTCACCGGCAGCTTCGAGGCGGGCCGCGCGCTGAGCCGGATCTTCGCCGAGACACCGGGCAAGCTGCTGGCGCTCGAGATGGGCGGGAACAATCCGCTGGTGGTGTGGGACGTGCGCGAGCCGGCGCTCGACGGCGCGGCGCTCCTGGTGGTGCAGTCGGCGTTCGTGACCGCGGGGCAGCGCTGCACCTGCGCGCGGCGGCTGATCGTGCCGCGCGGCGAGGAGGGTGATCACTTCCTCGCGCGGCTCATGTCGTGGACCGCGCGGATCCGCGTGGGTGCCTTCACCGACCGGCCCGAGCCGTTCGCGGGGCCGGTGATCTCGGTGGGCGCCGGCGAGCGCGTGCTCGCGGCGCAGGCCGAGCTCGCGACGCGCGGCGCGCACGTGGTCGTCGAGTCGAAGCCGGTGGGGGAGCGGATCAACCTGCTCACGCCCGGGATCGTGGACGTCACCGACGTCAAGGACCGCGACGACCGCGAGATCTTCGGGCCTCTCCTGCAGGTCTTCCGGGCGCGCACCTGGGACGACGCGATCGAGGAGGCGAACCACACCCGCTACGGGCTCGCCGCGGGCCTCGTGACCGACGACCCGGAGCTATGGAGCGAGTTCGAGACCCGCATTCGCGCGGGGGTCGTGAACTGGAACCGCCCGACCACGGGCGCCAGTGGGGCCTTGCCGTTCGGCGGGATCGGTCAGAGTGGGAACCACCGGCCGAGCGGGTTCTTCGCCGCCGACTACTGCTCGTATCCGGTGGCTACGTTGATGCGACCCGAGGTGGCGGTCCCGGAGACGCCGCTGGTCGGGATCGAGATGCCGCCGTGAGCGCGATCGAGCTCAACTTCGACGGGATCGTCGGGCCCACGCACAACTACGCGGGGCTCGCTCACGGCAACGTCGCGTCGACGACCCATCGAGGGTTGGTGTCGAGCCCGCGCGCCGGTGCGCTGCAAGGGCTCGCCAAGGCGAAGCTACTCGCGGACCTGGGGGTGCCGCAGGCGGTGGTGCCCCCGCAAGAGCGCCCCGACGTGGCGGCGCTCAAGGCGCTCGGCTTCGAGGGCTCGGACGCCGAGGCGCTCCACCAGGCGGCGCGCGAGGCGCCGCGGCTGCTCGCAGCGGTGGCGAGCGCCTCGAGCATGTGGACCGCCAACGCCGCGACGGTCTCGCCGAGCGCGGACACCCGCGACGAGCGGGTCCACTTCACGCCCGCGAACCTCGTCGCCCACCTGCACCGCTCGCTCGAGCCCGCGCTGGTGGGGCGCGTGCTGCACCGGATCTTCCCCGACCCGGCGCACTTCGCGCACCACGCGCCGCTCGCCGCGACGGTCGCGCTCGGCGACGAGGGCGCGGCCAACCACACGCGACTGTGTGCGGACTTCGGCCGCGCGGGCGTCGAGCTCTTCGTGTACGGGCGCGACGGGCTCGACGACGCGCCCGGCGGCGCGGCCCGCTTCGACACCCGCCAGACCCGCGAGGCGAGCGAGGCGGTGGTGAGGCTGCATCGCCTCGATCGGGCGCGGGTGGTCGTGGCGCGGCAAGATCCGGCGGCCGTCGACGCGGGCGCGTTCCACAACGACGTGGTCGCGGTCGGGCATCGCAACGTCCTGCTCGCGCACGAGCGCGCGTGGGTCGACGGCGTGGGAGTGGCGGACCGGCTGGCGCGGCGTTTCGCCGAGGTGAGCGGCGGGCACGAGCTGGTGGTGTGCTGGGTGGGCGAGAGCGAGCTCAGCCTCGCCGATTCGGTCGGGTGTTACCTGTTCAACAGCCAGCTCGTGACGGTGGGCGACGGCACCATGGCGCTGATCGCGCCGATCGAGTGCCAGGAGCGCGCGCGCGCGCGCGCCGTGATCGAGCGGCTGGTGGGTGGCCCGGGTCCGATCGCGGCGGTGCACTACGTGGACCTGCGGCAGAGCATGCGCAACGGCGGCGGTCCTGCGTGCTTGCGGCTCCGGGTCGAGCTGACCGACGCCGAGCGCGCGCGCATGGAGACGGGTACGCTGCTCACCAACGCGCTGCACGCGCGACTCGTGGCGTGGGTCGAGAAGCACTACCGCGATCGTCTGGAAGCGGCCGAACTCGCCGACTGCAGCCTGCTCGACGAGTCTCGCACGGCTCTCGACGAGCTCACCGGTATCCTCGGCCTCGGCTCGATCTACCCCTTCCAGCTCGCCGGCGCGTGACGCGGGCGGCCCGACGGGAGTCGGGCCCCTATCCGACCCCGGCGGCTTCATTCGGAGGGACCGCCTCCCGGCGGTCCGTCGGACATCTGGGTCGGTGACGGAGCGCCGACGCTCGAGCCTCTGGGCCTCGGTCGGCCACAATCACGGGCACGATGACGCACGACGGATTCCTGCTCCAGGCGACGTACCGGATCGAGGCGGGGCGGCCCGTCGTGCAGCTCTGGGGGCGGCTCGACGACGGGCGCACGTTCCTCGCTCGCGAGACGCGCGAGGTGCCGCACTTCTGGATCCCGGCGCGTGATGTCGCGGCCGCGCGGGCGCTGGGCGCGCGACTCACCCCTTCCGACCCGGCCAGCGCGCCCCGCGTGAGCTTCGACGGCGAGCCGGTCGCGCGCGTCGAGGTCGACCTCCCGTCGCACGTACCGCCGCTGCGGGCGCGTCTCGCGGAGTCGGGCGTCCGCTGCTACGAGGCCGACGTGCGCTTCGCGTTGCGGCCGCTGATCGACCGCGGTATCCGCTCGCGCCTCGCCATCGACGGCGAGCCGCGTGCCCGCTACGACGAGGCGGTGGAGGTCGTTCGACGATCCCGACCTCACCTCCGCACCGTTCTCCCGGCCGCCGCCTCTCGACCGAGCGTCCTCTCGTTCGACATCGAGACCGACCCTCGCGCGCGCCGCCTGCTCGCCGTGAGCCTCCACGGGTGCGGCCATTCCGAGGTGCTGTTGCTCACGCCGCGCGGCTACGAGTGCCCCGAGTCCGCGACCCCGGCCCGCGACGAGCGCGAGCTGCTCGCGCTCTTCGCCGAGCGCGTGCGTGCCCTCGACCCGGACGTGATCACCGGCTGGAACGTGATCGACTTCGATCTCGCGGTGCTCGCGCGCCTCGCCGAGCGTGCCGGTGGGCGCCTCGAGCTCGGCCGCGGCCCCGGCGACGTTCGCGTGCGTCCCGCGCGCGGCTTCTGGGACCGCGCGACGGCGTCGATCCCCGGGCGCGTGGTCCTCGACGGCATCCAGCTCCTCAAGAGCTCGTTCGTGCGCATGGAGAGCTACGCGCTGGGCGCGGTGGCGCAGGTGGTGCTGGGGGAGACGAAGCTGATCGAGGGGAGCGATCGCGCCGGGGAGATCCTGCGCCTCTTCGAGGAGGACCGCTCCCGGCTGGTCGCCTACAACCTCAAGGACGCGCGGCTGGTCATCGACATCCTCGCCAGGCTCGAGCTGCTCGAGCTCGCCGTCGAACGCAGCCTGCTCACCGGCATGGCGCTCGACCGCGTGGGCGCGAGCATCGCGTCGTTCGAGTTCCTCTACCTCGCGGAGCTCGCGCGGCGGGGCGTGGTCGGCCCGACGCTCGCGAGCGCCGACCGCGACCCCACCGAGAGCGCCGGCGCCGACGAGAGCGAGCCGCTCGCCACCGCCGAGCCCGCCGAGCTCCCCCTCGGTCCAGCCGAGGTCGCCGAGGACGCGGGCCCCGCGGACGAACCGTCGCGCCGCGGGTCCCGTGCGAGCGGAGCGGCGGTAGCCCGCGACGCGGAGACGATGCTGGGCGGCCATGTCCTCGAGCCTCGCCCCGGGCTCTACGAGTTCGTGGTGGTGTTCGACTTCAAGAGCCTCTATCCGTCGCTGATCCGCACCTTTCAGCTCGACCCGCTCGGCTTCGTGCCTCCCGGCACCGAGGTGTCCGACCCGATCGTCGCTCCCAACGGCGCGCGTTTCCGGCGCGAGCCCGGGATCCTCCCCGGCCTCCTCGACGAGCTCTTCCCGCGCCGCGAGCGCGCCAAGCACCACGGTCGGCCGCTCGAGGCGCAGGCGATCAAGATCCTCATGAACTCGTTCTACGGGGTGCTGGGGACCTCGGCGTGCCGCTTCTTCAACCCGGACGTGGCCAACGCCATCACCGCGTTCGGGCGCGAGCTCCTCCTGTGGACCAAGGCGCGGATCGAGTCGCTCGGCCACGACGTGGTCTACGGCGACACCGACAGCCTCTTCGTGTGGCTGAGCGCCGGGCGGGAGGTCGCCGAGCTCTCGGTCGCAGCGGCGACCCGCCGCGGCGAGGCGCTGCGCGCGCGCCTCAACGCCGACCTCGCGGCGATGATCGCCGAACGCCACAGCGTGGAGTCGAAGCTCGACCTCGAGCTCGACACCGTCTACCGCAAGCTCCTCCTCCTACCGCTGCGCCACGGCACCGGTGGGGCGCGCAAGCGCTATGCCGGCTGGGTCGAGGACGCGCCGGGAGGGCCGGGCCACGTCGAGCTCACGGGGATGGAGGCGGTGCGCAGCGACTGGACCGACCTCGCCAAGCGGGTGCAGCTCGAGCTCTACCAGCGGCTCTTCACCGGCGAGCCGGTCGAGCGCTACCTGCGCGAGATCGTCGATGCGTTGCGCGCGGGTCGCTTCGACGCCGACCTCGTCTACCGCAAGATGCTCCGCAAGGACGCCGCGTCCTACGTGAAGACCACGCCGCCGCACGTCGCCGCGGCGCGGGCCACCGGCGCCCGTCCCGGCACCGTGGTGGCGTACGTCGTGACGGTGAACGGTGCGGAGCCGGCCGAGCGCAGGCGCAGCGCGCTCGATCACGAGCACTACGTGGAGAAGCAGGTTCGCCCGGTCGCCGAGCCCGTGCTCGCCGTGCTCGGGCTCGACTTCGAGCGCGCGGTGGGTGCGCAGCTCGAGCTCATGCTCGGTGGCGCGCCGAGTCCGGGCCGGCCGCGCGCGCGGCCTCGCCGGTGAGAAACGGCAGCGCCACCGCGAGGAAGCCCGCGGGATTGTCGACGTGGGCGAAGTGGGAGGCGTGGTCGAGGGGCACGAAGTCGGCGCTTGGCACGAGCGCGCGGAGCTTGTCGCCCACCGCGGGTGGCACCATCGGGTCGCGAGGCACGTAGACGAGCTGGAGGGGGACAGGAAACGGCTCGGCGCGCGCGCGCCGCGCCGCCAGCTCGGTCGTGAACGCCGCCATGTGGCGCGGGTCGAGGGTCTCGCGCAGGATGCGCGTGAACGCATTCACTCCTTCGGGAGTCGTGAGCGGCTCGGCGTACTCGACCGTCTCCTCGCGGGACTTCAGCGTCTCGTCGTAGTAGTGGACGTTGCGGTGCACCCAGCGCTCGGGGTCGCGGGCGACGAGCGCGGCGAGGAGGCGCGCGCTGCCTGGCAGCGACAGCGCGAAGCGCAGCGCGTGCAAGCGCGCCAGCGGCACGCCCGGCGAGTGCAGGTTCACCAGACGGCTCATGGCGCCGCCGTCGCGGAGCGCGAGACGCATGCACAGATAGCCGCCCAGCGAGTTTCCGATCGTGGGGCAGCCGCGGATCCCGACCTGGCGCAGGAAGTCGCCGATCCAGTCGGCGAGCGCGTCGGGATGATAGGAGGCGTCGGGCTTGGCCGTGCGGCCCGAGCCCGGGAGGTCGGGCGCGTAGACCGTGAAGCGGTGGGCGAGCGGCTCGATCACGTAGCGCCACGAGTAGCTCGACGTCATGAGCCCGTGGACCAGGAGCAACGGCGGACCGGAGCCCTGGACGCGGTAGTGGACGGAGAGCTTGCCGAACCCACGCGAGTCAAGGACGGCGTCCACGCGCTGGCTGCGGAAGTGGCCGTGGGCGACGCGCGGGAGGTCGGGAAGCTCGTCGAACGGGAGCTGCTGGAACGGTCTCGGCGGCACGGCGGGATCCCTCACTCGGCGGGAAAGCCGTAGAGCGTACCGTCGATCCCGCCGACCACGAGGGTGCTGTCCGCGATCGCCGGACCGGCGACGAAGCCCTGCAGGAAGGCCCCGTCCCAGGCCGGCATCGGCCAGCTCCAGAGCAGCTTCCCCGTGGCGCGATCGAGCGCCGCGAGCGCTGCCTTCTGGGGCACCCAGAAGCTCGCCCGCCGCCGCGCACCCGAGACGCCGGCGTACACACGGGTGGGGGTGACCGCGACGCTCTTCAGGATCCACCCGCCCACGTCGGTGCGCCACTCGGTGCGGCCGGTCGAAGGATCGAGGCTCGACACGCGGAAGAGATCGCCAGAGCCGAGGTAAGCGTGGCCACCCTCGACCACCGCGGGGGACTCGACCCACGAGCCCCACCAGAACTGGCTCCACGCGGGCGCCCCGCTCGCGAGGTCCAGGCCCAAGAGCTTGCTGCCGCGCGTACCGACGATCACGCGATCGCCCGCGATCAGGGGTGCACCCGGGATCGGATCGCCGGCCTCGAGCCGCCACACCTCGGCGCCGGTCGCGCGCTCGAGCGCGGCCACGCGTCCATGGAGGTCGGCCACGATCACGCGGTCGCCGGCGAGCGCGGCGCTCGCGCGCACCTTGGCGCTCGCTCCGGCGCGCCACAGGCGGGTGCCGTCGGCGCCGCGAACGGCGTGGAGCGAGCCGTCGCCGCTGCCGACGTAGAGCACGCCGTCGGCGAGCAGCGGGCGCGGCGCCGCGTGGTCGTAGTCGAAGATCAGCGGGTTGGGCAGGATCCGCGAAACCTGGGCGTCGCCCAGGTCGTAGCGCCACACCTCCTTGCCGGTGGAGCGATCGAGCCGGAACAGGAATCCCGAGTCGCACACGAAGTAGAGCGCGTCGTCGGTGGCGAGCGCCTCGCCGAAGATCGGCCGCCCGGCCGGGAACTTCCAGCGCGGGCCGCCGTCGGCGAGGGCCACCGCGAACATGACGCCGTCGGAGTTGCCCACGTAGGCGACGCCGTCACGGACCGCCGCGGTCGCGAAGATCGGCCCTCCGAGGCGGGTCTTCCAGCGCGGCCCCGGGCCGCTCGGAGCGACCGGCGACGCAGGCCTGGCGGGGGGTCGCGTGCCGCGCGTCAGCGTGACCGGGGCGTCTTTCTCGTCGAGCAGTCCCGTGACCGTGAGCCTTCCGTCGCCGCCGAGCGTCAGCGCGAGCTCGGCGTCGGGGATCGCGTAATGTCCGTCGCCGCGGACCTCGACCCCGCCCGCGGGCGCACCGAAGAAGTGGACGAGGTCGATGGTGAGAAGCGCGGTGAGCGCGTCGCCGCCGTCGCGGCGCACCTCGAGACCGACATGAGCGCGGTCGTCGGCGGGACCGGCCTCGCCGAGCCAGACGCCTTCGAGGACGTCGTGGCCGTGCGGCGCCGCGGCGAGCGTGCCCGCAGCGATCGCGAGCCAGCTCACGGCCAGCAGGAGCCTCGGGGCTCGTCGCATCGGCGAGGAGTCCGCTCAGCTCGCCGGGAACGCGTAGAGCGTTCCGTCGAGGCCGCCGACCACGAGGGTATCGCCGTCGAGCACGGCACCCGCGGCAAAGCCCCACAGCATCGCGCCGGACGGCTTCGGCGCTGGCCAGCGCCAGCGGATCTTCCCCGTCGCTCGATCGAGCGCGGTGAACGAGGCGACGTGGCGGATCTCGTAGGGCTCGACGCCGGCGGTGGCGACGTAGACCGATCTCGCCGTGACGACCGGCGCGCCCCACGACCAGCCGAACACGTCGGTGCGCCACGCGAAGCGTCCGTCGGAGGGGTCGAACGCGATCACGCGCCTGAGATCGGAGGAGCCGACGTACGCGATCTCGCCGTCGGGCCGCGTCGGCGTCGACTCGACCCACGAGCCCCAGAAGCTCTGCTTCCAGCGCGTCTCGCCGGTCGCGGGATCGAGCGCGGCGAGCACGCTGCCGCGGGTGCCCACGATCAGCGCGTCGCCGAGGAGGACGAGGTCGCTGGTGACGGCGCCTTTCACGTCGCGGCGCCACAGCTCGTGGCCGTCGGCCCGGGCGAGCGCGATCACCCAGCCGTCGAGGGTGCCGAGCACGACCCGATCGCCCTGGATCGCGGCGGTGGCGCGGATCTTCCCCGGCGCCTCGAAACGCCACACGCGCTCGCCGCTCGCGGCGCTCACCGCATGGAATCCGCCGTCGCCGGCGCCCACGTAGACGACGCCATCGGCGAGCACCGGCGCAGGCGCTTCGTGGTCGTAGTCGAACACCGCGGGGTGCGGCAGCACGCGCGACACGCGCGCGTCGCCGAGGTCGTAGCGCCAGCGCTCCTGTCCGGTGGCGCGCTCGAGCGCGAACAGGAAGCCGTTGTCGCAGGCCACGAGCACCGCATCCTCGGTGGCGAGCGCTTCGCCGAAGAGCGGACGACCCGCTGCGAAGGTCCACACGCGATGGCCGTCGCGGGTATCGATGGCGTTGACCACGCCGCCGGCCGTGCCGACGTACGCGACGTGGTCGCGGACGGCGGCCGCGGCCCAGATCGGCGCGCCGAGCTGGGTGCGCCACCGCGGGCCGGCGCCTTCGGGTAGGCGAGTCGGGACCGGAGGGTCGGCCGGCAAGGTTGCGGTGCGGCGCAGCTCGAGCGGCGTCTTGCCGCCCAGGCTGCCGCGCAGCACGGGCCCATCGAGCGCCAGGTCGAGGCCGAGCTCGGGGACCTGGTAGTGGTGGTCGGTCGTCACGACCAGCGACGGCAGCGCTGCGCCGTAGAAGTTCAGGACGTCGAGGTAGAACGAGCCCGTGAGCGTGCCCGCCGCGTCGCGATGGAGGTCGAGGCCGAACCGGGCGGTGTTGGTGCCGCTGCCGGCGGTGCCGAGCCACTTCCCCTCGGCGGGGTCACGATCAGCCGCGAAAGCTCGCGCGCAGGCCCGAAGAGAAAAACGACGACCGCGAGCGTGGCGCGTCGTCCGGTGCTCGCATCACGAGCGCTCGCTGTCCATGTGGCGGAGCGCCGCGTCCGGGTATCGGCACCGGCGGCCGAGCCGGCCGGGATCGCGCGCTCGATCCGTGCCAGCTCGGCGGGCGTGAGCATCACGTCGAGTGCGGCGAGGGACTCGTCGAGCTGGGCCCGCGTGCGAGCGCCGACGAGCGGTACGACGTCCGGCCCGCGCGAGAGCACCCAACCGACGGCGAGCTGCGCCACGGTCACCGCCTTCTCGGCGGCGATCGCGCGCAGCGCCTCGACCAGCGCCAGGTTGTGCTCGAGGTTGCCGCCGCCGAAGCGCGGCGAGTAGGCGCGGAAATCGCCGCGCCCGAGTGCCCTGCCCGCCGACCAGTGGCCGCTCAGGAGCCCGCGCGAGAGCACGCCGTACGCGCTGATGCCGATCCCGAGCTCGCGGCAGGCCGGCAGGATCCGCTCCTCGATGCCGCGCGAGAGCAGCGAGTATTCGATCTGCAGGTCGCAGATCGGGTGGACCGCGTGCGCGCGGCGGAGGGTGTCGGCGCCTACCTCCGAGAGCCCGATGTGGCGCACCAGCCCCGCCTTCACCAGCTCGGCGATGGCGCCCACGGTGTCCTCGATCGGCACCGCGGGATCGAGGCGCGCGGGGCGATAGACGTCGATCTGGTCGGTGCCGAGTCGTTTCAGGCTGTAAGCGACGAAGTTCCCGAGCGCGACCGGCCGCGCGTCGACGCCGTTCCAGCCGCCCGCGGCGTCGCGCAACGCACCGAACTTGACGCTGATCACGACCTGGTCGCGGCTGCGGCTCCGGAGCGCCTCGCGGATGAGGAGCTCGTTCGCTCCCATGCCGTAGAAGTCGCCGGTGTCGAGGAGCGTGATGCCGGCGTCGAGCGCCGCATGGATGGTGGCGATGCCCTCGCGCTCGTCGGCGGGGCCGTAGAGGTCGGACATCCCCATGCAGCCGAGGCCGAGCGCGGAGACGGTCGGGCCGGTCTTGCCGAGCGCACGCGTGATCATCGGAGGCTCCTCCCGAGCGCGGATCGTGGCGCCGAGTGTAGCGATGCGGCGGGCGAAGCGCGCGGGGAACGGCGCGGGCGGGGATGAACCCCGCCCCGACGGACCGGGCCCTCAGAGCCGCGCGAGGATGGCGTCGGTGAAGGCGGTCGTGGTGCCGCGTCCACCGAGGTCGGGCGTGAGCGTCGCGGGATCGCCCGCCGTGAGCACCGCGTCGTAGGCCGCCTTGATGCGCTGCCCGGCCGCGTTCTCGCCGATGTGGTTGAGCATCATGACCCTGCTCACGAGCACCGCGAGCGGATTGGCGACGTTCTTCCCCGCGATGTCGGGCGCGCTGCCGTGGACCGCCTCGAAGATCGCGCAGTCGTCGCCGATGTTGGCTCCCGGCACCACGCCCAGCCCGCCCACCAGCCCGGCGCACAGGTCGCTGATCAGGTCGCCGTAGAGGTTCTCCATCAGCAGGATGTCGAAGCGGGTGGGATCGCGGACCAGCTGCATGCAGCCGTTGTCGACGATCAGCTCCTGGTACTCGATGCCCGCGCCGATCTCCTCGTGGACCTTGCGCGCGCACTCGAGGAAGAGCCCGTCCGACATCTTCATGATGTTGGCCTTGTGGAAGACCGTGACCCGCGCGCGGCCACGCTCCTTCGCGTAGCGGAAGGCGAAGCGCGCGATGCGCTCGCAGCCCACCCGGGTAGCGATCTTGAGGCTCTCGACCACGCCCGGCACCACCTCGTGCTCGATCCCCGAGTAGAGCCCCTCGGTGTTCTCGCGCACCACCACCAGCTCGACGCCCTCGTAGCGGGTCTTCACGCCCGCCAGCGACCGCACCGGCCGCACCGCCGCGTACAGGTTGAAGCGCTTGCGGAGCGCGACGTTGATGCTCTTGAAGCCCTTGCCGATGGGAGTGGTGAGCGGACCCTTGAGTGCCAGCCTGTGCAGTTCGATGGCCGCGATCGTGGGCTCGGGGAGGATGTCGCCGTGGGTCTCGATCGCGCCCGCGCCGGCGGGAAGCTCGAGCCACTCGAGCTCGGCGCCGGCCGCGTCGATCACGCGCCGCGCGGCACCCGTCACCTCGGGTCCGATACCGTCACCAGGAATCAGGCAGACCGTGCGTTTCATGCCCGGACTCTAGCAGGCGCCGGACGCGCCTGTAGCGACGCGCGGGGCGCTCGGGCTCGTCGGCCTCGGCGCCCCGGCGCAGCGCGCGCCGGAAGCCGACGATCGTCTTTCCGAGTCGCGTCACCCACTTCGGGGAAGGCGACGTGGATTGATTCGGTGGGAAGTACGGGCGCGGGCGACTCGATCGCGCCCGATCCCTTCACAGCCTCAGTCGCGGTCTGGAGCACCGAGGGGGAAGTAGGGCCGAAACGGCCGCGCCTCGTCGACGCAGCGCGCGAACGAGGGACGCGCGAGAAGCCGGTTCCTGTACGCGCGCAGCGTGGTGAACGGCTCGCCGATGGGGTGTGCCCAGTCGGCGTAGAAGAGCGCCGGCGCGGCCGCGCAGTCGGCGAGGCCGAACGTTCCGCTCGTCGCCCACTCGCGGCCCGCGAGCTCGCCGTCGAGCCAGCGGTAGCTGGTCTCGAGGAGCGCGCGAGCTTCGGCGACTCCGTAGGGATCGCGCTGGTCGGCCGGGCGCAGCGCATCGCCGACCAGCTTCTGCATCGGCGTCATCACGTAGTTGTCGAACACGCGATCGAGCCTGCGGGCGACGAGCGCCTCGCGGGGATCTGCGGGGACGAGCCGCACCGGGCCCGGGTGATGGAGATCGAGGCGCTCGACGATGATCGTCGCCTCGACCACCGTGAGGTCGCCGTCCACCAGCACCGGCATGCGGCCGATGGGCCACGCCGCGCGGTGCTCGGCCGCGATCCGCTGGTCGCCGCCGAGCACGCACCACTCGAACGACGTGCCGTTCTCGTAGAGCGCGATCAGGACCTTCTGGCAATACGACGAGAAGGGATGCGCATAGAGCTTCATCGACCCAGACCCCACCGGTGGTGCGCGGCGGATCCGCGCGCGCCGCGCGGAATGTAGCCCGCGGTGCCGGCGCCGTAGCCAGGCGGGCGGCGCGACGCGCGCTGGGTCAGCTCGCGGGCCGGAGCAGGCTCACCGCAGCCGCGGCGCTCGCCTGGACACCACCGATGAGCTGGATCAGGCACGCCCAGGTCTCGGCGAAGCACGGCGTCACCTCGCGCTGAACGACGTCGAGGAGGTCGTGAACGGCGGCGCCGCGCCGGGTGTCGTCGATGATGCCGACCGCGCATTGGTGGAGACGCTCGTGGAGCGGCCGCAGCTTCGCGAGGATCGCGCTCTCCTCGCCGCCGTGGGCCTCGTAGGCGTCGAGCCAGCAACCGAGCGCGCACTTCGCGGGGTCGGTCTGGACCGCGGGCTCGGTCCGGCTGGCGATACCGCGGAGCAGCTCGTTCCGCGACCGCAGGTGCGCGAAACCGATCGCCGTCAGGTGCGCCGCCAGCGCCGACCGCGCCGCGACCTCCACCACGAGCGAAGGCTCGGCGCCGAACGCGGGCGCCACGACTTCCGGGTCTCGGACGAGCTCAGCCATCAGGTCACGGATGGTGTCCAGGATGGTGGCGAGCGCCTGGAAGGAGTCCGCCTGTAGCCCGAGTGCTCGCGCGGTGCCGTCCAGGGTACGGAGGTCGGCTCGGGTCGGGGACACCGCACACAGTGGAGGTGCTTCGGCAGCCCTCGCGTCGGCCGCGGCTCCCGTCGCATGGCGGACGAGGTGATCGAGATCCTGGAGGATCGACGCTACGCCGTCCAGGCCGATGACCGCCTGGGTGGTGTCCTGCTGGAGTGTGGCGAGGACGTCGAGGACCTCGAGACCGTCCCTCGTCGGGTCAACGTGGGGTCGGTGGTCGGAAGCGGCCGCGTCGCGCCGCGCCGCATCGAGGTCGGCGCCGATCGTGACCACGTTGGTGTGGCGGACGATCCGGTCGAAGGCTCGTAGCGTGTGCGCGATGCGCTCCGAGACCTGTGTGAGCCGCCGCGTCAGCTCGGGCGACGTACGAACCTGTCCAGCTCGTGCGCGCTGGGTCGGTCTGGCTACTCCTGCCGGCCCGGGGCGGACATCGAGGGGATCATCGAAGGCTGGGGTGACTGGCTCGGCCATGCGCACACTCCGGTTTCGAGGAGGTCGGCCCGGGCGATGGAGCAAGGATAGAGCCAACGACGGGTGACACCCGACAGCGCCGCGGCACGGTGCTGCATGGGTCACCGCGCCGCTCGCGACTCGGGCGCGGTGACCCGTCCGGAACTGGCGAGAATGACGAGAAGATCGGACGCGCGCTGGTGTGGGGGAGTGCGCCGCCAGCGGCTCGTTGCTACGAGAGGGCGGCGCCGACCACTCGCCGCTCCTGGCCAGCGAGGGGCGTCACGCCGGATCCGTCACCGGGCCCCCGGACTCGGATCGGGCCGCCACCCCCGGCGTACTTTGCCTACCCAGCGGCGGTGCGCTGCCCGCGTGGCCTGACCACGCTCACCCTTGGTCACGCCGCGGCCGTGACCACCGCCGAAGCGCGGGGCCGCTCCGCGACGCTCTGGACCGCGGCGATGAGGCGCACCAGCAAGCTCCACGTCTCGGTGAGGCACGGCGTGATGTCGCCGTGGACCATCCGCAACAGGTCACGAGTGCTGGCCCCGGCGCGGGTCTTGTCGATCACGACGATCGCGGTGCGGTGTAGCCGCTCGTGGACCGGCAGGATCGCGGTGATGAGGCGCCGCTCGTTCTCGTCCGCCGGCCGGTAGGTGCCCAGCCACTTGCCGAGCGCGCACTTGGTCGGATCGGTCTGGACGTCCGGCTCCTGCCGGCTCAGCACGCCGCGCAGGAGCTTGTCGCGCCACTGCAGATGCATGAAGCAGATCGCCGTGAGGTGCGCGGGGAGTGACGCCCGCGAGCCCGCCTCGGAGACGACCTTCGGATCGACGATGAAGAGCTGCGACAAGGCGCTCGACGCCGACACCATGTCGGTGAGCGTCTCCTGGACCGCGACCAGATTCTCTGCCACGTCCTGGAACGCGTCCGCCTCGCGTGCCAGCTCTTGCATCGCGCCGTCCATGGTGCGGACGTTCGCCTGGACCCCGACCAGGTTGCGATCGAACTCGGTCACGGTGGCGGCTTGCTCCTCGACCGCTCCCGCGACGTTCTGCACCATCGAGTCGAGGTCTCCGATGATCGCCAGCGCGCCATCCATGTGGACGACCGCTTCGGTGACGTCGTGCCGTAGCCGTTCGATCACCTCGCCGATGTCGGCGGTCGCCTTCGCGGTCTCGCCGGAGAGTGCCTTCACCTCGCCCGCTACGACGGCGAAGCCCTTGCCGGCCGCGCCCGAGCGCGCTGCTTCGATGCTGGCATTGAGCGCCAGGAGCTTGGTCTGGCTCGCGATCGCGTCGATGACTCCCATGGTGCTACCGACGCGCTTCGAGCTGTCGGCGAGGCGTTGGATCACGCCGTGGGTCTGGTCGAGCTTCTCGCGAGCACCCCGCACCGAGAGCGCGCTCTGGTGGGTGGTCCGGGCGATCTCGTGGGTGGCTGCGGACATCTCGGTCGAAGCGCTGGCCAGCGTCGCGAGGTTCTCGGAGGCGCTGGCGGACGCGTGTGCCGACTCGCCCGCCGCCTGTCGCAGGGTCGCGGCGCCCTCGCGGGTGCTCGCGGCGGCGCCCGCCAGATGTCCGAGGGCGGCGGAGAGCGAGCGCGATTGGGTGTCGACCGTGGTGACCAGATTGCCGACGACGTGCACCACTCCATGGGCGGCGCTCACCGCCGGTGAGGGCTCGGCGTGGGCGGCGATCGGCGTGTCGAGGCGCCCCCGTGCCACTCGTTCGAGCCTGGTGCCGATCTCGTCCGTGATCTCCGATGGATTCGCTTCCGCCATGCCCGGCTCCCGGATCTCGTGGTTGTGGCCACCGGAAGCAAGGTCGACGCCAATTGGCCCCGAACACCCGGTCGGTGGGGCCGGTGGCGGGCGTGACTCGGTGTCGCCGAGGATGGGGATTCGCGGCGCGCCACCTCGAATCAGGTGGAATCCCGGTCGGCTGGGCGATTAACGCTCCGCGTCGCGAGCGGCCGTGTGGCGCGCAGGAGGCTCGGTCTCGCGGTCGGTCGCGCGAGTCGTTCGTGGATCGCCGCCCCTGATCTCGACGTTGGGGATGGGATCTTTTTTCCCCCCCCTCGGGTGCCGTCGGGGCGGGGCCGCACCGATCAGGGATTCACCTTGGTGGAGTGGCGGTTTCCGGCGAGAAAACCTCTCGGTTGGTGCCTCGCGAGATCTAAACAGGTCGCCATTGAAAACGACCACAATCCGCCATCGAAAAACATCACTTTTCGCCAGTGAAAAACGAAACAACATGCTTTCAACGCGCCTGAAAAAGGGTACGAAACAAGCAGAAACTGGCCCTCATCCGGGCCGCAGCACGAGGCCATCGGCCACCAATGCCTGGTGGTCGCGGGCGAAGGTGGTCATGCCGACGTCGGCGTTCGTCTCGAGGACGTTGCGGAGCTCGGCGGTGCGGTTCTCGCGGATCAGGTTCGAGACCGCGTTGGTGCGCACCAGGATCTCGCGATTGGCGACGCGACCGCCGCGCAAGCAGGGAAGCAGCCGCTGCGAGACCACGGCGTTGAGGGTCGCGGCGAGGCGGTTCCGAGCCAGCGGCTGCTCGTCGGCGGGGAAGCTCGCGACCACCCGGTCGACGGTCTGGATCGTGTCGGCGGTGTGGAGCGTCGTGAAGACGAGGTGGCCGGTCTCGGCGAGGGTGATCGCGTGGCGCATGCTCTCCAGGTCGCGCATCTCGCCCACCATCACGATGTCGGCGTCCTGGCGCAGCAGCTTGCTCAGCTCGGTGCCGAAGGAGTGGAAGTCGGTGCCGAGCTCGCGCTGCGTGACCAGCGACAGGCCCTTCGGAAAGCGGTACTCCATGGGGTCTTCGAGGGTCACGATGTGCAGCGGGTAGGCCTTGGCGAGCGCGGCCAGGATCGCGGCCATCGAGGTCGACTTCCCCGAGCCGGACGGGCCCGTGAAGATCACCAGCCCGTGGCGCAGGCGGCACAGCTCGGCGACCGCGGCGGGCATGCGGATCTGCTCGAGCGTGGGGATCGCCGTGGGGATGAGGCGGGCGGAGAACGCCGGCGCGCCGCCGACGATGTGGGCGCTGATGCGCAGCCGCTCGCCGCTCGCGAGCTGGTGCGCGCACTCGAGGCTGCCCTCGCCGGCGAGCCGATCGCACTGCTCGTCGGTCAGGCACTCGCGGAGCAGCGCGTCGACCTGATGCTCGGTGAGCGGCTCGTTGGTGACGCGCCGTAGCGTGCCGTCGATGCGCAGCATCGCGTGCTGGTCGGTGACGGCGTGCAGGTCGGAGGCGCGCGACTCGAGCGCGAGCATCCACAGCGACTTCGTCGACGCGTCGATGGGCCACCTCCCGCGTGGAGAAGAAACGGCGCGCCCTCGGGGCGCGCCGATCGTACAACAGCGGTCGCTCGACCGCGTCGAGCGAGGCGATCAGAGCTTGCCGAGCACCGACTCCGCGCTCGACACGTTGAGCCCCGGACCCGGCTCCACGAGCAGCTCCTTCACGACGCCGTCCTGCACGATCATCGCGTAGCGCTGGCTGCGCAGGCCCATGCCGAAGCCGCTGCCGTCGAGGGTGAGCCCGACCGCCTTCGTGAAGTCGCCGTTGCCGTCGGCGAGCATGCGCACCTTGCCGCTCGCCTTCTGGTTCTCGCCCCATGCGCCCATCACGAACGCGTCGTTCACCGACAGGCACACGATCTCGTCGACGCCTTTCTTCTTGAGGTCGTCGGCCTTCTCGAGGAACCCCGGCAGGTGCTTCGCCGAGCAGGTCGGCGTGAAGGCGCCGGGGACCGCGAACAGCACCACCTTCTTGCCGCCGAACACGTCGCCCACGGTCACGTCCTTGGGGCCGCTCTCGCCCATCTCCTTGAGCTTGAGGTCGGCCGGGAGCTTCTCTCCAGCTTGGATCGCCATGGCTCACTCCTTGGATTGAACGGACTTCGTTCGAGTTGAAATGGTTGGAACCGGCGAGCGTACCACCCGGGTTCGGGCGGGCAAAAGGCGCACGGCACGCTCCCGACGGGTGACCGGACGGGCGGGGCCGAGGACGGTGCGGACCGTGTGCTGGGGCGCGTGCGAAGCCCCGCGCCTTCAGACGCGGCGCCACACCGACGCGAACCACGGCTGCTGCGAGCGCGGGCGTCCCGCGGGGCGATGGTAGCTCTCGAGCTCGACGAAGCCAGCCTCGAGGCAGTGGCCGCGCCAGGTGTCCTCGGCCAGGTACGCGCCGTAGCGCCGGTCCTGGAAGCCTTCCTGGTCGTGGCCGCGGGGGTTCGAGGCGAACAGCACGCCGGTGGGCGCGAGACAGGCGCGGAGCTGGCGCAGCACGCGCGGCAGCTCCTGCGCCGGCACGTGGAAGAGCGAGGCGTTGGCGAAGACCCCGTGGAAGCGGCCGGCCGGCAGCGCGAGGTCGAGGAAGTCCTGGTGCCAGACCTCGCACCCCGAGTGGCGGCGCGCCATCTCGACGAACGCGGCGCAGCCGTCGAGGCCCACGGGTGCGTGGCCCAGCGCGCTCAAGGCGATCAGGTCCCGCCCCGGACCGCAGCCCAGATCGAGGATCGCGAAGGGAGGCTCGCCGTGGATGTGCCGGAGCAGCGCGTCGATGTTCTGCGTGACGTCGTGGTCGCGGGTGCCGTGCCAGAACGACTCGGCGCTCTCCTCGTAGTGACCGAGGGTCGAGCCCGAGATGCGCGCCAGCGCGGTGCGGTCGAGCGGGGGAACGGAGGTCGGCATCGAAGGTGTGGAGGGTGCGACGACGGGGGTGCGTCTCAAGGTAGCGTGGGCGGGACCGGAAACGGACAGCGGCGCAGCGTGCGCTCGGGGCCGTCGAAGCAGATCGGGACCCATGCCGGATCCGCGAGTGGGCGCTCGAAGCGGAACGTCACCTCGGTGGGCTGGTCGCCATCCATCGCGGTGATCGTCGCCACGAGGTCGGCGCCGCGGAAGGTCTGGCCGAGTGTTGCGCGGCGCGAGGTGAGGTAGATCCAGTCGACCGGCTGCTCGAAGAAGTGGTGCCCCGGCGGCGCGCTCACGCGCAGCGTGTGGGAGTCGTCGGCGACGAGCGCCGGCGGCGTCGGGAAGCTGGTGAGCACGGCGGCGCGGACGTCGATGCCGGGATTCAAGAAACGAAACGCCGCGCCGATCAGCGACGCGGTGGCGGGGCTCGGGGTGTTGACGAGGACGATCCGCTCGCCGTCGCGAGGCGGGCCGAATCCGCGCGTGTAGCTCTCGACGAGGCCGGGAAAGGCGCGACCGAGCTCGATCTCGAGGCGGCCCATCAGCCAGCGATCGGCGAGCGCGGGGACGACCGCGACGTACGCGGCGGTCGCCGCGATCCCGAGCGCGCGGAGCGGACGCGACGGGATGCTCGCGAGCCAGCCGTCCACGACCGACGCGACGAGCAGCGCCCAGCCGGCCGACGCGACGTACAGGTAGCGTGGGCTCGGCAGGAAGCCGAGGGTCGGTGCGGTGAAGAGCCCGATCCAGCCCAGGGCGAAGAGCCGGGTCGCGCGTCGGCGTTCGCCGCGCAGCGCCAGCGCCGTGGCGATCGCGGCCGCGGCCACGAAGCCCGCAGCCAGCGCCGCGTTCGCGCCGTCGAAGAGGTGCTCGTGACGCCGCATCGACGGTGGCAGACCGGTGACCAGCTCGAGCGTGGCGAGGACGGCGCTCCTCGCCAGGAACGAGAGCTCGGCGAGTGGCGGGAGCTCGAGCGACGACGGCGCGTACCCGGAGCGGATGCCGTGACCGCTCGCGCGGTACCACAGGACGTAGCTCGCCGAGAGCGCGAGATAGGGCGTGGCGCGAAGGCCGCGCCGCAGCACGCTCGCCAGCGTCGGTGCCGGAGCCTGAGGTCTGGCGCCGGGCTCGAGGAGGTCGTGGAGCAGGAACACCGCGGGCAGGAGGCACGCGATCTCCTTGGTGAGGATCGCCACGCCGAGCGCGGCCACGGCCGCGACGTGGAGCGCCCACCCGCGGCGAGCGGCGCGGCCCGCGGCCCGGTAGGCGAGCAGCGCCGTGATCGCGAGCGCCAGCACGACCACGTCGCTGCGGTTCGAGATCCAGTAGACGGCGATCAGGTTGCCGGGATGGAGCGCCAAGAGCGCGCTCCCGGCCAGCGCGCCACCCGCGCCGATTCCCAGGCTCCCGATCAGCCGATATAGGAGCAACACCGCGACGAGGTGGGCGACCAGGCTCGTCAAGTGATACCCGGCCGACGAGCGTCCCCACAGCCGCCACTCGAGGGCGAGCAGCAGCGTCGACATCGGCCGGTAGTAGTCGAAGCGGAAGTCGGCGCTCGTCCACCACGGCAAGAGCGAACGCACCTCGGGGTCGTCGAGGGTGGTGACGCCATAGGTGTTGGCGCCGAGGCGAGTGAGGCCGAGCGCCGGGCTCTCGATCGCCCACAAGTGGGCGTAGTCGTCCATGAACAGCGGTGCCCGGAGCGTCGGCACGAGCACGCCCGCGACCAACGCGACGAGCAGCGCCGGGGTGAGGAGGCGACGAGTGCCGGCGGCGAGGCCGGGGGCGGGGTCGCTCATGAGCGTGACGAGACGCCCGGGCGGAGGATTGGAGCCTCGCACGCGCGAGCGCACCCGGCGAGGCGGATCCGTCGCGGATGGATCGGCGCCACGCCGATCCCCGTACGCCATCACCTGGCGCTGCTCGCGGTGCGATCCGAAGGCGTCGCCGTGGCACAGGGCAGCGAGCGCGGCCACCGTGCCCAGGACGGCGATTGCCGAGAGGCGCCCGGCACCAGACCCTGCGCGCCGGGGGACCCCGGCTCACAGCGTCCCGAGCGGCTCTCCGGCGGGCGGTGGCGGGAATGCGCGGTCGAGCTCGGCGAGGGCGGCGTCGTCGAGCGTGAAGTCGAGGGCGGCGGCGTTGTCGCGGACGTGCGCCTCGGTCTCGGCCTTGGGGATCGCGAAGGTCGCGCGATGGCGGGTGAGGAAGTTGAGCGCCACCTGACGCGCAGTGCGGCCGTGGCGCTCGGCGATGTCGGTCAAGGCGCGGCGAGCGGCCGGACGGCCCGGTGGGAACTCGCCGTCGCCGAACGGCGAGTAGCCGACCACCGCGACGCCCGCCTCGTCGCAGCGCGGCAGGAGCGCGCTCTCGATGCCGCGATCCCCGAGGTGGTAGAGCACCTGGTTGCAGGCGATCGGATGACGGGTGGCGAGGCGGCGTGCCTCGTCGAGCTCGTGGGGCTCGAAGTTCGAGACGCCGATGAAGCGCGTCTTGCCCTGCTCGACCAGCGCTTCGAGCGCTCCGATCGCCTCGCCGAGCTCGACCTCCTCGGTGAGCCAGTGGAGCAGGTAGGCGTCGAGGTGATCGGTGCCGAGTCGCTTGAGGCTCTGCTCGCACGCCTTCTGGATCCCGCCGCGGGTGGCGTGCTCGGGGAGCACCTTCGACACCACGAACAGCTTGGCGCGGTGGTCGCGCAGCAGCGGAGCGAGGATCTCTTCGGCGCCGGTGTAGAGCTCGGCGGTGTCGATGTGGGTGAGGCCCAGCTCGACGCCGAGCCGCAGCGCGCGCTCGGCGCTGCGGGCGTTGCGCAGCTTCCAGGTGCCCTGGCCGATCACGGGCACATCCACGCCGGTGGTACCGAACGGTCGCCGGATCATCCCCTCACCCCCTGCGCCCGATCGCGACGCCGGTCAGGATGAGCGCGGCTCCCGCGACGGCGCGCGCCTCGAGCGCCTCACCGAAGAAGGCTACCCCGAGGAGCATCGACACCAGCGGCACGAAGTACTGGTACAGCATCGTGCGGGTCGGTCCGATCATGGCGATCCCCCGGGTCCAGACTACCCAACCGTAGAGCGCACCCATGTACGCGATGTAGAGGAGCCCGCCCCAACCCGACGGTGTGAGCGACTGGAGCGGGTGCGCGGCGAGGTCGCGCACGGCCACCGACCCGAAGAGCACCGTGCACCACGCCAGCCCGAATGTCATGGTGAGGGCGGTGACGTCCATCGCGCTGCGCTTGCCGAGGGCGGTGCTGGTGCCGGTCGCGTAGATCCCCCACGCGGATGCGCTGCCCAGGATCAGCAGGTCGCCGAAGAGTCCGGGCTCCGCATCGGTGCGCGCGGCGCCGTGGCTGAGCGCCGAGCGCGACACCACCAGCGCCACGCCGACGAACGCGATCACCATGCCCCACCACACCCGCTTGCGCGAGCGGTCGATGCCGGTGAGGTGCGAGAGCCCGCTCGCGAGCGCCGGGCTGGTGGCGAAGAGCAAGGCACCGTGGACGGTGCTGGTGTGCTGCATGCCCCAGATGAAGAAGAACTGGTTGAGCGGAATGGCCGCGAACGAGAGCCCGGCGAAGATCCACGCTTCGCGGCGCGTGAGCCTGAGCAGCTCGCCGATCGGACGCCGGCCCAGGCGCGCCGCGAGCGGCAGCAGCACCGGCACCACGAGCGCCATGCGCAGCCAGATCAGCGTTCGCGGGTCGAGGCGCGCGCCGTCGGGGAGGCGTCCGGCGAGCTGCGCGGCCTTGAAGTTGACCGCCCAGGTGACGACGACCGTGAGCAGCCAGAAGTCGATCCAGCCGAAGGAGCGGGCGCGTGGCGGCTGGGTGGCTGGCGTGGAGTCCACGATGCGGTCCGGTGAAGCGAACGCGCAAGGGTAACGCGCTCGCCCCGCCGGGCCGGTGTCTACGCTCGCTGCGCGCGCGGCGCCGACGGAGCGTCACCGTCCAGCCCACCGTGCGCGACGGTGGGCCGTGGAGAGCCGCGGTCCGTCGTGGCCGCCGTTCGTGGAGGCGAGGCGCTACGCGGAAGCCGGCAGTGCGACGCCCGGCGTGCGCGCGGCGCGCACGCGCCGGGCGGGTCGGGAGCCTCGCCCGCGGCGCGCGTTCTTGTCCCAGCCCGAGAAGTGAGCGGCCCAACGCTCGACGAGCTCGGTGGTGTCGCGGTCGTCGGGATGGAAGCTCGGGCGGAAGTAGTCGAGGAGGCCGACGAGCTTGCGGAAGAGGCCGTCGCGGCCCCACAGGAAGCCGACCATGGTGCTCGAGCCGCGCGCGTCGAGGAGGCGGCCCCGAGCGAGCAGCAGTCGGGTGTGGACGTTCGCGACCTCGGCGACGAAGAACACCGTCGCGAGCAGCATCATCGCGGCGCGCGTGGTGTAGCTGCCGCCCACGGCCGTGAACACGTCGAACGCCACCGCCTTGTGCTCGCTCTCCTCGAGCGCGTGCCAGAGCCACAGCGGACGCAGCGCGTCGTCGATCGCGGCCTGGTGCTCGGGCAGCGACAGCAACTGCTCGGCGAGGATCGCGGTGTAGTGCTCGAGCGCGCAGGTGACCGCGAGCTGGGCTTTCGGCGTGAGCACGCGGTGGCCGAGGATCAAGAGCCAGCGCACCTCGCGCTCGAGTCGAACCACGAGCTCGTCACCCTGATCGCGAAGCATCTCGTTGAACGAGCGGTGCTCGGCGCTGTGGAGCGCCTCCTGGCCGATGAACGCGGCGACGCGGCGCTTGAGCTCGCCGTCGTCGAGACGATTCGCGAAGTGGCGTACCGACTGCACGAAGAACTTCTCGCCCTCGGGAAAGAGCAGCGAGAGGCCGTTGAAGAAGGTGCTCAGGTGGGTGTCGTGGCCGTACCAGTCGCGCGGCACCGAGCTGGCGTCGAAGACCAGGTCGAGGCGGCGCACGATCGGGAGGGGCGAGGCCGCGCGGGCGGCGGCGGTCGAGCGAGACGATCGAGTAGACATGTCGTTCCTCCGTCGGTTCATCGCACGCGCAGTCTCTGCTGGGAGCCGGGGGAGCGGCAGGTTAAGTTGTGCCTCGTTCTTGTCATTTTGGGCCAAGCCCGTCTCCCGCCGACCATGCCCACCCCGAGCCGCGGCCACCGATCCACCGCCCTCGACGCCGACCTGCCTGGCAACTACGTCCTCGAGCTCGTCGAGCTCGCCGGCGAGTGGGGTGTCAAGCCGCCCGAGCTGCTGCGTGGGCTCGGGGTCTCGGTGCGGATGCTCGCCGATCCGGGAACGCGGCTGCCGCTCGCGACCTGTGCGGAGATCGTGCGGCGCGCGCACACGCTCACCGGAGAGCCGGGGCTCGCGTTCTCGATGGGCATGAAAATGCGCATCTCGATGCACGGCTTCCTGGGCTTCGCGGCCATGACCGCGGCGACGTTGCGCGAGGCGCTGGCACTCGCGGAGCGCTTCAGCCGCACCCGCACCACGATCCTGCGGCTGCGCACCTACACCGAGGGCGACCGGGGCGTGCTCGCGATCGAGGACTGCTCGCTCGACGGCGAGGCGCTCGAGTTCGTGGTGCTCACGCTCTTCGTCGGGCTGTGGCAGATCGGCAATGCGGTGACCGGGCGCTCGCTCACCGGATCCGTCGAGCTCACGTTCCCCGAGCCGCTCCACTTCAAGCGCTTCGTGCACGTGGTCCCCGGGCGGGTTCGGTTCTCGCGCCCGGCGAACCGACTGCTCTTCGCGTCGACGCTGCTCGATCTGCCGCTCGTTGCCGCCGATCCGGTGGCCACGCGGCTCGCCCGCGAGCAGTGCGAGCGCGAGCTGCAGGCGCTCGGCGACACCGGGCGGTTCGTGGCGCGGGTGCGGGCGCTCGTGGCCGCGGACGGCGAGCGCATCCCCGCGCTCGAGGACGCCGCGCTGGCGCTCCACCTCTCGGAGCGCACCCTCAAGCGCCGCCTCGCCGAGCACGGCACCACCTACCGGGCGGTGATCGACGAGGTGCGCCTCGAGCGGGCGCAGCGGTTGCTCGAGGACCGCGACCTGTCGATGGAGCGGATCGCCGAGCGGCTCGGCTACTCGGACGTCGCCAACTTCACGCGTGCGTACAAGCGCTGGACGGGCACCACCCCCGCGGCCTCCCGCGTGAAGTAGACCGCTCGGTCGGCGGGGCAGGCGCTGCGTGCCCGGCCATGCCAACGACCGTGCGGGGCGATCGCGCGTCCATCCCGGTACGGCCCCCGTGGAGTGCCTCTCGTCGGCGCCCTGCTAGACTCGCGAATCCCCGTCTTTCCGCGCGGAGATCTCGCCCATGACCCTCGACCTCGACTGGCAGCCGATCCTCGACGAGGCGCAGAGTCACTTCCAGGACCTGCTCAGGATCGACACCACCAACCCGCCGGGGAACGAGAAGCTCGCCGTCGACTACCTGCGCGGCATCTTCGATCGCGAGGGCATCGACTACACCGTCGTCGACACCGCTCCCGGCCGTCAGTGCATCACCGCTCGGCTGCGTGGGCGTCAGCGCGACAGCGGGCTCATGATGACCAGCCACCTCGACGTGGTGCCGGTCGACCGCGAGCACTGGCGCACCGACCCGTTCGGCGGCGAGATCCTCGACGGCGAGATCTACGGCCGCGGCGCCATCGACATGAAGAACGTCACGGCGTATTCGCTGGCGGCGTTCCTGGCCGCCAAGCGCAGCGGCTGGGCGCTCGAGCACGACCTCGTCTTCAACGCGTTCGCCGACGAGGAAGCGGGATGCGCCCAGGGCTCGCGGGTGGTGGTCGAGAAGCACCCGGAGCTGATCGCCTGCAAGTACGCCCTCAACGAGCTGGGCGGGTTCACGCTGCACCTCGGCGGCCAGCGCCTGTACCCGATCCAGGTCGCCGAGAAGGGCCTGGTGTGGCTCAAGATGCGGGTCGAGGGTGATCCGGGGCACGGCTCGATGCCGCACCACAACAACGCCGTGGTGAAGCTGGCGCGCGCGGTCGAGCGCCTCGGGCGGGTGTCGACGCCGCTCAAGGTCCACCCGATCGTGGACGGCTTCCTCGACGAGATGGGCAAGGCGCTCGGTCCGGTGCCGTCGCTCTTCCTCAAGCTCGCGCGTCATCCGCTCTTCTCCGACCTGATCCTCAAGAAGCTGATGCCGGACAAGGACAAGGCGAAGGTCATCTACGCCTCGATCCGTGACACCGTGAACCCGACCGGGCTGGCGGCCGGCAAGAAGGTCAACGTGATCCCGTCGGTGGCCGAGGTGACGCTCGATTGCCGCACGGTGCCCGGCACCACCCGCGAGCAGCTCATCCAGGAGATCGTCGACATCGTCGGCCCGGGTTTCACCTTCGAGCTGATCGAGGAGGGCATGGCGATCCCGAGCGCCTTCGATACGCCCATGTGGAAGCTCCTCGAGCGCACCATCGAGGCGCGTGATCCGGGCGCACGCGCCGTGCCGTACCTGGTGGTCGGCTTCACCGACGACACCGAGATATCCAAGCTCGGCATCCGCACCTACGGCTTCTCACCGGTCAAACTGCCGCCCGGGCTCGAGTTCTCGCGGCTCTATCACGGCCACAACGAGCGCATCCCGGTGGACGGGTTCCGCTGGGGTGTGCAGACCTTCATGGAAGCGGTGCACCGCTACTGCGTGCCGAGCGGCGGCTGACGAGGCCCCGCTCGACGCGACCCGCACTCCCGAACCCGACGGAGATCCTCACGTGACCACACCGCCGACCGTGCTCGCCGATCTGGCGCGCGTCATCCACGACCGCCGCGACACCGACCCATCGCGCTCCTACACCGCGCAGCTCCTCGAGGGTGGCGTCGAGAAGATCGCCGCCAAGCTGCTCGACGAGGCGAACGAGCTGGTCGAGGCCGCGCGCGAGGCCGTCGGAGAAAGTGGCCGCGCGGCGGTGACCCACGAGGCCGCCGACCTGCTCTACCACACGCTGGTGCTGCTCGAGAGCCGCGGCGTGGTCCTGGAATCGCTGCTCGCCGAGCTGGTCCGGCGCTTCGGGCGCTCCGGGCTCGAGGAAAAGGCGAGCCGCGGCGCATGAGGGATCGCGTCGACCGGCTGGTGGAGCGGCTCGCGCTCTACCTGAGCGGTTGGCACGATCACCTGAGCCCGGGTCGGCAGGCCGCCGGCGACCCGAACGGCGGCGCCGTGGGGATCCCGGCGATCGCGCCGAACCCGCACGGCGAGCGCTTCCGCAATCGGATCACGATCGTCACCGGCGCGGCGTCCGGGATCGGCCGCTCGCTGGCGATCCAGCTCGCCGCTGCGGGCGCGCGCGTCACGCTCGCGGACGTCGACGGCGACGGCGCGCGGGCGGTGGCGAGCTCGATCGTGGGCGCGGGTTTCCACGCGGCGGCGGCGGCGCTCGACGTGAGCGACCGGGACGGCGTGCGCGCGCTGATCGAGCGCGTGGTGGCCGAGCACGGACGCCTCGACCTGCTCTTCAACAACGCCGGAGTCCTGGTCGGGGGACCGGTCGAGGCCATGCGGCCGGTCGACTGGGAGCGGCTCGTGAGCATCAACATCCTCGGCGTGATCCACGGAATCGAGGCCGCGTACCCGCGGATGGTGCGGCAGGGATCCGGCCAGATCGTGAACACCGCCTCGCTCGCGGGCCTCGTGCCGATGCCGTGGAGTAGCGCCTACACGATGACCAAGCACGCCATCGTCGGGCTCTCGGCGGCGCTGTGGGCCGAGGCGATCGACAAGGGCGTGCACGTGAGCGTCGTGTGCCCGGGCTTCATCGACACCAACATCTTTCGCACCGCGACCTACCGGTCCGGTAGCTTCCGCAGCCTGTTCGCCGAGATCGGCGTCCAGCCGACGCCCTCCCGACGAGGCGGCGCGCGAGATCCTGCGCGGCGTGGGCGGCGAACCGCCGCGTGATCGTGGTGACGCGGCTGGCGAGGCTCTCGGTGCTCTTGTGGCGGCTCGCGCCGTCGCTGGTGATGCACGTCGGCCGGTTCCGGGCGCGGCGGCTCCTCGCCGAACGCCCCGAGGGTCGCGCCTGAGCCGGCCGATCGCGCGGCCGTCGCTTGCTGGCCCGGCCTCGCGAATGAGACGATCCGCGCACCGATGAACGCCTCCGGAACTACCCTCGATTCACGCCTGATCTCGTGGCGCTGGCGCGTCTTCTTCAGCACCTACCTCTGCTACTTCGGCATGTATTTCTGCCGGAAGCCGTTCTACGTGGCCAAGGCCGGGCTGGGCGAGCACTTCCACCTGACCGCCACCTCGCTCGGCCTGCTCGAGACGGCGTACCTGCTGGCCTACACCGTGGGGCAGTTCGCGGCCGGCGGGATCGGTAATCGCGTCGGGCCGCGGGTGACGCTCATCTTCGGCATGATCGCGTCGATCCTCGCGAACCTGGCGTTCGGCGTGACCGACGTCTTCGTGCTGTTCGTGATCGCGATGGTCGTGAACGGGATCGGCCAGGCGACCGGCTGGTCGGGCGGTGTGGGAACCATGGGCAACTGGTTCCACAAGCGCGAGCGCGGCACGTGGATGGGCTGGTGGGCGACCAACTACCAGTTCGGCGGGTTCGCCGCGACCTTCCTCGCCTCGTGGCTGCTCGGCCACTACGGCGTGAGCGCGAGCTTCTTCGGTGGCGCCGCCGTGCTGGTCGCGATCCTGCTCTTCTTCGTTCCCAATCAGCGCAACCGCCCCGAGGACGTGGGGCTGCCGCCGGTCGAGGATCCGGTCGATGTGGACGAGTCTGGCGCCGCTGCCGAGCGCCTCGGCGACGAGCCGGCTCGCGAGATCGCCGTCTCGGACGAGACCGGCTGGAGCCGTGACGCGATCGTGACCGTGCTGCTGGTCGGCACCTTCTATTTCTTCGTCAAGTTCATCCGCTACGCGTTGTGGTCGTGGGTGCCGTATTTCCTCAAGCTCAACTACGCGCAGAGCGCCGAGGCGAGCGGCTACCTGTCGACGCTCTTTCGACTTCGCCGGAATCCCCGGCGTGATCGTGGCCGGGTGGCTCTCGGACCGGTTCTTCCGGTCGCGGCGCACCATCGTGAGCTTTCTCTTTCTGCTCGGCCTGACCGCTTCGTGCCTGGTCATGTGGAAACTGGGCGGCACCTCGCTCGCGGTGTTCGGCGCGGCGCTGCTGCTGATCGGCTTCACGCTCTACGGGCCGGACGCGCTCATGACGGGCGCCGGCGCGATCGAGGTCGGCTCGCGCGCGAACGCCACCCTGGCCGCGGGCATCATCAACGGCATGGGCCAGGTGGGCGCGGTGGTTCAGGCGCTCGCGATCGGCAAGCTCTACGACAAGCTGGGCGGTCAGCTCGGGCCAATCTTCCTCTTGCTGGTGGGCTCGGCGGTGATGGCGACGCTCTTGCTCGGCGTCGTCCTGATCCGCAACCGGCTCGGGAAGTCCGCGCTGTAGTTTCCGCACCCCCAAGAAAGCCGTGTCGGCCCGGCGACGGGGGATGGAACCCCCGCCGCTACGATGCCTTTCGTAGCGCGGGGGGCTCCGTCCCCCCGCGGCGCGAGCTGGCCGCTTCGGTTCCGGTCTCGATTGACGCCCGATTCGGCCCGGAAGTAGCGTGAAGGACCGGCCCATGGAGGCCGGACGTGCGAGAGCCCGAGCCGGGTCTCGCGGAGGATTCGCATGGCGCTCTTCCCCGAACATCGCCACGAGATGGAGCGGTTCCAGCGCATCGACCTCCCTGCCGACCAGGCCGAGACCTTGCGCCGTCTCCAGGACGTCGACGTACCGCTCACGCTCCACTGGCAATGGGACTACACGCTCGGCGAGGACCACCTGAAAGCGCTCTACGAGAAGGGGAAGAGCGGCCAGTGGAACGCGCAGACCGACGTCGACTGGTCGGTGCCCCTCGCCGACGGCGACTGGCTCGCCAACCCCGAGAGCTCGATCCTCGCCAACGTGCTCTCGATCGTGGGCCGCGACGAAGCGACCCGCAAGCAGGCGGTGGTCGACGAGATCGGCTTCACGATGTCGCAGCTCCTCCACGGCGAGCAGGCGGCGCTCCAGCTCACCGCCCAGCTCGTCAACGCGATCCCGGACATGGACGCGAAGTTCTACGCCGCGAGCCAGGTGGTGGACGAGGCGCGCCATTGCGAGGTGTTCGCGAGCTTCCTCGAGCGCAAGGTCGGCCACATCGATCCCATCGACCCCGTCCTCAAGCATCTTCTGGACCAGCTCCTCAGTGCCGCCGAGTGGTGGAAGAAGGCGGTCGGGATGCAGGTGCTGTTCGAGGGCGTGGCGCTCGGGGTCTTCGCGGGGCTCGAGCAGAACGTGCGGAATCCGTTGCTGCGCGACATCCTGCGGCGCGTGACCATCGACGAGGCGCGCCATGCCGCCTTCGGCTTCCACTCGCTCAAGCGTCAGCTCCCCCACCTCTCGTCGGTGGAACGGGATCAACTCGAGGACTGGACGTTCGAGATCCTCGAGTGCCTCTTCAACTCGTCGGGCAAGGGCATGACGGAGCTGCTCGGGCCGAAGTACGGCCTCGATCCCTTCCGCCTGCTGCGCGGCACGCTGCGCTCGGACGGCTGGAAGTGGAGCCAGATGTACCTCTACAACCACACCGTGCTGCCCAACCTCAAGAACCTCGGGATCCTCACCGAGCGCACGCGCCGAGGGTACGTAGGGCTGGGGTTGCTTCCCGACGCGTGATCGGCGCCTACGGCACCAGGTCGAAGACGACCGGCGGCTGGATCGGCTCGTAGAAGACGTCGCAGCTCGCCGCGTTCACGAGCGTGGTCACGCCCGCGCGGGTGACGCCGGCTCCCTCGTGGATGTGGCCGAACACGTGGAAACGTGGTGCGATCCGCTCCACGGCCGCGAGCAGATCCTCGCAGCCGACGTGCTGGCTGCCAAAGGTGGTGCGATCGCCGTGGCCGAGCGGCGGACCGTGGGTGACGAGCACGTCGGTGTCGGTGGGGATGAGCGCCCACTTCTCGCGCAGGGGGCCACCGCGAGGGAGGTTGAACGCCCAGTCGAGGAACTCGGGCTGCCATGGGCTGCCATAGAACTTCCAGCCTTCGATCGTGATCGCCTGGTCCTCCAGGTAGATCGCGTGGCGGAGGCGGGCCCGGGCGTCGTCGGGCTGCCGCTGGAAGCACCAGTCGTGGTTCCCGGCGATCACGATCTTGTGGGGATGAGGCAGCGCCGCGAGGAAGGCGTCGAAGGCGCCGACCTCTTCGAGCTCGCCGTGCTTGGTGAGGTCGCCGGCGTGGATCAGCAGGTCGCCGGGCGGGAGGGTGACACGCTCGTGGTAGCCGTGCGTGTCGCTCCAGGCGACCACACGGAGCGCGCGGCGGGTCGTCACGTCGGTCGTCAGTCCGAGTACCGGAAGTCGATCGGCACCTCGATCGCCGGGCTCAGGCTCTCGGCCACCGGACATGTGTGAGCGGTGCGCTCCATGAGCGCGCGCTGTTCGGCGCTCAGCTGGCGCGGCATGTCGATGGCGACCTCTAGCTTGCCGATGCGCCGGGTCGGCTCGCTCACCATGTGCTTGGCGACGCGCACCCGGGTGCCCCCCGCCGAAAAGGAGTGGCGGCGCGCGACGATGTCCATCGTCGTGGCGATGCAGGTGCCGAGCGCCGTCGCCACCAGATCGGTGGGCGAGAAGCTCTCGCCGCGGCCCATGTTGTCCTTGGGAGCGTCGGTGGCGAGCTGAGTGCTGGACGGGCCGTGGACGGCCGTCGTGTGAAGATCACCCTCGTAGCGGATCTCGATCTCGACCATGGGGAGCCTCGCAGCAATGCGTTCCCCTCAGTATCGACGGCACGCGAGGTGGGTCAAGCGGCGCGTCGATACGGGCTCTCGAGCGTGCCGGCGCGATACGCGGCCGCAGGCTCGGGATCGCAGTAGGTCGGATCGAGGACACGACGCCGGCGGTGGGCGAGGAGCGCGCCGAGGCTGCGCGGCAACCGGTTTGCGTAGCGCATGAACGCGGGCAGGGTGCCGAAGGTGTGCTCGGCGAGGCGGAACTCCGCGCTCGATCGCGCGCGGCCCTGCTCGCGCAGGAGATGCGGCGAGTCCGGGTTCGCTCGGTACGTGCGGACGTAGTCGAGGAGGCGGCGGTGGTAGCTCGGGTCTCGACGATGGCGCTGATGGTGCCGGCGCGGGGATGGGTACCGGCGAGCATCTGCTCGAGCTCGCGCTCGAGGGCCTCGAGGCCATCGTCGAACATGTCGAGGATCTGCAGGTCGTAGATCGGGTTGGCGTGGGTGACCTGCATGAGGTGGCCGATGATCGTGTCCCGGCGTGACAGGAGACCCACGGGGTCGATCACCGAGACGGGGTCGTCGAGAAACCGCAGCACCTGGTGAAACCGGAAGTCGATGCCCTGGGTCTCGTAGTAGTCGGCCGCGCCCGGGACGATGAAGAACTGCACCATGTCGAGGCCGCCGAAGCCGAGCTGCGCGCGGGTGGGGATCTGCGTCAGGTAACCGCGCTCGGCGAGACGCGCGAGGCGCCGGTCGATCTCGCGCTGGCTGGCGTAGAGGGCGACGGTGCCCGCGAGGCGGGCGAGCTTGTCGCGCCACTGGCGGGGACCGCCCGCGGCGGTGGCGAGAAGGCGCAGCGGTGAGGCGGTCTTGCGCGCGGTGGTCTCGGTGGCGGAGGGCGTGGCGACGTTCTTCATGAATGGCTCCGGGTGGTGGGGCGGCCCGCGCGCCGCGCGGGGACCGGTTCGGCGGAGGACTCGGACGGGCCGCCAGGCACGGCGACGCCGCCGATCGCGCCCAGCGACAGACGCGTCAGCAACTCGGCGAGCTCGCCGCGCGGCACGGTGTCGTCGAAGAGCGAGAAGAGCCCGACCCGCATCCACAGGCCGAGGAGCGCGTGCCCGACGAGAGCGGGGTAGGGGATGGTCACGCCCAGCTCGGAGGCGGCCCGTTCCAGGAGCTGACGCACCCAACGAGCGGCGCCCGGGCTCACGCCGTCGTGGAGGCGGCGCACGTCGAGGCCGAGGCTCGCGCGCTCGGCGAAGGCGCGCAGAAGCTCGCGGTGATCGTGCCAGACGGAGAGGCACTCGCCGGCGAGGATCCGCACCCGTGCGGCGAGGTCGGGCACGTCCTCGTCTCTTGCGCGCGGGGAGAGAGCGGCCCACGCCGCTTCCAGACGCGCCACCAGCTCGGCGTCGAGCTCGTCGAGGAGCTCGTCGAGGATCGCCTCCTTGCTGGCGAAGTGTACGTACATCGTTCCCTGCGCGACGCCGGCGGCGCGCGCGATGTCGCCGATCTGCGTCTCCTGGTAGCCGCGGCGCCCGAAGCACGCGCGAGCCGCCTCCTTGAGGGCCTCCCGGGTGCGGGCCTTCTGAGCGGTGCGAGAGGTCGTGGCGGGGTCGCGCATGGGTGGGACGCTGTATGAAGTGAATTCAGTGAATCATATTCATCAGCATGGCGCAAGCTGGACCACGATCGACGCCCGCCGGCGGGAGTCAGGCCTCGAGGTCGGGCCGCAGCAGCAGCCGCGTGGGACGCAAGACGGAACGCGCTTCGCTCGTGCCGACGGCGAGCGCGACGAGATGGCCCGCGCGGCGAAGCAGCACGCGCTCTCCATCGCCTGGCGGCGCGACCTCGCCCTCGAGCCCGTCCATGCCGATCGCGGCGCCATGGGCGACGGCCCTCGCACCCGCCGCCGACAGGTCCAGGGCGCGCCGGCCCGGGAACTCGAGGGCGTCGAGTGGGATCGACGCGCGTGTGATGGCCGCCGCGGGGGACTGACCGAGCAGCTCCCCGAGCGAAGCGGAGCGTTCGATCGCGAAGCCACCGGAGCGGATGCGGCGCAGGCTCGCGAGGTGCCCCTCGGTGCCGAGACGGTGCGCAAGCTCCTCCCCGAGCACGCGCACGTACGTGCCCTTCGAGCACACCACGCGCAGACGTAGCCGATCGAGCGTGAGCCCGGTCACTTCGAGAGCGTGAATGGTCACGGAGCGCGCGGCGCGCTCCACGACCTCGCCGCGTCGCGCCTTCTCGTAGAGCCGCTCGCCGCCGACGTGTACCGCGGAGTACATGGGCGGGACCTGGAGGATCTCGCCGACGAAGGCGTCGCGCGCGCGGGCGAGCTCGTCCGCCCCGAGCGCCGGGAGCGCGGCGGTGGCCGTCACCCGCCCCGTGACGTCGCCGGTATCGGTCGCGGCGCCGAGGGCGAGATCCGCTTCGTATTCCTTCTCGCCGTCGCCGAGAGCGTCGGCGAGCTTGGTCGCCTCGCCCAGGCAGAGCGGCAAGACACCGGTGGCGAACGGGTCGAGGGTACCGATGAAGCCGAGCTTGCGTCGTCGGCCGAGGAGCGGTCGGAGGCGCCGGATGACGTCGAACGAGCCGAGCCGCGCGGGCTTGTCTACGATCAGCAGGCCATCGGGGACGTCGGCGGCCCGGAAGCTCGGCGCACCGCTCACGAGTCGTTCGGCTCGTCGGCCCCGCTCGCGTCGGGGGGATCGACGGGGCGGTCCTCGGCGTGGATGCGCTCGAGGATGCCCTCGACTTCCTGACCGAACGCCAGCGACTCGTCGCGCCGGAACACCACCTCGGGCGCGAACTTGAGCTGCAGGCGCCGCGCGACCTCGCGACGGAAGAACGGAGTCGCGCGCTTCAGGCCATCGGCCACGCGCTTGAGCGTCGCGTCGTCGCCCAACGCGCTGAAGTAAACGGTGGCCAGGCGGAGATCGGGCGACACGCGCGCCCCGGTCACGGTGGCGGCGACGAGCGCGGGGTCCTTGGCCTCCCCGCGCGACAGCATGCTCGCCACTTCCTCGTGGATGAGGTGGGCGACCCGGTCCTGGCGGCGCGTGGTCACAGGTGCATGATCTCGATCTGCGAGTTGGCGACGATCGCGAGCGCCATGTTGTCGATGGCGTCGCGGATCTGGTCGAGCACGGAGTTCACGAAGCGGGTGTCGTTCGAGACCACCGCGAAGCCGATGCGGGCGCGACCCCAGAGGTCCTGGTCGCCCACCTCCGCGACGGCCACGTTGAAGCGGGCGCGGAGGCGGTCGACGGTGCTACGCACCACCTTGCGCTTTTCCTTGAGCGAGCGCGAGTCGGGGATGAGGAGGTCGACCCATCCGACCCCGACCACCATCCCCGCTTCGTCGAAGTCCTGCATCACGCGTGGGTTCGCGGCGCCGTGCGCCGCGGGCGACGAGTGCCGCCTCGATCCGAGGATCTCGTTCGGCCGTCACCCGAGCGAGGGCCGGACCTCCTCGAGAATGTAGGACTCGACCACGTCACCTTGCTTGATGTCGCTGTAGCCGTCGAAGGAAAGCCCGCACTCGAAGCCTTCCTTCACCTCGCGGACGTCGTCCTTGAAGCGCCGGAGACTGCCGAGCTTGCCGTCGTGGACCACCACGTTGTCACGCAGCAAGCGAGCCTTCGAACCCCGCGTCACGGTCCCGTGGGTGATCATGCAGCCGCCCACCACGCCCACCTTGGGAATGGTGAAGATCTCCCGGATCTCGGCACGTCCCACGACCTGCTCGCGATACTCCGGCTCGAGGAGGCCGGTCATGGCCTTCTGCATCTCGTCGAGCAGCTCGTAGATGATCGAGTAGCAGCGAACGTCGACGCCTTCCTTCTCGGCGAGGATCCGGGCGTTGACCTCGGGCCGGACGTGGAAGCCCACGATCACGGCGTTGGAGGCGCTGGCGAGCATCACGTCCGACTCGGCGATGGCACCCACGCCGCCGTGCAGGACCTTGACCTCGACCTTGGGCGTCGAGAGCTTGGCGAGCGCGGTGGTGACGGCCTCCACCGAGCCCTGCATGTCGGCCTTGAGGACGATGCGAAGCTCCTTCGCCTCGCCGGCCGCCATCTTCTCGTAGAACTGCTCGAGGCTCATCTTCTGGGGAGCCGCCTGGGTCGATTCGCGCTGCTTGCGCACCAGCTCGTCGATGAACTGCTTCATCTTGGCGTCGTCCTTGACCACCAAGAGCAGGTCGCCGGCCTTCGGCACTCCCGACAGCCCGAGCACCTCGACCGGCATCGCCGGCGTGGCCTCGCGGACCAGTGCGCCGCGCTCGCTCACCAGTGCCCGGACCTTGCCGTACTGCTTGCCGGTGATGAACGAGTCGCCCACCCGCAACGTGCCTTCGTTCACGAGTACCGTTGCAACCGGACCACGGCCGCGCGTGAGCTTGGCCTCGATCACCACGCCACGTGCCGGCTTGTTGGGGTTGGACGTCAGCTCGAGGACGTCGGCCTGCAGCAGCACGATCTCGAGGAGATCCTCCACACCCAGCCGGTCTTTGCGCTAACGCGGACCACCGGCGTCTCGCCGCCCCATTCCTCGGGTACGAGGCCGGCCGTGGCGAGCTGCTGGAGGACCTTGTCGGGATTGGCATCCGGGAGGTCCATCTTGTTGACGGCCACCACCACCGGCACCTCGGCGGCCTTGGCATGGGCCACGGCCTCGAGGGTCTGGGGCATGACACCGTCGTTGGCCGCGACCACCAGGATCACCAGATCGGTGACGTTGGCGCCGCGCGCGCGCATGGCCGTGAAGGCCTCGTGGCCCGGCGTGTCGAGGAAGGTGATCGCACGGTCGCGCGCGACCACCTGATATGCGCCGATGTGCTGGGTGATCCCGCCGGCCTCGCCGCGGGCGACGTTGGTCGAGCGGATCGTGTCGAGGAGCGAGGTCTTGCCGTGGTCGACGTGACCCATGACCGTGACGACCGGCGGCCGCGTGAGCATGTCCTCGGTCTTGTCGTCGATGCGGTCGACCAAGTCCTCGAGCTCGAGCGAGACCTTCTCGACCTCGTAGCCGAACTCGTTGGCGATGATCGCCGCCGTGTCGGCGTCGAGGGCCTCGTTGACCGTCACCATCTGGCCCATCTCGATCAGCTTGCGGATCATGTCGCTCGCCTTCACGGCGATGCGCTTCGCGAGATCGGCGACGGTGATGCTCTCGCCCATCCGCACGACCAGCTTGCTGGCTTTCGGCGTGGTGATCTGGGTGGCCTGCCCGCCCTTCTTGCCGCCCTTCTTCTTGCGTGGCGCGAAGCGCAGCATCGCCTCGCGGCGATCGCGGATCTCCGAGCCCTTCTCGAGACGGCGCTTGCGGAAGTCGACCTTGCGGCGGCCGGGTGCGCCGTCGGACGGCGCTTCGGCGGGCTTGTTCGCAGGGGCCGGCGCTCCGCCGACCGGAGGTCGCGTACGCGCGGCCTCACGCTGCTGGGCGGCCTGAGCGGCGCGAACCGCCTGCCGCTGAGCCTCGAGGTCGGCGTGGCGTTGCTGGACCGCCTGGATGTCGACGCGGCGGATGATGCGCGCGCCGCTCCCCGCAGGCCCGGGTGCAGCTGGCGCTGGAGTCGCTGGTGCGGCAGGCGGCGCTGCCGGAGGCGCAGACGCCTGGGCAGCGGGCGGCGTCGCTATTGGAGCGGGGGCAGGGGCCGGCGCGACGGCCGGCGCCGGAGCCTCGGGAGCCTTGGCCTCGACGATCGCTGCAGCGGCTGGAGTTGCCAGCTCGCTCTTCGGCGCGGGTGCGGAGGTTTCTGCGGCGACCTCGACTGCCACACGCGGCGCCGGAACCTCGACGGGTACGAGCTCCGGCTCGTGCTCGGGCTCGGATGGGGGGGCCGGCGGGAGGGCGACCGCGGGTGCAGGCACCTCGGCGGACGGCTCTGGCGCGGCCTCGGCCGACGCCTCGGCGACCGGCTCCACCTTGGCCTTGCGGCGGATGACCTTCTTCCCGCCCTCCTTCTTGTCCCGCTCGATCGGCTCCGGGGCCTTCTGCGCCGGCGGCGCCTTCTTCTTGTAGACGGCCCTGAGTAACTCGAGCTCACGGTCGCCGAGACTGCTCTGCGCCGTCGTGGCGTCGATTCCCAGCTCGTCGCACTTGTCGAGGAGATCCTCGACTTCGACGCCGTAGGTGCGCGAAAACTCCGCAATTCGCATCGTCATCAATCCCGTGGTTCCGATCTCCACGTCTCGGCGATCACATCTTCGAGCTCTCGCCTCAGCCGTAGTGCGTCCGCTTCACCGATCGTTGGTCCGCCTCGCGTCCACTTCCGTCGTCCACCGAATGCTCGCTCCAGGCACCGTTCGCTGGGGCACACGTACCAGCCTCTTCCGGGCATACGCTGCGCTCGATCTACCTCGAACGAGCCAGCGTTCACAACCAGCCTCAGCAGCCGCCGCCTGTCGTGCTGTGCGTGGCACGCCACGCATCGACGCCCGAAGGGCAGGTGTGGCGTGCCCATGCCAAGACCCGGTCACCCGTGCGCTTCCTCCTCGCCACTGCCGGAGGAATCCTCGGCCGGCTTGCCCTGCGACGAGAGCTCACGCTGGATCTCGGCGACCTTCTCTTCCTCGGCGCGCCGATGCGTTTCCTCGTCGCGCTCCGCCTGCTCGTTGGCCGCGATGCGCTTGGCATCCTCGATCAGCTTCTCGGGCACGAGATCGCCGAGCCCGTCGAGCTTGGACAGGTCGTCGGCGATGGCCTGCGCGACGTGTCCCGCGGACAGATAGCCCGCTTCGTAGAGCGTGTTGATCACGTCGAGACCGACGCCGGGAATCCGCCCCAGGCTCTTGTGAGCGTCCTGGTATTGGCGAGCGACCTTGGTCTCGCTCTTGACGTCGATCTTCCAGCCGAGCAGCCGCGACGCCAGGCGCACGTTCTGACCGCGCTTGCCGATGGCCAGCGAGAGCTGCTCGTCCGCCACGATCACCTCGAGGGCGCGGCGTCCCTCGTCGACCACCACCGAAGAGACCTCGGCAGGCGCCAGGGCGTTGCATGCGAAGTTCTCGATGTCGGCCACCCACGGCACGATGTCGATCTTCTCGCCGCGCAGCTCCTGCACCACCGCCTGCACGCGCGAGCCCTTCATGCCGACACACGCGCCGACGGGGTCGACGTCACGGTCGTGGCTCACCACCGCGATCTTGGCGCGCACGCCCGGCTCCCGGACCGCGCCCTTGATCTCGACGATTCCTTCATAGATTTCTGGCACTTCCAACTTGAAGAGCGCGGTGAGGAAGTCGGGGTGGGCGCGGCTCAGAATGATCTGGGGCCCCTTGGGAGTGTGCTGGATGTCCAGCACCAGCGCGCGTACCCGGTCACCCTGGCGATAGTTCTCGCGCGGGATCTGCTCGCGAGGGGGCAGGTACGCCTCGGTTCGTCCGAGGTTCACCGCGATCGCGCCGCGCTCGAAGCGCTGCACGATGCCGTTGACGATCTCACCCTTCGACTGCGCGAACTCTTCCAGCACGAGCTCGCGCTCGGCGTCGCGCATCTTCTGGATGATGATCTGCTTGGCGGCCTGGGCGGCGATCCGGCCGAAGCCGGTGGTGTCGATCTTCTCGCCTAGTTCGTCGCCGAGCTCCGCGTCCGGATCGATGCGCTTCGCCTCTTCGAGCGAAACCTCGTTGGGCCGAATGGGTTCTTCGACCACGATCCTGAACTCGAAGATCTCGACTTCGCCGAGCTCGTCGTTGAACTTGGCCTCGAGGTTGCGCTCGAGACCGAACTTCTTGCGAGCGGCGGAAAGCATCGCGGATTCGAGGGCCTCGACGAGGACCTCCCGGGCGATGCCCTTGTCCCGGCCGACTTGCTCGATCACGCGGTTGAGGTCGGTCGTCATCATCCTGGCTGCTCACTCCTCGGAGGTACCGCTCGGTCGGGGGCCGCGGCGCTCTTGGCGACGCCGGGTTGGCGCCCTCGAACCTTTGGAATCTCCCCGGTTACCGAAGTCGTGCTCCCCGAACTCGTAGATCAGGTTCGCTCGCTCGATCACTGCGAACGGAATCGAGACGAGCGTGCCACCGTCTTCCTCGAGCTCGACCTGTTGCTCTCGTGTTCCCCTCAGCACTCCGGTGAATCGCTTCTGCTTGCGGTCTGCGAATGGTGGTCGCCGGGTCTCGATCTTCGCGCGCTTGTCACGGTATCGCTCGAAATCGTCGAGGCGCTTGAGCGGCCTGTTGAGTCCTGGCGACGAGACCTCGAGCTGATACGAGCCACCGATGACCTCTTCGACGTCGAGGAGGGGGCTCACACGCCGGCTCATCTCGACGCAGTTCTCTAGGGCTGACTCCGGCTTCTCGATCGAGGGTGATGCGCAGCGTCGGGTGGCTCTCCGAGCCCAACACCTCGACGTCGAGCACCTCGCAACCCAGCGCTTGTGCGGTGGGCTCGACGAGCGCTCGAACGCTCTCCACGACGTGCCGGCGATCCACTCCTTTCCTTCTGTCCGTTATGAACGGTCTCTCTGGAAGCGCACCACGAGTGCCGGCGCGGGACGACTACGACGTCCGACCGCTTCGACCCCACCTTGTCAGTGGTTTCCCGAGCGATCTCGGGCACCCGCCGAAGGACCCGGCCGCCGCTGCCTGGACCCTTCCTCAAACGAAAAAGGCTAGCATTCACCCCACCCCGAGGCAAGCAATCCGCGTGCGCGGGCCCCGTTCGAGCGTCGCCGCTGGGCCTCCGGGTTGGTTTGACAAGGTGGGGGGGCTGTGCGACCTTCGCGCGGCTTTTCCCCTCCGCCACACCCTCTCTCCCGACCCGTGGCGCGACCCACCATCACGATGAACCAGTCGTTCCACATCCTCATCGTCGACGACGAGGACGCGATCCAGCGTACCGTCCGCGGCGTCCTCGAGGACGAGGGCTACCGGACCTCGAGTGTCGGCGACGGCAACGAGGCCATCGGCGCGATCCGGCAGAACAAGCCGGACGTGGTGCTGCTCGACATCTGGCTGCCGGGGCTCGACGGTATCCAGCTCCTGTGCGACATCAAGAAGTCGAACCCCGACCTCGAGATCATCATGATCTCGGGACACGCCAACGTGCACACCGCGGTTCAGGCGGTGAAGCTCGGCGCGTTCGACTTCATCGAGAAGCCGCTCAGCCGTGAGCACCTGCTCATGACGCTGGCGCGTGCGCTCGAGCATCGCCGTCTCGTGCGCGAGAACCGCGAGCTGCGCAACCGCATCATGGAAGCCGGCAACACGCCCGCGCCGGTGTTCCGCACGGCTCTGCCTGGCGTTCCGGCCGATACCGGCGGTCCGGCGGTGCTTCCGGCCGCCCGACCCCAACGGGCAGCGTCAGCGGACCCTCAAGCGCAACATGGTGGTGTGTGGGCAGGGGCTCCACTCGGGGATCAAGGGCGGACTGATCCTCACCCCGTTGCCCCCCGGCAGCGGCATCCACTTCGGCAGCATCGCCACCGGTAAGGCGTTTCCAGCGCACCTCGATTACGTGCGCGCCAGCGGCTACGCCACCACGCTCGGCAACGACGGCGTCGAGGCGCGCACGGTCGAGCACTTCCTCGCCACGCTCCACAGCTACGGCATCACGAACCTGCTGGTGAAGATGGACGGCGAGGTCCCGACCGTGGACGGCTCGGCGGTCGACTTCTGCCGCATGATCGAGGACGCGGGCATCGAGGAACAGGACGCGCGGGTCGAGCCGATCCGCCTGCGCAGTACGTGGTGGGCAACGAGTCGCCCAACGGCGAGTACATCTCGATCGAGCCCCGCCGACACGTTCTCGGTCCACCATCCTGGAGTACCCGCCGCCGGTGGGGCGCCAGGAGGCGACGTTCGTCCATCAGGGGTGCGAGTCGTTCCGTGACAACATCGCGCCGGCCCGGACCTTCGGGTTCGTCAAGGACGTGCGAATGCTCGCGGAGATGGGCCTTGCGGGCGGCGGTCGGATCGATAATTTCATCCTGATCGACGAAGAGAAGATCGTGAACACCACGCTGCGCTTCCCGGACGAGCTCGCCCGCCACAAGGTGCTCGACGTGATCGGCGACCTCTACCTGCTCGGCCGCCCGATGCTCGGCAAGGTCACCGCGCAGAAGACCGGTCACGGCGACAACCTCGCCCTGCTCAAGCTGATCCGCGCCGATCTCGCCTGATCGGCGCGCGGTCGCCGACGTCCGACAACCGCGTACGACCGGTGGCGGGCCAGATCCTCAGCCCTTGAGGATCTTCTCGATCTCCATGAGGAAGGTGCGGTTCGAGTCGCTGTCGTTGAGCTTCTCGATGAGCTTGTCCATGGCCTCGACCGGGCCCATGTTCGTGAGCACCTTGCGGAGCTTGTAGATCGCCTCGAGTTCCTCGGGGGCGAGCAGGAGCTCTTCCTTGCGAGTGCCCGAGCGCTCGATGTTGATCGCCGGGAACACGCGGCGGTCGACCAGGCGCCGGTCGAGCGACAGCTCCATGTTTCCGGTGCCCTTGAACTCCTCGAAGATCACCTCGTCCATGCGGCTGCCGGTCTCGACCAGCGCGGTGGCGATGATCGTGAGGCTGCCGCCCTCCTCGATGTTGCGCGCGGCCCCGAAGAATCGCTTTGGCTTCTGCAGCGCGTTCGAATCCACACCGCCCGAGAGGATCTTGCCGCTCGGTGGCTGCACCGTGTTGTAGGCGCGCGCCAGACGCGTGATCGAGTCGAGGAGGATCACCACGTCGTAGCGGTGCTCGACGAGGCGCTTCGCCTTCTCGAGCACCATCTCCGAAACCACCGTGTGTCGCTCGGGCGGCTCGTCGAAGGTGGAGGCCACGACCTCGCCCTTCACCGACCGCTCCATCTCGGTGACCTCTTCGGGCCGCTCGTCGATGAGCAGCACGATCAGCACCGCGTCCGGGTGGTTGGTCGCGATCGCGTTCGCGATCTTCTGCAGCAGCACGGTCTTGCCGGTGCGCGGCGGCGCGACGATCAGCCCGCGCTGCCCCATGCCGAGGGGGCTCAGCATGTCCATGACCCGGGTCTCGACGCCGTCGGGCGTGGTCTCGAGCACGAAACGCCGGTTGGGGTGGAGCGGCGTCAGGTTGTCGAAGAAGACCCTCTCTCTCGCGCGCTCGGGCGCCTGTCCGTTGATCGAGGAGATCTGGATCAGCGCGAAGAACTTTTCCTTGTCGGTCGGCGCGCGCACGTGACCGTGCACCGTGTCGCCGGTCTTCAGGTTGAAGCGCTTGATTTGCTGCGGCGAGACGTACACGTCCTCCGGGCAGGGCAGGTAGCTGAAGAAAGGCGAGCGCAGGAAGCCGTAGCCATCCGACACCACTTCGAGCACGCCCTGGCTCACGAACGCGCGCTGGCCGGCGCTCTTGATCTTGAGGACCTCGAAGATCAGCTCGGCCTTGCGCATGCGACCGGTGCCCTTGAGGCCGAGCTCGCGCGCGAGCCGGTTCAGGTCCTGGATCGTCATCTTCTGGTACTCGTTCACATCCGTGAGCGAGCTGCCGTTGGCACCGGCCTCGGCGATGAGGGCCGCATCGGCCTCCGGGTCGAGCTGCGGCGCGCCCGGCGGAACGCGGAACCCTCCACCTCCACCTCCACCACCGCCGCCACCGCCGCCACGCGGGCGGCGGCGGCCCATGCGTCCAGGGCGGTTGCGGTTCATGTCTCTCGGGCCACCTTTCATGGCGGATCTCCTCGGGTGCGCGCGGACCGGGCGCCGTCCGCGCCGCGTGTGGCGTCGACGGCGCTCGCGCGTCGCGGGTCGGCTCGGTTGTGGGCCGCCGGGTTGCGTCAGGTGGGGCCCGTCGAGATCGGCCTTCAAGGCCGTTACGACGAGCAGCGCTGCCGGCGAGATCGAATCGAGCGAGGTCGTGAGCACGCGGCCCACGTCTCGATCGCGGCGGAAGCTACCACAGCGCGGAGACCCCGCCAAACCCGGTCCCACGGGGCGGTTCTCGGCGGCCGGCGCGGCTCACATCGCCGGGAGATCGCGCTCGGTGCGCGCGATCAGCTCCGGCGCGCGCACCACCACGATCGGCACCGCGAGCGGGTCGACCGTCGACTCGCTCGGGAACGCGCCGAGCTGCGTGACGAGCGCCTCGCGGCATTCCTCGACCACCCTCCGCACCACACCCGTGACCGCCAGTGGGAGCCCGTCGAGGAGCGGCTCGAGCCACTGCTCCACCGCGCTCGCCAGCGCGCCGCTCGCGGCCGTCGGACGCAGCACCGCCGCGACGCGTTCGCCGAGGTCGGCCAGGCACTCGACGGGGATCGGCTCGAAGCGGGCCTCGCGGGCGAGCAGCACGTTCGCCAGCATCGTCGCGACGAGCTGGTGCGCCGAGAGATCGGTGAGTCGATCCACGGTGCAGCCCTCGAGGTCCATCCCTTGCCACTCGTGCGGGTCGGGCATCAGGCGGTGGAACAGGAACACCGCGAGCGCCTCGCCGCGCGTCAGCACCGCGTCGACGCGCTCCAGGTCGGCCAGGCTCTCGAATGCGCGCACACCCGTCTCGCCCTCGACGTCGAGGGCCTGCGGATACGAAGGGGGCGTCGCGCCGAGGGTGTCCATGGTCCGCGCCACGACGTGGCCGAGGATCGTCGCGCGCCCGCCGAACGCGGCGAGCGGTGTCTCGCGGCGCAGGCGGGTGACCCGCGTGACGAGGTCCGTGACCAGCGTGCGGCCGACGCGATGGATGGCCTCGAGCCGCACTTCCCGAAGCAGCTCGGCCGCGCTCGCGACGTCGCCACGCGCAAGTCGCTCGAGCCCGAGCCCGAGGCAGGAGACCGTCCCCACCGCCTGCCGGTGGACCTCGCTCATGTCGGCGAAGTCGCGCACGGTGGCGACCAGCACTGCGTTGGTGAGGAACGCGAGCTCGCGCTCCACGCCTGCGCGCACGCCTGCCTCGAGCGCGCCCAGGGCTGCGACCAGGAACGACGCCTCGGCGTTCACCACCGGTACCAGCTCGGAGCCGGTCGTGCTCGCGCCGATGGATCCGGGGTCGAGTTTGCGATGGCGCTCGAGATCGAATCGCTCCACTTCGAGGCGGGCGAGCGTTTCGAGGGCGCGATCGAAGTCGGGGAAGCCCTCGTCCGCGAGGCGACCGTCGCGCAGACGTCGCGCCTCCTCGACCACTTCGGCTGGCAGATCCTGGCGCAGAGCTTCGAACAGGTCGACGGTGAGCTCCGGGGTTCGGTCGCGCAGGACCTTGAGCGTCTGGGTCAGCTCGAGCGCGACGTTCGCTTCCACGTCCTCGGCGAACGAGAAGTAATAGAGATCGTCGAAGGTGCTGAGCGATGGATCGTCGAGCTCGACCGGATCGACGTCCTCGTTCCGTTTCATCACACGCACCCGTCCGGCGAAGAGTGCGATCAGGAACTCGAAGTCGAGCTGCGCCAGGTGGCGCGCCAGCGTCCGCGGTCCGGCCTCGCGCAGTCGGTGGATCCACTCGTCCGCCCGGTTCGTCGCCAGCTCGTCGCGGCGCCAGCATTCGAGGTCGAGGCAGAACTCGACCTGACGCGGCGTCGCGAGCGGCAGCAGCTCGACGGAGTCGGCCGGACCGACCTCGTGGAACAGCGTGAAGAACGTGGTCCGCGGGAGCGTTCGCACCAGTCCGGTCGGGTTCCGGGCGAGAAAGATCAGCTGCCACAGCTCGCGCGACGGGAGCTGCGCGAGCACGGGTGCCGCCTCGTCGAGCGACAGACCGTCGATCAGGCGACGCGCGGCTTCACGGTCGCGCTGGACCAGCAGGGTGAGCTCGTTCGGATCCATGGAAGAGGATTGAACCTAACGGCGCCCCCGGCTCACCTCAAGCGGCGGCGCAGCCGGCCGTGGCGCGCGATCGAAGCGTTCCGCGAGCCTGACGGCCCCCATGATATAGTCGGAACCAATCACGTCCTCGGGACGATCGCCGCCCTTTGCGAGCATGACTCAGCCCTCCGGCACCTCCGACCCGACCACCGGCGTCACCAACTCCAAGAGCGGCCGTGTCGTCGACGGCAAGCTGGTGTTGTGGACCGACAAGGGCGAGCCACGGGTGATCCGTCCGGTCAGCGTCGAGAACAAGAAGCTGTTCGTGGATGCCGAATCGATGCTGAGCCTCGGCGCCCGCGCCGAGCTCGAGCTACCGCCCGCCGGCGAAGGCGAGGCACGTAGCCGGGTGCGGGTCGAGGTCGTGTACTCGAATCCCGGCAAGGGCTCGACCACCCTCCGGCGCGGCATGCTGCTCGCCTTTCCAGACCTGACCGATGAGCTGCTGGCTCGCGTCAACGCCGCCATCGCGCAGGCGCCACGGACCAGCACGATTCCCGAGCCCGCGCCCGAGAAGCCGAAGCCCACCAAGGAAGACGACACCGTCTACTCGAAGGTGCCGATCGCCGAGCCGGCTGCCGCGCGTTCCGCACCCGAGCCGGCGCGTCGCGCCGAGAGCACGCGGACCAACGGCTCGCGGCGCGCCAGGAAGGGCGGCTCGTTGTTGTGGGTGCCGGTGGTGCTGGCGCTCGCGCTCGCCGGGGTGCTCGGCTATTTCCGCTACGAGGACTGGCTGGACCACCAGAACGCCACCCCGGCGCCGGTGCCTGGGCCCGTTCGCGTCCCCAAGCGGGCGGCCAACCCCTCGCCCGAGATCAAGCCCCCCGCCGTCGACCCGCGCTACACGGCGTATGTCGCTCCGGCGCGCGAGGCCGCGGAGGCGCTGCTCGCCGGCGACGCTCCCACGCTCGAGGGCAAGCTCGCCACGGCGGAGAAGCTCGTCAGCGCGCTCCAACCCGAGCCCGCGTCGCTGCGAGGCTTGCGCGCCGGGCGCGAGGCGCTGCGGCTGCGGGACACCGCGCTCGACAACATCGGTCAGGTCCGGTCGCTCGAGGGGACCGCGTGGGGGAAGGGTTCGAACACCCCATATCGAACCAAGGAAACCTTCCTGAAGGCCCAGGAAGCTCGCATCTCGGTGACCAAGACCACGTCGGCCGATCTGGCGAACGAGACGCTCGCGATCCTGCGCGCTGCCGAGCCGTGGAAGGCCGAGTTGGACCCTGCGTTGCAGGACCGGATCGAGCGAACCGTGCGGATGCTCCAGCTCAGCCAGTGACCGAGGCGGGCGCCGGCCGCTCGAACCGATAGACTGCGCTCACGCCGTCGCGGCCGGCGAACACACGCGCCTCGGCGTGGTCGGCGAGGAAGCGGGCGATCGCGGGGTCGACGTGTGCGGCCACGCCGAGCGAGGGCGTGGTCACGATCCACACCCGCCCGGGACGAGCCAGCTCGGCGCGTAGCTCGGAGAGGGTGCGGATCACCGGGGCGCCGATGTAGTTGTCCACGAGCCGCCCGTCCGCTCCGTCGTGGAACGCGTCCCACAGCGCGGGGTTGGCGCGCCAGATCCAGCCGTCGAGGCGCCCCGTGTAGCCGAACGTGAAGATGGGATGGGTCCCGAGGACGCGGTCTTCGGGCACGCGATGGTCGGCGACGTAGCGTCCCGTTCCCGCCATGTCCCAGGTGAAGAGAACCTCGATGCTCGGCAGGTAGCGCCCGTCCTCGACCCGATCGGCGTGGGTCCGGTCCGCGACCCGCCACGCGTCCCCCACGTGCGCATCCGCGATCCCGAGCGTGCCCGCCACCAACGCGCCGGCGAGCGCGCCGAAGTCCGCGCCTCGACCGCTCCGGAACCACGCGCCGAGCGCCCCGCCGAGACCGGCCATCACCGCAACGGCCAGCACCACACCGAACGGCAGCAGATGGAAGAGGTAGCGCGGTACGGCGTGCGCGGCGCCGAAGCCGAGGACCGCGATCCCCAGGACGAGGGTCGCGCCGAGGGCTAGCGCGGACCCGCCACCGCGAGGTCCGCCGCGGCGCGCGGCGGGTGCCACGGACGCCAGAGCCCACAGCGGACCGGCCACGGCGATCATGCCGACCAGCGACGGAACCAGCACAGGCAGCCAGCGAAAGAACTGCCCCGACCAGCGGCTCAGGCCCTTGGTGAGCGCGCTCACCGCCCCGAATGCGCCCCCACTCGGGCGGTGGACGAAGCCGACCTCCCAGCGCGACTCGAACGCCAGCCACGCGAGCGCCAGCGCCGTGACCGTCGCGAGCTCGGCGAGGTGGCCCCGATCGCGAACCAGCCGCGGGCCACGCAGCGCCACGAGGGGTACGTAGAGGAGCAAGAAGGTCAGCGCGATCGTGTGCGTCGCGAGCGCGGCGGCGAAGCACACCAGCATCGCGCTGCGCGCGCGCGGGTCGTCTCGGACGTGCACCGCGTGGAAGCGCTCCACGAAGCCCACCAGCGCGAGCTGCAGCACGGGGTAGTAACGGGCGTACCGGCTCATCTCGACCTGCCAGACGTGGACGGCGATGATCGCGCCCGCCGCCACTCCCACCGCGGGCGAGAAGATCCGTCGCCCCGTCCACCACAGTGCCGGGACGAGCGCCGTGGAGGCGATCGCCGCGGGAAGCCTCAGCAACGCATCGACGTGCGCGCTCGCGATCCCGGCTGGCGCCACCGCGGCCGTGGCCAGGTAGGTGTAGAGAAGGCTCTTCCAGTACACCGCGCCGGATGGCAGCCGCGGGATGCCGTGCTCGAGGACGCCGCGCACCGCCAGGTAGGTGAAGCCCTCGTCGCCCGACTGCGAGAGGACCCCGATGTGGCGCAGGCGCATCCACGCGGCCACGAGGGTGAGCGCCACGATCGCCGTGACCTCGAGCGGCCGGAGCGGCGCGGGTGCCAGCGGTGCGGTGGTGGGCTGCGAGGTCTCGCGCGCGGACAGCATGGCGTCGTGCGTCGCGAGGCTAGCCGCCCGAGCGGCGAGCGGTCCAGAATGCCCACGTTCCGCCCGTCCCCACCGATCTCAGGAGGCGCTCGTCATGTATCAGCCGCTCGACGCAGGCTCGGCCGCGCTGGTGGTCATCGACATCCAGGAGCGGCTGATGGCCGCGATCGCGAACCGTGACGAGGTCGTGAAGAACGCGTCGCTGCTGCTTCGCCTCGCCGAGATCCAGCGCATCCCGAAGCTGGTCACGACCCAGTACAAGGCCGGCATCGGGCCGATCGTGCCGGGCGTCGAGGATCTCCTCGGCGAGGCGCAGCCGGTCTTCGACAAGACCGAATTCTCGTGCCTCGCCAACGAAGGCGCCGCGCGCGGCCTCGCCGAGCTCGGCCGCAAGCGGCTGGTCCTCACCGGCGTCGAGGCGCACATCTGCGTCTACCAGACCGCGCTGGCGTGCAGGAATGCGGGCTACGAGGTCACGGTGGTCGCGGACGGCGTCGGATCGCGCACCTCCGAGAACCACGTGCTCGGTCTCGAGCGGATGCAGACTCTCGGTTGCCAGATCGCGTCCACGGAGATGGTGATCTACGAGTTCCTCGGCAAGGCGGGCACGCCCGACTTCAAGAAGCTGCTCCCGTACCTCAAGGGGTGAGCACCGGGAGCGTGTCGAAGCGCTCGAAGGGGTTCGAGAAGTAGTCCTGCAGCGTACGCGCCATGATCGCGGCGTGGGCGCCGTCGAGCACGCGGTGATCGAAGGTGACGTTGAGGCGCATCACCTTGCCCACGACGATGGCTCCGTCCTTCACGACTGGCACCTCCTGCACGGCGCCCATCGCGATGAGCAGCGGCACGCGGCTGTAAGGCACCAGCGGCACGTACGCCTCGTCGATCCCGAGGGTGCCGATGTTGGTGATCATGAGCGAGCCGAACGGGTCCTTGGGGATGCCGAAGCGGCGCAGGTCGAAGTTGAGACCGAAGCTCACGAAGCCCATGAAGTCGAGGACTGGGCGCAGGAGCAGGATCGGTAGCCGCTTGAAGATCGAGCGCGACTGCTCGGAGCTCGCGGTCCTTGCCGGTCCGCACCTTCTCGACCCGGGTCTCGAACTCGTCGACGATCTCGACCAAGGACTTGCGCTCCGGATCGTGGATCGTGAGGCCGCTCAGGTCGTACTCGCCGGTGACCGAGTCCTCGATCACGGCCTGGAAGAAGACGCCCACCCGCTCGCGCAGGTAGATGCGACCGAAGCGCAAGATCGCGTTGGCGTCCGGCATCTTCCGGTACACGCCACCCATCGCCTTGCACATGAGGTGAGTGAGGGTCACGCGCCGCCCGGTCGCGGCGCGGAAGGCGTCGACGTAGCGGAGCGCCTCGTCGACCCGGATCGTCATGGTGCCGTAGACGCTCGGGTCGCCGACGGTGCGCCAGGTTCCGAGCGCCATGCGCCGGAAGGTCGAGAGCTTGGGCTTGGGAACGAGCTCGAGATTAGGCATCCGGATGCTCCGCGGCGGGGTCGCCCGCCGTGAGATGTGCGTCGATCGAGTGCGCGTAGTAGCGGATCACGTCTTCCCGGCCGCGACGGACGGTCACCGTGGTGCCATCGCGCTGCACCAGGCCACGGCGCACCAGGATCTCGAGCGCGACATCGAGGAGCACGCGCGCCTCTCCGGCGTCGAGATAGGCTTCCTCGAACTCGACCAGCCCGCCGCGCCGGTCGGATCGCTCGTCGCCGAGGCGCTCCCGTGCGCCGCGCTCGGCCTCGAACTCCTTGCCCATGAGGATGGCCGCGCCGGCGCGCTCGGCGCGGGTTCGCAAGCGCGCGATCTCGGTCCGCAACTCGTCGACGCCGACAGCGCCCGGGCCGAGCCGCGCGAGCGCGGCGCACGCGAGCGGTACCGGCGTGACCGGGATCGAACGTGAGATCCGGTCCATCAGGTGCCCGGCGAGATGCTTGACCGCGTCGACGCGAGGACCGCGCTCTTCGTTCTCGCGCGCGCTGCCCGACTCGTCCCATTCCGGCCGGTTACGCGCGCGGTACTCGTCGAACGAGAGCGGCTCGCCGATTCGCACGCTCGCGTAGCCGTGGCGCCGGATCCGCCCGCTCGCCAGCCGCACGGCGTTCGCGATCAGTGTCGGCGGGCCGAACACCAGCAACCGCGCGAGCGACAGGGCCTTGCTGGAAACCGTCGGCTTGCGTGCCCGCCCCGCGGCCTCGTCGAGGAGGTGGCGGTCCTCGAGCACCCAGTCGAAGTTGATGCCGACCGGCACGAAGACCAAGTCGTCGCGGAAGCTCGGGTCCGACTTGAGCTGCACCAGGTAATCGAGAAGCCCGATCTTGGGCTCGCGGAGCTTGCCGTCGCGGCTCAGCCCACCCTCGAGGAAGATCCCCTGCGTCAGCCCGCGCGCGCTGATGTGCTGCACGTAGCGCTTGAGGACCGTGTGGTAGAAGGGGTCGCGAAAGCCGCGTCGCACGAAGTACGAGCCGAAGCTCTTGAAGAGGTGCTCGAGCGGCCAGACCCGCGCCCACTCGCCGACGGCGTAGCTGAGCGTGATGTGGCGCGCGAGCAGGTACGCCATCAGCACGTAGTCGACGTTGCTGCGGTGGTTGGCGACGAAGATGACCACGCAGCCACGCGGCAGCCGCTGCACCGCCTCCAGATTCTTCTTGTCGACCACCACCTGGTAGAGCCCGTTCACCAGCGCGCGGGCGACGCGGTAGCCGATCTGGTAGTACGAGAGCAGGTTGAACGAGGGGACGATCTCGTCGAGGTAGTCCTCGGCGATCGCGCGCGCATCCTCGATGCGGATGCCGTCTGCGATCGCCTTGCGCAGGATGCGCTCGTGGAGCACTGGATCGTTCATCATCTCGTCTACGACGACCACCTTCGACGCGAAGCGGTAGGCCTCGCGCGAGAGGTGCGCCTCGCGGATGAACTCGCGCACCGAGCGCTCGATGCGCCGCGCCAGTGAGCGCAGGACCACCGAGCGCAGGACCTCGTAGACCACGATCCCGAACAGGACCCAGGCGAACTCGACGAGGAAGCGCGGCACGGTGGGGGGGAGGGCTCGGGCGGACGGGTCGCGAGCGAGGACCCGCCACGTCTACCACCGCTATCCGCGGCGAATCCACCTCGACGCGGGGGGCCGCGGCGGTTCATTACTCAGCGAGCGCTGGCCGTGGAGGTGAGCAGTCGCCGACGAGGGTGCCGTACCCGTCGCGGAACGTGGGGAAGCGCAACCGGTAGCCGGTGGCGCGGAGCCGCGCGTTGCTGCAGCGCTTGCTGCCGCCGCGCCCACCCGGGCCGGACGAGGGGGGCTCGAGCGCGCGGTGCGGTGGCGCGGTCCCGAGGCGATCCGCGAGCCAGTGGTAGACGGTACAGCGGTCGGTCGGCTCGTCGTCGACGCCGACGTAGATCGGCGCGGGGGCCGGCACGTGGAGCGCGAGGTGCGCCAGGAATCCCGCGCAGTCGTCGCGGTGGATGCGGTTGGAGTAGGTGGGCGCTCCGTCGTGGCACGTGAGGGTCCCGTCGCGAACGCCGGTCACGAGCCGCGTGCGGCCCGGACCGTAGATCCCGGCGAACCGGACGATGGTGACTGGCAGGCCGCTCGCGAGTGCCAGCTCCTCGGCCTCGAGGAGGATCCGGCCCGTGAAATGGCGCGGCTCCGTCGCGGAGCTCTCGTCGACCCACTCGCCGTGCTCCTGGCCGTAGACCGCGGTGCTGGAGGTGAAGAAGACCCGTCGCACCGAGCTCGCTGCGCCGTGTGCGTGGATCCAGCTCAGCACGCCAGATAGGCCCGCCACGTACGCGCCGCGGTACGCCGTCTCGTCGGGTCCATCGGCCGCGGCGGTGTAGAAGACGGTCTCGACGTCCGCGGGCCACGCCGGGAAGGTCGTCGGGTCGACGAGGTCCGCCGCGATGGCTTCGATCGGCGCGGGGATCCGCGCGGCGTCCCGCCGCAGGCCGACGACGTTCACCCCGGCTCGAGCGAGCGTCAGCCCCAGTTGACCGCCGACGTCGCCGCAGCCGGCGATCAGGACGCGCATCGCGACCCACTCGCGAGGGCGCGCCGTGCGTCCCGTACCCCCGCCACGCGCAGGCCGGCCATCCACCCGATCGCCGCGGTTGCCACGCCCGCGGGAATGTCCACCACGTAGTGCTGCCGGATCAGCACCGTCGACGCGGTCACGCCCAGCGCGCCCGCCACCACCAGCCAGCGCGCAGCGCTGCGGTGGCGGAGGTGGAAGAGCGCGGCGAGCATGCTGTGCGCCACGTGCATGCTCGGGAACACGTTCACCCCACCGTCGGCGTCGATGAAGCGCAGCAACACCCCACACGTGAGCCCGCTGCAGTCGAGTGGGGGCGGGATCATGCGGATCGGCAGGGCGATCCACGCCGCCCACGCGATCACCGTGGCGACGCCGTAGGCGGCGACCATCGGCGTGAAGTCACTCCACCGCCGCGCGAGCCATGCGGGCGAGATGGCGATGAGGTAGTAGCCGATGTAGATCCAGAACGCCTCGGGCACGAACGGGACGTGGTGGTCGAGCCAGATGTCGAGTCGGATCGGCGGCGTGCCGTCGGCGAAACGAGCCAGGTTCCAGTTGGCGAGGACGACGTACGAGGCCAGGATGAAGGCCCCACAGCCGAACGCGAACACCCAGCGCTGGACCTGGAAGGACGATGGAGCGGCACCGTCCGAGTGGGGGAGAGCGCTGGACGTGGCCATGGTGGGATCGAGAAGCGAGGCTAGCGGAACGGAGCCTCGGGATACTTTCGTTGCCGCCGGCGGGAGGAGCAAACATGACCGCGGACTGGCTGGGCGTCGCGCGTGCGCGCGCCGACGAGATCAACGCGAAGGATCCGCGCGCCGTCGCCGCGCCCGATGGACGCTCGCTCCCGTTCGAGATCGCCTATGCCGACCGCCTCGAGCACTGGATCGACCTGCTCGTGTCGCGCCCGAGCGCCGCGCTGGCCTTTGCGTGCCGAGCCCAGCACGTCAAGCGTTGGGAGATCCCCCGTGACGCGTTTCCCGAAGGGCGCGCCGGATACCACGCGTGGCGACGCAAGCTCGAGGATCTGCACGTCGCGGTCGCGCGAGACATCCTGGCGGGCGCCGGCTGTGGCGCGGACGAGACGCGGCGCGTCGAACGGATCCTGCGCAAGCAGGGGCGCGACACCGATCCCGAGATCCAGGCGATGCAGGACGCCGTCAGCCTCGTGACCGTGGAGATGCAGATGGAGTCGCTCGAGGCGAAGCTGGACGAGGCGAAGCTCGTCGACGTCCTCCGCCGGACCATGGCCAAGATGAGCCCCGCGGGGCGCGAGCTCGCCTCGCGCATCCCGCTCGAACGAGACGCACGGCGCATCCTGGCGCTCGCGGCCGACGCGCTCGCGCGCGTCGAGCGGGCCTGAGCGGCTGAGTTCTCGGCCCATCACGGGCGCGATTGCTCTCTCATTTCGCGGTGCGTTACCCTCGCTCGGCCGAGGAAGACGAGATGGGCTCCTTGCCGCGACCCGCCGCTGCCATGATCCGTGCAGCGCGCACGTTCTATGTCGCGGAGGCCGCCGGCGGGCTGCTCTACCGGCGCCTCGCCGAGGCGGTCGGCAACGACGATGTCCGGCACGCCCTCGACCAGTTCGCGGACGACGAGTACCGGCACGCCGACTGGTACCTCGACTGGTTGATCGCCCGGGACGTGGCACCTCCGCGGCTCGACGGCGTGGTGGCGAGGATCGCGCCCGCTCTCGCCCGGCTCCTGTCGGCCCGGAGCCTCGAGGACCAGCTCAAGCTCTTTTCGTCCGGAGAGGCCGCGGCGGCGCGTCACTTGAGGGAGCTCTCGACGCGAATCCACGACCCGGCGCTCCGGGCGGTCGTCGAGCGGACGATCCCGGCGGAGCAGGGCCACGCCGACTGGTTTCCCGCGGTCGGCCAGCGGATGCTCGCGCCCGCCGACCGGCTGCGGCACGCCGGCTTCGCGCGGCGCCCGGCCTCGCCACCGGCGCCGCGCTGACTCGAGGCCGGACGCGCGAGGGCGCGCCGCGCGACATCCAACGATGCCCAAGCCCGGCTCCCGTAGCCCGCGACGTGACGCGGTGACCCGAGATCGCGACCGCACGCTAGTCCTGATGCGGCGCCGGCTGCGCGAGGCGCAGGTGACGATCCTCCGGCGCATCCCGCGCAAGCGCCACCTGCGCGACACGTGGGTGCACCGGCGCTTCGGCGAGCGGCTCTTCGACCCCGAGATCTGGCACGTCGGGCGCCCCGGCGTTGCGGGCGGGCTGGCGGTGGGAGTGCTGATCAGCTTCACGCCGCTCATTGGCTTGCACATGGTGATGGCCGCGCTCGCCGCGTACGTGCTCAGGCTCAACCTGCCCGCGGCGCTGGTCGGGGCCTGGTTCATGAACCCGGTCACGGCGCCGGTGCTGCTGGTCGCGGTGTACAAGGTCGGCGCCGCGCTCGACTGGCTACCGGAGATCCAGCTCGGAACCGGTTACCCGGCGGCGTTCCGCAAGCTCCTCCATCAGCTCGCCGAGCTGTCGCTCGGAGGGCTGGTGCTGGGCGCGGCCGCCGCCGCCGCGACCTACGCTCTGGTGACGGTGTCGTGGGCGCCGGCTCGCTGGGCGCTCGCGCGCAGCGGCGTCGGTCACCCGCAGCGTACCCCCGGCGGCGAACGGCAGGTCGACCCACGGGTGGAGTCGACCGACGAGGCGCCGCTCCGCGGTGGGCGAGAGAGTGACGCGGCCGCGCGCTCCGACGTCGACCGCTCGGCACACTGACGTGGCTGCGGAGCGACCTCTCGCTGAACGCGCCGCGCGCCGCGCGGCGTTCTTCGACATCGACCGGACCCTCCTCGCCAGCAACTCGGCGGCGAGCTTTGCGCGCTACATGCGGGAGGTCGGCATCGCCCGCCGCCGCGACCTCGTGGTCGCGGGCTGGTACCTCGGTCTCTACAGGATGGGCCTCCTCGAGCCTTCCCAGGCGCTGGTGCGCTCCGCGGACGTGCTGCGCGGCAAGCCGGAGGAGTGGCTGGTCGAGCACTGCGCGCGCTGGTACGAGCGGGACGTTCGGCGCGACCTGCGCGGCGGCGCCCGCGCCCACATCGAGCATCACCGCCGCGCCGGGCACCTGGTGGTGCTGCTGTCGAGCTCGACGTGCTACCTCGGCAATCTCCTCGGCGACGAGCTCGACATCGAGCACCGGCTGGTCAACCGGCTCGTGCTCGACGACCACGGTCGCTTCACCGGTGCCTTCGTCCAGCCCCTCTGCTACGGTCACGGCAAGCGCTGGCACGCGACGCGCTTCGCCGAGGAGCACGGCGTCGACCTCGCGGAGAGCTTCTTCTACACGGACTCCGTGACCGACCTCGGGATGCTGGAGCTGGTCGGTCACCCACGGGTCGTCGCGCCCGATCCGCGTCTGGCGCGCGAGGCGCGCCGGCGGGGGTGGCCGATCGTCGACCTCGACGACCAGCGCGCCACGCCGGACGTCGGGATCACCAGGGCGGGTGCGACACGAGGGCGTGGGCGATGACCGAAGCACGGCTCCGGAGCGTCGAGGTGGATGGCCTCCGCGTCTCCTACTTCGAGCGCGGCAAGGGACCGCTGGTGCTTTGCCTGCACGGCTTTCCCGACACCGCGCACACGTTCCTGCCCACGCTCGAGGTCCTGGCGTCGCGCGGTTTTCGCGCGATCGCGCCGTCCATGCGCGGCTACCCGCCCACGTCGCTGGCGCCGGACGGCGACTACTCGATCGCGCGCCTCGGCAAGGACGCCCTCGCCCTCGCGGAGGCGCTCGGCGCGGCGCGGTTCGCCATCGTCGGTCACGACTGGGGAGCGACCGCGGGTTACGCGGCAGCCGCGCTCGCGCCCGAGCGGGTGGCGAAGCTCGCGACGGCCGCCGTGCCGCACCTGCGCGTCCAGCGTGCGACCCTCGACCAGGCGCGGCGCTCCTGGTACATCGGCTTCTTCCAGCTTCCGGTCGTGCCGGAGCGGGTGGTGCGGCGGAACGGCTTCGCGTTCCTCGACAAGCTGTGGCGTGACTGGTCGCCAGGCTGGCGTTACACGCCCTCCGACATCGCGCCAGTCAAGGAAGCGCTCGCGAGCGACGCCGCCCTCGCCGCCGCGCTCGGTTACTACCGCGCCCTGCCACGCTCGCTGGCCGATGCGGAGAACCGCCGCGTTGCCTTTGGCCGGCTGTCGGTGCCCGCGCTCACGTTCGCCGGGGTCGACGACGGCTGCATGGGTGTTCGGAGCTTCGATCGCCAGTCTGACGCGTTCGTCGGGCCGATGCGCACGGTGAGGCTCGAAGGCGCCGGTCACTTCATGCACCGCGAGGTGCCGGATAGGTTCCACCGGGAGCTGGTCGAGTTCCTCGGCTCCGCCCGCGACCTGCGCTGAGCATCCGCACGCTCCGCCGGTCAGCGGCCGCGCTTCGTGCCTCGAAGTCGGACCACTTCGCTCAGTGCGTATCGGAGCTGTTGCTCCGCGGCATGGCGCGCCTCCCAGCCGAGCCAGCCGAGCGCTTCGCACGCGCGCTCGGCTGCGGTGACGAGGCGTTCGAGGGCGCGTTCGAGCTCGGGATCCGCGGCGGCACGGCCACCGTCGCGCCCGCGCGGTGCCGAGGGCGAGCGCGCCCGGAGCAAGGCGCGGGAGATGCGAGTACGCGGGCGTTGCTGTGCCACGACTTCCTTCACTCGTACCGGGGGCGTCGAGTCGATGCAGTCCACGTGCCCGCGCGTCGCGAGCGGAAATGGCTTGCGTGCCGGTACCGATCGACGCCCCTCGTTCGCGGAGCAGACGGCGGAGTTCACCCGCTGGACGGAGTAAGCCGATCAGTGAATCGGAAGGCTCTGCGCGACGGCCAGGAAGAGGCTCTGCGTCCCTTCGTGCACGACACCGCGTCCGATCGGCTCGACGACACCGAACAGCAACGTCCAGCCCAGCACCAGCCAGCCCGCGAACGCGCCCGCGAGGATCCAGGACGGAGTGTGGCTGCGGTTCGGCGCGTGGAGGTAGTGGTCGAACGGCGACGTGTGCTCGCGCCGCGGGCACGCCACCAGGCGGAGCCCGGCGCGTGAAGCGGCGCGCGGGAGAGGTGTACCCGGCGCGTCGCGTCCACCTCTCACGAGCCTGAGGACGGGGGAGGCGCCGGCGGCGGGAGTGGGCTCGCGAGGTGGACTCACGGTGTCCTCTTCGGGCGTCGCGCGCGACGGGTGGCGCGCTGCTCGGTTCGAAGTTGGCGGAAGAGAGCGCCGAGCGCCCATGCCGAGGCTTCGCCGGCCGCGCGGCCGTCGAGGCCCCACAAGTCGCGCATGGCCAGCCAGGCGTGACCGCTCATCAGGAGGTGGAGGATCGCCAGTACCTGGGTGCGCTTGGGATCCGCGAGGTCGCCCGTCCAGGCAGAGAGCGCCTGCTCGAGCGTCTCGCGGCGCTCGGCGTTCCAGCTCTTCTGCATCTCGCGGCCTTCCTTCGACGTGAGGGAGGCCGCGAGCAGCGGCGCGAGCTCGTCGGCGGCCGCGAACTCGGCGCGAACCTGGGCGAGGAGCCCGGGCTCGGTGGTGGCGAGGGCGACGTCGCCGCGACGCTCGTTCATCCAGGTCCAGAACGCGCGCAGGAGCTCCACCTTGTTGGGGAAGTGGCGGTACACGGTGATCTCGCGAACGCCCGCGCGCGCCGCGATGGCCTTGTAGGACGCGGCCTCGAGGTCGCCCCCGCGCAGGATCGCCTCGACGGCCTCCAGGATTCGCTCACGGGTCGCGGCCGATTGGTCGGCGCGCAGCGAGGAACGATAGGTAGGTGTGGCCTTCATGATGATAGTGAAACTATCATCATGAAGGAGAGGCTGTCAACGAGCGGCGATCCGGCGCCCGGTCCCCGCCGCTCGATTCGTCGGCGGGGGCCGCCGCGGGGCGGCGTCAGCGCAGCAGTGCGTCGGCGAGGCGGGACGCGGATTCGGGGGGGCCATCGACGAAGAACAGCGTGGGCTCGGTCAGCTCGAGCTCCATCAGCACCGGCCGTCCGTCGGTGTCGCGCGCCATGTCCACGCGCGCGAACGCCAACCCGCGTGCGTCGGCGGCCTCGAGCGCCCGCGCCGCGAGCGCGCGCTCGTCGTCGTCGATCGGTACCGGCACTCCTTCGGGGCCGGCCCACCGCCCGCCCTGGAAGAGCGAGCGCTTGCGGACCGCGTGCGAGAGCTCGCCGTCGATGTGCACGAGGCAACGTTCGCCGACGTCCTCCACCGACGCGACGTAGCGCTGCACCAGCATGTCGCGCTCTGCGCTGAGCCGCGCGAAGCGCGCCTCCTGCTCGGCGCTCGGCGCTGCGTCGACACCGAAGGTCTCCCACGAATCGGCCGAGATCGCGGGCTTGGCCACCGCACGCGGCCAGCCCCGCGCACGCACGATCTCTGCGAGCGTCACTCCCGTGCCCCGGCGGACCAGCTCGGTCGGCGTGACCGGAACGCCGTGGGCGGCGAGCTCGAGCATGTACCCCTTGTGGAGATTCCAGCGCACGAACCGCAGCGGATTCACCAGCCGGGCGACCGCCGACACCTGCTCGGCCCAGCGCAGGAAAGCGTCCGGGCGGCGGAAATAGTCCCAGGTGGAGCGCAGCACCACGGCGCGTGCGGCCGACCAGTCGAACTCGGTCGCGTCCCAGGGCACCGCGCGCCACGTCGCGCCCCGTTCCTCGAGTGCGCGGGCGAGTGGGGCGTCGTCCTCCCACAGCGCCGGGTGCTCGCCGTAGGTCGCGAGGACGACGTCACCGGTGGGGCTCGATGCCATGGGTTGGCCTCGGAGCATCGGCGCCGTCGGGTCGCGCGGCGCGCGAGGCAAGTTACGGGGCCGGCGCGGCGGGCGGCGCGGCGGGCGGCGCCGGTGGAGCGGGCGGCGCGCTGCCGTCGGGGGGTGCCGCCCCGTTTGCCGCTTCGCCGCTCAGCGCCTGGATGAGCGTCGCGATCGTCACGGCGTGGCCAGCTCGAGCCTGATCCATCACCTGCACGGCGTAGCCATACGGAACCGCGTCCTCGGCGTCGAAGAAGAGCGTGTGGTCGTCGCGCGCCGCGAACATGCGCTTGAGGCGCTCGGGAAGCTCGTCGTAGCCGACCACCTGGCTGTTGACGGTGATGGTCTTGTCCGCCGAGATGCGCAGGACGAGCGGGGGGGTCGGATCCTTGGGCTGCTCCTCCTCGACTTCCTTCTTCTCCTGCTTGGGCGTGTGCACCCAGAACTTCTTGGTGAGCAGCGGCGTGAGCACCATGAAGATGATCAGCAGCACGAGCACGACGTCGATCAGCGGCGTGACGTTCATCACCGGCGTCACGTCCCCCTGGTTGCCGGTGTTGAGGTTCATGCCCATGGGTCAGCCTCCCGTACCCTGGGCCGCAGCCTCGGGGGCGGCTCCCATTTGACCGCCCTGCTTGGCCTTCTCGCCGACGAGCAGCGACATGCCGGGGAACCCGATCTGCTGGCAGCGGAAGAACATCTCGCGGACGTCGCCGTAGGTCAGGTTCGAATCGGCACGCAGGACCAGGCGCCGGTCGGGATCCGCGGCGTGCTGATCCATCAAGTAGGCGACGATCTTGTCGAGGTCGTACTTGTCCTTCTCGACGTAGTACTCGCCCTTCTTGGCGACCGTGACCTTGATGGGGTCGAACTGCCCCTTCATGTCGGGATCGGGGTTGAAGATCCCGGGGAGCTCGACCGGGATGTCCTGCTCGAGACGCGGCGCCACGACCATGAAGATGATCAGTAGCACCAGCACGATGTCGACGAGCGGCGTGACGTTCATGTCGGGCCGAACGTCGACCGCCCTCGCGCTACCCTTGGTGATCCGTGCCACGGTTCGCTTCCCGCTGAGCTAGGTGCGGTTGGACTGGCTCAGGCGCGGGCTGCGCCGCGCGCGGGAGTCTTTGCCTGACGCTCGGCCCAGTCCTCGACGGTGTCGAGGAGCTCGCCCGACGCGTTCTTCAGCAGCAGCTCTTCCTGGCCGATCTTGGTGGACAGGTAATTGAACGCGAACACGGCTGGGATGGCGACGAACAGACCGAACGCCGTCTCGATGAGCGCTTCCGAGATACCGGCCGAGACCGACGCCAGACCTCCGGAGCCGGTGGCCGCGATGCCCTGGAACGCCGAGATGATGCCGAGCACCGTACCGAGCAGCCCGACGAACGGCGCGGTCGAGCCGACCGTCGCGAGCACCCACATGCCGCGTCGCAGGTCCGCCGCGATCTCTTCCATGAAGCGCTCCATGAAGCGCTGCGTCTGGTCGAGCGGGGTGAGGCCCGAGACTTCCTCCGCGGCCACGGCGTTCTTGTAGGTCGAGAGGCCGGCCTTCACGATCCGCGCGAGGTGGCCGTTCTTGAAGCTGTCGGCGGCCTCGATCACGCCGTCGAACTTGCCGGCGTTCATGTCGTTCGCGACGGTCTGCGAGAAGTTGCGGGAGGCGCTTCGCGAGCGGCGCAGCGTGAAAACGCGCTCGAAGAACACCATCACCGAGAACACCCCGAGAATCATCAGCGTTCCGGCGACGATGCGCGCCGCAAGGCCCATGTGCGTCCAGATCTCCAGAAGACTGATATTCATCGGACCCTCGTTCGACAGGTTCGAAAGGCGACGTCGGCGCGACTCAGATGTCGAGCTTGAACTTGACCTTGATGTTTCGATAAACGGCGATCGGTACGCCATCGAGGCGCGCGGGCTCGTAGCGCCACGTCTTCACGGCCTGGATCGCCTCGGTGACGAACGGCTCCTCGCCGTCGACGAGCTGGACGTCGGTGACCCGCCCGTCGGCGTTCACCACGATCCTGAGCGTCACGTAGCCGATCTTGCCTTCCTTGCGCATCTCGCGCGGGTACTCGGGAGGCTTGTTCGACGACTTCGGCTTGGGTGGAACCGCACCCTCGGGGAGGTCGATGATCCCGACCGTGCCACCGGCCTTGCCGCCGGCCATGCCGCCCTCGAGACCCGCCGGGTCGCCCTCACCGGGCTGTCCGTAGACGGCGATCCCCTTGTCCTTGCTGGGATCGTCCTCGGGTGGCTTGTCCTGCGGCATCTCCTGCGGCGCCACCAGCTCCTTCGGCGGAGGGGGCGTGTCGAGGATGCGCACCTTCATGTCCTTCGGGATCACCGCCGCGGCCGCGGGAGGCGGCTTGGGGTTGGGGTGCGGCGGTTTGGGCGGCTAGGGCTTGGGGGGGCGGCGGGGGAGGGGGCTCCTCTTTCTTCACCACCGTCTCGACGAACTTGATCTCCTGGCTCTTCTCGATGGCTTGCTTGGTGCCGACGCCGAGCAGCGCCAGACCGATCAGTGCACCCCACAGGGCCGAGGAGGGAAGGAGCGCGGCGACCCACGAGCGTGGCATCGGCTCGGTGGCGCCGTAGTGACCGAAGGTCGAGGAACTCTGTGACATATCGCTCTCGGATCGTCCGGCTATGCTATCGCACGCGCGCGTGGTGGGCCAGAACCTACCGTCGTTCTTGGCACCGAACCATGCATCGCGCGAGCCGAACCACGGATTAGCGTGAGATCGCTAGTCATTTCCGGTGGCCGAGGCCGCCGCGGGGCGCCTGTCATGAAGCGGGACGCGCGCGTTTTCGTGTTGCTCGTCGCGTTTGGCTTGGTCGTTTCGGTGCCTGAGCGCTCGCGGGCCGCCGCCGTCGAGGTCGTGCTGTCACCGTCGCTGCGCGCCACCGTCACGCGCATCGACCAGGTCGAGAAGGTCGCGGAGCAACAGTTCCGCGACCATAGGACCTACGACGACTTCAGCCGCTCGGCTCGTGCCGTGCCGGCGAACGCCGTCCTGGGGCAGGTCGGCTGGGCGAACGAGCGCCTCGTCCCGTCGGTGGCGGAATACGGCGTCGAGAGCCTGGTCCGGGCGTTGATGGTCGAGAGCTTCGCCAAGGCGGGGATCACGGATCCCGCGCTCCGGCTGCGCGTGACCGTGGATCGGATCGGGGTTCGGAACCACCCGGTCGCACCCCTACGCGGCAACAACAACTACGTCACCGGGACCTTCGAGGAGCTCGACGCGTCCGGCGCGGTGAAGCGCTCGGTCGAGGTCGTGTCCAACCTGGTGGCGAGCCCGACGTCGGACCATGGTTACCGAGGCGCGGACTTCGCGTTCGACGACAGCGACGCGAGCCGGCGCGTCGGCCCGAGCCTGGCCTATTTCGTCACCAAGGGGCTCAGGCGGCTCTACCCGGACCACGACTTCCCGAAGGTGGTCACGGTGCTGTTCGGCGACCGCGACACGTCCGACCGACCGACGCTGGTGCGCGTCCCCTGAGCTCGGCGAGGACCGATCGGCTCCGAGCTCAACGGGCGGCGGGCGCGGACGCACCGGCGAGGTCGGCGCGCGTCCGTTCCCGCATCACGGCGGCGCGCGCGAACGTGGGGTCGATCGCGAGCGCGCGGTCGAAGGCCGCGATCGCTTCGCCGGGCCGCGCGAGCCGCGTCAGCGCCACGCCGCGGTGGAAGTGGGCGCGGGCGTTCTTCGGCTCGATCGCGACCGCCGAGTCGAAGGCGGCGAGCGCCTCGGCGGTCCTTCCCTCCCGCAGTGCGAGCACCCCGAGGTTGGTGCGCGGAGCGGCGAAGTCCGCGTCGAGCTCGGCCGCGCGCCGGTAGTCGTGGATCGCATCGAGGCGCCGGCCGAGGCGCGCGTTGGCGATGCCGAGATTGTTCCACCCGCGCGCGAAGTCGGGACGGATCTCGGTGGCGATCGCGAAGTCGAGGGCGGCCCCGGACCAGTCGAGCTCGGTGCCGGCGCGGATCGACTGGTCGAGGCGCTCGTAGCCGCGATTGTTGTAGAAGTGCGCGACCGCCTCGTCGTCGTCCAAGCGTCGGTAGTAGTCGCCGCGCGGCAAGTCCCAACCGAAGTCCATGGCCAGCGTGCCGCGCTCACTCTCCACGGCGGCGGTGATGTGCCCCATGTGGACGATGACCTCCTCCTCGGTGTCGACCTCGCCCACCCGCTTCGAGGCGTCGAGGTAGTAGGCGCTCAGACCGACGCCGCGGGCGAGGCCGACGAAGATGCTCGCGAGCGTCAGGCAGTTGCCCTCGTGGCGCTCGAGGGCCTCCCCCGCCGGGATCGTCACGATCGGCGTGTAGCGCATGCCGAAGACGCCGTCGGCGAAGATCGCGTCGAAGAGCACTTGCGCCCGCTGCGAGATCGTGGCGTGCCCACCGACCACTTCGCGAGCACGCTCGATCGCGTCGGCGTCGACCTCGTGCGGCACGACGATCTCGACGGCCGGCAGCGCGTGAAGGCGCGGCGCGAGCTCGGCACGAAGTTGCGCGGGCGAGCGGATCCCCTGCCACGAGCCGCAGCCGGCCCCGGCCACCAACGCCCATGCTGCGCAGCCCGCGAGGAGCGCCGCGGATCGCCGAGAGGTCACGGTCACGAACCAGAAGGTACGCCAGTGGTGGCGCCGAAAAAAAGAGCGGCGGGTGGTCGCCCACCCGCCGCTCGATGCGTCGCTACGCTCGAGTCAGGTCAGATCTTGTAGCTGATCCGACCGAACACGAAGCGGCCGAGGAAGTCGTAACCCTCGGTGCTGGCGTTCTGGCTGCCTTCCTGCATGAACGGGGGATCCTTGTCCAGCAGGTTGCTGACGCCGAGCGATACCGTGTAGGCGTCCCAGCTGTAGCTGCCCTCGACGTCCCAGTAGGACACCGCGTGCACGCGCCGGTATGGATCCTCGGGGCCGACTTCCTGCGACTCGGCGTCGCCGACGAAGCGCACGATGTTGTTGAAGGTGAAGCCACCGCGCGAGAACGTCGTCGACTGGTACCACTTCCACTTCGCGTAGTTGCCGGTGAGGCCGGCGATGGTACCCGCGAGCTCGGTCTTGTTGCGCTCCTGATCGAACTCGTTGAAGTTGAGCAGGTGGTTGCCGCTGAAGGTCAAGCCGATGGTGCCCACGTCGGCGGCACCGACCTTCTCGAGGTCGAAGCTGTACTGCGCGGTGAAGTCGATACCGTCGGTGAACTGCTTGCCGATGTTGTCCTGGATCGCGCTGACCTGGATGATCTGGCCGTTCGGGTCACGGCGGATACGCGCGCAGTCCGGATCGGCGAGGCCCGAGGTCCGCCTGTGCAGTTGTCGAGGATCGACTGCTCGTCCGGGTTGGAGATCGCGTTGTCGACGGTGATCCAGTAGTAGTCGGCGGTGAACGAGAAGTTCTCGATGAAGGTCGGGGTGATCACGGTACCGACGCTCCAGGTGTCCGCGGTCTCGGCGTCGAGGTCCGGGTTGCCGCCGATGTCGGTCGGGACCTGGTCGTTGCCCAGCGCGAGCTGGCTGTAGCCCTCCGGGATCCCGGCCGCCTGGCAGTTCGCACGCACCACCGGGTCGATGTCCGGGTTGGTGTCCCAGTCGTTGCAGGGGTCTTGCGCGGTGTTGAACGACCGGACCGAGCCGCCGTACAGGTCGTTGATGCTCGGCGCGCGGAACGCCGTGCCGTAGATACCGCGCAGCCGGATGTCGGCGGTCGGCGCGGGAGGCTCAAGCCGCCGCGGTACACGAACTCGTCGCCGAAGGTGTCGTAGCTCGTGTAGCGGCCGGCGAGGTCGAAGGTCAGGTCCTTGAGGCCCTGGTCCTTCAGCACGGGGACGCTGGTCTCGGCGTAGACCTCGCCGAGGGTGTAGCCACCGCGGGTCGGCTGCTGCGCGTCGTTGGCCGAGTCTCCGAGGATCTGGACGGGGTCCGGCTGGTTGAAGCCTTCCTCGTCGCGCCACTCGCCGCCGATCGCGACTTCCCAGTCGCCGGCCGGGAGCTTGACGACCGGGCCGGTGACCGAGGCGCCGAGGTTGAACTGCTCGTGCTGCTTGGTCTGCACGCCCGTGTAGCGCGAGTACGCGATCTGCTCCGGCGTCATCTGCTGCAGGCCGAAGAAGTCGCCCAGCACGCAGCCCTTGTTCGCGTTGGCGGCGCACAGCTCGGGGTCCGACTGCTCGAGCAGACGGGTCAGATTGGTCAGGTTCTCGGACCGCTGGGTGTGGGTGTTGCGGCCGTAGTTGAGGAACGAGTCGTACCCCCAGCCCTCGACCAGGTCACCCTTGAGCCCGGTGACGATGCGGAACGTGTCCGAATCGTTCCGGTACGTCCGCTGACCGTAGTCGCTCATGCGCTTCGAGAGGCTGACGGAGTCGACCTCGGGGCCGAGCTCCGCGAGGATCGCGTCCTTCACGTCCTGCGGCAGCAGCGGGTTGCTGAGTGGGATGATCCAGCCGTTCGGGTGGGCGTTGGTGCCGCCGCCGATCGGCTCGGGGGCCAGGCGCTGGGCGCTCTGGCGATACGTGAAGAGGCCGTCCATGTAGGCCGTCACGTGGTCGTTCAGGTCGAGGTGGCCGACGCCGCCGATCGAATACCGGTTCTGCTGGCCCGTCAACCACTGGTCGTCGCCGTAGTTGTAGCGGTCGCCGCCCTGCTCGGTGACCTCGAGAGTGCCGGCCGGCTGGAACGACGCGCCGGTCGCGGGATCGGGACGGAAGTAAACGCCGGTGTCGAGGATCGTGCCCTCGGGGCGGAAGCCCGAGCCGTAGATCTTCGAGATGGTGCCGTCCTCGTTGTAGAAGGAGCCGACCACCGGGAACTTCGACCAGTTGCGGTCCTTCTGCTCCACCTCACCCGACTGCACCCACGCGGTCATGATGGTGATGTTGCCGCGGTCGTTGTTGGCGCCCCACAAGCCCGAGAGCTGGATGGTCTCGCCGTCACCCTTGTCGGTGGCGCCGCCCATGGCGTCGAACTGGAAGCCGTCGAAGTTGTCCTTGAGGATGATGTTGATGACGCCGGCGACCGCGTCCGAGCCGTACACCGCGGAGCCGGAATCGAGCGACACCTCGATGCGATCGATCATCGCCACCGGGATGTTGTTCAGGTCCACCGCCTCGGACACGTCGCTGTTCGACGTCACGAAGCGCTTGCCGTTGACCAGCACGAGGGCGCGATCGACGCCGAGGTTGCGCAGGTCGACGAACGCCAGCCCCTGGCCGCCGTTGTTGTCGTTACGGCTGATGCCCTGGAGCGTGACCGACGGAAGCTGGGTCAGGAGCTCGTGCACCGACTGCACGCCCGACGCCTCGATCTGGCTCGAGTTCACCACCGCGATCGGCGCGTACTCCTCGAGGTTGTCACGGCCGATGCGGGTACCCGTGACGGTCACCTCTTCCGACTCTTCCGCCGCTGCGGCCGCGGCCGAAGGCTTGGCTCCGCCGGCGGCGGCCTGTGCGCGCGCCGTTCCGGGCGCTGCCAGGATCAGAACCGCAAACCCTGCCACGAGGGCAAGGGAAGCGGCCCACCACGTTAGACCTGCTGGACGTCTCATGAGGACCCCCCTCCTTTGGATGGATTTCGACCGGATGCCCGGAGGGCGATCTTCCTAAAATCTCGTCGCGAAAACAAGACGTTCGTCACCAAACCGTCAAATTTCGTGAGCTTGTCCCGGGATCTCGTGGAGTGCCCGCCGGACCAGCCGCGAGTGGTCCCGGCGACCCACCGGCAAGCCCGGCCAGCATCGGGGGAGGCGGGGCTCGCGGTCCCCGGGGACCGCCGACCAGCCTGCCGAGCCGGAGAATATTCCCGAGCCGTCTAGGGGCGACCTGCCGCTGCGCCGGGCCGCCGCAGCCGTTGGGCTCGGTCGCGCGCGGTGATACCCCGGGGGGGCGATGGATGCGCCGGTGACCGTCGACGAGCTCGGCCGCCGCCTCGGCGAGCGCCGTCCGCGGCGCATCCGCTTCGGCCGCGTGGTGGTCCAGTCCGCGGTCGCGGTGGTGTTGCGCGACTCCCGCCGCAACGGCGTCGAGGTGCTCCTGGCGCGGCGCGCCGAGCGCGACGGCGACCCGTGGTCCGGCCACATGGCGTTCCCCGGGGGGCGGCGCCACCCCGACGATCGCGACCTGCGGGTCACGGCCGAGCGCGAGCTCGCCGAGGAGACCGGCCTGGTGATCGCCGGCGCGGGCACGGCGCTTCCCCCGGGCCTCGGTGACCTGGTGACCCGGGCGCACGAGAAGCCGGTGCCCATGCTGGTGCGCCCGTTCGTTTACCGGCTGGTCAAGCCGCGCCCGCGCTTCCTCCTGAGCCACGAGATCCGCGAGCTCGTATGGGTGCCGCTCGGGTTCTTCGCCGACGATGCGAACCGCGTACCCCTCGCCTGGCACTTCGCGGGCACGGACTGGCAGCTCCCGTCCTACGTGTTCGGCGGACGCCGGATCTGGGGGCTGACGCTGATGATCCTGGGCGAGCTGGTGTCGGTGAGCCACGGCGTCCGGTTCGCCCGGCTGCCGGGTCTCGAGGCCCTCGACCGGCTGTGGCGACGTCGTCACCTGCGCTCGCACTGAGGCCCGTTGGTGACGCGCCGCTCACGGCGCGGTGCGCCACGACGCTTTGCGACGAACCCTTGCAAAGCGGGACAAAACACGACCTTCTTTTTGCGCGCTCTTCCCGTAGGGCGGTAAGAGACGCCCCTCGATCCAACGGTTCAGCGTCGTTCCGAACACCCCGGTGTCGGGGTGCATCTCCTGGAGGTCGTACATGCGGTCGCTCATACGAGGTCGCCGTGGTCATCTCGCGTCGTTCCGCTTCGTCCTCGCCGCATTCGTCGGGCTGGCGGCGCTCGCAGCCTCGCCCGGGCGAGCGCCGGCCAAGACGTTCACCGTCGACGTCAGCACCGACGCCAAGTTCCCCGACGGCAACGACGGCGACTGCACGTTGCGCGAGGCGATCATCAACGCCTCGCAGAACGCCAACAACACGCCCACCACGTATCCCGACTGCCCGGCCGGCGACCCCGACCCGACCCTCGACGTCATCAACTTCTCGGTCAACAACGTCACGCTCGCCCAGGACGCCGACGAGATCTTCGTCGCCTCGAACCTGTCGAGCGGTCCGATCGAGATCAACGGTACCGTCACGATCGACGGCGGCGGGCAGGCGCGCAGCAAGCGCATCTTCCGCACCATCGGCGACCCGGACCACACCGTGAAGCTGGTCGGTCTCACGCTCCAGAACGCGTGGGACGGCGGCGGCGGCGCGATCCTCAACCTCGGCACCAGCCTGATCTTCCAGAGCCTGCTGTTCCAGAACAACAAGGCCATCTCGTCCGGTGGCGGCGCCCTCAACAGCTCGGGCGGCGACGCGATCTTCATGGACGGCGTCACGTTCGACAACAACGAGTCGCAGACCCAGGACGGCGGCGCGCTGTACCTGAGCGGCTCGAGCTCCAACGTCACCATCCAGAACGTCACGTTCTCCAACAACAAGGCGGCGCAGAGCGGTGGCGCGGCCTACTTCACCGGCACCGGCACCACGAACTTCTTCTGGCTCCTCGACACCGTCCAGTTCAACGACAACGAATCGCTGAACGGCACCGCCAACAACGGCTCGCACCAGAGCGGCGGCGGCGGGGCGATCTTCAACGCGGTCGACTACGACGAGACCACGATCTTCAAGAACTGCACGTTCGACGGCAACAAGGCCACCGAAGGCAAGGGTGGTGCGATCTACAACTCGATCGCCGCCCAGAACATCGAGATCCAGGACAGCGTCTTCACCCTCAACTTCGCCACCAACGTCGACCCGGTGACCGTCACCGACCAGGGCTTCGGCGGCGCGATCTGGAACCAGGGCCAGCTCACGCTGAACCGCGTGACGCTGGACGGCAACACCGCCGTGCTGCACGGCGGCGGCCTCGCGAACAAGTCGTCGAGCGGCAACAACTCGACGGTCGCCAACAGCACGATCACCGGCAACATCGTCTCGACCGCGAGCTCGGAGGGCGGCGGCATCTGGAACGACTCGAGCTCGACGCTCGTCACCCGCAACGCCACCGTCGCGGACAACGTGGCACTCCTGGGCTCGGGCGCGAACCTCTACAACAAGGGCGAGCTGGTCGCGCTCAACAGCATCTTCGCGAACACCCTCGGCTCGTCGAACTGCGCCGGTCCCAGCAAGCTCACCAACGCCAACGGAGACGGCAACGTGCAGTGGCCGGGCACGAGCTGCGACGCCCTCCCCGACGCGATCGCCTCGGGCGACCCCAAGCTCGGCGCTTCGATTCCCGCAGGCGGCCCCGCCGGCTCGAAGGTCTTCCCGATCGGCGCTGGCAGCCTCGCCACCAGCGCGGGTAACGCGACGGTGTGCTCGGACCCGCCGGTCTCGAACCTCGACCAGACCAACGCCACCCGTCCGCAGCCCAACGGCAGCTCGTGCGACAGCGGTGCGTACGAGTCGAACCGCGCCGCCGGCTACGGTTCGAACCCGGCCGCGGGCCAGACGGTCCAGATCGACACCGACACCTCGACCACCGGCAACGGCAAGGTCACGGTCTCCGAGACCGGCACCGACGACCTGCACGTGACCGACGTGCAGCTCACCGGCGACGCGGAGATCACGCTCACCTCGTCGCAGTCGTTCGACATCGCCGACGGCGGGCAGGACGTCGACATCACCTTCGACTGCGCGTCGAACACGGCGGCCACCTACGACGCGACGCTCCAGGTGACCCACACCGGCGGCAACAGCCCGTCGAGCTACCCGATCACCTGCAACGTCACCGACAACAACGCTCCGGGCTACGGCTCCACGCCCACGCCCGGCACCACGATCATCCTCGCGACCACCTTCGGCGTCGACGCGACCGCGAACGTCGTGATCTCCGAGACCGGCAACGCCACGCTCTCCGGCACCGTCTCGCTGATCGCCGCGCCGGTGGTGTCCTCGATCGAGCTGACCTCGGGTGACGGCCCGTTCGTGATCCCCGACGGCGGTGGCTCGGTCACGGTCGGCATCAAGTGCTCGGGCACCAGCGACACCCAGGACGCGGCGCTGCTCTCGGTGACCCACAACGCGAGCGGCAGCCCGGCGATCTACCCGATCACCTGCGTCATCGAGGGGCCGAACTCGCCGATCTACGAGTCGCTGCCGCTGCCGGGCTCGACGATCGACGTCTACACGGCGCCCAACGTCGCCGTGACCACGGACATCTACGTCGAGAACCTCGGCAACGACGACCTCGACGTCACGAACATCCAGCTCAGCGGTGACGCCAACCTGACCCTCGTGACGCCGAGCTCGTTCACGCTGGCGAGCAAGCGCCCGCCGAAGACCATCTCGGTCCAGTGCCTCTCGAGCAACTCGGGCGACTACTCGACCGCCGTCAGCGTGACCCACAACGCGCCGGGTAGCCCAGCGAGCTACTCGGTCAATTGCCACGTCACCGGCAACGCGATCCCGGGCTACGGCTCGACGCCGCCCAAGGGCGCCACCGTCCAGATCGGCGCCAGCCTCGGCAACACCGGAAACGCGAGCGTGATCGTCGCCGAGACCGGCGGCGCCACCCTGCACATCACCAACGCGGCGCTCTCCGGCGACGCGGAGATCTCGCTCACCAGCCCGAGCTCGTTCCAGATCACGGACGGCGGCGCTTCACAGCCGATCGACCTGGCCTGCTCGTCGGCGTTCATCGGCACCTACCACGCGACGCTCACCGTGACCCACGACGCCTCCGGGAGCCCGGCGGCCTACAACGTCGTCTGCAACGTCACGGCGACGCCGAGCCCGGTGTTCGCGTCCAGTCCGCCGGCGGGCGGTGGCCTTCAGCTCGCCGCGGCCGCCGGTAACTCAGACACCGGCTCGATCGCGGTGGGTGAGGGCGGTACGGCGAACCTCGTGGTGAGCAACGTCACGCTGACCGGCGATCCGGAGATCACCCTCCTCACCCCGACCTCGTTCACCGTCAACGACGGCAGCGTGGCGCAGAACGTCACGGTGCAGTGCGCGTCCGCGCTGGCCGGTCAGTTCAGCTCGACCCTCACCATCACCCATAACGCGCCGGGAAGCCCGGCCACCTACACCGTGGACTGCACGATCTCCGCGGTGCCCACGCCTGGCTACGGCTCGAACCCCGCGTCCGGCACGACCCTCAACCTGAGCACCACCGCCGGCTCGCCGACCACGAGCGACGTGATCGTGTCGGAGACCGGCAGCGCGCTCCTCGACGTGACCAGCGTCGCGGTCAGCGGCGATCCCGAGCTCTCGCTCACCACGGCGAGCTCGTTCCAGATCGCCGACGGCGGCCAGGCGCAGACGGTCACGGTGCAGTGCTCGTCGAACCAGGCCGGCCCGTATGCCGGCACGCTGACCGTCACGCACAACGCCAGCGGCAGCCCGGCCACGTACCCGATCACCTGCAACGTCTCGGCGCCTACGCCGGGCTACGGCTCGAACCCGAGCCCCGGCTCGACGCTCACACTCGGCACCACCGCCGGCACGCCCACCACCACCGACGTGGTGGTGTCGGAGACCGGCAGCGCGATGCTCGACGTGACCAACGTCGCGGTCACCGGCGACGCGCCGCTCACCCTGACCACCGCCAGCTCGTTCCAGATCGCCGACGGTGGCAATGGCCAGACGGTCACCGTGCAGTGCTCGTCGGCGCAGGTCGGCCAGTACACCGGCACGCTCACGGTCACGCACAACGCGAGCGGCAGCCCCGCCACCTATCCGATCCAGTGCAACGTCACCGCGGTGCCCACGCCGGGCTACGGCTCGAACCCCGCGCCGGGCTCCAACCTGCCGCTCGCGACCACCGCGAACGTCCCCACCACCGCCGACGTGGTGGTGTCCGAGACCGGCAGCGCCACGCTCGACGTGACCAACGTCGGCGTGAGCGGCGATCCCGAGATCACGCTCACCACGGCGAGCTCGTTCCAGATCGCCGACGGCGGCAACGACCAGACCATCACCGTGCAGTGCTCGTCCAGCCAGACCGGCCAGTACACCGCGACCCTCACCGTCACCCACAACGCCGCCGGTAGCCCGGCGACCTACCCGGTCACCTGCAACGTGGGCGCGGCGCCCGCGCCCGGCTTCGACTCGAACCCCGCGCCGGGCAACACCCTCGTGCTGAGCACCACCGTGGGGGTGAACACGTCCACGAGCGTCGCGGTCTCGGAGAACGGCACCGCCACCCTCGACGTGAGCAACGTCTCGGTCGCCGGCTCGGCGACGCTCTCGCTCACCTCGTCGAGCTCGTTCCAGATCGTCGATGGCGGCGCGTCCCAGGACGTGACCGTGCAGTGCTCGTCGGCGCAGGCGGGCCAGTTCAACGGCACCCTCACGATCACCCACAACGCCAACGGCAGCCCGGCGACCTACCCGATCCAGTGCAACGTCACCCAGGCTCCGGCGCCTGGCTTCGGCTCGAACCCGCCGGCCGGCAACACCCTGGTGATCGGCACCACGCCCAACGTCGCGGCCACCACCGACGTGGTGGTGTCGGAGACCGGCACCGCGACACTCTCGGTGAGCAGTGTGGCGGTGAGCGGCTCGGCGGCGCTCTCGCGCACCACCGCCGCGTCGTTCCAGATCGTCGACGGCGGCCCGTCGCAGACGGTGACCGTCCAGTGCCTCGCCTCGCAGATCGGGCAGTACGACGGCACGCTGACCGTGACCCACGACGCCAACGGCAGCCCGGCCACCTATCCGGTCCAGTGCAACGTTACTGCGGCGCCGACGCCGGCCTACAGCTCGAGCCCGGCGCCCGGCACGCTCATCCCGCTCATCACCACGCCGGGAGTCACGGCGAGCGATGCCATCGCGGTCTCCGAGGCGGGTAGCGCGACCTTGGTGGTGAGCAACGTCGCGCTGAGCGGCGATCCCGAGATCACGCTCACGAGCGCCGCGTCCTTCCAGATCCCCGACGGCGGCGCATCGCAGGACATCACGTTCCAGTGCAGCTCGGCGTCGGCGGGCTCGTTCGCTTCGACCCTGACGGTCACGCACAACGGCGCCGGCAGCCCGGCGCAGTACGCGATCACCTGCAGCGTCAACGTGCCGCCGCAGGGGGCGGTCGAGGGTGACTTCGACGCCGACGGCAAGCCCGACATGATGTGGGAGGATCCCAGCAACGGCTCGCTCCTGCTGTGGTTCATGAACGGGACGCAGCGCCTCGGCTTCCATGCCCTCAGCCCGTCGAAGGCGCCCGGCGCCACCTGGCACGTGAAGGGCTCGGGCGACTTCAACGGCGATGGCCGCACCGACCTGCTCTTCCAGGACGCCACCACCGGCGCGATGAAGGTGTGGTTCATGAAGGGCTACAAGCGCATCGGCGAGGCCGACGTGACGCCCGCCAACGTGAACAACCCGCTCCTCGAGGTGGTCGCCGTCGGGGACTTCAACGACGACGGCAAGCCCGACGTGCTGCGCCAGCAGTTCGGCAAGATGCCGATGAACGTGGTGTTCCTGAACGGCGCATCGGCGGTGGGACAGGTGACCTTCAACCCCGAGAAGGCGACCACCACCAAGAGCCGCACCCTGGGCGCGCCGGACATGAACGGCGACGGCAAGCCCGACATCCTGTTCGCCCTCAAGGGCAAGCTCTCGGTGTGGTTCATGGACGGCACCAAGCGGATCGGCACCGCCGACCTCACGCCGGCCAACGCCGCCACCTCGAAGGACGTGGTCGTCGGTAGCGCCGACTACGACGGCGACGGCAACGTGGACCTGTTGTTCCAGAACAAGCAGACCAGATTGCTCACCCTGTGGTTCATGAACGGGGTGAACCGGCTCTCGAGCTCGGCGACGTCGCCGGCGAAGGAGACCAACGCCAGCTGGACGATCGTAGCGCCGCGGTAATCCTTCCTCGGTCGACCCGGCCCGGGCCTCGCGCAAGTGCGCGGGGCTCGGGCCTTTTTCGTTCATGGTCTGCGAGGTAACGCCGGGGCCCGGTCGACCTGCGGGCGTCGCTGTAACCCGCCGGAAACTGCAGTAAATTTTCGCCCACCCCTCAAGCCGGGCACGGCGGTTGCCGATGGAGGCGGTGTCGGGTCCCGACGGGGCCGTCGACCGACCCGACTCCCAACACCGACGCGATCGCTCGATCGCGCCCGCCAAACCATTCCGCCGCGCGGCGGAGCATGTGCTGGAGGGGTCCATGAATCACCCGTTGCTGCGGCTGTCGATCACCCGTGGTTCTCGAGCTCGAATGAGGCGAGCGGCGTCGTTCGTCCTGGTGGCGCTCGCGCTCGTCCTTCCCGTCCCGGTGATGGCCGCGACCATCGTGGTGAACTCCTCGACCGATGTGCTGAACGGCAGCGACGGCGGGTGCACGTTGCGCGAGGCGCTCGCCAACGCCGACGCCAACGCCGCGACCTACGCGGACTGCGCCGCCGGTGTGGCGTCGCCGACCGTCGACCAGATCCACTTCTCGGGCGTGTCCTCGATCACGCTGACCGGGGTCGAGCTCCCGATCTCCGAGTCGGTGGAGATCGACGGGCCAGTCACGATCGACGGCGGCGGCGCGGGGCGCAGCGCGCGCATCCTGCACGTCACCGCCGGCACCCTGACGGCGCGCGACGTGATCTTCCAGAATGCGATCGCCGCGGGCGGCGCGGCGATCCTCGCCGCCAACGCGAACCTCGATCTCACCGACTGCACCTTCGACCACAACACCGCCTCGAGCAGCGCCGGTGGCGCCGTCTCCACGTCGGCCGGCAACGTCACGTTGACCCGGGTCACGTTCACCGACAACGCGGCCGCGGCGGGGGACGGCGGCGCCCTGTGGGTGTCGCTCACCAACGACACGCTGGCGGTCGCGGACGGCGTCTTCACCGACAACGCGGCGAGCAACGCGGGCGGCGCCCTCTACGTGGCCGGCACCGGCACCGGCGGCGCCACGATCACCGGCACGAGCTTCCTCGGCAACTCGTGCACCAACACCAGCGCCTCGAAGGGCGGCGGCGCGATCTACGACGCGGTCGCGTCGACCGCCGGCACGGTGATCTCGCTCTCGACCTTCGACTCGAACGTCGCCACCGCTGCCCAGGGCGGCGCGATCTTCAACGCCGCGTCGGCCTCGGGCACCACCGTCACCGACACCCTCTTCGAGAGCAACCAGGCCCCCGGGCCGGGCATCAGCCAGGGCTTCGGCGGCGCGATCCACAACCTCGGCCACCTCGCGGTGGTGACCTCGAGCTTCCACGGCAACAGCGCGGCCCGCAGCGGCGCCGCGCTCAGCAACCGCGCCGCCGGTAGCATCACCGTGACGCTCGCGAACTCGACGATCGGAGGCAACACGGCCGGTCTCTCGGGCGGCGGCGTCTGGAATCTCGCTGGCTCGAAGATCGAGACCCGCAACGTGACGGTCGCCTCGAACACGATCGTGTCGTCGGCCTACGGCGGCGCCAACGTGTGGAACGACGGCGCCTTCACCATCCTCAACACGATCATCGCCGACGGCATCGGCACCACCGGCTGCGGCCCGACCTCGCTCACCAACAACAACGGTGACGGCAACCTCCAGTATCCGGCCGCGAGCTGCGGCGCCGGCCCCGCCGCGATCCCTGCCGGCGATCCCGCGCTCGGCACGCCCGCCTACGACGGTGGCCCTGCCGGCTTGCTGGTCATGTCGCTCGGCGCGGGCAGCGCGGCGATCGGCGCCGGCAACGCGGCCACCTGCGCCGCCGCGCCGATCTCGTCCCTCGACCAGCGCGGCACCGCGCGTCCGCTGCCGGTCGCCACGACCTGCGACTCCGGCGCCTACGAATCGGGTCGCATCGCCGGCTTCTCGTCGAGCCCGGTCCCCGGCTCGACGGTTCCGATCACGGTGTACGCGGGCTCGACCGACAGCGGGAAGGTGACGGTCTCGGAGACCTGCGGCGACGCCGAGATCACCCTCGCTTCGGCCACCTCGTTCACGGTCGCCGACGGCGCGGCACCGGCGGACGTCACCGTCGAGTGCACGTCGCTCTCGGTCGGCGTCTACACCGCGACGCTCTCGATCGCCCACGACGGCGGCGCGAGCCCCTCGACCTACACCGTGAGCTGCCAGGTCCTGCCGCCACCGGCGCCGATCTACGCGTCGAGCCCGGCGGGCGGGAGCACCCTCGACCTCACCACCGTCGCCGGCACCCCGAGACCAAGGACGTGGTGGTGTCGAACACCGGTAACGCGACGATGCACGTGACCGCCGTGTCGGTGACCGGTGATCCCGAGATCTCGCTGACCACCCCGGGCTCGTTCCAGATCGCGAGCGGCGGCGGCGATGAGACCGTCACCGTGCAGTGCTCGGCGGTGAACGGCGGCTCGTACGCGGCGACGCTCAGCGTGACCCACGACGCGGTCGGCAGCCCGGCCTCGTACCCGGTGACCTGCGACGTGGCCGAGCCCGGCTTCGCCTCCAGCCCGGCGCCAGGCGCCACGCTCTCGCTCGCCACCCTCGCCGGCACGCCGACCTCGACCGACGTGGTCGTGTCCGAGACCAGCGATGCGACGCTCTCGGTCTCCAACGTCGCGGTGACCGGTGATCCCGAGCTCGCGCTATCGACCGCCAGCTCGTTCCAGATCGCCGATGGCGGCGCCTCGGTGACCGTGACGGTGGAGTGCTCGGCCGTGCTGGTCGGCACCTACACCGGCACGCTCACGATCACCCACGACGCCGACGGCAGCCCGGCCTCGTACGCGGTGAGCTGCGAGGTGGCGCCGGTGCCCGTGCAGGGCTACTCCTCGAGCCCGGCTCCGGGGGCGACCCTGAACCTCGGTACGGTAGCTGGCACCCCGACCACAACGGACGTCGTCGTCAGCGAGACCGGCAACACCACGCTGGTGGTGACCAGTGTGGCGGTGAGCGGTGACGCGGCGCTCTCGCTGGTCACGCCCAGCTCGTTCCAGATCGCCGACGGCGGTGCCTCCGAGACCCTCACGGTGCAGTGCTCGTCGGCCCAGGTCGGCACCTACACCGGCAGCCTCACCGTGACCCACGGCGGCGACGGCAGCCCCGCGATCTACCCGATCTCGTGCAGCGTCACCGCGGTGCCGATGCCGGGCTTCGCCTCGGATCCGGCCCCCGAGTCGACGATCCCGATCACCACGGTGGCCGGCACTCCGCTGAGCTCGAACATCGTCGTGTCCGAGACCGGCAATCTGCCGCTGGTGGTGAGCGATGTGTCACTGACCGGCGATCCCGAGATCTCGCTGCTCACGCCGACCTCGTTCACGATCGCCGACGGCGATCCGTCACAGGCGGTGTCGGTGCAGTGCGACGCGGCGAACGCGGGTGACTACAGCGCCACCCTCACGATTTCCCACAACGCCTTCGCGCCGGGTTCACCGCTGATCCGGACCCACGTCGAGCAAGCGACCTACACGATCGACTGCACGGTGTCCGCGGCGGCCGCGCCGGGCTACGCCTCGGTGCCGTCGGTGGGCGCCACCATCCCGATGATCACCGGCCGCGGCATCCCGGCCGACGAACGCATCACCGTGAGCGACAGCGGCAACGCGATCCTCGAGGTCAGCGACATCGAGGTGACCGGTGACGCGGCCATCACGCTCACCAGCGCCACGTCGTTCGTCCTCGACTACCGCGCGCCCTCGCACGACATCACCTTCCGCTGTGCCTCCGCGACGTCCGGCTCGTTCGCCGCGGTGATCACGGTCCACCACAACGCCGGCGCCTCGGCCCAGTACGCGGTGAGCTGCAACGTGGGCGGCATCGCGGGAGACACCCGCGGTGACTTCGACGGCGACGGCCATCCCGACCTGGTGTGGGAAGACCAGCGCGACGGCTCGCTCTCGGTGTGGCTCATGAACGGCGCGCAGCGGCTCGCGCAGCGGCCCCTCGACCCCAGCCACACGCCCGGCGCGAGCTGGCACGTGGTGGGCTCGGGCGACTTCAACGGCGACGCCAAAGCCGACCTGCTGCTGCAGAACTCCTCGACCGGTGCGATGAAGGTGTGGTTCATGAACGCGATGCACAAGTTCGGCGAGGCCGACGTCACGCCGAGCTCGATCGCCGATCCCAAGCAGGTGGTGGTCGCGGTGGCGGACATGAACGGTGACGGGCGGCCCGACGTGGTCCGCCAGGTGCCCGGCAAGATGCCGATGAACGTGGTGTTCCTGAAGGGTGCCTCGGTCCTCGGTCAGACCAGCATCAATCCGGACAAGGCGTCGAAGACCTCGGCGAAGGTGCTCGGTGCGCCGGACCTCGACGACGACGGCAAGCCGGACTTCCTGTTCACCAACAAGGGCCAGCTCATGGTGATGTTCATGGACGGCGTGACCCGCACCGGCACGGCGAGCCTCGATCCGTCGGCCGCGCCCACGACCAAGGACATGCTGGTCGGCAACGCGGACTTCAACGGTGACGGCAAGACCGACCTGCTCTTCGAGAACCGCAAGAGCGGTGCGCTGGTGCTGTGGACGATGAACGGCATCCACCGGCTCAACGCGGTGCCGACGGCCCCTGCCAAGGAGGTGGACCCCCACTTGGTGATCGCGGCACCTCGCTGAACCGGACGTAGTTCGTCCGAGGGGCCACCGGGCAACCGGTGGCCCCTTCTTTCGTTCTCCAGGGATCGATCGGCCTGTGGCGGGCGGCCGCTTCGTCGGCCGCCCCAACTCCATCCCGGGGTCGTCGACGAAGCGACGACCCTCCAGCCGGTAGGTCAGCTGTCTGCGAGCAGCGCCAGCGCCGCCGCTTCGATCTCGGCTTCGGAGAGGAGCACCAGCTCGGCGGCCGCGGCGAGGGGGATGAAGCTGTCGGCCGACGACACTCGCGCGTAGCGGACCTGCCGGAGCGCGGGGTCCTCGGCGATCGCGGCGCCGACCGCCTCGGCCACGTTCCCCGACGAGCGGCACTCGTCCACGGTCAGCACCGCGCCGCACGCCGCCGCGTGGGCGCGGATTGCCTCGAGCGGCAGCGGAGCGATCCAGCGCAGATCCACCACCCGCACGCGCTTGCCGGTGGCGGCCTCGACGCGGCGTTTGGCGCGCAGGCTCATCGGCACGCTGTTCCCATAGGTCACGATCGCGAGGTCCGTCGCGTCGCCGTCGTACACGCCCACCTGGCCGAGCTCGATCGCCTCGCCGTGGGCGGGGAAAGGGAACGACCAGGCTCCGTCGCCCGCGTCGTACAGGTCCTTCACGGGATAGAGCGCGATCGGTTCGACGACCACGCACACGCGCCCGTCGACGCGCGCGTGCGCCATCAGCGTGCGCATCATCCGCACCGCGTCGTCGCCCCGGCTCGGCACCGCCACGATCACGCCCGGCAGGTCGCGCAGCACCGCGAGCGAGTCGTCGTTGTGGAAGTGGCCGCCGAAGCCCTTCTGGTAGCCGAGCCCGGCGATCCGCACCACCATCGGGTTGGCGAGCTGGCCGTTCGAGAAGAACTGGAGCGTCGCCGCCTCGCCGCGGAGCTGGTCCTCGGCGTTGTGGACGTAGGCCAGGAACTGGATCTCGGGGATCGGCAGCAGCCCGGCCTGGCCCGCGCCGAGGGCGAGGCCCAGGATCGTCTGCTCGTCGAGAAGCGTGTTGAAGACGCGGCTCGCGCCGAACGCCTTCCACAGGCCGACCGTGACGCCGTAGACGCCGCCCTTCTGCGCCACGTCCTCGCCGAACACCAGCATCTCGGGGTGCTTGCGCATCAGATCCGACAAGCCCTCGCGGATCGCGAGGCCCATGGGCTTGGGCTTGTCGGCGGTCTCGGGCGGCGGTGCGTAGCCGCCGCGGCGGGCCTCGGCGGCCACGGCGTCAGGACGGCTCGGCGCGAGCGGCCGCATCACCTCGGCGCGCGTGGTGAGCTTGGGCCGAGTGACGGCCTCGGCGGAGGCGGCGCGGACCCGCTCGCTCGCCGCGTCGAGGAGCGCCGTGAGCGCCGCGCCATCGAGCATGCCGGCGTCGAGGAGCGCCTGCGCCGAGACGAGCACCGGATCGCGCGCCTGGCCGGCCGCGATCTCCGCAGCGCTGCGGTATTCGGTGTCGAGGTCCGAGCCCGCGTGTCCCCACAGCCGCTCGGTGCGCAGGTGGAGGAACGCGGGCGCACGGCTCTGGCGCACGTGCTCGATCGCCGTGCTCGCGGCCGCGAACACGGCACCCAGGTCGCTCCCGTCCGCCTGGGTGTAGCGCACGCTGGGCATCGCGCGCATCCTCGCCTCGACCCAGCCCGTCGGGGTGCGCACCGAGATCCCGAGCCCGTTGTCCTCGCACACGAAGAGCACCGGCGCTGGCACGTGCTGGAATGCGGTCCACGACGCGGCGTTCAAGGCACCCTGCGCGGTCGAGTGGTTGAGGGACGCGTCGCCGAACGAGCACACCACCAGAGCATCGGCGGGAGCCGCGTCCGGGCGCCCGAGGCGGCGCGCCTGCACCAGCGCCACCGCGAGACCCACCGCCTTCGGTAGGTGCGACGCGATCGTCGAGGTCTGCGGTGGAATGCCGAGCGGCACCGATCCGAACACCTTGTGACGACCTCCCGAGATCGGGTCGTCGGCGCTCGCCGCGAGCGAGAGCAAGAGGTCGCGGACCGCGTCGATCTCGGGCGCGGCGCGGGCGCGCTCCACGAAGAAGGCCGCCGAGCGGTAGTGGAGCAGCGCCGGGTCGGACGGGCGGGTGAGGCGGCCGAGCACCACGTTTGCTTCGTGGCCCGCCGAGCAGATCGTGTAGAAGCCCTGGTTGCGGGCGCGCAGTTCGTGCGACTCGACGTCGACGAGCCGTGCGAGGAGCTGCGACTCGAAGAGCTCACGCGCGAGTTCGCCGTCGAGGGTGAGCGGCGCCGCCGGGACGCGGAGCTTCCCGCTCGTGAGGTCGCGGAGGCGGGCGATCGACTGGCGCGCGCGGTCGAGGGACATGGGTCAGCGCGGTGCGCGAGCCGCTGCGGGAGCGCCGCGGGGGGACGGAGCCCCCCGCGCTACGAGCACCTTCGTAGCGACGGGGGTTCCATCCCCCGTCGCCGGCTCCACGCGGTCTCCGTGAGCGGCCCAGATGGAACGATTCACCGCCGCTCCGTCGCGCCGCTCATTCCCGGAAGGCGCGCCCGAGCGGGCTCTCAGGGAGGGCGCGACGCGCCTGCGCGACGCACGCGATCAGCCGCGCCGGGCCGCCCTCGACGGCGCGCAGCGTGTGGCGCAGCCGCGAGTCGTAGTAGATCGAGTCGCCCGGCGAGAGCCGGTGCACCTCGCCGCCCACCTCGACCTCGAGCCTCCCTGCGAGCACGAACAGGAACTCCTCGCCGTCGTGCGCCGAGTGCGGGAACGCACCTTCGCCCGCGGGCGGCACTTCGATCAGGAACGGCTCCATGAGCTTCTCGGTGAGCCGGTGCGAGAGCGCCTGGTAGCGGTAGTTGAGGCTCTCACCGGCCTCGGTGCGCGGCTGCACCGCCCAGCGCTCGCTGGCGCGCACCACCTCGACGCGGCTCAGGGCGTCGCTCTCGGTCTGGAAGAACCGGCTGATCGAGACGTCGAGGGCGCTCGCGATCTTGAGCAGCTCGCCGATCGCGGGCTCGGCGATCGAGGTCTCGTAGGCGTGCAGCCGGCTCTCGCTCAGCCCCGTGTCGCGCGCCAGGTCGTGGAGGCTGCGGCCGCGCTCCTCGCGCAGGCGCTGGATCTTGGCGCCCACCGCGAGGCGCAGGAATTCATCGTCCAGCATGATCACGCTCCTGCCTCGAAGAAGTCGGGGAAGTCGGCGGCCTCCAGGATGGCACGCAGGTCCTCGACGAAGCGCGCGCAGTGGAAGCCGTCGGCGACGCGGTGGTCGACGCTCATCGACACGTTCATCACGTGGCGCGGCACCAGCTCGTCGCCCACGTAGCGCGCGCGTTTGCGAATCGCGTTGACGCCGAGGATGGCGCTCTCGGGGTGGTTCACGATCGGCGTCGACACGATGCCGCCCAGCTTGCCGAGGGAGGTGATGGTGAAGGTGCCGCCGCGTGCCTCCTCCGGACGTAGCCGGCCGGCGCGGGCGCGCTCGGAGAGGTCGCCGATCCGCGTCGCGAGTGCCGGGACGCCGAGCGCGGCGGCGTCGTGGATCACCGGCACCACGAGGCCGTCGTCTGTGGCGACGGCGACGCCGAGGTGGATCGCGGCCTTCATGACCAGCTCGCTCGCGTCGTCGTCGAGGCTCGCGTTGAGGAGTGGATGGGCCGGCAGGGTCCGGATCACGGCGCGCGCCAGGAACGCGAGCGGCGAGGGCGCCTCGCGTCCTTCCGCGGCGAGCCGCTCGCGGCGCGTCACCAGCTCGGTGAGGTCGATCTCCTCGACGTAGCTGAAGTGAGCGGTGCGGTGGCGCGCCTCGAGCAAGTGGCGCGCGATCGCGCGGCGCACGCCGCGCAGCGGCACGCGCTTCCAGTCGGGCGGATCGGGCGGACGCGGGGCGGGACTGGCCGGTGTGGTCGCGGCCGCGACGGCCGCCTCGAGCGGTGCCGACGGCGCTGGTTCGGGCGGAGGTGCGTTGCGCGCCGCCTCCTCGACGTCGCGGCGCATGATCCTGCCGCCCGGCCCCGAGCCGGCGAGGCGGGTCAGGTCGACGGCGAGCCGCCGCGCTAGCTCGCGCACCGCCGGGACCGCCTGCACGCCGTCCTCGTCGAGACCGTGGCTCGCGCGCTGGTGGGAGACCGGCCTCGCCGGCATCCGCGGCGGATGGTGATCGGCGGCGGGAGCGCTCGCGGCCGGGCGACGTGGCGGAGGGGGCGCTGGCGGCGGCGCGGCGCGCGGCGGTGGTGGAGGTGGCGCGGCTCGAGGGGCCGGTTCGGGCGCCGCGCTCGGAGGCGACGAGGGGGCCGCCTCAACGGTCGCCGCGCCGTCACCGTCCTCGATCTCGAGCAGCACCTCGCCCACCTTCACGACGTCGCCCTCGCGGAACCCGAGCCGCGCGATCTTCCCCGCGGCCGGCGACGGGATCTCGAACGACGCCTTGTCGGTCATCAGCTCGACGAGCGTCTGGTCGACCGCCACCACGTCGCCGACCTTGACCTTCCACTCGACGACCTCGGCCTCGACGACTCCTTCGCCAATATCCGGCAACTTGAATCGAATCATCTATTTCTCGGGGAGCGTGCGCGAAGCGCGCGCGGGTTCCGGATTCCCGGCCCGTCGGAGGCAGGCCCTCCGACCAAGGGGGGAGGCGCTTCGGAGGGACCGACTCCGTCGGCCCGCGGTCCACTCGGTGTGCTGGCTCACGCTCAGTACTCGATGGTGTCGATCACCGCCCGCGCGACGCGGTCGGCGCTCGGCAGGTAGTGCTCTTCGAGGGTGTACGGGAAGGGCGTGTCGAAGCCGGTGACGCGCTCGAGCGGCGCCGTGAGCTTGTCGAACGCGGCTCCCTGCACGGCGGCGATGAGCTCGGCGCCGAAGCCGCACGTGCGCGGCGCCTCGTGCACCACCACCATCCGGCCGGTCTTTCGCACCGAGCGCACCACGGTGCGCAGATCGTAGGGCGCGATGCTCTGGAGGTCGATCACCTCCACGTCGTAGCCGTCGCCCTCGGCGATCGCCGCCTCGAGCGCCGTGCCGAGCATCGCCCCCCACGCCACCACCGTGGCGTCGGCGCCGCGCCGCGCGACCCGCGCGCGCTCGAGCGGCAGCGTGTAGTAGTCGAGCGGCACGTCGCGCTTCGCCGAGCGATAGAGCCGCTTGGGCTCGAGGAAGATCACCGGGTCGGGGCACTCGAGCGCGCCCAGGAGCAGCCCCTTCGCCTCGTACGGCCCCGACGGGATCACCACCCTGAGCCCCGGCGTGTGCGCGAAGTACGCCTCCGGGCTCTGCGAGTGGTAGTGGCCGCCGTGGATGCCGCCGCCCATCGGCGCGCGGATCACGACCTTCGCCGGGTACTCGCCGCCCGATCGGTAGCGGTACTTGGCGAGCTCGCTGACGATTTGGTCGTAGGCGGGGAAGATGAAGTCGGCGAACTGGATCTCGGCGACCGGGTGCAGCCCGTTGAGCGCCATGCCGATCGCCATGCCGACGATCCCGGCCTCGGCGAGCGGCGTGTCGAAGACCCGCTCGGAGCCGTACTTCGCCTGCAAGCCCTGGGTGACGCGGAAGACGCCTCCGAAGAGCCCCACGTCCTCGCCGAGGACCACCGCCGCGTCGTCCCGCTCCAGGTACAGATCCAGCGCCTGGTTGAGCGCCTGGATCATGTTCATGGTCTGGGTCTCGGCCATCGTGACGTTCGCTCTTCGTCTCAGCGCTCGCGGGGGGACGGAGCCCCCCGCGCTACGCGATCCACCGTCGTCCGCGGGGCGACGGGGCGCCCCGCGCTACGGACAGGAACGTGGCGACGGGGGTTCCATTCCCCGCCGCCGGGTTCGATCGGCTTCCACGCGGAACGTGGATCGAACGATTCACGGCGCTCTCACAGCTCCGACACCGGCTTGTCGGTCTTGGTGCGCCAGTAGCGCAGGTAGGCGTCGCGCTGCTCGACGAGCTGCGGGCCGGGCGCCTCGAGCACGTCGTCGAACAGGCTCTCGACCGCGGGCGGCGGGTGGCGCTCGCACTCGGTGAGGGTGTCGGTGATGCGCTTCTCCCACGCCTGTGTCGACGCCTGCTCGACCTCGTCGCTCCACAGCCCGCGCCAGCGCGCGTGGCGGCGCAGCCGCTCGAACGGGTCCATGCGGCTCCACTCCTCGGCCTCGGCGTCGGAGCGGTAGGCGGTGGGATCGTCGGCGGTGGAGTGGGCGCCGAGGCGGTAGGTGAGCGCCTCGATGAGCGTCGGTCCGCGGCCGGCGCGGGCGCGCTCGACGGCATCGCGGAGCGCGAACACCACCGCGAGCAGGTCGTTGCCGTCGATCTGGTAGCCGGGGAGGCCGTAGCCGTCGGCGCGCGCGGCCAGGCTCTCGGCTGCCGTCTGCACAGACTCGGGGGTGGAGATCGCGTAGCCGTTGTTGCGGATCACGTAGATCGCCGGCACCCAGAAGGCGCCGCTGAAGTTGAGGGCGGTGTGGAAGTCGCCCTGCGACGCGGTGCCCTCGCCGCAGAACGCGAGCGCCACCTCGCCGCTGCGGCGGATCTTGGAGGCGTAGGCGAAGCCGCACGCGTGCGGGAGCTGTGTTCCCACCGGGCTCGACACCGACGGGATTCCCCAGTCGCGGAACGCGTAGTGGACCGGCATCTGGCGGCCGAGGCACAGGTCGCGGCTGTTGCCGATGAGCTGGTTGAAGACGAGCGCGAGCGGCACGCGCCGCCACAAGAGGCAGCCGAGCTCGCGGTAGCTCAGGAAGATCGGGTCGGTGGTCTCGAGGCAGAAGGCGGCGCCGATGATCGTCGCCTCCTCGCCCCGGCTCGTCATGTAGAAGCCGAGCCGTCCCTGGCGCTGCAGCATCTGCAGGCGCCGGTCGAGGATCCGGTTGAGGACCATCGTGTCGAGGATGCGCTCGACGTCGTCGTCGGAGACGATCGCCTTGTGCTCATCGGCGCAGCTCCCGTCGTCGTTGAGGATGCCGAACGGTGGCGCGGCGGGGCGCGGGCGGGCGGTGGCGGCGGCCATGGCGCGATCACGGCGGCGCCCCGCGTCGCGCGGCGCCTCGTCCGCGCCAGTCTATGCCCAATCGCCGCGCGGCGTTCGCGCCATTTCGCGAGCGATGGCTCGACGGGGGACGGAGCCCCCGTCGCTACGAATGCGTGAGCCCGCAGCGCTTCGGTCGCTCCATGAAGGATCGGCGACGAGGCGCGAGCGAAGCGAGGCGGGTCGGGGGGCTGGAAGAGCCCCCTGCAGGTAGCAAGAAACCGCCGCACGGGGCCGTGGCCGTGAGCGATTCACGGCGCCCGTGCGGCGGGTGGTCAGCCGAGCGGCGAGAACGGCATCGAGCCCGTCCGGGATACGGCCTCGAACCAAGCCCCCATCTCCCGGATCTCTGTCGCGCTGGGTGGCTCCGGGTTCGCGAGCTCGTGGATCGCGTCGGCGATCTTGTGGGCCACCATCCCCAAGAGGGGCATCACCGCGAGCAGACCTGGGACGGTACCGGTGGTGAGCAGGGTGGCCTTGTGGATCATCGGGTTCTCCTCGGTTCGCTGGATGGCGGCTCATCCGAGCTCGCCGTTCGCGTTCCCCCTTTCGCAACCGGCTTGCCAACGGCGCGCTCGATGCGGCGCGCGGAATCGTTCGTGTTTTCGGAGGCCGCGGCGTGAGGCCCGGCGAGCTGCCCGGCACTTCGCCCGGGCGATCCGTCCCGAGCGCCCCGCCGCGGGCGTTCAGCCCACGGCGACGCGGTAGGCGTGTATGGCGGGTTTGGGGGCGTCGCCGCGGGCGTAGTTGACGACGAGCAGCGCGCCGTCGTGGAGCGGCGTCCAGCCGGTGTAGCCGTGGTCGAACACCTGCCCGCTCGACTCGAGCCACAGCACCGCCTGGTGCTCGCGCTCCTCGTGATCGGGGAAGCGCCCGCTCGCCGCCGACCACGACCACCGGTAGCCCGGCAGGCGCGGGTTCTTCACCTCGATCGACACCGAGCGCCAGAGCGACTGCCCACGGTTCTCGACGTAGCGATACGCACCCCGCGCCGGCTGCGGGAGGTTGCCGAACGCCACGATGCGCGCGGTGCGCGGCAGGTCGCGACCGAGCGGCGCCGCGAAGAGCCGCTCGCCGTCGACGTGGACGCTCGCCTCGCCGTGCGCCAGCGAGAGCCGCACGCGTCGCCAGCGCGTGAGGTCGATCGGGTGGACGTGGGGCGCGAGATCGCCGCACGCCTCGAGCTCGAGCTGACCCGGGCGCAGCCTGACCAGCGCGCCGCCGCGCAGCACCGCAGCGGCGGGCTCGGCGTCGAGGAGGCGCACCTCGGCCTCGAAGGTGAGCTCACTCTCGGCGAGCGACTCGAGCGGGTCATGGCCGAGCTCGAGCGCTCCGCCCTCGGAGGTGTCGAGGAGCAGGGCGTCATCCTCGAGCACGGCCTTCGCCGGCGCGAGGCACACGCCCGACGGCACCGACCCGCGCGCGTCGGGAGAGCCGAGCCAGGCGCACGTCGCTGGCAGCCCCGCGACGTTGCGGTAGGTGGCGAAGAGCCGCCCGTCGGTGAGGAGCCCGGTGGTGATGCGGTGGCCGCGGCTCGGGTGCGCCTCGAGGGCGCCCCAGGTGCGGCCGCCGTCGCGCGACGTGCAGCGAAGCGTCGGGTAGCGAACACCCTGGTCCTCGCGTAGGAACGCGTCGACGCGCCCGCCGCCACGAGGCAAGAGGCTCACCTCGCAGAGCTGCAGCGCGGGATCGCCCGCCACGCGGGCCTCGGCGCCGAAGCTCGCGCCGCTGTCGTCGCTCGCGATGGCCTTCTGCACCAGCCGGTAGGGACCGTCGGGGACGTGGTAGTGGGCCGACACCAGCCAGCGCCCGTCGTCGAGGACGTGGAGGCGATCGGGCACGATCCCGACCAGCGGCAGCTCGCGGAGCGGGCTCCAGGTGAGCCCGCCGTCCTTGCTGGTCGCGAGCCAGGTGCTCTCGACGATGCCGCCGGGCCCGGGGCTGCCACCCAGGTTGAGGGTCATCGCGACGGTCCCGTCGGCGAGGGCCGTGAGGCGAGGGCAGTCGAATCAGGTGCGCTCGAGGTTGGTCGGGCGCTCGGCGAGCTCCCACGGCTCGCTCCACGTGAGCCCGTCGCGCGAGCCGTGGCGGAAGCGGATGAAGGTGGCGCGCGGGTCGGGCGGGTAGTGGACGTTGGCGGTGCGATAGGCCGCGAGCACGCGTCCGTCGGCGAGCGTCGCGACGTCGGGGAACGAGAAATAGCGGTCGTCGCGGCGCTCGACGACCACCCGGTCGGTGACGTGGATGGCGGGCATGGGGGTGACCTGCCGATCTCATCGGCGCCGCGTGGCGTCTCTGGAGGAAAGGAAGCGTGCGCCGCGGGAGGGAGGGGCACGCGCCGCGTGCCCGGCGATACGCCGCGACGTCGCCCCGCCGAGGCGTGAGGTTCGCGGTCGGAACCCAAGAGCGCCCGGATCGGTCCCCCGGCAGCCCTGTGGGCATTTTTAGGCCTATTTTGCCGCGAGTCTCGACTGTTGTGTAAGCAGTTTGTTTCAGTTTTCGCTGCCACTTAGTTGCTATTTTTCGCTGGCAGCTGCCAGCAGAGATTTTGGCCCCCCCGGCGTCCCACGCTCATCCCTGCTGGGCGAGTTGCCGATGCTCAGACCTGGAGGGCCTCGGCCTTCCGGACTGGAGGACGAGCGCGCGCCATGACCACCTTCGTGCTTCACGTCGACGTCCCCGCCGACGGCCCAGGCTGGCGGCTCGCGTGGCGCGCCGACGGCGCGCCGCTCGGCGCCGAGCGGGTCGTCGCCGGCCAGGCGATGGCTGAGGTGTGGAGCGCCGCCGAGCGCTTCCGCCAGACCTTCGAGCAGGGCTTGCGGCCGCTGGTCCCGCCTGGCGTGCTGCGTGAGGTGGGGGCCGCCCTCGAGCGCGCGTTCTGGGTGCCGGCGATCGCCAAGGCGCCGCCGGTGGGGGTCGACGAGGCGCACGAGCTGGTGATCGAGAGCGGCGCCGACGCCGCCCTGGAGCTCCCCTGGGAGCTGGTCGAGAGCGCGCCCGGGCGGCCGATCGGCTGCGATCCGTCATGGCGGATCCGGCGTGCGCCGCTGCCCGGCGACGCGTCGAGCGTGGCCTGCGCCAGCGCAGTCGCCACCGCCCCGCCCGCGCTCGCCGAAGGCCCGCTCCGCGTGGTCTTCCTCTCCGCCGCGCCGCGCGGTCACGACCACCTCGACTACGAGCGCGACGAGGCGCGGATGTTGCGGTCCATCGAGAGCCTGCTCGGCGACGTGGTGGTGCACGTCGCCGAGCAGGGCACCCTCGAGGCCCTCGCGGCGCTGGTTGCCGAGCACCGCCCGCACGTGATCCACCTCGCCGGCCGCGTCAGCGCGCCCGCCTCGTCCACCGCCGCGGCCTGCGACGCGTGGGGTGGCGGTCCGGCGACCTTCGACTTCGAGGACGAGTCGGGCGCCCCCGATCCGCGCGACGCCGCCACCGTCATGTCCCGCCTCGCCGCTCCCGGCTCGGTGCGCTGCGTGGTCCTCGCCGCCTGCGACACCTCGCCCGCGGCGGCCGCGGCGTGGTGCGCCGAGGCGGTGCGCGCCGGGCTGCCGGCGGCGCTCGCGTGGGCGGCGCGCACCGACGACGCCCTCGCCACCCGTTTCGCGTCGATCCTCTACGAGCACCTCGCCCACGGCGCCGGGCTCGCGCGTGCGCTCGCCGCGGTCCGCGAGCGGCTGCGCTCGAGCGGCCAGATCCAGCGCGGCGCCGGCGCGGCGGCGCCGGTGGTACAGGACCCGAGCTACGCCGTGGCGCAGCTCTTCGCGGGCGCCGGCGACGATCGCGTCTTCGACTGCACGATCCGCGCGCCGCTCGAGGCGGCCCCCGAGCTCTCCCACGAGATCCTCGGCGACGGCATCCAGGGCGTCTCCCACGGCTTCGTCGGCCGCCGCCGCGAGCTCGAGGAGCTCTTGCCCTCGCTCGCGAGCGGCGAGCACACCGTCGCAGTGATCACCGGCATCGTGGGCGCCGGCACCACCACCCTCGCGACCCTCGCCGCCCAGCGCCTGGCGCAGGACGGCTTCCACGTCGTGACCGTGCGCGTCCCCGAGAGCGCCGGCCGCGGCCCCGCGGAGGTCGGGCGCGCCACCCTCGACCACGTCGTCGACGCGCTCGCGCGCGCCTTCGCCCACGCCCGTCATGCCGATCTCCACGCCCGCCTCGTCGATCCCGCGGCACCCCTCGCCGAGCGCCTCGAGGCCGCCATCGAGGGTCTCAACCGCCTCGAGCTGGTGGTGGTCCTCGACCGCTTCGAGGAGGCGGCTCGAGGTCGAGACCGGCCGCGTCGCCGACCCGGTGCTGGCGCGGTGTGCCGGCAGCTCGCACAGCGCTTGGTGCGCGGCTCGCGGGTGCTGGTGGCGAGCCGCTACCGCCCGGTCGACCTGCTCGGCGCGCTGCACGTGCCGCTGATCGACTTCCGCGACCACGAGGTGCGGAAGTTCCTGCTCCACGACGCGCGCGTGCAGGCGCGGCTGCACGGCGGTGAGCTGCCGCGCGATCTCTTCGACCGGCTGTGCCGCGAGCTGAGCGGTACCCCCGGCCACCTGGAGATCGCGCGCGTCGTGCTGGGCACCGTGAGCGCCGAGGAGCTGCGCGGCGACCTCGACGCCGCCGAGTCCGCGGAGCTCGCGCGTGCGCGCGAGGCGCACCTCCAGCGCATCTTTCTCGAGCGGCTGTGGGAGCGGTTGCCGGCGTCGGCGCGTGTGCTCGTGAGCCGGGTCGCGGCGAGCGAGCTGCCGCTGCCGGTGGAGGCGGCCGCGCGCATCGCCACGTGCTCGGTGGTGGAGGCGCAGCGCGACCTCGACACCGCGCGCGCGCTGGCGCTGGTGCACGCCTTCCCGGCGCCGGGACGGGCGACGCTCCATCACCCGCCGCAGCTCCTGCTCGGCTGGCTACGCGAGCCGGTCCGGCTCGCCGTCGAGGACGTGCGCGCGGTCGATCGCGAGCTCGCGCAGTTCTGGAAGGCGAGCGTCGAGGCGCGCCGCGAGCGCGATCTGAGTGCTTGCGCCGACGCCCAGCTCGACGCGTGCCTCCACCACGCTCGGGCGGGCGGCGAGCGTGAGGTGCTCAGGTGGGCGGTGATCACCCTCGCGCGGCGCCTCACCGCCAACGGTGAAGTCGCCTCGGCGCGCGACGTGATCACCGCGCTCCCCGAGCGCGAGCGGGACTCCGACGTGTGGCTCGCCCTGGCCGACGTCGAGGAGGCGCTCGGCGAGCGCGAGGCGGCGCGCCGCCACCTCGACCTGGCTCTCTCGCGCGCCGCGCCGGGCAGCGCCGTGCACGCGCGCATCGAGCATCGGCTCGCCCGTGCCGAGCTCGCCGCGGGCCACGCGAGCGTGGCGCGCGAGCGGATCGCCGCGGCGCTCGCGGAGTTTCGTGCCCTCGCCGATCCGGCGGGCGAGCTCGCGGCGCTCGACACCGAGGGTGACGTGCTGCTCGCGCTCGACGATCGCCCCGCGGCGCGCAGCGCGCTCGAGGCGCTGCGCGCGCTCGGCGAGACCGGCCGCGACCCCGCCTGCGAGGCGCGCGCGTGGAGTCGCCTCGCCACCCTCGACCGCCGCGACGGCGCCGCCACCGGCGCCGCCGCCAAGCTCGAGAAGGCGCGCGCCATCCAGCGCGTGACCCGGGATCGCGTCGGCGAGGCGCGTTCGTGGAGCGCCCTCGCCGAGCTAGACCTGGCCGCCTGCCGCCATTCGGCCGCCCGCACCAAGCTCGGCAACGCGCTGTCGCTGGTGCAGGCGCTCGGCGACCGCGGCGCCGAAGCAGACGCCTACCGCACCCTCGCGGCCGTCGACCTGGCCGAGGGGAACTTCGCCGCGGCGCGCGAGAAGCTCGTGAAGGAGCTTTCGATCCGGCGCCTCGGCGGCGACCGCGCGAGCGAGGCGGGTGCTCTGCTCGAGATCGCGGAGGTGGCGGAGCGGATGGGGAACGCCGCCGGAGCGAAGCTGCTCGGGGTGCTGGCGCGGGTCGTCGATCCATCACTTCCCGTCGACCTGAGCGACACCCCGGCGATGATCGAGCTGGCGCGCGCGGGTTACGAGCGCGACCGCGGCGCGGACCTCGTCGAGGCTGCCTTCAAGGTGGGCGGCTCGGTGGTTGCTGCGGCCGGTGCCACCCTCTCCGCGAGCCCGGGTGCCGCGCCCTGGTCACGGGTGAAGAGCTGGTTCGCGCGGCGTTGAGTTGCGCTGGGTCAGCTGCGGGGAGCTGTTCGCTCGCGGCGTCGCGCTGAGGCTTTGAATCTTGCCGTCTGGGTCGCTCACGGAGGCCGCGTCGGCCCGGCGACGGGGGATGGAACCCCCGTCGCTACGGCGGTTTCCGTAGGGCGGGGGGCTCCGTCCCCCCGCGGAGCTTCGCCCTCGCTCGATTTCTTCACGGGCTCGCGGCGTCGCGCCGGGAGGGGAGTCTGGTCGCGGCGCGGGTTGGTCGATCGGTTCCCGGAGCGGTCACGTTCCAGCCGCCCGCGCTCGGTTCCTCCGGGGTCGAGATCGCATCCCGTCCGTCGGAGGGCGCGGCTCCTGCCGCGCCGGCGATCCGCATCGCCGTCACATCGCCGATCCAGTCGATCGCTGTACGACGGGCCCCGCCCCCGGATCCGGCCGGGTAACCCGCCTCGCGCTGTTTCAGCGGGTCGCGAGGGGCGGCGGCAGGTGCGGCATCAAGGAGCCGCTCGAGGCGAGGTGCGCGTGCGTGGGCGCGGGGCGGGTGAACTGCAAGCCGGCGAGCGCACGATGCAAGGCGCGCTCGAGGCCCGCGCGGACCGGGATGCTGGCCAGCGCTTCGGGAAGATTCGCCGTGATCACGGGGCCTTGCGGAAGCATGGTGGTTCCTCGCGGGGGTAGGGCGGGGGATCGCCGAGGCGCTCGCGCGCGGCGCGCGAGTGCCTTGAGCGAGATCCGTGCCGGATCTCGGAGCGCCCGACCTCCGCCCCTCGCTCGCTGCGCCGGCGTCGTGGCGACCGCGCCGCGAGTGCCGCGACCGGGCGCGTCGCTCGAGCGCCGGACGGGAGCCGTGGATCTCGCGGCGGGGTTTGGGTAATCTCGCGCCGGCCCCGTGACCCGCCGGCGAGTTCCGGAGGTGTCGCGCGGCCCCGGTTCCCGCTCGCTCGCCTCCCCTCCGTGCACACCGTTTCCGCCGCCGACCGACCCGGACACGCGCTCGCCGCGCCGGGTGCCGCCGCGCTCCATCCGCACCACCACCGCCCCGAGGGCTCGAGGCTCCGTCCCTGGCAGCGCACCGCCCTCGAGCGCTTCGAGGCCGGCGGGGCGCGCGACTTCCTGGCGGTCGCGACGCCGGGCGCCGGTAAGACCACGTTCGCGCTCACCGCGACGCGCCGCGCGCTGGTGGCGCGCTCGGTGCGGCGGGTGGTGGTCGTGGTGCCGACCCAGCACTTGAAGCACCAGTGGGCGCACGCCGCCGAGCGCCTCGACATCCACCTCGATCCCGAGTGGACCGTGAGCTACGGGGGGCTGCCCTCGGACGTCCACGGCATCGTCGTCACCTATCAGCAGGTCGCCGGGATGCCGCTCGTGTTCCGCGACCTGTGCCGCAACGCGTTCGTGGTCCTCGACGAGGTCCACCACGCCGGTGAGAGCCGCTCGTGGGGCGACGGCGTGCGCGCCGCCTTCGAGGGTGCTTGGCGTCGCCTCTCGCTCTCGGGCACGCCGTTTCGCTCCGACCAGATCACGATCCCGTTCATTCGCTACCACGGCAACGTCGCGCAGCCCGACTTCGAGTACGGCTACGGCGATGCCCTCGGCGATGGCCGCGTGGTGCGCCCGGTCTACTTCCCGCGCATCAACGGGCGCATGGAGTGGACCGCGCCCGACGGCCAGGTCCACGAAGCCACGTTCCAGGACGCGCTCACCCGTGACCTGGCGAGCCAGCGGCTGCGCACCGCGCTCGACGTGTCCGGCCAGGTGGCTGCCGACGGTGCTGGCGCAGGCGCATGCGCAGCTCGTGCACCTGCGTGAGCGGGATCCCAAGGCGGGCGGGCTGGTGATCGCGATGGACCAGGACCACGCGCGCGGGATCGCGGCGATCCTGTCGCGCAAGCTCGGCGTGACGCCGACGGTCGCGACCTCCGACGATCCCGACGCCACCGCGAAGATCGGCCGCTTCGCGGAGGGTGCCGCGCCGTGGATCGTCGCGGTGCGGATGGTCTCGGAGGGCGTCGACATCCCGCGCCTGCGCGTCGGCGTCTACGCCACCAACACCGTGACCGAGCTCTTCTTCCGGCAGGCGGTGGGGCGTCTGGTGCGCTGGAACGCGCACCTGCGCGCGCAGGCCGCCTACATGTTCATCCCCGACGACGGACGGCTCAGGACCTTCGGCGCCGCGATCGCCGAGCAGCGCCGCCACAACCTGAGCCGCGATCGCCGCCGCGACGGGCTCGACGCCGCCGAGCTCCTCGATCCGCGCGGCGTCGACCCGGACGCGGAAGCGGACCAGCTCTCGCTCTTCGCCGCGATCTCGGCGGTGCCGCTCGACGAGGACGGCCGGCCGATCGAGAGCGTGCGCGTCTACGGCGCGGACGCGGAGGGCGAGAGCGGTGCCCACGAGCCCGACGGCGCCGACGACGACGGCGACGAGATCCCCGACCTGGTGCTGAGCCTGCCCGCGGGCGCAGCGGTGGACGGACGCCCGCCCGCGCTGTCGCGCGGCGCGCCGCCGGTGCCGATGCCCGAGCCCGATCCCCACCCGCCACGAATCGAGCACCCGCGCGCCCACCGTGTGCCGGGCGCGCTCGCGAGGAGGCGCGCGCTGCGCGAGGCCAACAGCGACGCGGTGCGCGCGCTGGTGCGGGTCCACGGTCGCACCCACGCCGAGGTCAACGCCGAGCTCAACCAGATGATCGGCGTGCGCCAGATCAGCCTCGCCACCATCAAGCAGCTCGAGCAGCGCCTCACGCTCGCGCGCGCCATGCTGACCAAGCGCCGCTGAGGCTCTGGAGGGTCGCCGCCGGCGGGCGGAGGCAGGGAAGCCCTCAGCCGCCCCAGGCGCGGGGCGCGGCCGGCAGCGACGAGAGCGCTCAGCACGTGGCGCGGCCAGATCTTGAGCAGCCCCGCGTCCACCTGCGGCGCGTCGGCCGGGCCGGTGCGGCCGGCCCACAGCACGCGGTGCCAGGGCCGGTCGCGCGGTGGGCCCCACTCGGCGGGTGAGCTCGCGCCGAAGATGACCACCGACGGGCGGCACAACGCCGTGGCGAGATGCGCCACCCCGGTGTCGGCGCACACCACGCGGTCCGCCGCCCCGACGAGCCGCGCCAGGCCGGCGAGGTCGGTGGTGCCGGCGAGCACGTGGTCGTCGGGCACGTGCGCGAGCCGCGCCACCTCGAGCGCGCGCTCGCGATCGTCGCAGGTGCCGGTGAGCACCACGCGCCGGCCCTCGGCGAGCTCGTGGCGCGCCACCGACGCCCAGCGCTCGACCGGCCAGCAGCGCGCGACGCTCGCCGCGCCGGGGTGGATGAGCGTCGCGCCGCGGGCCACCGCGGGTACGTACCCGGCGGGGGGATCGAGGTCGAGGCGGCGCGGATCCGCGCCGATGCCGCGCTCCGTCAGCAGTCGGCACCAGCGCTCGACCTCGTGCTCGCCGGCGTGCCACGTCGGCATGCCGTGGGTCTCGGGAATGCCGAGGTTCGAGAACGCGATCAGCCGCCGCGGTGCGAGCGCCAGCAGGAGACGCGTGCTCTCGGGGCCGCGGCCGTGGAGGTTCACGGCGACGTCCACCGGGCCGGCGTAGCGCACCGGCGCCAGCGGCGCGGTCGCGATCACGTCGTGGGTGGCGCCGGTGAGGCCGGCGAGAGGCGCCAGCGCCGCGGGCGCCGCGAGCACGCGGTGGTGATCGGGGAAGGCCTCGGCGAGGGCGCGGAAGGCGGGGACGGCGGTGAGGAAGTCACCGAGGCCGAGGGCGCGCAGCACGAGCAGGACGGGCTTGGTCATGACGCGACCTCCGCGAGCAGGTAGTCCCAGTGGACGTGCCCGAGGCGCACCCGCATCAGGCACTTCCGGCGCGCGCGCCGACGCACGGGGCGTCGCGTGGACGGGCCGCCGCCGGTGGGTGGGCGATGTCGAAGTGGGTGTTCACGACCACCGGAAGTCCCGCATGCGATCGGCCACGGCACTGCGCCCGGATCGTGGCGGAACCCCGTGAGTGACGAGGCCCGCAGCCCTCGCTCGGCGGCGGACGGTCGCGGTCGCGATCGTGATGCAAGGGGAGTGCCCGGCGGGCGCCCGGGGGGGTGCCACCGCTGCGCGCCACGACTCACGTCCGTGAGGTGCGGACGGCACCTCGAGAGCGCGCCGCGACATCACCGAGACGGGCTCGATCGGGCGCACCCTTCTACAAACGTGTCGTCCGATCTTCCCGCGGCATCCCGCTCCGGCGGGGAGGTGGTGAGCAGCGGCCCTCGCCCGAACCGGACCCGCCAGCTTCGAGGCGACTGTGCCCGCCGCCGCGAACGTCGAGGAGGAAGAGCCGCTCGGCGCGCCCGAGTTCGTCGAACGCAGCCTCCCCCGCGGCGGCGAGCGCGCTGCGCAGGTGCTGTGTGCGCGCGTCGCGAGCTGCCGCGATCCGGGCCTGCGCCCCGCGCCAGCGGTCCACCTCCGGGGCACGCGCCCTGCACTTCGGGGAGCGATCCAGTCACTCTCGGAGGATCGGCGATGCGCGCGCTTCGGTGGCACGGCAAGGAGAAGGTCAGCGTCGACACGGTTCCGGATCCCGTGCTCGAGGATCCCCGCGACGCCATCGTGAAGGTCACGAGTGCCGCAATCTGCGGCTCGGACCTGCACCTCTTCGACGGCTTCATGGTCGGGATGGAGGACGGCGACATCATCGGCCACGAGTTCATGGGCGAGGTGATGGAGGTGGGTCGCGACGTGAAGCGCCTCGCGGTCGGCGATCGCGTGGTGGTGCCGTTCACCATCGTGTGCGGCGAGTGCGAGCAGTGCCGGCGCGGCAACACCTCGGTGTGCGAGACCACCAACCGCAACAAGGACCTGGGTGACAAGGCGTTCGGCCACTCCACCGCGGGGCTCTTCGGCTACACGCATCTGACCGGTGGCTACGCCGGCGGTCAGGCCGAATACGTGCGCGTGCCGTACGCCGACGTGGCGCCGGTCAAGATCGAGAACGGCTTCACCGACGAGCAGGTGCTCTTCCTGGGCGACATCTTCCCCACCGGCTGGCAGGCCGCCGCCCAGTGCGACATCGAGGCGACCGACACGGTGGCGGTGTGGGGTGCCGGCCCGGTCGGTCAGTTCTGCGTGCGCAGCGCGGTGCTGCTCGGCGCCAAGCAGGTGCTGGCGATCGACTGCGTGCCGGAACGCCTCGCCATGGCGGAAGCCGGTGGCGCGATCCCGATCGACTTCACGAAGGAGGGTGTGCTCGATCGCCTCGGCGAGCTGACCCGCGGCAAGGGCCCGGAGAAGTGCATCGACGCGGTCGGCCTCGAAGCGCACGCGACGCGCTCGATCGACTCGGTCTACGACCGCGTCAAGCAGGCGGTGATGCTCGAGACCGATCGCCCCCACGTGCTCCGCGAGATGATCTACGCCTGCCGCCCGGCCGGCACGCTCTCCATCCCCGGCGTCTACGGCGGCCTGTCCGACAAGATCCCGTTCGGCGCGCTCATGAACAAGGGGCTCACGGTGAAGACCGGGCAGACCCACGTCAACCGCTGGACCAAGGACCTGCTGCAGCGCATCGAGGACGGACAGATCGATCCCTCGTTCGTCGTGACCCACCGCGTGGCGCTCGAGCAGGCGCCCGAGATGTACAAGACCTTCCGCGACAAGAAGGACGGCTGCATCAAGGTCGTGGTCAAACCCTGACCCGCCCGGCGCGGAGCAGCGCGTGGGCGCGGCGCGCGCCGGCCCAGCCGAGCACCTCGAAGCGCTTCCCCTCGGCCTCGTTGTAGGAGACGAAGAAGCGCTCGATCTCCGCGCGCTCGTGGTGCGAGAGGTCGGCGAGCCGGTGCAAGGCGGGCGGATCGTGCGCGGTCGCCAGGCTCGCGACGAAGCGATCGTTGCGCCGCGGCGCGCGGGCGGCGTGCTCGCGCTGCTCGGCGAGCATCACCGCGGCGATGCGCACCGTCGCGACGCAGCCCACGATCAGCGGCTCCTCGCACACCACGAGCACGTCGAGCGGGTCGCCGTCCCCCCCGCGCGTCGACGGCACGAAGCCGAAGGCGTGGGGAAAGACCGCGCCCACCGGCAAGAGCTTCTTGACCACGAAGGCTCCCAGCGCGGGCTCGTATTTGTACTTGCAGCGGCTGTGACGCGGGGTGTCGATCACCACGTGGACGAGGCGCGAGCCGGCGGCGAACGCCGGGAGCTCGGTGAGGTCGCTGGGCACGGCGTGCATCGGCGGAGGTCGCCCCGGCTGGGTTTCCGGAGGAGTCGAAGCGCAAGCGACGTGCCCTCGAGCGAAGCCCGCCGGCAGCTCGGCGATGTGGCCCCTCGGTGGCACGGCGGAGGTGAGCGGCGCCAGCGGTAACGTGCTCGACTCCGGGCTCGGCGCGGCGACGAGTGTGATCGGTCACCGACTCGCAACGAAATCCCGTGAGCACGCCGCGTTCGGCGCCGCGGCCTGTCGGGTATCGCCCGCGAGCCGGAGTCGCCGGACGTGATTCGTTGTGACCTCGCTCACCGGCCCGGCGGCGGCACCGCGGTTGCTACACCCGCGACGACGCCGCGTGAGATCTCGAAGTGAGGCCGCCCGGGCGGGGTCGAGTCGGGGATGCTGCTGCCTGGTGAGGAAGTCGCGATGACGATGGTCGAAGCCTTGGTCGCGCACCCGCTGCGGGTGTTGGTGGTCGACGACGAAGCGGTGTTGCGCCGCCTGGTGCGCAGCCTCCTCGAACGCGACGGACACCGCGTTCAAACCGCTAGCTCGGGGGACGAGGCGCTGCTCCTCTTCGCGAGCGCGCGCGCGATCGGTGAGCCGTTCGACGTGGTGGTGACCGACCTGACGATGCCCGGAACCGACGGCGAGGGGGTCGCGAACGAGGTCAAGCGAGCGGCGCCGAGCACGGCGGTCATCCTCCTCACCGGGTTCGGCTTCGGGATGAGCGGGCAGTCCTTCGATCGTATCCTCGGCAAGCCCGAGGGTCTCCGCGTGTTGCGTGCGACGGTGCTCGAGCTCGGCCGTGCGGCGACTTCCCGGTCGTGGGACCCGGCCGAAGGCCTCGACCTGCCCGCCAGCCGACCCGCGTGAAACCAGGAGGGCTGACGCCCTCCGCTACGCACCCATCGCGAGCCTCGAGCGTCGCGGTCGACGGTGCACGTCGCGTGCGAGTGTAGGGGCGAGCGTGAGTTCGCCCGCGCTCGCCGGTGCTGTGTCCGCGCACGCCGCTCGGTGCTCGGGAATTCGGGAGGGCTCACGCCCTCCCCTGCACGACCGTCGCGTGCCTCGATCCGCACCCGCCACTCGAAAAAGCTGCCGATCGACTGGCGCGTCGCTGGTCGTTCACTCAGCAGCGCGCTTCGACGACGCGCAGCAGCCGGTCCACGTCGATCGGCTTGGCGAGGTAGTCCACGGCGCGTAGGCGGCGGGTCTCCTCGTCGATGTCTGCGGCGCCCGACACCACGATCACCGGCACGTTCGCGAGCACCGGGTCCTCGAGCATCCGCGCCCGCAGCTCCCAGCCGCTCATCTCGGGCATCATCAGATCGAGCACGATCAGGCACGGCGGCTCGCCGGCGCGGAGCTGGTCGAGGGCGTGCTGGCCGTTCTCGGCCACCCGCACGGCGTAGCCGTGGAGCTCGAGCAGCACGCCGAGCGACTCGCGGGTGTCGCAGTCGTCGTCCACCACCATCACGTGTCCGTGCATCGGGGGTCCTCGGGTGCGCGCGCGACGCGGGGGAGAGTGAAGCGGAACAGGCTGCCGCCGGTCGGCGAGTCCTCGAGCTCGATGGAAGCGCCGAGCGCGGCGGCGATCTGTCGCACCAAGGCGAGACCGAGCCCGACACCGCTCGAGGTCTTGAGCGACGAAGGCTCGAGCTGCTCGAAGGGTTCGAAGATGCGGCGCCGTTCGTCCTCGGGTATGCCAGGTCCCGCGTCTTCTATCTCGATTCGGTGCGCATCCTCCACCTCCAGGAGGCGCACCGTCACCGTGGGGCCGGTGGTGTACTTGATCGCGTTGGCGGCGAGGTTGAGCATCACCAGGCGCACCAGCTCGGGATCGGAGCGCGCGGGCGACAGCGCCGCGGGTGCCTCGAGCACCAGCTCCAGACGGCGGGGATCCGCCTGCGGTCTGAGCTCGTCGATCACGTCCTGCGCGAGAGCGGTCAGCGCGAGGTCCCGCGGGCGCACCGTCAGGCGGCCACTTTCGGTGCGGGCGTACTGGAGCAGTGATTCGACCAGCCCCGAAAGGCGAACCATGGAGCGCTGCAACCTCGCGAGCGCGCCGTGCTGCACGCTCGTGAGTCGGGCGTCGGGGTCGCGACGCAGGATCTCGACCTGCAGCGCGGCGTTCGAGATGGGAGTCCTGAGCTCGTGGGACACCAGCCGCAGGAAGTCCGACTTCGCCTGGTTGGCCTGCTCGGCGTACTCGCGCGCGACGCGCATCGAGTCGAGGGCCGAGGCGAGCTCGCGCTTGCGGTGGGTGACCTCGTGGGCGAGCGCCTCGAGGTCGCGCACCTGGGTGTCGATCTCGAGCTGGAGGAGGTCGCGGCTGCGCTTCACGGTGACGAGGTTCCGCGCCCGCGCGCGCAGCTCCTCGGGCGCGAACGGCTTCATCACGTAGTCGTGCGCGCCGTCGCGCAGCATGCGCGTCCTCAGCTCGTCGTCCGCCTTCGCGCTGAGCACCAGGATCGGCACCGCATCGAGGGTGGGGCGGGTGCGGATCTCCTCGACGAGCCGGTCGCCGCTGGTGCGCGGCATCATCACGTCGGTCACGATCAGGTCGGGGATCTCGGCCGCGAGATAGTCGAGCGCGGCTTCGCCGTCGGGCACGCCCACGGTCCGGAAGTCGCCGAGCGAGTCGCGCACGAAGCGGTTCATGTCCGGGTTGTCCTCGACCACCAGCACGGTGGGTCGCTCGCCGGGGGCGGGAGTGGGCTCGGTGGTGTCGCTGCTCGCGAGCTCCTCCACGATCCTGCGCGCGCGCAGCTCGTTCGCGGCCGAGGCGCTCTCGCCCGCGGCACGGACGTTCGCGTGGGCGGGCGCCGCCACCGGGAACACGGCGGTGACGCGGGTTCCGCCCTCGGGCGCGTCGCCGACCGTCACCACGCCGCCGTGGAGCTGCACCAGCTCGCGCACGATCGAGAGCCCGAGCCCGGTGCCGCCGATGGCGCGCTCGCTGCCGCCATCGAGCTGGCGGAAGCGGTCGAAGACCGCCTCGCGATCCTCGGGGCGGATCCCCGGGCCGCCATCGGCCACCTCGATCGCGAACGCCTCGTCGTGGCGCGCCGTCGAAGCCGCGGCCCCGGCGGCGAGCCGCCGCACCGCGACCCGCACCGGGCGCTCGCGGGGCGTGAACTTGAACGCGTTCGAGAGCAGGTTGAGCACCACGCGCTCGACGTGCTCGCCGTCGACCTCGGCCCTCACCGGCTCGGGCGTGTCGATCGTGAACGGCGTCGCGCGCTCGGCGGCGATCGGCTCGAACTGGGATGCGGTCCGTCGCACCAGCGCGGCCACGTCGACGCTCGCCCAGCGCACCTCGAGCCGGCCCGCCTCGACCTTGGCTGCGTCGAGGAGGTCGTTGACGTGGGAGAGCACCGCGCATGCGTTGCGCCTCACCAGCTCGAGGTCGCGTCGCTGCTCGGGCCGCAGCGCGGGATCGGCAAGCAGCCGCTCCGCCGGACCGAGGATGAGCGCGAGCGGCGTCCTCAGCTCGTGGCTGACGTTGGCGAAGAACTGGGTCTTGGCTTGCTCGATGCGACGGGTGCGGTCGTAGAGCGTGCCCAGCTCGTTCGCCACCACCTCGAGCTCGACGCCGCGCTCGTGCGCCGCGCGCGCGCCGCGAGCGAGGGCCTCCGCTTTGGGCAGGAGCGGCGGCAAGAGCACGGTGGTGCCCACCGACGCGAGGGCGGTCACCACGCGCAGCCAGCCGTCCGCCCAGTACGCCGGGCGCCAGATCGTCAGCACATCCATGAAGTGCGTGAACCCACAGGTGACGATGAACACGCCGAAGGCCAGGTACATCGCCTTGAACGGGATGTCGCGGACCCGCCACACGAGCAGGCCCAGGCTCGACGAGATCGCCAGGTACGAGATCCCGATGGCCAGGTTCGCGAGGACCTGGGTCCACACCAGCGACGGTAGCCACAGGTAGCAGTGGCCGTGCGGCATGAACGCCGCGGACGAGATGGAGGCGGCGAGGGCTTGCGTCACGGACACTCTCCCCACGGGTGTTGAGCTCGGCCGCGGGCGTGGGCCAGCCGAGGGACGTCGCGCGATCTCGGCGCGGCGTCAGGGTAAGCGAGCGCCGGCGCGAGCCGCCGTGGCGCGCCGGCGCTCGCGAGCGCGAAGCGGCCGAGGGCCGTCCGCTCAGCCCGGAACCCTCAGCCGAGGACGAGGGCGTCGAGGATCTCGCGCAGCAGCCGCGGCTCGATCGGCTTCACCAGGTGCAGGTCGAACCCCGCGCGCGTCGAGCGCTCGACGTCGTGGCGCTGGCCGAAGCCGGTGAGGGCGATCAGCGTGGGCGCCGGATCGATCAGCTCGCGGATCCGGCCCGCCAGCTCGTAGCCGTCCATCACGGGCAGGCCGATGTCGAGGATCGCGATCCGCGGCCGGAACGAGCGCGCCAGCGCGAGCGCGGTCGCGGGGTCGTTGGCGACGGCCACCTCGTGGCCGCACCCGGAGAGCGCTGCCGCCACGGCGTCGGCGCTGTCCTCGTGATCGTCGACCACCAGGATGCGGTAGGCGTGCGCGCTCGGCGCCAGGCTCTCGGCGAGCGTTGCCGGATCATCATCCGCCGGCCGCGCGCCCGCGGCGCGGGCGGCGAGCGGCAGCCGCACCACCAGCTTGCTGCCCTTGCCCGGCCCTTCGCTGAGCGCCTCGACGGTGCCGCCATGGAGCGCGGTCAGGCTGTGCACCAGGGCCAGGCCGATGCCGAGCCCGGGCTCGCGACGGGCGCGGTTGCGGGACGCCTGGAAGTACATGTCGAAGATCCGCGGCAGCACCTCGGGGTCGATGCCCGCGCCGTCGTCGCGCACCTCGAGCACCGCCTGCCCGTCGGTCGCGGCCGCGGCGATGCGGATGTGCCCGCCCTCCGGCGTGTAACGGGCGGCGTTGGTGAGCAGGTTCGACACCACCTGCACGAGGCGCTCCTCGTCTCCGTCCACCACCAGGCCACGCGCCGGGACGTCGACCTCGACGGCGTGCTTCTTGGCCTCGACCAGCGGGCTCACGGTCTCGATCGCACGCGTCACCACCTCGCCCAGCTCGACCGGGCGGCGGACGAGCTGGATCTTGCCGCTCACCAGCCGCGACACGTCGAGGAGGTCGTCGACCAGCCGCACCAGGTGGCGCGCCTGACGCTCGATCACGCCGCACTCGCGCTCGAACGCGCCGGCGGCGCGCATCCGGATCAGCTCGACCGTGGTCAGGATCGGCGACAGGGGGTTGCGCAGCTCGTGGGAGAGGATCGCCAGGAACTCGTCCTTGCGTCGGTCGGCCTCGAGCAGCGCGGCCTGCGCCTCCTTGAGCTTGGTCACGTCCACGAACGCCGCGACCGCGCCCCGCACCGCGCCGTCCTCGCCGTGGAGCGGTACCGCGCTGCCCACGGTGTGCAGGCACGAGCCGTCGTCGAAGCGCAGCTCCTCCTCGAAGTCACGGACCTCGCGGCCATCGCGCGCCGCGCGCTGCAGCGGCAGCTCCTCGGGCGCGAGCTCGACGCCGTCCCGCCACACCGTGAAGTGGGCGACCCCCGCGGGATCGGGGCCGGTCTTCGACAGGTTGGTGCCCGGTGCCGCGCGCAGCATCTCGCAGCCGACGCGGCTACCGCGGACCTCGCGGCACTCGGGGTCGAGCGCGATCCAGAGCGCCGCGGGCGTGGCGTCGAGGATCGCGGAGAGCTCCTCCGAGCGGGCGCGCGCGAGCTCCGCGCTGCGTGCGATCGCGACCTCCGCGGCGCGCTGCTCGGTCACGTCGGTGGCGACCGTCACCAGGCACGGCTCGCCGCCTGCGTCGATCCGCACCGAGCGCCCACGGATCACCCGTGTGCTGCCGTTGCCGAGCGCGAGCGAGGTCTCACGCTCGGCGACCCCCGAGTCGGGCCCGAACGTCGCCACGAAGCGCGCGCGCTCCTCGCTCGAGCCGAGGCCGAGCTCAGCGGTGGTCCGTCCCACCAGCTCGTCGCGGCTGCGGCCAACGAGCGCGACGAAGGCGTCGTTGACGGCGAGGAGGGTGCCGTCGGCGAGGCGCGAGATCGCCGTCGCCTCGGGGCTTGCCTGGAAGGCGGCGTGGAAGAGCGGCTCGGTGTTGATGAAAGCGGTGCTCACGGCGTTCGCCGACCCGGACGGGCGCGGCGCGCGGCGGCGCCGCGTCCGGAGCGCGCGCCCGAGCGGACGAATCGCGCTCATGGGTGGCTCGTGTCCGCGCGGCGACGCCGTGGCGCGCCCGGAGTGGGAAGGTCGAGCATGATCGGGAGGAAGCCACGACGGAGGCGACGGGCATGTTGGCACGAGGCCACGGCGACCCGCCACCGAACGGGGGAAGGGCGGCGATCCGGCCCCCCCGGCGCGCCGATCCGAGGCCCGCGCGGAGGCGCGTCAGCGAGCGGGCGATGGCTCGAGAGCGAGGCGAGCACGCCCTTCGTGCGGGTGCCTCGACCTCCGGGCCGATGGCAGGCCGCCGGGGGCGATCCGGCCCGAGCGCGCTCGTCGCAGGGGACCACCCAGCCCGGGTGCGCGACGGCGCCAGCGAGGGGAGACGATCGTGTGGTGTTCCGTGGCCCGATGGGGTAGGGAACAGGCACCTTTCACCCCCCGTTACGGATCTCTCGCCCCGAGGTACCGCAGCGGCGCGGGACGCCGGTGTAGCGTCGCCGAGCTCGCTCGGCCGAGCCTGCCATCGACCTTCGCCCCGAGCGCCATGGAGACCCTCGTTCCGTCGCTTCCCGCGTCACGCGCACGGCGCGGCTTGCGAGCCGCTCGCTCGTTCTGCTTGGCGATGGCGGCGTACGTGGCGATCGGGGGCGTGGTGTCGTTCTCGGGCTGGGTCCTGGATCGCCCACGGCTCGCGGATTGGGGTGCCACCGGCGTCGCCACGCAGCCCAACGCTGCGCTCGCCGCGCTCCTCGCGGGCTCGGGCTTGGTGGCCGCGGCGCTACGGCGCGAGCGGGTGGCGTGGCTGGCGGGGGGCGTGGTGCTCGCGATCGGCGCCGCCACGCTCTGCGAGCACGTCTACGGCGTCGACCTGGGAATCGACACCCTCTTCACGTTCGGCCGGTCGTGGGGTGCCCGCAAGACCTTGGCACCCGGGCGAATGGGCCCGCCGGGAGCGCTGTGCTGGACCTGCGTGGGACTCGCCCTGCTTCTGCCGGCGCTGGGGCCGCGCTGGCGGGGGGCGCGGCCCGTTCTCGGGCTCTTGATCTCGGGGTCTCGGGGCTCTCGCTGATCGGCTTTCTGTTCCATGCCGACCCGCTCTACGCGCTCCCCCGGCTCACCGCGATCGCGCTGCAGACCGCGACGTTCCTGTGCGCGCTGGGGCTAGGGCTCGTGGCCGGGTCGCCGCGCAAGGAGCCCATGCGGATGCTGCTGAGCCCGACGGCGTCGGGGATGCTGGCGCGGCGCGGGCTCCCGATCGCGATCGTGGCCCCGATCGGCATCGCCTTCCTTCGCTTGCAGGGGCAGCGGGCCGGTCTCTACGACACCGAGATGGGGGCCGCCCTCGCGTCGAGCGCGTTCGTCGGCGTGGCGTGCGCGATGCTGGCGTGGGGCAGCGTCGCGGTCCGCAAGCGCGAGCGTGCGCTCGCCGTCGCCAACGTCGCACGGTCCAAGACCGAGACCGCGCTGCGTGTCAGTGAAGCGCGAGTCGTCGCGACCCTCGAGAGCCTGAGCGATGGCTTCGTCACGCTCGGCGCCACGTATCGGTTCCAGTTCGTGAACCGAGAGGCGGAGCGACTCCTCCGCCGCACCCGGGACGAGCTGCTCGGCCGGAGCCTGTGGGAGCTCTTTCCCGGGATGCTGGGAAGCGAGGTCGAGGCCGCGCTGCGAGACGTGACACGCGCGGGCTCGACGCGGTCGGTGGAGGCCCACGACCCGGTCCTCGGGAGATGGTTCGCCTACCGCATCTATCCGAGTGGCTCCAGCGGGGTCTCGATGTATTTCCGGGACATCACGGACGAGCGACTGGCGACCGAGCGGGCGTACAAGGGCGAACAGCAGGCGCGCGCCCTCCTCGCGGTGATCCCCGGCGGCGCCGCGTTCGTGGTCGACCGGGAGCTGCGCTACCTCCTGGCGGGTGGGGAGGCCCTCGGGCGCGCCGGATTCACGCCCGAAGACCTGATCGGCAAGACGATCTCCGAGGTCCTCCCGCCCGAGCTGGCGCGTGAGTACGAGCCGTTCTATCGACGCGGCCTGGCCGGAGAATCGTTCGGCTACGACCATCACGCGCACGGACGCTGGTTCGTGACCCACGGTGTCCCGCTGCGAGACGAGACGGGCGACGTCTACGCCGTGCTCGCGTTCTCGCACGACATCACCGAGCGCAAGGAGGCGGAGACGGCGCTCGCGGTCGCCGACCGGCGCAAGGACGAGTTCCTGGCGATGCTGGCGCACGAGCTCAGGAACCCGATCGCCCCGATCGCCAACGCGCTGGCGCTGCTCGAGCGCGGGCCAGGCGCGGCCGACGACTTCGCGAAGCTCCGCGAGCTCATGCACCGGCAGGTGCGGCACATGGTGCGGATCATCGACGACCTGCTCGACGTGAGTCGCATCACCCGCGGCTTGCTCGAGCTGCGCCGTGAGCCGCTCGACCTCGCGTCGGTGATCCGGGACGCCGCCGAGGCCTGCCGGCCGATGATGGAGAGGCGAGGGCACACCTTCACCGTGGCGTTGCCCGCCACGACGGTCCCTGTCGACGGCGACGCGATCCGGCTCAGCCAGGTGGTCGGCAACCTGCTCTTCAACGCGTGCAAGTACACCCCGGCCGGCGGCCGGGTGGAGCTCACGCTCGAGCGTGGCACTTCCACCGCCGAGGTCCGCGTCCGCGACAGTGGCATCGGCATCCCGAGCGAGATGCTGACGACGATCTTCGAGCTCTTCACCCAGGTCGATCGCTCGGTCGAGCGCGCGCAGGAGGGCCTCGGCATCGGTCTCTCGCTCGCGAAGCGTCTCGTCGAGATGCACGGCGGCGCGATCCGCGCGGAGAGCGAAGGCGCCGGGCGGGGCACCGTGGTCATCGTCACGTTGCCCCGGATGGCGGATCCCCCGCCGGACGGGATCCCGGTCGCTGCAGGGTCTGCCCAGGGCGGCGCAGCGCGAGAGGTGCTGGTGGTGGACGACAACAAGGATGCCGCCGACTCGCTGGCGACGCTGCTTCGCTTCGACGGCCATGAGGTGCGCGTCGCGTACGACGGCGACGTCGCCATCCGCGAGGTGCGCGCGCGCAAGCCCGACGTGATCCTGCTCGACCTCGGCTTGCCGAAGATGAGCGGGTACGACGTCTGCCGAACCCTCCGGTGTGACGATCCCGATCGGGCGATCCTCGTCGTCGCGCTCACCGGCTGGGGTGGCAGCGAGGATCGGGCACGGACTCACGCGGCCGGCTTCGACGCTCACCTGGTGAAGCCGGTGGACCTCGCGGCGCTGCGCGAGGTCCTCGAGCGGCCGTTGGAACCGGCGCGAGACCGGCCGGCGCCGTTGCCCGGCTGACGCGGGGCACGGAAGCCCCCACGTTACGAGCGGCCGGTACGCCGATCGTCGGGCGCAGCGATGGAGGTGGCAGCGCCCGCCACCGCATAGATCCGCGGGCGGGTCGCCGTGCGCGCTGGTTGGTTCGCGCGAGCGAATGGCGCAAGTACGTCGCGGCGCTCGAGCGGCGCCAGGCGTAGCCTCGCGGGGTTGTTGCTCGGCCGTCCGCGGCCCTGGCGCAAGCGATGCTCGACGACGCAACCCTCGCGCGGCTCACACACGCCTTCGAGCAGATGTACGGCGGCCTGGCGACGGTCGAAGCCGTCCACCCGACGTCGCTTTCCCACGTGGTGGGGGGGTGTGGGTGGAGTTTCGGCTCCCGGCCGGCCGCCGTGTCCACGCTTGGTTCCATGCTCGCGGGGCGACGCGATCGCTACGGGTCTCGACACACCCGCCCTCGGATCCCACCCCCCCGACCTCGAACGAGTAGCGATCGGGCCATCGGCGCGGTAGCCGGAACCGGGCGGCGGTGGTGGCGTGTCGTGGCGAGTCGGTCGCGCCGGGCACGCGGCGCGTGCCCCGCCCTCGTTCATGGCGGCCGTCGCGTCCGCCCCTGCACAACCCCCACGCGGGTCGGGGCGTCGCGTCCATTGGCGGGGGCGGTGGCGCTTCACGACGACCGCTCGCACGCGGGTCGCGGAGCGTCGGCCAAGGTGAGCACCAGGTCCGCCAGCTCGACCGGCTTGGCGAGGTGGTCGTCGAAGCCGGCCCCGAGCGCGCGCTCCCGGTCGGTGCGCGAACCGTAGCCGGTTACCGCGATCAGCCGCGGGGTCGCCGGCCCGAGGCAGTCGCGAACGGCGCGCGCGACCTCGTATCCGTCCAATCCCGGCAGCCCGATGTCCAGGAACACGATGTCGGGCACGAACTGCTCGGCCTTCTCGACCGCCCGGCGGCCCTCGTACGCGGTCTGCACCTCGTGGCCGCCCAGTTCGAGCAGGGCCGCGAGGGTGTCGGCTGCGTCCCGGTTGTCGTCGACGACGAGGATCCGACGGTGCGGAAGCGCCGGAAACACCTCGCCCGACGGAGCCTGCGAGGGCACGGCTTCGGACCGAACCGGGAGTGCCGGCAGGCGCACGATGAACTCGCTGCCACGCCCGGGGCCCTCGCTTCGCGCTTCGACGCTGCCACCGTGCATCACGACCAGACGTCGCACCAGGGTCAACCCGAGACCGAGGCCGCCCTGGGCTCGGTCCAGGGATCGCTGGGCCTGGTGGAAGAGGTCGAAGACATGGGGCAGCACGTCGGTCGACATCCCCACGCCATCGTCGAGGACTCGCACCACCGCCTCGCCGCCGATGAGCCGAAGCGTCAGCGCCAGGTGGCCGCCGGGATCGGTGTACTTCGCCGCGTTGTTGAGCAGGTTCGCGAACACCTGCGCCAGCCGCACGACGTCGCCCTCGATCTCGATCGGCCTATCGGGAAGCTCGATCGTGAGGTGGTGCCGTTGCGCATCGACCACGGGCCGAGTCGACTCGATGGCGCGCGACAGGATCGAGGCCAGGTCGGATCGCTCGACGCGAAGCTCGATCCGGCCGCGAAGGATGCGCGACACGTCGAGGAGATCATCGACGAGCCGTACGAGGTGAGTGACCTGCCGGTCCATCACCTGGAGCATCTGAGCGGAAACGGAAGGCGAGACGTCCGAGCCACCGAGGATCTTGAGCGCGTGCAGGATGGGAGCGAGCGGGTTTCGAAGCTCGTGACCCAGCATCGCCAGGAACTCGTCTTTCAGGCGATCCGCTTCCCGAAGCGCCTCCTGGGCTCGCTCGCTCTGCTCCAGGTGCTCACGCGTCTGGTATTGCCGGCGGCGCGCTCGCAGAGCCGAGAGGACCTGGCTGACGAGCGCCGGTACCCTCACGGGCCGCTCCAGGAGCGTCACGTTACCGAGCGTCCTGAGCAGCTCGAGCACCAGCGGCGAGTCCGCGCCCCGCTGCGCGAGGACGAGGATCGGGAAGTCGGACCATGGCGGCTGGGAGGCGAGCGCGAGCCGCAAGGCCTCCGCGCCGCCGTCCGCGATCGATTCCTCGGTGAGGATCGCGGCTCCCGCGCCGACGGCCAGCTCGCGGCAGACCGCGTCGACTCCCGCGCAAGCCTCGGACTCGAGCCCCTCGCTGGCGAGCATCTCCTGCGTCAGCGCTGCATCGCGGAGCGTGGGCGCCACCACCAACACCCGCTCTTCGAGGGAGCGTCGCGAGGGACCGCCCATGCCGGTTCAGCTGACGGGGTAGCCCCGGTCGAGAGGCGAGGGCGTGCCGGTCAGCACGCCCTGGAGATCCTGCAACGGCTCGCCGACCCGGATCCCCTCGGATCCGATCCGGAACTCCCGAAGGGCGTCCTCGTGCCCGCCGCGGCGCTTCTTCACGACGGAGAGCGCCCGCCGCAGCCGGCCCGCCACCTCGAAGAAGCGAAGCATCACCACCGTGTCCGCGAGGTAGGTCGCGTCGACCGGCGACTTCATGCCGGGCCCCACCAGCCCGTGTTGGGCCACGATGAGGATCGTCACGACGCCGACCTTGCCGAGGTACGCCAGAAGCTCGTGCAAGTGAGTCGTGAGAAAGCGTTCGTCGGGCATCGACTGGAGGTAGCCGTTCAAGCTGTCGATGACGACGATCCGAGCACGGTCGCCCTCCACCGCCCGCTTCACGGCGTGCGCGAACTCGCCGGGTCCGAGCTGACCCGGATCCACCTCTCGCAGCAGCACCCGCCCTGCGTCGACGTGCTCCGCGAGCCCCTGCCCGATGCCGGCCGCGCGCGCCAGCGCGGTGTCCGTGCTCTCGTCGAACATGAACACCACGGACCGTTCCCCGCGCTTCGCCGCGGTCAGCAGAAAACTCCGATGCGAACACCGATTTCCCCGACCCCGCAGGCCCCAGAAGCAAGGCACTGGTACCTCGGTCGAGACCACTTCCCAGCAGCGCATCGAGCGCCGGCACGCCGCTCGGCACCACGCCGGTGGCGGCCTCGCGGGGTTGGTCGGCGGCCACCAGGCGCGGGAACACCTCGATGCCGCCGCGGCGAAGGATGAAGTCGTGGTAACCGCCGCGGTAGGCCCTGCCACGGAACTTCACGACGCGGAGGCGTCGCCGCTCGATGCCATAGCCGAGCGGCAAGGTCTCGAGCGTGACGACACCGTGCGCCACGCTGTGGAGCTGCAGATCGCGCGGCTCCGACGTCAAGTCGTCGAGGAGCAACACCGTGCATCCGCGTCCGGCGAAGAATTGCTTCAACGCCAGGATCTGGCGGCGATAGCGGGAAGAATTCTGAGAGAGCAGGCGCATCTCCGAGAGTGAATCCAAGACCACCCGCACGGGCTTCTCGCGGTTCACCGCGTCGAGGATGGTGCTGGTCGTCTCGGCGAGCTCGACCTCGGACGGATGGAACATCCGCACCTGGGAGTCTGGGCGGAGGTCTTCTTCACCCGGCAGCAGCTCACACATCGAGAGGCCGGCCATCGACCAGCCGTGCGACGCGGCCACGGCGCTGAGCTCGTCGATCGTCTCCGACAGCGTGAGATAGAGCCCTCGCTCTCCCTGCGCTGCGCCCTGGAGGAGGAACTGGAGCGCGAGCGTCGTCTTGCCTGAGCCGGGTTTCCCCCCCACCACGTAAACCCGGTTCCGTTCGAGCCCGCCGCACACGACCTCGTCCAGGCCCGGAATCCCGGTCGATGCGTCGCTGGAGGGAACGGCGCGAGTCGGGTCAGACATGGTGGTCATCGTTGCGATACCGATGGTGCGCGTTCGGCCGACGGCTCGTCACGCGAGAACGATCCCGCGTGGGGCGAGACGAACCAGCCGACCCCTCCGGTTCAACGGTAATCCCCCCCGGATGAAGCGCAAACGAGGGACAGCCGGCGACGCGCGCGGCTTGCCCCCCCCAGGCGCCGACCCGCGGCGGCGCGCGTCAGCCGCGTGCGCGGCGCATGCGGACGGCGGCGACACCGAGCTTGGCGATGCTCATCACCACCGATCGCCACGGGCCGAGGCCGGGGTCGGTGGGCTTGCCGGCGCCGAGCCGCGCGAGCTGGTGCTCGTACCACGAGACGTCGAGGGCGGTGAGCTGATCGACCTTGCGGACGCCGGTGGAAAGCGGCCGAACCCGGCTCACGAACGCCTCGCCGCTCAGCACCCGCCGCGGCAGGTCGGGTTCGAGGGCGAGGGCGCGGGCGAGCCCCACCAGATCGACGGCGCCCGAGGACACCGCGCTCGCCATGCCCTCGGCGGTGCGAAAGCCGCCGGTGAGCGCGAGCGGCACGTCCACGGCGGCGCGCACGCGCTCGGCGAACGCCAGGAAATAGGCCTCGCGCTGGCGTGTGCTCTCACGCACCTCGGCGCCGGTCATGGCGGGCGCCTCGTAGGTGCCGCCCGAGATCTCGATCAGGTCGATGCCGCCGTCGACGAGCATGCGGATGACCTCGAGCGACTCGTCCTCGCCGAAGCCGCCACGCTGGAAGTCGGCCGAGTTGATCTTGATCCCGATCGGGAAGCCCTCACCGACCGCGCGCCGCATCGCGGCGAGGACCTCGCGGGCGAAGCGCGCGCGCTTCTCGAGCGTTCCGCCCCACGCGTCGTCGCGGCGGTTGTGGTGCGGCGACAGGAACTGGCTCACCAGGTAGCCGTGGGCGCCGTGGATCTGGACGCCGTCGAAGCCGGCCTTGCGCGCGATCGCGGCGGTGGTGGCGAAGCGCTCGACCAGGGCCTCGATCTCGTGCGGCTCGAGGGCGCGCGGCGTCGCGAAGGCACTCTCGAGGCCGGCGCCGAGCGGCACGGCCGAGGGCGCGACCGGCTCGCGGCTCAGGAACGTGGGCGACTGCTTCCCCGGGTGGTTGATCTGCATCCAGACCCGGCAGCCGCCCTGCTTGCCGGCGCTGGCCCAGCGGGTGAGCGCGGCGAGGTCGCGCTCGTCCTCGACCACCACGTTGCCGGGCTCGCCGAGTGCGCGGCGGTCGACCATGACGTTGCCGGTGATCGCGAGGCCGAGTCCCCCGCGTGCCCACGCCTCGTAGAGGCGCTCGTGGGCGACGGTGGGTGCGTGCGCCGGCGAGCCCAGCACCTCGCTCATCGCCGACTTGAGGAGGCGGTTCTTCACCGTGAAGCCGCCGCGCCGGAAGGTCAGTGGCTCACCGAGGATCTGGGCGGGGCTCAAGGTCGTGGGCGCAGCGGTCGAAGAGCGGATGGCGGTCATGGCGTCGTCACCTCCAGAGGAAAGAGGGAAGGTGGCACAGCTACCGGCCGCACCGGAATGCGCGGAGGCGCCGAGCGAGCGGCGCGGGCGCCAGGGCCGCTCGAGGCCCGGCGCCGCCAATTTCTCGGCGCCCGCTGCCTGTGGCACGATGGCCCGGTGCGTTCCGGACGCCAGCATCGCGTCGCGTGACGAAACAGGACGGCCGGGGTTCACGGACTCCCGGGGACCGTCGGCTCAGCGTCTCCTCGCACGGAGGGATCCCATGCGGAAGCTCGGTCTCATGCTCGTCCTCGGTTCGGTCCTGGCGTTCGGCGCCGCGTGCGGCTCGTCGGACTCGTCGTCCACGCCCCAGCCCGAGCCGCAGGCTCCGATCGCCGACGCGGGGCGCGATCAGTCGGTCGCGACTGGCGCGGTGGTGACCCTCGACGGCAGCGAGAGCACCGACCCCGAGGCCCAGCCGATCTCGTACGAGTGGAGGTTCGCCTCCAGGCCCGCGGGCAGCGCCGCCCAGCTCTCGAACGCGACGGCGCCGCGGCCGACCTTCACGGCGGACCTGGCCGGCACCTACGAGCTCGAGCTGGTGGTGAACGACGGTGAGCTCGACAGCGCGACGGATCGCGTCGTCGTCACCGCGACCGAGTCGAACCGCGCTCCCACGGCGAACGCGGGCGCCGATCAGACCGTGGCGGTGGGCTCGGTGGTGAACCTCGACGCCAGCGCCAGCGGTGACGCCGACGGCGACACGATCACCTACGTGTGGGAGATGACCTCGCGTCCGGCAGGCAGCGTCGCCGGCATTCAGGACCCGTACAGCCCCACGACGCTCTTCCTCGCCGACGTGGCCGGCACCTACACGATCACCCTCCTGGTCGGCGACGGCATCGACCTGAGCCCGCGGGACGAGATGACCGTGGCAGCGGTCGCCGGCAACGGCGTGCCGGTGGCCAACGCCGGACCCGACCAGTCGGTGCAGACCGGCGCCACCGTCACGCTGAACGGCGGCGCGAGCACCGATCCCGAGGGCGATCCGCTCACGTTCCAATGGTCGCTGACCTCGAAGCCCGCCGGCAGCGCCGCGGCGCTCAGCGATCCAGCCGCCGTGACGCCGCAGCTCGTGGCGGACGTGGGCGGCGATTATGTGGCGCAGCTCGTCGTCAGCGACGGCGTGACCACGAGCGTGGCCGACACCGTGGTGATCACGGCGAGCGCCACGCCGGTGCCGACCACGCCGAGCATGACCGGCCGGTGGACGGGGAGCGCGACCATCGCCAAGTTCAGCGCGTCGGTGGTGCTCGACATCGACGAGGCCGAGAGCGGCAGCCTCTCCGGAGACGCGACCTTCGATCTCGGCCCGCTCGGCAAGCTGGGCGGCCCGGTGCGCGGTAGCCATGACCACCCCGACGTGAGCCTGAGCGCGCAAATCGACACGTACAAGGGCACCTACGACGGCACCTTCTCCGGCAACGACACCATCAACGGCACCGTGACCGTCGCCGGCCTCGCGTCGGCCCCGCTCACGCTGCGCCGCCAGTGAGCGGGCGACGGGCCGTGTGTGGCGCGGGTGTGGCGACGCGTTCCGCGACGCCTTCGCATTCTGCGACACGGGTCACACCGCGCGCCGCGGCCGCGGGCGCGTGGTGGAGCGCCCGCGCCCATCGGTTCGCGCGCGATTTCCGGGGTTTCGTGTGCGCCTGTGTGGAGCCGCGGGTGCGCGACGATTGGCACGGCGATCGCTACGCCATCACGTCGCGTGCTCTCCAAGGCCCCGTCACTTTCCTGGGGAAAAATTCAACAAACAACTAACGGTTTCGCGAAGGGGGGCCTTGGGTTTGCGGTGGTGCCTTGGAGGGCCGCCCTTCTCTTCCTGACCGAGTGGCTGTACCGCGAAGGCGAGTGGCGAGAGCCGCTCGCCTTTCGTGTCTCCGGTGGAGCCCTCGGGCCTCGCCCCTGCTTCGTCGTCGGGACGCGCGATCCCTCGGTGGATGGGTGTCGCAGCGGTGTCGCGACGCGTTCCGCGACGCTTTCGCATTCTGCGACATGGATCACACGGGCCAGGCTCGGTGCGGCACGGGCGGCGGTGGCGCGGGCACGGTCGTTTCTCGCGCGATTTCGAGGATTTCGCGGAACTTCCGTGGCGAGGTCGCGAGCCCGCGCAGTTGGCACACCGATCGCTAAAGCAAGTGTTTGCGTGCTCCCCAAGGCCCCGTCGTTTTCCTGGGGAAAAATTCAACAAACAAACGGTTTCGCGAAGGGGGCCTTGGGTTTGCGGCAGTGCCTTGGGGGCCGCCCTTCTCTCCTTGATCGGGTAGCGGTACCGCGAAGGCGAGTGGCGAGAGCCACTCGCCTTTCGTGTCTCCGATGCGGTGCCGCGTGCGCGTCGAGTGGGACGGATCACCGGCTCGCGCCAGCGGCGCGCGGCGCGTTGCCGCGCCGGATTCGGGGTGAGGCCCCGTCCGGATTCACTCCGGACGGGGCGGGGGCTTGGAAAGCCCCCGCGACCACATCGCGGTACCGCGAAGGCGAGTGGCGAGAGCCACTCGCCTTTCGTGTCTCCGGTGGAGCCCACGGGGCTTCGCCCCTGCTTCGTCTTCGGGAGCCGGGATCGCCCTGCGCGCACGACCAAGCGCGCGCGTTCGCGCCCGAGGGTCCACACACCCGGTGCGGATGCGCTACGGTTGCCCGCTTTCGCGTCGAGCGGGCGCGGGAGCCCGGACGCCGGCGAAGCCGTCGCCGCGTCCCGGATCGAGTCCGTTCGCCGCCAGGAGCAAGGCCGTGCGTAACAACATCGTGCATCCCGGAGCTGGCGAGCTGACCTACGAGATCCGCGCGATCGTGGAGATCGCCGATCAGCTTCGCGCTCTGGGAGTCGCGACCCGGATGGAGAACATCGGCGACCCCGTGTCGAAGGGGGAGCGCCTGCCGGCGTGGCTCAAGCAGATCGTCTCGAGCCTCGCCCTCGAGGACTCGAGCTACGCCTATTGCCCGTCCAAGGGCGTCCTCGAGACCCGCGAGTTCCTGGCCGAGCGCGTGAACGCGCGCGGCGGGATCCGGATCGGCCCCGACGACATCCTCTTCTTCAACGGTCTCGGCGACGCGATCCAGAAGGTCTACGGCCTGCTGCGCCGCGAGTCCCGGGTGATCGGCCCGTCGCCCACCTACTCGACCCATTCCTCCGGCGAGGCCGCCCACGCCGGTCAGCACCCGGTCTGCTACCGCCTCGATCCCGAGCGCAACTGGTACCCGGACCTCGCGGACCTCCGGCTCTCGGTCAAGTACAACCCGGCGATCTCCGGCATCCTCATCATCAACCCCGACAACCCGACCGGCGCCGTGTACCCGGAGCACGTGCTGCGCGAGATGGTCGACATCGCGCGCGAGTTCGACCTCTTCATCGTCGCCGACGAGATCTACGCGAACCTGGTGTTCGACGGGCAGCGCACCAAGCAGCTCTCGGACGTGATCGGCGACGTGCCGGCGCTCTCCATGAAGGGCATCTCGAAGGAGGTGCCGTGGCCCGGCTCGCGGTGCGGCTGGATCGAGGTCTACAACGCCGACAAGGACGCGACCTTCGCGCGCTACGTGCGCAGCCTCGCCGATTCCAAGATGGTCGAGGTGTGCTCGACCACGCTGCCGCAGAAGGCGATCCCGCAGCTCCTCGAGCACCCCGAGTACCAGGGCTATCTCGACCAGCGGCGCCGCCGCTACGCGCGCCACGCCGACATCGCCTACCAGCTCCTCGGCGCGGTGCCGGGCCTGCGCGTGAACCGCACCAACGGTGCCTTCTACATGAGCGTCGTGTTCGAGGAGGGCGTGCTCGACGCGACCCAGAGCCTCCCGATCGCGAACGCCGAGGTCCGCGGATTGGTCGAGCGCATCACCTCCGCCGACGGCGTGGCGCTCGACAAGCGGTTCGTCTATTACCTGCTCGCCTCGACCGGGATCTGTGTGGTGCCGCTCTCGTCGTTCTGGACGCCGCTCATGGGCTTCCGGCTCACCCTGCTCGAGCAGGACGAGGCGGTCTTCACCGAGACCATCCGCACCATCGGCGCGAGCGTCACGGCCTACCTGCGCTCGAGCGCCTCGCCCGCACGCCGCGCGCCGACGACGCGCCCGGCCGCCTGAGCAAGGCACCCGAGCCACGCGCTCCCGGGCGGCGTCGCAGCGCCGGGTGCGCGTGCGTCAGCGCGCCGAGCCTCCCGAGGAGGCCGCGCACGCGGTCGAGATCAGGTACGGTCCCGACCTGGAACCCCGGGTGGGGTCGATCGTCCCTCTCGCGTGCGTCGCCCTGGACGGGGTTCGCTTGCCCGAGCCGACGGAAGGTCGGTACCAGCGTCTCGACCCGTGGAGCCCTCGTGCGAAATCTCGGCGTCCCCGGTCGGCGTGGTGACGTGTGGCGGCGGTCTCACGCCGACCCCTCCCCGGCGCGCGCTCCCGATTCGCTGCCCATGGAAAGGAAGGCGCCCTTGGCTCGGTTCGGACGCGGCGTTTGCTTGGTCGTCGCGATGGCGCTGATGGCGGAGCCCTTCGCCGCCTCACCCGCATGGGCGCAGACCGACGAGCCGAGTGGCGACAAGCCGCGCATCTCGGTGCGAGTGATCCCGGCGCGAGCGACTCCGGGTGACGCGGTGACCATCGACGGGATCGTCCCTCTCGACGCTCGCCCCGACGGCAAGCAGGCGCTGGACCTCATCGTGACCAAGCCGGACGGCCGTGCGGTCGCGCTCGCCATCGTGCCGGCACCCAACGGCGACTACGCCGCGTCCTTCGCCGACACCGCGCTGGCCGGCGACTACACCGTCGGCGCCAGGTCGCCGGGCGGCTCGGTGACCGGCAGCGGCCGCTTCGAGATCGCGGTGATGGAGCCTCTCGACGAGATCGAGGAGGCCGAGAAGGAGCTCGGCGAGATCGCCGCGGTCATCGAGAAGATCTCCGCCGACGTGACCACCGAGATCGAGCAGCTCCCCGACACCACAGCGCGCGACGCGGTGAAGGCGAAGTGGGCCGAGACGCGGCCCAGGCTCGAGCGCGCGGTGCGTGACCTGGGTGACCTGGACGATGTCATGACCCCGCTCGAAGACGCGGCGGCGAGCGCGCGGACCGCACCCGCCCTCAAGCCCTTCGCGGTGGTCCTCCGCGACTGGGTGCCGAGCGCGCGCGCCGAGCGGATACGGATCTTCCAGCAGCTCGAGGCGAGCAAGAAGGCCAACGTCCGGTGCGAAGCCGCCGAGCACATCATCGAAGGCCTCAACTTCGCGGCGGCGCTCGCCAACCTCATGGGCGGGCCGCTCAACGCGATCAAGTCGGTGGTGGTGGACTTCGTCGCCAGCCAGGGTGGTGCGCTGGCCGCCAAGCTCTCCGAGAGGTTCAAGTTCCCGGCGACGGAAGCGACCAAGATCGCCAGCGCCACGGCCGAAGCCCAGGCCAAGGGGCTCTTCCAGGGCGACCGGATGGCGGTCGCGCTGACCGCCAAGAAGGCGCTCGCCGACGGCGCCTTCAGCATGGCGTTCGACTTCGCGAGCTTCGTCGCCCAGCAGTGGTTCGATCAGTACTGCGAGCGCCTGGCCGGGAAGTTCACCGGCGCGATGCACGCCGAGTTCTTCACCACCGAGCACGACCTGTGGTGGAAGTACGACATCGAGTTCGATGGGCGTCTCGAGCTGCGCTACGCCAAATCCGATGGCGACGCCGGACCCACGACCAAGGTGAACGGCGAGTTCATCGGCCAGGCGATCCACTTCCGCATGGAAGAGGATGCCGCGCGCTTGGCGGCCGCCGGCCTCACCGCGGGGTCGGTGTTGTTCAAGCGCAGCGTGCTGCCGCAGCCGGAGATCCTCAACCTGCTGACGCTCACCCCCACGATGCCGAACGGGAGGCCGGTCGAGCCCAAGCCCATCGAGGTCGAGGGCAAGGTGGCCGCGACGCTGGTCAAGCCCTACACGTTCTACGTGCCGGTCGAGGGGGAGATCGTGAACGGTTCGCTCACCCTCCGCCGCAAGCCCGCCACCATCGACTACGAGGCGGCCTCGCGGACCGTGTACGTGGTGTTCTCGCCCCTGACCCCCATCGTCCCGCTCCCGACCGCCTTCGAGCTGCCGTTCAAGAACGGCGAGTTCTTCCTGACCCGCGCGATGGGCGACGGCGCGCTCGAGCTGGAGGTGAAGAAGACCCCGAAGGCGCTGGTGGTGGACAAGGCGATCAAGCGCGAGAAGGGCAACGGTCGCGCCAACGGCACCTACAAGCTCAACCTCAAGCTCTGCAACCCGGAGGGCAAGTGCTGAAGACGTTCATGCGAGCCGTCGCGCTGGTCTCGTCGATCCTGGGTGGTGGCGCCGCCCACGCGCAGGCTCGGTCCGCCGCCGCGATCCTCGAGGAGAGCCGCGCGGCCTACGCGGCCCTGGCCTCGTACGCCGATCGCGGCGAGGTGCGGATCGAGACCGGTTCGGCCGGCGTACCGGTCTGGGAGGAGAAGCACCGCTTCACGACCGCGTTCCGCACCCCGCGCAACTTCCAGTTCGACTTCCACAAGGCGAACGGCGAGCGGCTGGTGGTGTGGTGTGACGGTGGCGACTTCCAGAGCTGGTGGTCGGCGACTCACGTCCACGAGACCTATCCGAAGGGGAAGGGCCATCAGGCGTTCGCGATGTCGAGCTACCCCACCCGGGGAGCCTCGCTGCAGCTCTCGCCGCTGCTCTTCTCGCAGGCGGGGCTCCAGGGACCGCTCACGGCGCTGGCGGAGCCGCGTCTCGAGGGGACCGAGACGCTCGGCGGGCGACGGGTCCTCAAGCTCGTCGGCGACGTCGGCCTCGGCTACGCGAAGACCGGCGCGGTGACCAGCGTTCGCAAGACCACGGTGTGGATCGATGCCGAGACCCATCTGGTCCGCCAGGTGCTCGAGGACACTCCCACCAACGCGGCCGCGGGCACCGTCGATCGCATCACCACGAGCTTCGAGCCGAAGGCCAACCCGCCGCTCGACGACGGCGCCTTTCGGTTCGACGTTCCGCGCTGACGGGTGCGCCGCGATCTCGATCACCTCCGGCGCGCGGATTCGCGCGCGGCCAAGTCGTTTCGGCCTCTCCACCAGCAAAGGGATTCCCGAATGTCGAGCCAGGTCGTCCGATCCATCGCAGTCCTCGGTATCTTCGCGCTCCTCGATGTCTCCCGCGTCGCCCACGCCGCCGAGGTACCGAGCCACAAGGCGGGCCTCTGGGAGACCACCATGACCCTGAACGGCGGTGCGCCCACCGTGAAGAAGCTGTGCTTCGCGCCGGAATGGGAGAAGAAGATGCTGGAGCTCACGGTGAAGAGCTGTGCGAAGTACGAGGTCAAGAAGGAGGGCTCGAGCTGGGTCGTCGAGTCCGAGTGCGACCTCGGCGGTCAGCGCTACACCGGCAAGACGGTCTCGTCGGGCGACTTCACCTCGACCGTGCAGTCCGAGAGCACCTCGACGTCCAAGGACGGCGCCAAGACCACCATGAAGACGGACGCCAAGTGGGTCGGCGTGTGTGGGCCGAACGACAAGCCCGGATCGATCGTCCGGTGAGGATCTCGCCGGCGATCGGAGTCACGCTGCTCGTCGCACTACCGCTCGGTGCCGGCGCGGCGGCCGGGGTCGCGCCCTCGTCGAGCGGCATCCCCTACTGCCCGAGCCTCACCATCGTCACCGCGGTGAACCAGCAGCAGGGCGACTACGAGTCGATCAAGCGCCTCGTGAAGGTGGACGAGCTCGGCACGGTCGTTCACTACTCGGCCGAGCAGTGGATCCCGAAGGGGCCTGACGGGCGTCAGCTCAAGACCACGCAGGTGCTCCATCGGGTGCGCAAGGCCGACGAGCAAGCCGCCACCAACTACCTGGTCGAGTGGGTCCAGAAGCTCCCCTACGAGGTGCCGAGCACGACCTCGCTCGGCACCTCGCGCGCGGTGCTGCAGAAGCTCAAGGCCGGCGCGGAGGTGGAGCTCTCGATCATCCAGGATCTCCTGCCGGAGCCGTCTCTCGACTCGTCGTCGCTGGACTACGTCCTGAACGGCCGCTGGCCGTACAAGATCAAACGCGACCCCGAGCCCGCGTTCGTCGAGGTGCTGGTGAACGGCACGCCCACCAAGCTGCCGGCGATCCGCGCCACCGGGAACCTGTGGGACGACAAGGTCGAGTTCTACTTCCTCGACGACCTCGACAACCCGATGGCCCTCCACTTCCGGCTCGGGGTCGACAAGTACAAGGAGATCAATCGGCTCGCGAGGGAGGATCACGGCGAGAACGCCTACCCGAGTGACGACGGGTCGCGGCTGCGCGTGGTCCGGATCTCCCACGACTGCCGGGTCGGGACGGACGGCGAGCCGAAGGTCGCGAGCGCACCGCTGCCGACCGAAGGGCTCCCCATGCCGACCAAGGCGCTCCCCATGCCGACCGAAGCGCTCCCCATGCCCACGGGCGGCCTCGACGGCGAGAGCGGCAACGGCGCCCCGTCCGAGGCGCTTGTCCAGATGCTCGAGCGCGGACTCGACCAGCAGGGCGAGTCGATCGACGTCTACGACATCTTCTTCACCTTCGACAGCGCCACGATCCGCGTCGACTCCGAGCCCACGCTTGCGGCGATCACCGCGCTCTTGCAGCGCCACCCCGACTGGAAGCTCGCGCTCGGCGGCCACACCGACTCGATCGCCGACGACGCCTACAACCTCACGCTCTCGAAGCGGCGCGCGGAGGCCGTCCAGGCGGCGCTCGCCACGCGAGGGATCGCCGCCGCACGCCTGCTACCGCAGGGCTTCGGCGAGTCGCGCCCGAGGGGACCGAACGACACCCTCGAGGGCCGCGCACGAAACCGCCGCGTCGAGCTGGTACGGCAGTGACGGCTGCGTTTGCGGCGCGAACCCGCTGCAACCGCTCACCGAGCACTCGAACCTGGTGACCCCGCCGGGAGTTGAACCCGGGCTTCCGGCTTGAAAGGCCAGCGTCCTAACCGTTGGACTACGGGGCCGAGCGGGCGACACCGCCAGGCACAGGCGGTGACGTCGAGCGCGAGAGACTAGCCCGTTCGGCTGGCGCGTGGCGAGGGATCGCGCGCGCCCGACGGAAGTAGAGCGCCGCCCGTGAGCAACGCCCCCGACACCCTCGCAGCCGAGCGCGCCGCGGGCCGCGTGCCGGTTCTCCCTCAGGCGGTCGACTCCATCACGTCCTGGATCGCAGTGCCGTCGTGGTGCGCGGCTTCGAGGCGCGCGGCGTCGCGGTCGGCGCGGCGCGTGCCCAGCGTGATCCCGTGGCCGCGGAACACGTCGCGCATCACCGTGAAGTTGTCCTCGATCGCCTTGTGCACGGCGCTGAAGCCGTGCTCGGCCGACTGGTGTCGCGACCAGGCGTTGACGGGGTTGATGAGGAAGAAGAGGTAGTCGTCCTCGGCGGGTTCGATGAACACCATGTCGGCGTGCACACCCTCGTCGTTGAAGAAGGCCCTCCTTGGCGAGGTCGAGGCGTGTGCCGAGCATGATGCGGAAGTACTGGCTGATGAGCGCGTACGCGCCGTGCTCGTAGAGCGAGCGCTCGAGGTTCGAGTACTGGATCTGGCGGAACGGGTTGTAACAAACGATCAGATCGGCGCCCTTCTGGAGCGCGGTCTTCACGTTCGCGGTGCGCACGATGCCGCCGTCGGCGAGGTCGAGGTGGCGCCGCTCGCCAGCCTCGCCGAAGCGCGGGTTCTGCACGCGCACGGTCTTGAACCAGCCGGGCAGCCCGCACGACGCCACCACCGCCTGGGTGATGGGCACGTCGCGATAGTGCTCGTCGTGGCCGAACACGATCTTGCGGCCGGTGTTCACGTCCACCGCGGTCAGGTAGAGCTCCTTGCCGGTCTTCTTGTGGGCGCGCACGAAGTTGTTGGGCATCCCGGCCTTGCGTAGGTTCTTGCGCAGGAAGCGCTCGAGGCTCGCGGTGGAGAAGAAGCCGGTGGGCACGAGCCGGGTGAGCACCGTGGTGGCCTTCACCAGCGTCTCGGGCAGCGTGTAGGGCGCGCCGGTGCGGGGGTTCTCGAGCCCGCGCAGCCAGTTCGCGCATACCTCGACCTCCTTCCGCACGAACATGTCGAGCCGGTCGATGAACTCGGTGGTGTTCGGCCACATGAAGTGGAGCGGCGTGAAGTTCACGTACTTGGAGCTGGTGCCGTCGATGATCTGGAACAGGTCGTTGGGGCTGATGCCCGCCGAGAGCGCCGAGGCGAACACGGCGCCGGCCGATAGGCCGACGAAGGTGTCGAAGTCGGAGACGCCGAAGGGGCGGGAGACGCGGCCGTCGGAGCGCGAGATCAGGAAGTCGTCGAGAGCGCGCAGGCCGCCGAGCTTGTAGCCGCCGCCGCTGATCGCGCCGCCGGCGAGAACGAGGGCGACCTTGCTGGGGCGGTTGCGCCGCTCGGCGGGATCCATCTTGCGGATGATCGTGATGCCACGATTCTCGATCCACTGCTTCTGGAAACCGCCCATGTGGACACCCCTTTCTCGACCGATGGCGGATCTTAGACGCACTGCGCCATCGACACAACGAACCACCTCAGCGGCGAGATGCAGCAATTCGGGGGCCATCGCACGCCCGCCGCAGAGGTCCGGCGCGGCGCCGGGAGGCCGCGCCGCGGACACGCCCCGGGCCGGACCTCACGTGGAATCGTCCCATCGCCGGGAGGCGATCCAGGACGTAATGATCTCAGATGGTTAGCGCGAGTGGTACGGCGGGTGCCGAGCCGGGAGGCTGCGCCCGGTGCCACTCACCTGGGCGAGGCTCGTGGCGCGGCACCGAAACGGGTGCGTTTGGCACCGCGGCTGGGTGCAAGCGGTCAGCCCAGCGCGGGACGACCGAAAAACGTCGTTTGGCGAGTCGTCACGATGCCGTTACACGGCACCGGGCTGGATCGACCCGATGATCTGCGTTGCGGCCCGCTCGGAGTCGCGGGTGCAATCGTTGATCCCCACGCCTCGGTACGCGTTTCCGGTAATGACCAGTCCAGGATGGGGCGCGACCGCCTCGTCGACCCGGCGCACCCGCTCGCGATGGCCGACGTTGTATTGCGGGATCGCGACCGGCCACTGGAACACCTCGCGGAACACCACCGGGGCGTCGATGCCGAGGATCGAGCGCAGCTCGCCGCGCACCACCTCCACCAGGTCGTCCGGAGGCAGGCCCGCGATCTCGGGGTTGCGCGCGCCGCCCACGATCGTGCGCAGCAGCACGCGCCCTTCGGGCGCGCGGTGACCAGGGTAGATGCTCGACGTCCACAAGCTGCCCAGGATCCGCCGTCCCTCGGTGCGCGGGATCAAGAAGCCGAAGCCGTCGAGGGGGTGGCGTACCGCCGAGCGCTCGAAGCCGAGAGCCACCACCGCGGCAGGCGCGTAGCCGATCTCGCGCGCGGCGGTGGACGCGACGGGAGCCAGCTCGGCGAGCAGCTCGGCGGTCGCGTACGCGGGCACGGCGAGCGCCACCGCATCGGCGTCGAGCACTTCGCCGTTACCGAGCACCACCCGATAACGACCCGACGCGCCGCCTCGGTTGGCGGTGACGGCGCGCGCCGCGGCGCCGACGCGCACGCGCTCGCCGAGGACCTCGCGCAAGCGCTCGACGAGCACCTCGGTCCCGGCTGCGAAGCTCGTGAGCTTGCCGGAGGGCCCCGCAGGGCCGCCGCCACCCGGCGCCGCCGCGGGCGCGGCACCGCTCGCGAGCGCCTTGCGGCGCTCTCGCTGAAGCGTGAGCAGCGCCCGGATCAAGCTGCCGTAGTCGCGCTCGAGCTCCTTGATGCGCGGAAAGCACGCCCACACCGAGAGCTTGCGCGGGTCGCCGGCGTAGACGCCCGACACCATCGGGTCGAGGAGCGCGTCGACCGCCTCGGCGCCCAGGCGCCGCGTGCCGAACTCGGCGAGGCTCTCGTCGAGGTCGGGAGGCGCGGGGCGAATGAACGGCTCGGCGAGGATGCGCAGCCGCCCAGGCAGGCTGAGCAGGTGCGAGCGGAAGAAGGCCGGCGGGCTCTCGGGCAGCGCATGGAGCGCACCGTGCCGGAACACGAACCGCCGCCGCGCGGCGTCGGAGCTCGGCAGCAGGTGCTCCCCGAGCCCGAGATCGTGGGCGAGGCGAAGTGTCTCGGGCTTGCCGTCGAGGAAGCCGTTCGGCCCGCCCTCGACGGTGAAGCCGTCGCGCCGCTCGGTGACGATCTTGCCGCCGAGGCGCGGCTCGCCTTCGAGCAGCGTGAGCGCCAGGGGGATCCCGCGCGCCTCGCAGCCGCTCACGATCCGGTAGGCCGTCGCGAGCCCCGAGATCCCCCCGCCGACCACCACCACGCGCTTCATGGATTCATCCGATCATCGACCGCGTTGGCTGCCGGACCGCCGGGAGGCGGTCCCTCCGACCCGCGACGATCGATCGCCGACCCCGCCTCGGGGCCCGACTCCGAGGCTGTGGATCGTTCGATCTGGGTCGCTCACGGAAGCCGCGTGGGCCCGACGACGGGGGATGGAACCCCCGTCGCTACGAGGGTTTTCGTAGCGCGGGGGGCTCCCTCCCCCCGCGGCGCTTCGCCCTCGCTCGATTGCTTCACACGCTCGCCATCCGTCGCATCGATCGCCGCCTCGCTAGACCGTACGTGAGAAGACCGGTTTGTCCGGGTTCTTGCGCCTCAGGTAGCGATCGAACGGCATCGCGACGTTGCGGATGAAGAGGCGCCCGAGCGGCGTGACCTCGATCAGGTCGCCCTGGTCCTCCACCATCCCCTCGCTCACCAGCGCTGCCAGCTCGGCGAGCTCGGGCGCGAAGTGCGTGCGGAAGTCGAGGTGGAAGCGCTCATTCACCTCCGACGGGCTGACCGCGAAGTTGCACATCAGCGCCGTGATCACGAAGCGCCGCGCCTTGTCCTCGTCGGTGAGCAGGATGCCGCGCTGGGTGGCGAGGCGCCCCGCGTCGATGGCCTCGAAGTACTCGCCGAGCTCCTTCACGTTCTGCGAGTAGCTGCCCTGGACGTCGCCGATCGCCGTCATGCCGAAGCCGATCAGGTCGCCGGTCTCCTTCACCGTGTAGCCCTGGAAGTTGCGGCCGACCTTGCGCCGCTCGAGGGCGCGCGTGAGCTCGTCCCCGGGCTTGGCGAAGTGGTCCATGCCGATCTGCTGGTAGCCGGCGGCGCCGAAGGTCTCGAGGGCGCGGATGAAGAGCCCGAACTTGGCCTCGGTGGCGGGCATCGTGGTGGGCTCGATCTTGCGCTGGTGGGGCTTGAGCCACGGCACGTACGCGAAGCTGAACACCGCGACGCGATCGGGCCCCATGTCGACCACGGCGTCGAGGGTCTTCTGGAAGGTCGCCTCGGTCTGGTAGGGCAGGCCGTAGATGAGGTCGGCGTTGATGCTCTCGAAGCCGCGCTCGCGGGCGCGGTCGAAGATCGCGCGCGTCATGCTCTCGGGCTGGATCCGGTTCACCGCCTGCTGCACCTCGGGCGTGAAGTCCTGGATGCCCATGCTGACGCGGTTGAAGCCGAGCCCGCGCAGGAAGTCGATCTGCGAAGGGCTCGCGGTGCGCGGGTCGATCTCGAGCGCGACCTCGGCGTCCGGCAAGAGCGTGAAGTGCTTGGTGATGGTGTCGAAGAGCTCGCCCATCCGCTTCTCGCTCAGGAAGTTCGGCGTGCCGCCGCCCCAGTGGAGCTGGATGACCTTGCGGCGGTCGGGCAGGTGGTTCGCCACCAGCTCGATCTCGCGCACCAGCCGCTCGAGGTAGGGCGCCGCGGCCTCGTGGTCGCGGCGGATCACCACGCTGCAGCCGCAGAACGTGCACATCGACTCGCAGAACGGGATGTGGAAGTAGAGCGAGAGCGGCTCGTCGGGGTGCGCGTTGGCGCGGTCGAGCGCCGCCGCTTCCTCGTCCGGCCCGAAGTTGTCGTGGAACTCGACCGCGGTGGGGTAGCTGGTGTAACGCGGCCCCGGCCGGTCGTAGCGTGCGAGCAGCTCGGCTGTGACGTGGGGAAGGCTCTGGGTGCTCATCGCGCTCGTTTCACTGTTGCTGTTGCTGCTGCTGGCGCGGTGCGCCGCCGGCGGCGCTCAGGCGATGGACACACTCGACCAGGAACTTGGCGGCGTCCGGCGAGGTGTCCGGATAGATGCCGTGGCCGAGGTTGAAGATGTGCCCCGGCCCCGAGGCGCCCTGGCCGAGGATTTCGGCGACCCGCTCCTCGAGCTTCTCGCGGGGCAGGAACAGCGCCACCGGGTCGAGGTTCCCCTGCACCGCGACGCTCGCGCCGAGCCTGCGGCGCGCGTCGGCGAGCGAGGTCTTCCAGTCGATCCCGATCACGTCGCCACCGGCGGCCTTCATGCGCTCGAGGAGCCCGGCGCCGCCGTTCACGTAGTGGATGACCGGCACGCCCGGCCTGGGCAGCGCCTCGATCACCCGCGTCACGTAGGGCCCCGCGAATTCATCGTAATCCCTGGGGGAGAGGATACCCGCCCAGGTGTCGAAGATCTGAACCGCCTGGGCGCCGGCCTCGATCTGGGCGCGGAGGTAGAGCCCCACCGTGTCGGCGAGCTTGCCGAGCAGGGTGTGCGCGACCTCGGGCCGCTCGAACAGGAGGCGCTTGAGCTTCAAGAAGTCCTTGCTGCCGCCCTTCTCGACGACGTAGCTCGCGAGCGTGAAGGGCGCCCCCGCGAACCCGATCAGCGGCACCCGGCCGGCCAGCTCACGGCGGAGGATGCGGATGGTGTCGAGGACGAAGGGCACGGTCTCGACGGGATCGGGGACCGCGAGCTGCTGCATGCGTTCGAGCGTCAGCTCGGGCGGCGCCAGCACCGGCCCGCCCTCGTCGAAGCGCACGCCCACGCCCATCGGCTCGAGCGGGATCAGGATGTCGGAGAACAGGATCGCCGCGTCGACGCCCAGGATGTCGATCGGCTGGAGCGTCACCTCGGCCGCCTTCTCGGGGGTCTTGCAGAGCGTCAGGAACGGGATCCCGGCGCGCACCGCGCGGTACTCGGGGAGGTAGCGCCCGGCCTGGCGCATGATCCACACCGGCGTGCGGTCGACGGGCTCACGCCGGCAGGCGCGCAGGAAACGGTCATTCATGGCAAGAAGTTCCGATCTCCGGCGCAGCGGGCGCGGGTCGCGGAATTGTGCTTCCGTGTCGGGGGCGGAGGCAACCACGCTCGGTTGACTCGCCGCGGCGGCGATCAATAGATTCCGGCGCATGGCTTACCAAGAAACGATGCATCGCAAAGAAGGCTTCGACGCGTTCGTGTCGAGTGCCGCGTTCTGGACCCGCCTGCTCAAGGGCATTCTCCCTGGCGGAAACGACTCGGTCGTGGCGTCGGGCTTTCAGGGCGCCCTCAACTTCGACGTCACCGGCAAGGCCGCGGTCCCCTTCCACGTGCTCTTCGACGGAACCAAGGTGGGGGTGGCGCCGGCACTCCATGCGACGCCTCAGGGCACCATCACGCTTCCCGACGAGCTGCTGATGCGGTTGCTATCGGGCGTGGCGTCGTGGGCCACGGTCCTCGCCAGCAACCAAGTGCAGGTGACCGGCGCGCCCGGGGCGGCCAAGGCTGCAGGCGCGCTCTTCGGCCAGCTCAAGGCCGCGCGTGGCGGCAGCGGCCCGTCGGCCTGGGCCACCCGGTGGTGGACCAACCGGGTGATCAAGAAGTCCGGCGTGGTCCGCGAGGCCCACTGACCGCGCCGCCTCCTACCCCCGTTGCCTGGGGTGATCGTTACCCACGTCCCATCGTTCCGTCCCGGTTGTTCCGACTCGATCCATCCGAGGTGTGCCCATGAGCGGTAGCGACAAGGCCGTCGTGACCTGTGCCCTGACCGGGGTGCTCACCAACCCGACCCAGTTCCCGGTGCCGGTCACGCCGAAGGAGATGGCGCACGCCGCGCGTCGGGCGCGCGACGCGGGCGCCACGATCGTCCACTGCCACTTCCGCATGCAGGAAGAGGGGATGGGGCACCTGCCCACGTGGGACCCCGAGGTGGTCGCCGCGGTCTGCGACGCGATCCGCGCCGAGGTCCCCGACATCCTCATCAACCTGACCACCGGCGTGATGGGGCCCGACCTGTCGGGGCCGATCGCGTGCCTGGAGCGGGTGAAGCCCGAGATGGCGGCGCTCAACGCCGGATCGCTCAACTACCTCAAGGCGCGCTCCGATGGCCGCTGGGCGTGGCCGCCGCTGCTCTTCGACAACCCGGTCGACAAGGTCGAGCAGTTCGTCGAGGTGATGAACCGGGTGGGCATCATCCCCGAGTGCGAGTGCTTCGACACCGGGATCGTGCGCAGCGTGAAGATGTACCTCGACGTCGGCCTGCTCAAGCCGCCCGCGCACGTGTCGCTGGTGATGGGCGTGGCGAGCGGGATGCCGGCGCGGCCCGAGTGGCTGCCGTTGCTCATCGACGAGATGGCGCCTGGGACCGAGTGGCAGACCATCGCCATCGGCCGGGAAGAGGTGTGGCCGCTCTTGCGTCGCACCGCCGAGCTCGGCGGCAACGTGCGTACCGGCCTCGAGGACACCTTCTATCTGCCGGACGGGTCGCGGGCGAAGTCGAACGGTGAGCTGGTCGAGGCGCTGGTGCGGATCGTGCGCGACGTCGGTCGCGAGCCGGCCACCCCCGCGGAGGCGCGCCAGCTCCTCGGGCTGGTCTGAACCCGCCCGCTCGCCCCCTGGAGAGGGCGGCTCGGTTGAAGGTGCTTCGCGGCATCTGGTAGCGTCGGCGCGGCCGGCGCACCAGCCCCGCGCGAGCTCACCATCGCGGTGAGCCGCGCTGGAGCGCGCCGCTGCGCAGTCGAGGAGCCGCCGGATGCTGAAGCCGGGCTTGGAGATCGTGTCGAAGGGCGAGGTCGTCGAGCGGGTGATCCTCAACCGCCACGAGACCAAGATCGGCCGTCGCGACGACAACGACATCGTCCTCAGCAACGTCAGCGTCTCGCGCTACCACGCTCGCATCGTCGACGAGGGCGGGCAGTTCCACGTCATCGACGTGGGCAGCGCCAACGGCGTGATCCTGAACGGCAAGCGCATCTCCGAGCGGGCGATGATCAAGCTCGGGGACGAGATCGCGGTCGGCAAGTTCGTGCTGCGGTTCTGCGAGCTCGACACCCAGCGAGCCGACGTGCGTAGCGGTCAGGCCGCGGACGCGGCTCCCGCCGCTCCCGGCTCGACGTTCGAGGTCGGCGGCGACGCCGCGCGCCGCCTGCGAGAGTCCGTACGCGAGGGAGCCGACCCGGAGGACACGCGCTTCAAGAGCGACGCCTCGGGGGATGCCGCCGACACGCTGCCTCCCGGCAAGCCGCTTCCCTCGGGAGCGCCGCGCCGCGTCCTCAAGGTCTACGAGCAGGGCGAGCTGCGCTTCGAGAAGGCGATCGAGCACCTGCCCTTCTCGCTCGGCCGCTCCTCGGACAACGACCTGATCCTCAACAAGGCCGGCGTGTCCCGGTACCACGCGTCCATCGACGGCGACGGCACGCGCTTCACGTTCGAGGACCAGGGCAGCCGCAACGGTAGCTTCGTCAACGGTGAGAAGGTGAAGAGCGCGATCCTCTCGCTCGACGACGAAATCAAGATCGGCGACTTCCGGATCGTCCTCACCGGCACCGCCACCGCAGGCCCACCGAGTGACGTCGTCCACGCCGAGCCCGTGAAGAGCTCGGCGCCCGACGCCTCGTTCGAGATCGCCACCGAGGGCCGCACGATGATGAGCAGCGGTGCGGCGGTGCGCGCCGAGCTGCAGGCCGCCAAGGCGGCCGCCGAAGCGGCGGCCGCGGGGCCGGTCCCCGCCGCCGGCGCCGAGCGGCCGCGCGCTCAGTTCGAGTTCCCGGTCAAGGACGTGTCGGTGTCGATCCAGTTCCTCGGCTGGGTGACGAGCTTCCAGTTCCAGCCCGATACCCTGCAGCGGGCCGAGGGCCACGACGCGGCCCGCGACCTCGTCACCATCCGCCTCGACATGGGCGACCGGGTGCTGTCGCGCACCATCCCGATCGCCTCGCTCGACCTCGAGGCTCGCAACAAGAAGTAGCCGCTGCCGTTGGCCGAGCCCCCCTTCGGCCGGCGCGCTCGCACCGATCGCACCCCCGGTGTGGCGCGCGTTCCGTGAAGGGGGACCGCGCATGACGCAGCTCGAACGATTCCGCGCGTGGCTGGGTTCCCCGGCGGCGCGGCGCACCGGCACCGTGCCGCGCGGCGTCGCGGCGCTCGCGGTGGTGGCGCTCGCGTTCGTCGCCTACTGGAACTCGCTGTGGGGCGAGCTCGTCTACGACGACCTCCACACCGTGCGCGACAACCCCGGCATCCGCGGTTTCGCGGCGTTCTTCAGCTACCTGCCGTACCAGTTCCACCGTCCTCTGCTGATGTTCACGTTCGCGGCCAACTACCACTGGGGTGGGCTCGATCCGTACGGCTACCACCTCGTCAACGTGGCGCTGCACGCGCTCAACGTGGTGCTGGTGGGGGTGCTCGCGTCGAGGTGGCTCGCGCGCAGCGGGCTGGGGGCCGCGCGGCGCTCCGCGGAGCGCGCGGCGTGGCTCGCGGCGGCGCTGTTCGCGGTGCACCCGGCGCAGACCGAGGCCGTGAGCTACGCCGCGAGCCGCTCGTCGCTGCTCTCGACGAGCTTCATGCTGCTCGCGGTGCTGGTCTACTTCCGCGAGCTCGACGCGCGCGGCGCGGTGCGCCTCGCGTGGCGTGGCTTCGGGCTCGCGCTCTTCGGCGCGGCCATGGCCACCAAGGAGATCGCGCTCGCGACTCCCGCGCTCCTCGTGCTCACCGACCGCGCGCTGCCGCCGGCGGTGGGAGCGCGGCGGCCGTGGCGGGCCTCGCTGCGCGGCGTGGCTCCGCACCTGTGGCTGCTCGCCGCGGGCGCCGCGGTGCGGATCATGCTGCAGCACGCGGTCGAGACCACCGACATCACGTGGTCGCTCCTCGACCACTGGCGCACCGAGGCCGGCGTGTGGCTGCGTTACGTGCAGCTCGTGCTGTTCCCGGTGAACCTGAACGTCGACCCTTCGATCGCGGTCGCGACTGCGTGGTCGTGGCACGAGAAGGCCGGCCTCGCGTTCCTGGCGGCGGCGATCGCGGGGGCGATCGTCGCCAACCGCCGGGCGCCGCTGGTGTCGATCGCGATCGGCTGGTTCCTGATCGCGCTCGCGCCCACGTCGCTGATCCCGCTCCAGGACTTCATCGCCGAGCGGCGGCTCTACCTCGCGATGGTGGGACCGGCGATCGCGGTGGGATGGGCGGTGGCCTGGCTCGGCGAACGCGCGCGCTGGTCGCGTTCGGCGAGCGCTGCGACCCTCGCGATGCTGCTTTTCTTCGCGATCGGTACCGTGGCGAGGAACCGCGTGTGGTCGTCGGCGCTCACGCTCTGGACCGACACCGTCGCCAAGAGCCCCGACAAGGCCCGCCCTCACGGCAACCTCGCCACCGCGCTCGCGCAGGCGGGGCAGCTCGACGCCGCCTTCGCCGCGTACGACCGCGCCCTCGCGCTCAACCCCGAGCTGGTCGAGTACTGGATCGACCGCGCGAGCCTGAACCGTGTCGTGGGTCGCTACGACGAGGCCCTCGCGGACCTCGAGCAGGTGGTGGCCTCGCGCCCGCCCGACGACCGGCTCACCGCCGCCGCGTGGCACCAGATCGGCGAGGTCCACCTCGCGAAGAAGGATTACGATCGCGCCCTCGCGGTGTTCCAGACCAACGCCGCGCGCAAGGCAGTGCACCCGGAGACGTTCTTGCGCATCGGTCGAATCCACTACCTCCAGGGCGACCTCGCCAAGGCCGAGGAGGCGTTCCTCGAGTCGGTGCACCGCTGGTACTGGGACGCGGCCGGCCACAAGGCGCTCGCCTACGTGTACTACCAGACCGGGCGCACCAAGGACGCGGTGCGCGAGCTCGGTGACGCGCTGCGGGTGGAGCCGGGCGATCGCGACGTCGCCGACGCGCTGGCCGAGATCGAGGCCGGGCGCCCGCTCAAGACGAAATGAACGCTCGCGCCTCGGGTCAACCGGCATCCGCGGCCGGCGCGGCGGGCGAGCGCCCGTGGCGCGCCGACGGGCCGCTCTACGCGCTGTGGGGCGCAGGCGCGTTGCTCGCGGCGGTGCTCTTCGGGGTGCTGGCGCTCCGCATCGACCCGGCGCGCAAGGTCATCCACGGCGTCGACGGCGTCGGCTACACGTTGTGGGTGCGAAGCCTGGTCGGCGACGGCGACCTCGACTTCGCCGACGAGATCGATCGCGTCCATCCCGGCGAGCTCCCCGGCGCGGACCAGCGCACCGAGACCGGACTGCGCCCGAACAAATACGGCGTAGGGGTGTCGCTGCTCGCGGCGCCCTTCTACCTGGCGGCGCGCGCAATCGATCACGCCCGAGGGGCGTCAGGCGTGGAAGCCGAGGAAGGCTGGACGGTCGTCGATCGCGTGGCGCTCGCGCTCGCCTCGCTCGCCTGGGGTTTCGTGGGGCTGGTGCTCGCGCACCGGCTGGCGCTCCGGGTGTCGAGCCCGGCGGCCGCGGGTTGGGCGGTGTCGCTGCTCGCGGCGGGGACCAACGTCCTCTACTACTTCGTGCGCGAGCCCTTCCTGTCGCACCTCGACTCGCTGTTCGCGCTCGCGCTCGCGGCGTGGCTCACCGAGCGGGCGTGGCGGGTCGGCGGCGGGTTTCGCGCGTGGCTCGCCGTGGGCGCCGCCGCCGGCCTCGCGGCGACGGTGCGGCTCACCGGGATCCTCTACCTGGCCGTGCCGCTCGTGCTGCTCGCGTCCGATGCGAAGCGCGACGGCGCGTGGCGGCGCGAGCGCCTCGCGGGGCTCGCAGTGGGCTGGGTGCTGGGGATGGCGCCGCAGCTCGCGGCGTGGCGGATCGTGTACGGCTCGTGGTGGACCGACGCCTACGAAGGCGAGGGGTTCACGCACTTGTTCGCGCCGCGCCTGCTCGCGGTGCTCCTCTCGTCGCGTCACGGGCTGCTCGCGTGGAGCCCGCTCGTGGTGCTCGCCCTCGCCGGAGTGCCCGAGCTGCTCCGGCGCGCGCCGGTGTGGGGCCGCGCGCTGGCCGCGTGGGCGGGGCTCCTGTGGTGGGCGAACGCGAGCTGGGAGCAGTGGTGGCTCGGCCACAGCTTCGGCCACCGCGGGTTCATCTGCCTGTTCGCGTTCTTCGCGATCGGGCTCGCGGTCTTCCTCGATGGTCCCGCGCGGCGGGTCGATCGCCGCTGGCTGTCCGCCGCGATCGCGCTGGCGGTGCTCTGGAACGCGGCGCTGATGCTCGCGTACCTCGCCGAGATGGTCCCGTACTCGGGGAGCTTCTCGTGGTGGGGCTTCGTCACCAGCCTCCCCGATCTGCCCGCGGCGGCGTGGCGCAAGGCGCACGGCGGGTAGGGGCCTGGACCGGCTGGAGGGTCGTCGCTTCGTCGACGACCCCAGGGTGGGTTGGGGCGACCGACGAAGCGGTCGCCCTCCAGCACCCGCCGCACCCTACGATTGGACCGCGTCCGCGCGTATGTTGGGCGCGCCATGGCGCGCTTCGACCTGACGACACGGACGCCGCCCGAGCTCGCCCTCGACGAGGGCGCGCCCGGGCCGCTCTCGGTGACCGAGCTGCTCGAGCGGGTGCGCACCAGCCTGGAGGGCGAGTTCGGCGGGATCGCCGTCGAGGGCGAGATCTCGAACCTCTCGACGCCTTCGTCTGGCCACGTCTACATGAGCCTCAAGGACGACCGCTCGGCGCTGCGCGCGGCGCTCTTCCGCAACGTGCGCACCCGGCTCCGCTTCGTGCCCGAGAATGGCCTCAAGGTGGTCGCGCGCGGGCGCGTCACCGTGTACCCGGCGCGTGGCGACCTGCAGATGATCGTCGAGAGCCTCGAGCCCGCCGGGCTCGGGGCGCTCATGCTGGCGTTCGAGCAGCTGCGCCGCCGTCTCGCCGCCGAAGGCCTCTTCGACGCGGGGCGCAAGCGGCCGCTGCCGCGCGTGCCGCGCCGCGTGGGTGTGGTGACGTCGCGCACGGGCGCCGTGATCCGCGACATCGTGACGGTGGCGCGGCGGCGCTTCCCGAACGTCGAGATCCTGCTGGTGCCGGTGCGCGTCCAGGGCGAAGGCTCGGCGAACGAGATCGGGTGCGCGGTGCGTTGGCTCGGCCAGTCGGGGCGGGTCGACGTGATGATCGTGGGCCGCGGCGGCGGCTCGCTCGAGGACCTGTGGGCCTTCAACGAGGAGGTCGTGGCGCGCGCGATCGCGGCCTCGCCGGTGCCGGTGATCTCGGCGGTCGGCCACGAGACCGACGTCACGATCGCCGACTTCGTCGCCGACCTGCGGGCACCCACGCCGTCCGCGGCGGCCGAGCTCGCGGTGCCCGACAAGGCGGCGCTCGCCGCCGAGCTCGACGAGAGCACGCGGCGCCTGCGCGCGCTCTTGACCCGCAAGGTCCACGACGGTCGCATCGCGATCGACCGCCTCACACCCACGCCCGCCGCGCTGATGCGCTGGGTGGGGGATCGCCGCCAGCGCATCGATGAGTGGAGCGAGCGCATCGAGCGCGCCGCGCGCCGCCGCACCGCGCGCGGCCGTGACGAGCTCGCGGCGATCACGGCGCGCTGGCGCGCCGTGGGGCCCGAGCGGCGCATCGAGGTCGGCCGCGAGCGGCTCGGCCGCCTCCGCGAGCGGCTGCACGGCAACGTGCGGCGCACCGTCGACAAGCGCGCCGCCGAGCTGCGCGAGGTCGCCGGGCGGCTCGGCGCGCTCGGCCCCGGGGCGGTGCTCCACCGCGGCTTCGCCGTGGCGCGGGTCGCGGGCGGTGACGTGGTGCGCGACGTGCGTCAGCTGGTGTCGGGCATGACCGTGGAGGTGCAAGTGGCGCGCGGCCGGTTCCGCGCGCGCGTGCTGGGGGACGACCCTGGCCAGGGAGCGTGATGAAAGCGAACACCCAGGACACCGCCGCCGCGGCGGCGACCGAGCCGAGCTTCGAGGCGGCCCAGCAGCGGCTGCGCGAGATCGTGCAGCGCATGGAAGATCCGAACCTGCCGCTCGAGGAGTCGCTCGCGCTCTTCGAGGAGGGCGGCCGCCTCGCCAAGCACTGCCAGGCGCTCCTCGACCGCGCCGAGGCGCGCATCGAGGTCTTGCTCGGGACCAGCGGCGGCGAGGTCCGCACCGAGCCGCTCACCGACCTCGAGGGGCGCTCGTGAGCGGATTCGACCTGAAGGGCTACCTCGCCGCGCAGCGCGCGCGCGTGGACGCGGCCTTCGCCGAGTATCTGTCGGCGCGCCTCGCGGGCGCTCCCGAGGAGTTGGTGAAGGCCATCCGTTACTCGGTGGAGGCACCCGGCAAGCGGCTGCGTCCGATCCTGGTGCTGGCGGCGTGCGAGGCCGTGGGTGGCCACTTCATGGACGCCCTCGACGCGGCGCTCGCGATCGAGATGATCCACACCTACAGCCTCATCCACGACGATCTTCCGTGCATGGACGACGACGATTTGCGGCGCGGCCGGCCGACCAGCCACAAGGTGTTCGGCGAGGCGCTCGCGATCCTCGCCGGCGACGGGCTCATCACCGAGGCGTTCTGCCTGCTCGCCGCGCCGCGCGGCGCACGGGTGTCGCCGGCGACGGTGCTGCGCGTGGTGCGCGAGGTGTCGAGCGCGGCGGGGGTGAGCGGCATGGTCGGCGGACAGGTCGCCGACATGCACAACCAGGGCAAGCACCTCGACCTCGTGGCGCTCGAGCACATGCACGCGATGAAGACCGGTGCCTTGATCGAGGTGTCGGCGCGCGCCGGCGCGCGCCTGGGCGGCGGCAGCGAGGACGAGGTGGAGGCGCTCGCCGGGTACGGTCGAGCGCTCGGGCTCGCCTTCCAGATCGCCGACGACGTCCTCGACGTGACGGCCAGCACCGAGGTGCTCGGCAAGCGCACCGCCAAGGACGAGGACCGCGGCAAGAACACCTTCCCGGGGCTGCTCGGCGTGGAGGCGTCGCGGGCGCGGGCGCGGGCGCTGCGCGACGAGGCGCGGGCGCAGGTGGCGCGCTTCGGCGCGCTCGCCGAGGCGCTCGGCGCGCTCGCGGACTACGTGGTCGAGCGGGAGCGATGAGCCGCGCGGGTCGCACGCGCGCCGATCAGCTCCTCGTGGAACGTGGCCTGGTGCCGTCGCGCGAGCGGGGGCGGGCGCTGATCCTTGCCGGGCAGGTCTTCTGCGGCGAGCAGCGGATCGACAAGGCCGGCCACGCGCTGGCAGCCGACGCCGACCTCAGGCTGGCGGTGCCCGATCACCCGTTCGTGGGGCGCGGCGGGCTCAAGCTCGAGGCAGCGCTCGATCACTTCGGGGTCGATCCCGCGGGCCGCGTGATCCTCGACGTTGGCGCCTCGACCGGCGGCTTCACCGACTGCCTGCTCCGGCGCGGCGCGCGCTTCAGCCACGCGGTCGACGTGGGCCACAACCAGCTCGACTGGCGGCTGCGCAACGACCCGCGGGTGCGCTCGCTCGAGGGCACCCACATCCGCGACCTCGAGCCCGCGGCGCTCGAGCCGGCGCCCGATCTGGCGGTGGTGGACGTATCGTTCATCGGCCTCGCCAAGGTGATTCCGCACCTCGCGCGCTTCGCGACGCTCGGCGCGGCGATCGTGCTCGTGAAGCCGAACTTCGAGCTCGAGCCAGCGCGGGTGGGGAAGGGCGGCGTGGTGCGCGACCCGGAGGCGTGCCGCGAGGCGGTCGAGCGGGTGCGCGCGGCGGCGCGCGAGCACGGCTTCACGCCCTCCGAGGCGATCGAGAGCCCGATCCGCGGCGGCAAGGGCAACCGCGAGTTCCTGCTGCATCTTCGGCGTGCGTTCGGCGCGCCGCGATGCGATGGTGGAGCCGCAGCGGCGAGTGATTCCACCACCGACGACGGCAACGACGAGGTGAACGATGGCGGAGCATGAAGGACGCGACCTGATCGTGTTCACGGACGAGTTCAAGCTCAAGGGGCGCGTCCACATGAGCGAGAGCGACGACGTGATCCCCACGGCCGGATCCGATCCGTACCTGGATCTCTTCGATTGCACGATCTACGACCAGACCGGCGCCACCAACGTCGGCCGCGCCAAGCGCGTGAAGCTCAGGCGCACGGCGATCGTCATGTACTTCTTCGAGGAGGACTTCCTCGGCAAGGTGAGGTGAGCGCGCGTTGGGGGCCTTCGCCCGGGCGGGACTCGCGAAGGATCGAGCTTTCCTCACCCCGCAAGGGGTGAAGCGTGGAAGGGGCTTGGAGCGTCGGCGCGCCGTCACCGACCCGGCGTTCGATCCCTGGCGGCCGACGGAGCGGCCGCGCTACACGCGGGCGCGGGGGCGCGAACAGCCCCCCGAAAAACTACCGCAGCGCCCGGGTACCGGTAGGGTTGGTCGAGGCGCGCAGCACGCGATCGGTCAGCTCGGCGGTCGCGCCCTCGCTCTCGTCGAGTCCGAAGGCGATACGGCTCGCGCGGATCGCTTCCTTGATCGCGATCAAGGCGCTGGTCGCGGTGAAGCCCGCGAACGCGATCGTGTAAGGCAGGAGCAGCAGGATGCTCGCCTGGCGCGCCTTGAAGTCGGGCTCCGAGCCACCCACAAGCCCGGCCAGCCCTTCGTACGAGTAGAGATAGATCAGCAGGCACGCCGCCGCGGCCAGGAAGATCGGCCAGATGTTGAGCGCCGTCGCCTTGAGGGTGTGCTGCGGCTCCTCGAAGCCGCGCGCCGGGAAGTAGTAGCTCTCGATGCGCTCGCGCGAGGCGTAGATGATGAACGCGGTGAATATGCTCGCGGAGAACGCGAACGCCGCGTAGATCGTCTTGTGGACGGGGATGATGCCGATCGGCCCGTGCAGGGGGTTGAGAGCAGCGAAGACGATGATGAGCAGTGCGAAGATCCCACCGAGCCCACTGAAATACGTGGTCAAGCTGGTGATGTCCTGGCCCGCCCTCATCGGTCTCTCCTTTGCGTGCCCTCGTGATGCGCGGTCATGCTACGGCCGCGGTTTTTTCGATGTCAAGGAAAAACATTCGAGAAATCGCCGAGAAAGCGCATTCGAGGCGGCACCCTCCGGTCCGTCGAACGACCACGTCGCGGCGCCGGGCCTAGCCCGAGCCGCGCTCGGTGGCGGCGCGGGAGATGATGGCGGTGCCGACCTGGTCCACCAGCGTCAACGTCTCGCCGTTGTGAGGATCGTGCTCGAGGACCAGCGTGAGGTCCTCGAGTGCGCGCTCGTAGTCGCCGACCTCGGCGCGCTGCTTCGCGCGCGTGCGTAAGCCCTCGTAGACCACGCGCCGGCGTTGTTCGAGCGCGCCGAGCAGGTCGCGCGCCCCACCGGGCATCCGCGCGGCGTGATCCTCGAGGCGCGCGATCACCTCGAGCGCCGCCCGCGGGTCGCCCCGCTTCAAGTGCTCCTCGCTCTCGCGGATCAGCGCCACGACCTCGACCTTGTGGCGAGTGGCGGGGTCGTCCGCGGGCGGCGCCGGGGAGGGCGCAGGTTGGGGCGGCGCCGGGCGCGCCGCAGGCGTCACCGAGGTCACGGGTCCGGTCCGGCGTGGCGCCTCGATCCGCGGTCGCTCGGTGAGCTTGCGGATCTCGGCGAGCAGGAGCTCGAAGCCGCGGTGGTGCGGGTGCAGCTCGAGGGCGTGCTCGGCGCGCTCCGCGGCGCCCGCCAGGTCGCCGCAGTCACGCGCCGCGATGGCGTCGTCGTAGAGCCGCTCGACCAGCTCGTCGAGCTTGGCCTTGGCGCGCTCGAACAGGTCGCGCGCGCGTGCGTGGTCGGGATCGTGCTGGAGCGCCTTGCGCGCCCAGCGCAGGCACTCGGCCATGTCGTCCTGGGCGAGGAAGTGCTCGGCCATCGACATCGCCTTGTCGATCTCGTCTTTGCGCCGCTGGCGCTGGAGGCGACTCTTGAGCTGGGTGCGCTCGGCCTGCTCGAGCGGGCTCAGCTCCGGCCCGGGAACGCCCGCGGGGCGCGCCGCGCCGGCGCTGGCCTCGGCGCCCTCGGTGGTGTCGATCACGTTCGCGGTGACCGCCACCAGCGCGTCCTCGACCTCGCGTCCCTCGGTCGCCACGGACGCGAACGACGGCGCGCTGTAGCGGTTGAGGGCGTCGTCGAGCTCCGCGATCGGAAGCGCCTCGTCGAGGTCGCGCTTGTTGTACTGGAGCACGTGCGGCACCGCGGAGAGGCGCCGCCCGAGCAGCCCCAACGCCTGCTCCACGAACTGCAGCGCGCGCAGGTTCGAGCCGAACGCCTGCGGCGAAGAGTCGGCGACGATCACCACACCGTTCACACCCTCCAGCAGGTCGACGAACACCTGCGGGTCGGAGACCGGCCCGGTGACCGTGGCGAGACTCACGCGCGCCACCGCCGAGCGGATTCGCACATCGAAGGAGAGCTCGAGGATCTGGTCGCGGCCGCGCTGGCGCTGGCGCAGCTCGCCCTTCCGCAGCGGATTGATGTTGGCGTAGACGTAGCGGAGGCTGGTCGCTTTTCCAGCTCCCGGCGGGCCGAGATAGACCACCCGGCAGCGGGTGATGGCTGCCCGTGAGATCGAGAGCGGCATGGCGCGGGGACGGTCGGCGGACGGCGACCCTCAGCCCTTCCCTCGACTCCGGGCCGCCACCCATTCGTCGAGCAGCGATTTGGTGAAGAGCCAACCGCCGGACGCGTCGAGGCGCGTGCACGGCACGCTGCCCTGGTCGGCTAGCGACGTGAGGGTCGCCGCCGAGACGTGGAGATAGCGCGCGGCTTCCTCCAGGCTCATGAGCCCGGGGGCGCGCAGGCCGTCGAGGGCGGTGAGCAGCTCGTGCTTCTCCGCCGAATGCGCGTCGTTGGCCTGGCGAAGCTCGTGGGTGAGCGCTTCCAGGCGCGCCACGGTCTGGGCCAGGAGGTCGGCGATCGCGGGGTCGGAGCTCGCAGGCGGGGCCGGGGGGGCGGAGCGACGCCGCTCGGGGATCCCCTCGGGCGGGCGCGATGGCGGCAGGGGCGCACTCGCGCCCTGGCTCGTGGTGCCCGGGACGGGCCCGCGTGGGCTCTCACCGGCGGCCGGGGCGGGTGGCACCACCGGAGTCACGCGCGATCGCGCCGACAGGCTCGCGCTGCGCGGCGGGCTCTCGAGCGGCGGCGCGGCCGGCTCGGCGGGGCCGCCCAGCCCGAGATCGAAGCTCGCGATCGGATCCGGCTCGTCCCCCGACTTGCCGCGGTAGATGTTGTACTTGCGGTCGAGGTCGGCGAGCACCGAGCGCATCAGCGTCTGCAGCGTATCGATGACCCCCACGCCCTGGGTGGCGACGGCCTCGAACACCGGGGCGCGGCGGTCGTTGAGCGCCGCCTCCATCTCCGCCACCGGCTGTGGCTCGGCCAGGTCGCGCTTGTTGAGCTGCAGCACCAGCGGGATGGTCTCGTAGTCGAGGCCGTTCTCGTGGAGGTTCTGCTTGAGGTTCTCGAGGCTCTCGCGGTTGCGGTCGCGCGCGTCCGGCGAGCTGTCCGCGACCAGCACCACGCCGTCGGCGTCGCGCAGCACCATCTTGCGGGTCTTGTTGTAGAAGATCTGCCCGGGGACGGTGAAGAGCTGGAACCGCAGCGTGAATCCGGCGATGGTGCCGCCACTCACCGGCAGCAGATCGAAGAAGAGCGTGCGGTCGCCGCCGGTGGCGAGGCTCAGGAGCTCGCCCACCTTGCCGAACGCGCGGCGCGAGTGGATGTACTGGAGGTTGCTCGTCTTCCCCGACAGCCCGGGGCCGTAATAGACGAGCTTCGCCGTGATTTCCCGGGTCGCGTACCGGATGAGTGCCATCAGCGAGTCCGGGCCGCCGCGGTGCGCGGCGCTGGTGGATGAGAGTGCGAAATCGTTCGAAAAATCATATCGGCGGGCCTGGGCTGGGTCAAATGGTTTCGGCGCTTTTCGCGGCCATTTCGGCGCTCGGGCGCCCGCGCGCCGATCCCGCCCTAGCGCGACGCCGCTTGCTTGACACCCGCGCCACCCCGCCTCTAGGTTCGCGACTCTTTCGCGCCGGTGTCAGCTCTCGCCGGCATGAGGGGCTCGCTCATGTTCCGCAAGCTACTGGTCGCCAATCGCGGCGAGATCGCGTGTCGCGTGATCCGCTCCGCCCGCAAGCTCGGTGTGGAGACGGTCGCGATCTACTCGGATGCCGACGAGAAGGCGCTCCACCGTTACTTCGCCGACGAGGCGTACCGGGTCGGCGAGGGGCCGTCGCTCAAGAGCTACCTGAACGTCGAGGCGATCCTCGACGTGGCGCGCAAGACCGGCGCCGGGGCGATCCATCCGGGCTACGGCTTCCTCTCCGAGAACGCCGACTTCGCGCGCCGGGTCCGTGACTCGGGGCTGGTGTGGGTCGGCCCGTCGCCCGAGGTCATCACGCTGATGGGCGACAAGGTGCGCGCCCGCGAGACCATGTCCGCCGCGGGAGTACCGGTGGTGCCGGGCACGCTCTCGCCGGTGGCGCCCGAGCAAGCTCGCGCGGAAGCCGACCGCATCGGCTTCCCGGTGCTCATCAAGGCGGTCGGCGGCGGCGGCGGGATCGGCATGCAGGTCGCCGAAGGTCCCGAGCAGCTCGTGAAGCTGGTCGAGGCCGCGAGCGAGCGGGCGCGGCGCGCGTTCTGCAACGGCGCGGTCTACCTGGAGCGCTACCTGGAGCGGCCTCGTCACGTCGAGGTGCAGGTGTTCGGCGAGCTCGACGGCACCGCCCACCACATCTTCGAGCGCGAGTGCTCGGTGCAGCGCCGTCACCAGAAGGTCATCGAGGAGTCGCCCTCGCCGCTCTTCGTCGACGGCCTGAACGCGGACGTGCGGCGCCAGCTTCTCGAGGCGGCGCGCGAGGCGGCGCGCGCCGTGGGCTACGTCAACGCGGGCACCTGCGAGTTCCTGGTCGACCAGAAGATGGGGTTCTACTTCCTCGAGATGAACACCCGCCTGCAAGTCGAGCACCCGGTCACCGAGATGACCACCGGGCTCGACCTGGTTGAGATGCAGCTCCGGGTGGCGGCTGGCCAGCCGTCGGGGATGGACGCTGAAGCGCTCGAGCAGCGCGGCTCGGCGATCGAGTGCCGAATCTACGCCGAGGACCCGGCCAAGAAGTTCATGCCGTCGCCCGGTCTGATCGAGATGCTGGCGTTCCCCGAGGGCGAGGGGGTCCGCGTCGACTCGGGCGTGCAGGGCGGCTACACGGTGTCGCCGTTCTACGACCCGATGGTGGCGAAGATCAGCGCGTGGGGAACCACCCGCGCGCAAGCCCTCGAGCGGATCCGCGGCGCGCTCGAGGTGACGCGCATCAAGGGCATCAAGACCAACATCGCGATGCACCTGAAGATCCTGGCGAGCGACGCGTTCCAGCGCGGCGAGCTCGACACCGGCGCGCTCGAGCGCGGCGCGTTCGGCTGAACGGGCGCGAGCCGAAGCGCCTCGGGTCGGACCCGCCGGGATCGGCGGCGACGGAGCAGGGGCCGAAGGCCCCGTGCCCTCCCGGCGGGCGGGGGGCTGGAACAGCCCCCCGGGAGCAAGGAGACCAAATGAGCGAAGTGCGGGCGCAGATCACCGGCGTGGTGTTCAAGATCGAGAAGCAGGTCGGCGACTCGGTCGAGGAGGGCGAGGCGATCCTCATCCTCGAGTCGATGAAGATGGAGATCCCCGTCGAGTCGCCGGTGAGCGGCGTGATCGCGAGCGTCGCGGTGGCGATCGGCGACTCGGTCGTCGAGGACCAAGTCGTCGCGATGCTCGGCTGATCTCACTCCAGGCGGGGTCGGCGCGCCGTCATCGGCGACTTCGAAATGACGTTTGACGCCCGTTGACGCAGCGTGTTATCCGTTCGGTGTTCGTCATGACGCAGTGCTTCATGGCGCACCGAAGGGATCCCCACCATGGCACGCACCCGGCAGTTCACCGATCCCCCGCTGTCGAGCCGCGAGGTCGCGGTGCTCCTCGATCTCGGCCCCGACGAGGTGAACGAGCTGGCCCGTCGCGGCGAGCTGCCGGCCTTCAAGCAGGGCCGTTTCTGGCGCTTCCGTCGCGCCGACGTGCTGCGCCTGAAGGACGCCTTTGGCCTCGCGACACCGCTGCTCGCGCTCTCCGCATAGTCTGAGGTCCGTGGCGGCCACGGACCGGTATCGCGAGGCGGCGCGGCGGATCCCCGCGGGGGAGACCCGCACCTTCGCCGAGCTCGCGGTGCTCGCCGGACGCCCGGGCGCGCAGCGCGCCGCCGGACGATCGATCGCCGGTGTCGCCGACGACGGCGCTGTGCCATGGCACCGCGTCGTCGCCGCCGGCGGCAAGCTGAGCGAGCGGCGAGGCGAGCTGCAGCTCGCGCGGCTGCGCGACGGGGCGCGTCCGCGAGCCGGCGAGAGCGTGGCCGCCTGGGCCCGGCGGGTGCGCGCGCGGTGGGTCGCCGATCTCGCGCGGCGCAGGTTCGCGTGCGCGAGCGATCCCGCGGTGCACGGCTTCGATCCGCTCGCGATGGAGCGGGTGGCGAGCGAGAGCGCCGCGCTGGCGCGCTCGCTCGCACCGCTCGATGCGCCCATGGCGGCCGCGAGCCCCGTGCCGCGTCGCGTGCCACCGGTCGCTCCGCTCGCCGCGCTCGAGGAGCGGCTCGCGCGCCTCGACTCCCCGAGCGTCCGGCGCGCGCTCCTCAGCCGCGGGAGGGTGCGAGTGGCGCGGTTCCTCGCGCCGCGCGAGTGCGCCGCGATCGCCGGGTGCTTCGACGACGACGCGCTCTTCGAGCGCACCATCGAGATGGCGCCGCGTGGCTACGGCGTCGGTCGTTATCGCTACTTCCGCGAGCCCGCCCCGGCGCCGATCGCCGAGCTCCGCGGCGGGCTCTATCGGCGCCTGCGACCGCTCGCCGGGGCGTGGCCCGCGCCACGCGGCGGCGGTGCGCACGCCGGCGGAGGCGGAGCGGGCTTTCCGAGCGACCTCGAGAGCTTCTTCGCGCGCTGCAGGAGGCCGGCCAGCTGCGCGGTTCGTCGATCGTCCTCGCCTACCCGAAAGGCGGCATCAACCACCCGCATCAGGACGTCTACGGACCGGTGGCCTTCCCCCTGCAGGCGTTGATCGTGCTGAGCGAGCGCGGCCGCGACTTTCGCGGTGGCTCGTTCGAGTGGATCGAGGAGACGACGGGCGGCGCCGAGACGCGCACCCGTGTCCCCGCGGGCCGCGGCGACCTGGTGGTGTTCGGGTCGAGCATGCGCCCGCCGCGGGTCGCGGTGCGCCACGGGATGACGCTCGTGACGCGCGGCGAGCGCCGCGCGCTGGGGATCGTGTTCCACCTGGCGACGTAGGGGCGGGGCCTGTCCCCGCCCGGGAGACGCGGCAGGCGGGGACGGGCCCGCCCCTACGGTTCGTGCCGACGCGCCGGAGTCGGGTCGGGGGGCTGGACCAGCCCCCCGTAGATAATCACCTCACCTCACCAGCACCCGTGAGTCCTCCGCGACGTCGACGCGGTCGCGGCCCGCTTGCTTGGCGCGATAGAGCGCGCGGTCGGCGCGCCGGAACACCACCTCGAGGTCGTCGGCGGCGGTGCGCCACGCGGCCACTCCCTGGCTCACGCGCACCACGATCGCCGGGTGGATCTCCTCCCAGTGATCGCGCCGCACTCCGTCGCGGATGCGCGTGGCCACCTGCACCGCGTCCTCTTCGCCCGCGCGCGGCAGCACCACCACCAGCTCGTCGCCGCCGAAGCGGATCGCGATGTCGTTGGTGCGCACCTGCGCGCGCGCGAGGGCACCCACTCGCGCGAGCACCCGGTCGCCGACCGCGTGGCCGAAGCGATCGTTGACCGCCTTGAAGCCGTCGAGGTCGATCAGGATCAGGGCGTAGCCCTCGCCGGCCTCGCACCACTCCTTGGTCAGGAGCGGCAGCTCGTCCTGGTAGAAACGCTTGGTCAGGAAGCCTGTGGTGGGATCGACCGCGGCCTGCCTCACCTTCTCGGCGAGACTGTCGTGGAACTTGCGGTCGTACTGGTCGAGCCACTCGAAGCGCAGGATCACGTCGCCGAGGTGGATCTTGTCCCCCGGCTGGAGCGTGGCCTCGGTGATCTGCTGCTCGTTGACGAAGACGCCGTTGGTGCTGCCGAGGTCGGAGATCTTGACGAGCTGCGCGCCGTCCTGGCTCTGCAGGTAGAGCTTGGCATGGCGCCGCGAGACGGTGTCGTCGTCGATGAAGATGTCGCACGCGGTCTCGCGCCCGAGGACGAAGTTGCGGCGCACGTCGTCGAGGTCGAAGCGCACCCCGAGCTGGGAGCCGTTGATGACGGTGATGCCTGGCGTGGCCGGGCCGCGCGACTCGGGCATCGCCTTGAGGCGCACCGCGGTCGCGAGCGTGGTCGACGGCCGCTCGCCGCCCTTGGGCGCGCTCATGGGCGGTCTCCCGCTTCGTGGCGAGCGCGCTCCAGGACCGGGATCACGGTGTGCTCGAGCGTTCGCTTGGCGGCAGCCTCGATCCGGGCTGCGGCGTCGGGGTGCCGCGATACCCACAAACCCGCGGCCAGGCCGAGCGCCGCGGCGCTGGCCATTGCGACGGCAGCATAGCGGCGCCAGGGTGCCGCGGCGAGCACGTTCGCGAGCGCGTCCCTGGGTGTGGCGCGCGCTTGCGCCGGTTGCGCGCGGCGCTCGCCCGCGCCGCCGCGGCGACGCGCCGCGCGAGCTCGTCCTTGAGCGCGCGCTTGCTGGCCGCGACCCGCTTGAGCGCCACGGCCATCTCGCCCGCGCTCGCGAAGCGGTCCTCGGGGCGGCGCGCGAGCGCCCTGGCGAGCAGCGGCGCCAGCTCCTCCGCGCCCTCGACGGTGAGCGGCGCGGGATCCTGCTCGTTCTTGATGCGGATGATGTCGTAGATGTCGCTCTTCGGCTTGATGCCGTGCGGGTGCTTGCGCGCCACCAGCTCGTAGATCACCACCGCCAGCGAGTAGAGATCGGAGCGGCCGTCGATCTCGGCGCCGCGCCGCCCGGCGAGCTGCTCGGGGCTCATGTAGGACGGCGTGCCGAGGAGGATCCCCTCGCGCGTGACCTGTGCGTCCTCGAGGCGCGCGATGCCGAAGTCGGTGAGCTTGGCGAGGCCGGCGCGCGACACCAGCACGTTGCCCGGCTTCACGTCGCGGTGCACCGCGCCGTGAAGGTGGGCGAACTCGAGCGCCGAGAGCAGCGGCAGCGCGAGCGCCGCCGCGTGCGCGCCGCGTCGAAGCGCTCGCCCGCGCGCACCAGCTCCTCGAGGCTCGCGCCGTCGATCAGCTCCATGCGGATGTTCCAGGTGCCGTTCGCCTCGAAGCACTCGTGCATCTTGACGATGTTCGGGTGGGCGAGCGTCGACGTGACCTGGAACTCGCGCTGGAAGCGGCGCACCGCGTCCTTGTGGTCGCGCATCGCGTGGCGCAGTTCCTTCACCGCGTAGGCGGCGCCGCGCTTCGACACCACCCGGTGGACGAAGGCGTAGCCGCCCTTACCGAGCGGCCGCCCTTCCACGGTGAAGTCGCCGATGGTGTAGGCCTTGCGGCTTCGGGTCACGAGCGCACGGGTGCGGCGCGGCGCGGGCACCGCTTTCGAGGTGGAGATCGCCGCCGCGCGCGCCATCGAGCGAAGACTACGCCGCCCCCTAGCCCCCGTCCAGGCTGGGCCTGCGCCCGGCCGGAAACGCGGCGCGGCACGCACCGCCCGGGGTTTGACGGGGCTTCCGCCGCGTCGGTAGGTTCGCCGCGAGAGGCGGAATGCGCGTCACGCTGGCTTGCATGGGGTTCGAGAACCAGGGCGTCGAGGCGCTCTCGGCGTTCCTCAAGGCCCACGGCCACGAGGTCGCGCTCGCGTTCGACCCCGCGCTCTTCGACGACAAGCTGCTCTTCCACGAGCACCGCTTGAAGTCGCTGTTCGACGATCCCGAGCCCTTCGCCGAGCGCGTCCTCGCCACGCGCCCCGACGTGGTGGGCTTCAGCGTGTTCTCGATCAACTACCCGTGGGGACGCGAGCGGGCGCGGCGCATCAAGCGCCGGGCACCCGAGCTGCCGGTGGTGTTCGGCGGCATCCACCCGACACTCGCGCCCGACGCGGTGATGAGCGAGCCCGCCATCGACCACGTGATCGTGGGGGAAGGCGAGAGCGCCCTCCTCGACCTCGTGGAGGCGCTCGGCGCGGGTGCCTCGCCGCGCGCGCTCCCCAACGTGTGGGGCCGCGACGCCGACGCCACCGTGTGGTCGAACCCGGTGCGCCCCTACATCCGTGACCTCGACGCGCTGCCGCTGCCCGACAAGGACCTCTTCTACGATCTCGACGGAAGCTTCGCGCGCGCCTTCCAGACGCTCTCGACGCGCGGCTGTCCGTACCGCTGTACGTTCTGCTGCGCGAGCCACTACCACCGCCTCTACGACGCGCGCGACAACCCGATCCGGCGCCGCGGTGTCACCACCATCCTGCGGGAGATCACCCACTTTCGCGCCCGCCACCGCGTCGAGCGCGTGCTCTTCGAGGACGACGTGTTCGGTAACGACCGCGCGTGGCTGCGCGAGTTCGCGGCGCTACCCGCGCGAGGTCGGGCTGCCCTTCAAGGCCGTGACGTATCCCGCGTTCCTCGATGCCGAGTCGGTGCGGCTGCTCGCCGACGCCGGCTGCTACAAGCTCGAGCTCGGCGTCCAGACCGGCAGCGAAGCCGAGCGCCGCCGCCTGGGCCGCCGCGAGAAGAATCGCGACCTCGAGGAGGTGGGGCGGCTCTGCCGTGAGGCCGGGCTCGCGCTCCACCCCGACCACATCTTCGGCATCCCCGGCGACATCCGCGAGGCGCAGGAAGAGGCGGTGCTGCTCTACAACCGCATGCGTCCCGCGCAGATCACGTGCTTCTCGATCCAGCACTTCGCGGGCCTGCCGCTCGCCGAGCGCGCGGTGGAGGCCGGCGACCTGAGCCGCGGCGAGGTCGAGCGGCTGGCTCACGGCGAAGGCATCCACCTCATGAACGGGCGGCTCGCGATGTCGGCCGAGCGGCGGCGCTTCTACCGCCCGTTCTACGCGCTGATGGTCCTCCTGCCGTGGCTCTCGCCGGCCGCAGTCGAGTGGCTGGTGCGGACCCGCGCCTATCGCTGGCTGGCGCTGCCCGACGTGGTGATCCTCACCCTCTACGGGCTGCGCTCCGCGCAGGTCGGCAACGCCCAGGTCGGCGAGCACCTCGGGCGCGCGCTGCGCCAGATCGGCCGCCACGTGCTGCGCGGTATGGTGGCGCGACCCGCATCCACCTGATCGTCGAGGCCGAACCGATGAGTGAAACGAGCGAGGGCGCGCTGCGCGGCGCCGAGCTGGATCACGTCCACGTGTTCGTTCCCGAGCGCGACCGCGCCGCCGCGTGGTACCGCGACGTGCTCGGTCTGGCGGTGGTGCTCGAGCACGCCCACTGGGCCGCGGACGGCGGCCCGCTCACGGTGTCGGGCGACGGCGGGACGAGCGGGGTCGCGCTCTTCGAGGGCGAGGCGCCGAGCGGCGGCGAGCGCCGCCGCGTGGTCGCGCTGCGCGTCGCGGGAGAGGACCTTCTAGACTTCCTCGCCGGGCTCGAGCGTCACGGATTGGTCGATCGCCACGGCGCCGCGGTGCGCGCGAGCGACGTCGTCGACCACGGCGAGAGCTTCTCGATCTACTTCGTCGACCCGTGGGGCAATCCGTTCGAGGTCACGAGCTACGACGCCGAGCTCGTCCGCTCCCGCCTCGGCGCTCGCTGAGCCCGGCCGGACGGCCGCCCCCGCGCGCTTCGCTTGCACCTGGGTCGCGCGGGCGGGTATCCCGATGGGTTCACGAATTCCGCGCATTTCCCGGAGGAACCGATGGCGCTGACGCTGCCCTATACACCCGACCAGCTCGCCGACGTGGTGCGCAAGGCCACCGTCCCGCCCGACTTCCTGTGGGGCGTCGCCACCGCCGGCTACCAGGCCGAGGGCGGCTTCAACGGCCCCGATGACATCAAGAACAACTGGTACGGCTGGGAGGGGAAGGACGGCCGCGACGTCACCGGCAAGGCGTCGGACTTCTGGAACCAGTACCCCGGTGACTTCGAGCGCGCCGAGTGGATGGGGCTCAACGCGTTCCGCATGGGGATCGAGTGGGCGCGGGTCCAGCCCTCCGCCGACCCCACGCGCCGTCACACGGACCCGCCCGATTTCGACGAGAAGGCCTTCGACGACTACGTGAACATCATCCTCGAGGCGCGCAAGCGCGGGCTCGAGCCGATCATCACGCTGCTCCACTTCACCACGCCGCTGTGGGTGGGGCAGGACTTCTGGCTCCAGGGACCCAAGGTCGAGGACCTCTTCGGCCCGTACGTCAACTTCACCATCGAGAGCATCAACAACCGCCTCGTCTACAAGCACGGCCAGCCGCCGATCAAGTACTGGGTGACGCTCAACGAGCCGTTCATGCTGGCGTCGGCGACGTATCTCTTCCGGATGTTCCCGACCCAGGCCACGCGCTCGCAGCTCGCGGCGGCGCGGCTCGCGTACGAGAACATCCTGATCGGCCACATCCTCGCTTACCGCGGCATCCACGCGCTCTACGCCGGCAAGCGCTGGGAGCGGCCGACGGTCACGTTCAACTCGTGGGCGGCGCGGGTCTACTCGATCGACAAGATGGCGCAGGACCTGATGGTCGCGCGCACCCTCGGCCTCAAGAAGGAGCAGGTGCGGCCGTACCTCGCCGAGTGCCGCGAGCGCTTCATCGAGCGCGTCGAGAAGACCCGCCAGCCGCGCGGCCTCGACCCGGTGCGGCGCCTCGCCGACAAGGCGCTCGACGCGTTCGTGTGGAACCGCCTGAACCCGGTCACCATGCCGCGCGTGCTGCACGCGGTGTTCGAGGACTACCAGGAGTCGCGCCTCCTCGACGCGGTGTCGTTCGACTACTACGACCCGTTCCCGTCCAACTACGTGGGGCTCTCGGGCGGGCCCACGATCCGCCGCGACCCATGGGACTGGACCTCGAACCCGGCGAGCTTCTGCGACTTCCTGCACGCCTACTCGTCGCCCAACCACGGGCTGCCGCTCATGGTGCTCGAGAACGGCTTCGGCATCCGCGGCAAGACGGCGCAGGGTGTGCCGCGCTTCGACGGCGCGCGCCGCATCGACGGTCTGCGCGGACATCTCTACGGGCTCTTGAAGGCGATCTCCGAGGGCGTGAACGTGAAGGCCTTCTGCCACTGGACGATCACCGACAACTACGAGTGGGGGAGCTTCGAGCCGCGCTTCGGGCTCTTCGCCGTCGACTACGCGAACGGCGCCAAGCGCCTGCCCGTGGACGCGCTCGGCGACAACGCGGGCGGTGCCTACCGCGCGTTCGTGACCGCGCTGCGCTCGGGCGACAAGGACCGCGTCCTCGCCGCGTTCAAGGGCGAGGGCCTCGAGACCTACCCCGGATGAGCCGGCGCCTTCGCGGTACCGCGGGCGTCAGCGTCGCTTTGACCGCGCTCGCGCTCCTCGGCGGCGCCGGCTGCGGCGACGTGGTCAACTGCCTCACCAACCCCAGCTCGTATCGCACCGCCGAGCTAAAGGCGGTCGACGTTCCGACCGGGCGCGTCGGCGCGGTCTACCAGGCCGAGCTGCGTGGCAGCATCGACAACGAGTCCGACGACGACTCGTTCTCGTATGAGTTCACCCTGAAGGACGGCGTGCTGCCGCCCGGCACCACGCTCATCCCGGACGGGCGCTCGGTGTTCGTCACCGGCCTGCCCACCTTGGCCGGCGTCTTCGCCTTCACGATGGGCGTCCACGTCGATCCCTCGCCCGACGCCATCTGCAACTTCGACGGCGACCCGAGCCGCGCGCGGCTGGCGGTCTCGATCGAGATCCAGCCCGCCGACGCGCCGTAGCGCGCCGCTTCCCGCGCAACGCCGTCGCCGTGGCCGTCCGCACCGTTGGCCCGGGGCCGGATCGCAGGAGCTCAGCCATCCGTCGCACGAAGAACCGGGCCGACGTCCTTCCGTTCGCGCCGGCCGATACCTGAACGCCGCTGACGCGGTCGTCGAGCTCGTCACGACGATACTTGCGCCTGGGGACCCGCCGGTCCTATCGACCTAGCTCGCCGCGCCGGGGGCGCATTCTCTCGACGTGGCGTCGCTTTGGCCCCGCGATTGAGACCGAGTGGACCGACGGGGTAGAAGGGCGGCGCGTTCTGCCCGAGCGGATGCGACGATCGAGAGACACAGCCCGCCATGCCCGCCGACCGCTTCGACCATCTGTTCGTGGAGCCCGCGTCGTTCGGCGCGGCGGTGGCGTTCTATCGCGACGGGCTCGGCTGGTCGGTGCTCTTCTCGTGGGGCGGCGAGGGCGAGCCGCGGGGCGTGGGCTTGAGCGGCGGCGGCGTGTCGATCGTCCTCGCCGAGCCTCACCCGGCCGCCGACAAGTCGAAGTCGCACGGGATCGAGGGCCACCGCCCCACGATCCACCTGACGGTCGACGACCTCGACGCGCGCTACGCGGAGCTGGCACCCAAGGGTTTGCCGCTCTTCGCGCCCGAGCCCACCCACTGGGGCACGCGCTGGTTCGTGGTGCGCGATCCGGACGGCAACCTCCTCGCGTACGAGTCGCGCCGCCAGGACAGCACGTGACCCGCCGCGCTCCTCACCTCGCTCCTGGTCGCGTGCCTCACGCCCGCCGCGAGCTGCGGCGGCGAGGACGGCGCCGCCGGCGAACAACCCGTACCCCGGGTACGTGAGCGCGACCTACGCGGGCACCGAGCACTGGCTCTGCCACCCCGGTCTCTCCGGCGACGCCAACGTCTGCAACGGCGACCAGACCACGATCCGCGTCGCCGCCGACGGCAGCTCCACCACCGAAGCCTTCGTGCCGGCCGCCGATCCGCCGGTCGATTGCTTCTACCTCTACCCCACGGTCAGCTTCGACCTCGCCGCCAACGCGGACCTCGACCCCGGCGCCCAGGAGACCGGCACCACGCTCATCCAGGCCGCGCGCTACGGCTCGGTGTGCCGGGTGTTCGCGCCGGTCTACCGCCAGCGCACGCTGGTGCTGCTCGGTCTGCGCCTGTTCGCGGATTTCTTGGTCCCCGACGGTCTTTCGGCGAAGGCGGGTGAGATCGCCTACGCCGACGTCCTCGACGCGTTCCGCCACTACATCGCGAACGAGAACCACGGCCGCGGCTTCTTCCTCGTCGGCCACTCCCAGGGCGCGGGGCTCTCCGCTCGCCTCGTCACCGAGGAGGTCGAGACCCAGCCCTACCTCGCGGCGCGGATGATCTCGGCGCACATCCCGGGTGCGACCGTGGAGGTGCCGAATGGCGCCGACGTGGGCGGTACGCTCGCGGCCACGCCGGCCTGCAGGAGCGCCACGCAGACCGGCTGCGTGGTCGCGTACTCGACGTTCCGCAAGGGCGATCCCGATCTCGCCGAGCCGCGCTTCGGCGTGACCGGAAACCCCGCCACCCAGGCGCTGTGCGTGAACCCCGCCGCGCTCGTCGCCGGCACCGGTGCCGCCGCCAGCGCCACCCTCGACGCCTACCTGCCGTTCCTGCAGCCGCCGATCTTCCAGGCGATCCTGATCGCCCGTGGCGAGGGCGGCCCGTACGCGGACCCGGCGCGGAACCGTGCCGCCGCGAAGACGCACGCGTTCTACTCGGTGCCCGGCCAGCTCCACGGCCAGTGCGTGGTCGACCCCGCGAGCACCGCGAGCTACCTCGAGGTCACGGTCGACTCCGACCCCGCCGACCCACGCGCCGACGACTACCCCGGCGAGTTCCTGGGCGGGAAGGGCTGGGGGCTCCACCTCGTCGACGTGTCGATGGTGCAAGGCGATCTCGTCGGCCTCGCCGCGTCGCAAGCCGCGGCGTGGCGGCGCTGATGGGCCTCGACCGATGAGCGGGATGGGCGACTCCGAGGGCGCTCCGGCCCGGCTCGTCGACGGCCTCGAGCAGGTGCTGCGCTACGGCGCGCTGTTGCTGCGCGCCGGTGACGCCGCCTTCCGGGTGCGCGCCGAGATGGGCGGGGTCGCGAGCGCGCTCGGCATCGAAGCGCTCGCGGTGCAAGTCGCGCTCGGCACCCTCACGGCGAGCGCGCGCCGCGGCGCGGCCGCGGCGACGTTGGTGCGCGAGGTCGGTCACCCGGGGTGAGCTCGCAGCGGATCGAGGCGCTGGTCGGCCTGGCGCGCTCGCTCGCGCCCGGCACCTCGCCACGCGCGCTCGCGGCCTCGCTCGATGCGATCGAGGCGGCACCGCTCCGCCACTCGCTGCGGTCGATCGTCCCCGCGATCGCGCTCGCGTGCGGCTCGTTCGCGGTGCTGAACGGGGGCGGTCCCTTCGAGGTGGCCGCGTCGGCGCTCGGCGGCGGCGCCGGCCAGGCGCTGCGCGCGCAGCTTCACCGCCGGCGCGTGAACCAGTACGCGGTCACCGCGCTGTGTGCGTTCACCGCCGCCGGCGTGTACTCGCTGCTCTTCGCGGCGGCTCGCCACGCCGGCTGGAGCGTGGAGCGGCCCACGGTGGGCTTCATCTCGTCGGTGCTGTTCCTGGTGCCGGGCTTCCCGCTGGTGACGTCGCTCCTCGACGTGATGCAGCATCAGACCACGGCGGCCGTGAGCCGGCTCGCGTACGCGACCATGCTGCTCCTCGCCGCGGTGCTGGGCGTCGCGGGAGTGATCGCGTGGGTCGGCACGAGCGTGGACGCGCCGCCCGCGCTCGCGCTCGGGCCGATCGCGCTGTTCGCGGTGCGCGCGGCCGCGAGCTTCGTCGGTGCGTGCGGGTTCGCGATCCTGTTCCAGGGCTCGTGGCGCAACGTGCTGCACGTCGGGCTGCTCGCGATCGTGGGCAACGAGACGCGGCTGGTGCTGCGCGACGCGGGCCTGGCGCTCGCGCTCGCGACCTTCGCGGGTGCGTTCGCGCTCGGCGTCGCGGCGTCGCTCACGCTGCGCTCGTCCGGTGAGCCGCGAGTGATCCTCACGATCCCGGGCGTGCTGATGATGGTGCCGGGGCTCTACGCGTTCCGCACCATCGTGCTGTTCGACCGCGGCGAGATCCTGGCGGCGCTCCAGGCGGGGATCTCGGTGATCTTCGTGCTGGCGGCGATGGCCATGGGGCTCGCCGCGGCGCGCTTCGCCACCCAGCCGCGGTGGCTGCGCGAGTGAGCGGCGCTCACAGCCGCGGCGCGACGAGGAAGTGGAAGCCGGTGTAGAGGCAGAGCAGCGCCTCGACCGCGAGCGCCATCATCACCGCGCGCCGTGAGCCCCGGCTCGGCGCCGCGAGCGCCGCGAACGCGAGCCCGCTCGCCACCAGCGGCGCGCCGAGGAGCCGGAGCACGGCGAGCGCGCCGGCGATCGAGAGCCACCCGCGCGGATCCGCCCGTCCGAGCGGTTGCACGTAGGCGAGCCACGCGAAGGTGCCCGAGAGCGCGGTCGCGACGGCGGCGCCGCCGAGCCACGGGCCGAACCAGGGCGCCGCGCGCGCGGACAGCAGCGCCGCACCCGTGGGCACGAGGGCCACCGCGCCGAACACGCCCAGGAAGAGCAGCAGATCGCCGCCCGCGTACATGCCCGACGAGGCGATCGCGTCGGGCGCGTTCCGGGTGAGCGCGATCCGGACCGCCACGACCGCGCTCGCCACGGCGAACGCCGCCACGTATCCACCCACGATCAGCGCCAGCTTCGCCACGAGCCTCATCGGTTCACCTCCGGAGAGCCTCGAGCGTGGTCGAGGACGCGGAGCCGCCGTGCAGACTCCGTGCAGTGGGCGTGGACCCGGCCGGTGCGACGGCGTCTGGCGCTCGCTCGCGTTCGCCGAGGTGACGTACGCTCGTGCGCGAGCTCCGCCGCCGGACCGCGTTCACCCCGGCCGGACCTCCGTCCCCATGCGTATCGTCGAGCTCGTGCGTGGCCGTGAGCGTGGTCCGCTCAGCCGCGGCCGGGTGTCCGGCGCGGTCGCGCTCGCTCTAGGGGCGCTCGCGGTGCTCGCGGTCCTGGCGTTTCATTTCCCGGAGTACCTGACCACGCCCGAGCTGCGCCGCAAATACGACGTGGCGGTGCTGCGCCACGTGCTGCTCGGCGCGATGGTGCTCGCGGGCGGCGTGAGCCTCGCCAACCTGATCCTCGGGCGCTCGCGCTGGCTGGCCACGAGCGCCTTCGCGCTGGTCACGCTCGCGGCGCTCCTCGGCGGCCACCGCGTGCCGGTCGGCAACTTCCCGGACGGCACGCCGTACGTCGGGCTCGACTGGTTCATCCTCGACCTGCTCGGCTCGGCGCTGGTGTTCGTGTTCCTCGAGACGCTCTTCCCGCTGCGTCCGGCCCAGCCGATGCTTCGCGCCGAGTGGTCCACCGACCTCGGTTACTTCGCGGTCAACCACCTGCTGATCGGTGTGGTGCTGGTGGTGGTGAACGAAGGTGTGCACCGGCTCTTCGACTGGGCGATGGTGCCGGCGGTCGGCGAGTGGGTGCGCGCGCGGCCGCTCGCGGTGGAGCTCGCGATGGCCGTGCTCGCCGCGGACCTGGTGCAGTACGCCGTGCACCGGCTCTATCACCGCGTGCCGCTCTTGTGGCGCTTCCACGCGATCCACCACAGCGCGCGCACCCTGGACTGGCTCGCGGGCTCGCGCCTGCACGTGCTCGAGACCGTGGTCACGCGGATCGCCGTGCTCGGCGCCCTCTACCTGCTCGGCTTCTCGCGTCCGGCCATGGACCTCTACATCGTCATCGTCGGCTTCCAGGCGGTGCTGATCCACTCCAACGTGCGCTGGCCGTGGGGCTGGCTGCGCTACGTCCTGGTCACGCCCGACTTCCACCACTGGCACCACGGCAGCGAGCGCGCCGCGATCGACCGCAACTTCGCCGCGCACTTGGCCTTCCTCGATCACCTGTTCGGCACCGCGGTGCAGCGCCCCGGCCGCCTGCCCGAGCGCTACGGAGTGGCCGACGAGGGGGTGCCGGCGGGGTTCTGGGCGCAGCAGGTCGCGCCGTTCCGGCGCTGATCGCGGCGCGCGCGCGAGCACGCCGTCTGACGACGTTGCCGTCGGCGAGCGTTTCGTGGTCATCCTGTGCGGGGGAGCCGAGCCGCCATGTCATCCGACCGTGCCCGTTCTCGTTCGCGCCGACTGGCGGCCGCCCTCGCCGGCGCGCTGCTCCTCGGCGCCGATGGTACCTGCCAGCTCTTGCCGGGCGAGATGGTGCACGTCCCGGCGGGCGACTTCACGATGGGTTCGACCGTCGGCGATCCCGACGAGGCGCCGGTCCACACCGTCCACCTCGACGGCTACTGGATCGACCGCACCGAGGTCACGGTCGACGCCTACGCGGCGTGCGTCGACGCGGGCGTGTGCAAGCAGAGCAACTCCTCGACGAGCTGCAACTGGAACCACGCCGACCGCGGCGACAACCCGGTCAACTGCGTCACCTGGAAGCAGGCTCACGACTACTGCGCTTGGCTGGGCGAGCGCCTGCCCACCGAAGCGGAGTGGGAGAAGGCGGCGCGCGGCACCGAAGCGCGCACCTACCCGTGGGGCGAGGCCGCGCCGAGCTGCGGCCTGGCGGTGATGTGGGACGCGGCGGTGGGCGGCTTCGGCTGCGACCAGAACCGCACCCAGCCGGTGGGCTCGCGTCCTGACGGTGCATCGCCGTACGGCGCCGTCGACATGACCGGAAACGTGTGGGAGTGGGTGAACGACTGGTACGGCGCCACGTATTACGCCGAGGGCCGGCGGCCAATCCCACGGGACCGGACTCTGGCGCGTATCGCGTGCTGCGCGGGGGCTCGTGGTTCGAGGACGATCCGAGCGAGCTACGCGCGTCGTTCCGCTACGGCACCAACCCCAGCTACTCGCTCATCAACGACGGCTTCCGCTGCGCGCGCGGCGAGTGAGCGGCGCGCGCAGCCGCGCGGTCCGCGAGCAGGCGAGTGGCTCGCGCACCGGTCACGCGGGCTCGGTCTCGCCGTGCAACAGGGCGCGCACGCGGCGGCCGAGGCTCTCGGCCGTGAACGGCTTGGGCAGGAAGCTGCGCTGGATGTCCTCGGCGTTCACCTCGAGCGCCGGATGGTCCGGGTAGCCGCTCACGAACAGCACGGCGACCTCCGGGCGTAGCGCGGCGACGCGCTTCGCGACCTCGGGACCGCTCAGATCCGGCATGACCACGTCGGTGAGCAACAGGTGGATCCTGCCGGGATCGGCGGTGGCGAGCGCCACGGCGTCCTCGCCGAGGCCCGCTTCGATGACCCGGTAGCCGAGGTTGCGCAGCATCCGCACCGTCACCATCCGCACCAGGGGGTCGTCCTCGACGACCAGGATCGTCTCCTGGCCGGACGCCGCGGGCGCGGTGGCAGGGGCGGTCGCGGCGAGCGCGCCGCTCTCGCGCACCGGTAACACCCAGTGGAAGGTGCTGCCCTTGCCGGGCTGGCTCTCGGCCCACATCCGGCCGCCGGCCTCGCGCACGATCCCGTAAGCGGTCGCGAGGCCGAGCCCGGTGCCCTGGCCGACCGGCTTGGTGGTGAAGAACGGCTCGAACGAGCGGCGCAGGGTCTCGGCGTCCATGCCGACACCGGTGTCTCGCACCACGACCTGGGCGCCGCGGCGCCCAGCGCCACCGTTCGCGGCCGAGCCGAGGTCGGGCTCGAACGGCACCTCGACCAGACCGATCGTGACGGCCCCACCGCTCGGCATCGCGTCGCAGGCGTTCACCACCAGGTTGAGCAGCACCTGCTCGAGCTGGTTGGGGGAGGCCACCACCCAAATCGCGCGGTCGGGGAGGTCGAGCGCGAGGGCCACGTCCTCTCGCACCACCCTCACCAGCAGCTTGGAGAAGCCGCGGATCAGCGCCGTGAGGTCGACGTCCTTCGCCTCGCTCGGCTCCTTGCGCGAGAAGGTGAGGAGCTGGCGCGTCACGGCCGCGGCTCGCTGCGCCGCCTCCTGGACCTGGGCGAGGTCGGCGCGCGCGGTGTCGGCGGGCGCGAGGTGCTGGAGCGCGAACGCCGAGCTGGCGAGGATCACGGTGAGCAGGTTGTTGAAGTCGTGGGCCACGCCCCCCGCGAGGCGTCCGATCGCCTCCATCTTCTGCGACTGCAGGAACTGCTCCTCGAGGCGCTTGCGCTCGGTGATGTCGATCGCCATGCAGGCGAGCAGCGTCTCGCCTTCCGGCACCGGCACCGGGAAGCGGCAGGCGAGCCAGGTGCGCGCGCCGTCGGGTCCGGTGAAGCGCTCCTCGGCCATCGCGGCGCGCCCCGACGCGAGCACACGCGCGTCGCGCTCGCGCACCGCGTCGAGCTCGCGCTGCGCCCCGGCCAGAGCTCGCCCTCGCTCTTGCCGCGCCAGGGGGGCGCCGGGCGGCCGCTCGAGAGCTGGGCGAGGAAGGCGTCGTTGACGTAGGCGAAGCGGCCGCCGGCGTCCTTGAGGAACGCGATCGCCGGGCTGTGCGTCATGAACTGCTCGAAGAGCGCCTGGCTGCGGCGCAGCGCGGTGTTGGTCGCGGCGAGCTCCGCGGTGCGCTCGTCGACGCGCCGCTCGAGGTTCTCGGCGAGCTGGCGCAGCGTCTCCTCGGCGCGCTGGCGCGCGATGCCGAGGCCGATCACGCGCGCAGCGGCTTCGAGGGTGGCGTCGGCCGACTCCGGGATCGGGCGGCGCGAGAACATCGCCAACACGCCCTCGACCTCGTCCTCGACGATCAGCGGGTAGCCAGCGAACGCGACCAGGCCCTCGCGCCGCGCCCACTCGGGATCGCCGATCGCGGCATCGTGCTGCAGGTCGTCGCTCCGGTGTGCCGCGTGGTCCGCGGCGATCCGCCCGATCTTGAGCGGGCTGTCGAGCGAGATGCGCGCGTGCGCGCCGTCGAGGTGCGTGTAGAGGCCGGCGCTCGCCCTGAGCACGAGCGTGCGAGTGTCGTGGTCGAGCACCCACACCCGCGCGAACGCGGCGTCGAGGTGGCGCACCATCGCCGTGGCGCAGCGGTCGAGGACCTCGGACATCGGGCGGTCCTCGATCAGGCACTCGCCCACGTCGGCGAGGAGCTGTGCCTGACGGCCGTGGAGCGTGACGGCCTCGGTGAGCGCGCGCCGCTCCGTGACGTCGAGCGCCACACCCACGAAGTGGCTGGTGCCGCCGGTCGTGGGGTCGAGGACCGGGAAGCCGCGGTCCCACACCCAGCGCTCGCTCCCGTCGGGGCGCACCACGCGGTACTCGGCGTCGCACGGGTCCATCGCACAGCCGAAGCCGAGGCGCTCGGCCACACGCGTGCGGTCGTCGGGGTGGATCGCGTCGAGGAACGAGCCGGGGTTCTCGTAGAGGCTGGCGATGCTCCGTCCCCACACGCGCTCGAAGGCCGGGCTCACGTAGATCATGCGCTCGCGGCGGGGCGCGGCGACCCAGAACACCTCCTCGATGGTCTCCGCGATCTCGCGGAATCGCTCGCGGCTCTCGCGTAGCGATTCGTTGGCGGTGGTGAGCGCCGCGGTGCGGCTCCCGACCTGCGCCTCGAGGTTGGCGTTGAGCGAGCGCACCTGATCCTCGGCGACGGCCCGCGCGGTCACGTCGCGGAAGCTCCATACCCGTCCCACGATGCGGCCCTCGAGGGTCTGCGGCTTCGAGTAGCGCTCGAACACCCGCCCGTCCCTGAAGTGGACGACGTCGAAGCTCTCGTCGCCGGGCCGCGCGTAGAGCTCCTCGACGCGCGCACGGAACGCCGCGGGGTCGGCGAGCTGCTCCAGGACGTGCGCGAGGAGCTTGCGGTCGTCGCGCACCGCGAGCAGCTCGGGTGGGATGTGCCACAGCTTCAGGAACTGGCGATTGGCGAAGGTGATCCGCGTGGAGCGGTCGACGACCAGGATGCCGTCGGCGGTCGACTCGAGCATCGCGTCGCGCAACGAGCTCGACGCGGCCAGCCGGCGGCGCAGCCAGCTCTCGCGCACGAACGCGAGCGCCGCCAGCACCGCCAGCAGGCCCCCGGCGCCGGCGTAGCGGCGCACCGCCGGGTCGTCCAGCAGCGACGGCGTGAGCGCCCCGAACCAGCGCAAGTAGATGCGGTCGTAGGTGCCGTCGGTCCGGACCACCGCGAGGGCGTCGTTGATGCGCGCGAGGAGCTCGGGGTCGTCGCGGTGAACGGCGAAGCAGAACCTCTGCACGAAGCCGTCGAGCGGTGGGCCGACGGACTCGACGTTCGTGATCTTCTCGTCGGCGAGTGTCTTGAGCCCCACCAGCTTGCCGATCAGCATCGCGTCGCCGTCACCCGCCGCGAGCCGGTGCATCGCGTTCGCCGTGACGTCGACCGGCACGAGCTGCTTGGCCCAGCCCTGCGTGACCGCCCAGTCCTGGGCGAGGTCGCCGGCCAGCACGAAGATGGACCGGCCGCGCAGATCGGCCACCGAGCGGATGCGGCGGTCGCCCTTGCGCACGAACAGTGCCCCGTTCATCGTGACGTGCGGCACCGAGAACGCGGCGAAGGACGCGCGCTCCTGCGAGTGGGCGAGGTTGATGAGGACGTCGAGGTCGCCGCGGCGGAACTCCGCGAGCAGGTCCTGGAACGGCTCCACGCGGTAGCGGGTCTCGAGGCCGGCCTCGAGGGCGACGGCGTTCCAGAGCTCGGCGGTGAAGCCCGACGGCTGCCCGCCGGGATCACCGAGCGCGAAGGGCGGGAAGCTCACCTCGCTCCCGACGCGCAAGGTGAGGCGCGAGCGGGTCGACGGCGGCGCCTCGGCGTGCGCCACGTGCAATGTCGCGACGACCAGCGCGGCACAGCGGATCGCGACGAGGAGGTGGCGTCCGCGCATGGGGACATCATCGTTCATTTATCGACGGAGCGCGTGGCCCTTGCGAGGAGGGCCACGAGCGCGGAAAGTGAAGGCCCATGTCGTACGCGGACTTCCAGCGCCAGTACGAGATCGAGTCCGAGAAGGAGCGGGCCGGCTACGACCGCGAGCCGATCGGCGCGCTGCTCGGCCGGATCCGCGCGCGGCGGCTGGGGGGGCAATACCAGCTCTGGTACGCGATCGCCGCGCGCGCCTCGCTCGCCGAGGCCGGGTGGTTGCTCTTCGACTTCGTGAGCGGCGACGCCGAGTACCTCGATCGCTATCACGCCGCCAACGCGCTGCTCGCGCTGCTCGGGTGGACCGACCTCGAGGCGGCCGATCTGACCGTGGCGCATCGTTCGCCCGAGAAGCACCTCGCCGCCGCACGCGGGGAGCTCGAGCGCAGGATCGGGGCGCGCTCGGACGCCGACCGGGGCGCGTGATGCGGACCGACGCCGAGATCCGCGAGAAGCTGCGCAAGATCGAGGCGCTCTTCGCCGGCGCGACGACGCCTGGCGAGCGCCAGGCCGCCGAGGCGGCGCGCGAGCGGATCCAGGAGCGGCTCAAGAAGTTCGAAGAGACCCAGAATCCCGAGGAGTGGCGCTTCGCGTTGGAGAACCCGTGGTCGCGGCAGCTCTTCGTCGCGCTCGCGCGCCGCTATGGGCTGACGCCGTTTCGTCGCCACGGCCAGCGGCGCACCAGCGTGATGATCACCGCGCCTCGTGGGTTCGTCGAGGGCACGTTGATCCCCGAGTTCGACGAGCTCAACCGGGTGCTCGTCGAGCACCTGAACGCGCTCGCGACCGAGATCATCGCGAGCGCGATCGCTGCCGACACCTCCGAGCCCGACGAGGTCGCGGCGCTCCCGCCGTGAGCTGGCGGGCGTCGGTGCCGAGGGCGGGCGGTCCCGTTGGAGGCTTGCTGCGGGTGGGTCGCCGATGAACCGTCTGGAGCTGTGCGTCCCGCCGGTCGCGGTCACGGGGTTGAGCGCGCTCGCGATGTGGAGCGTGGCGCAGCTCGCTCCGGGGCTCGGCCTCCCGATCCCCGCGCGGGGCCCGTTCGCGCTGGCCCTCGCGATCGCGGGTGCGGCGATCGCCGCGGCGGGAGTGGCGGCGTTCCGGTCCGCGCACACCACGGTCAACCCGACCACCCCGGACGCCAGCGCGGCGGTGGTCGACTCGGGCATCTACGCGAGGAGCCGAAACCCGATGTACGTGGCCTTCGGGCTGATGCTCGCGGGCTGGGCGGCGTATCTCGGGAACGGGCTGTCGTTGGCGCTGCTGCCCGCGTTCGTCCTCTACCTGAGCCGCTTCCAGATCGCGCCCGAGGAGCGGGCACTCACGGCGAAATTCGGCGAGCGCTACCTCGACTACACGCGGCGCGTGCGGCGCTGGCTGTGAGCGGAAGGGGACCGGCGGGCCGGCTCGCGACGATCGCCGCGCTCACGCTGGTGGCTGCGGTGGCGGGCTCGCGCTCGTCGCGCGGCGACGCGGGGGCACGGAGGCCCCCGCGCTACGAACGAACCGCGGAGATCCGAAATCGTAGCGCCGGGGGGTCCATCCCCCGTCGCCGGCCCCGAGGCGGATTCGCCGCCCGCGGTCCGCGGTTTCGTGACCGCCCCGGCTTGCGGGTGACCGTGACGAAGAGCTCGGTGAGCCTGCGTGCTGATCGCGGCGCGTGCGCCGAGCGCCTCGAACCCGTCTCGGGTCCAGGTATGGCCGGCGCTCCCGCTGCCCGACCGGACCCGTCCCGGGGATTCGCGCCCGGACGGACGTCGCCCCGCCCTTCTCGTGCGGGTGGGGGCTGCGGTAGCCTCGCTGGACCCCCTACGATCGGGGGCGACCACCCAGGAGCCACACCGATGGGGGATGACCCTCCTCAGCGCCCCGGCGCGGCCCGCCGTTGCGCTCGCCGCGTCTCCGTTCTCTCGATCTTGGCACTCGCCTTTCTCGCACCACTCGCGTTCCTGAACGCGAGCGGCTGTCCGCCCACACCCGTCCCGCCGGTCACGCTCACCCCGCCGCCCTGGCCGGAGTGGGTGCTGCGCCACTGGGTGTGGGAGAACGAGGGTGACCAGGCGAGCGCGCTGGCGCTCACCGACGGCTACCTGGCGCGCGACATCCCGGTCGGCGCGCAGGTGATCGACCGGCCGTGGGAGGTCCAGCCGGTCGCGTTCGAGGCCGACCCCTCCCGCTACCCCGACCTCGGCGGGCTGGTCGACGACCTCCACGCCCGCGACGTGCGCGCGGTGATGTGGATCGTGAGCGCCATCAACGACACCGCGTCCACGTTCCCCGAGGCTCTCGCCAACGGTTACCTGCTGAGCGGCGGTGCCACGGTGGACTGGTGGGGCGGGCAGGGGGCCCTCCTCGACTACACCAACCCCTCCGCGGTGGCGTGGTGGCACGCGCGGATGCAGAGCATCCTGGAGCTCGGCATCGACGGCTGGAAGTGCGACGCCACCGATCCGCTGGTGCTCCTGATCCCGGGTGGGGCCGTGGGCTCGACGGGACCGGTGACCTGGGACCAGTACCGCGACGCCTACTACCGCGACTTCTTCACGTTCACGCGCAGCGTCCTCGGTAACGACCGCGTGATCCTGGCGCGACCGAGCGACAGCTACGTGGGCGTCCCGCTGCCGGTGCCGTTCGCCCCCAGGGACGTCAACTTCGCTGGCTGGGTCGGCGATCAGGACTCGAGCTTCGCGGGCCTGCGCTCGGCGCTCGCCAACATGGTGGCGTCGTCGAACCTGGGCTACGTGAACTTCGGCTCCGACATCGGCGGCTTCCGCGGCGACGGGCTGAACGATCCCGAGCTCTTCGTGCGCTGGGCCCAGCTCGGCGCGCTCAACCCGATCATGGAGAACGGCGGCGGCGGTGAGCACCGGCCGTGGATGTACGGGACACAGGTCGAGTCGATCTACCGCAGCTACGCCAAGCTCCATCACGAGCTGGTGCCGTTCCTCTACAGCCTCGGCGCCAAGGCGTGGAAGCAGAACGTCTCGCTGATGCGCTTCCAGGGCGTCGACCAGAGCTACCTGCTGGGCGAGGACCTGTACGTGGCGCCCATGACCGACACCGGTACCAGCCGCACGGTCACGTTCCCCGCCGGGACCTGGCGCGACTGGCTCGACGAGTCGCTGGTCTACGCGGGCGGCAGCACGCACACGCTCTCCGTGCCGCTCGAGCGCTTTCCGGTGTTCGTGCGCGACGGCGCGATCGTGCCGCTCGACGTGACCAGCACCGCGAGCGGACACGGCGACGGGTTCGCCGCAGGCCACCTGACGCTCGCGGCGTACCCGCTCGCGAGCGGCTCGAAGACGGTCGACGTCTTCGAGGAGCACGGCAGCGGCGTGCGCGTGACCTGGCGGGCGGAGAGTGCCACCAGCCTCGCCCTCGAGGTGTCGCCGACCTCGCGCGCGGTGCTGTGGCGGGTGCGCGGCGGACCCGCTACCGCGAACGTCACCGAGGACTTCGGTACGGCGCCCACGCACGTGACGAGCGTCAGCGCGCTCACCGGTGCCACGCGCGCTTGGACCCGCGACGCCGCGGACGTCACGTGGGTCCGGATCGCCGACCCCTCCGCGGGGGTGCGGCTTCACCTCACGCCATGAGCGAGCCGTCCCTGACCCTCGACATCCTCGGCATCGTCGCGTGCATCGTCAGCTCGGCGTTCTTCTCGTCGTCCGAGACCGCGGTGACCGCGATCTCCGAGCGGCGCGCACGTCAGCTGGTCGAGTCGGGCGAGAAGCGCTTCCAGAGCCTGAAACTCTGGATCGACGAGCCCAACCGCGTGCTCACCACGCTGCTCATCGGCAACACCGTGGTGAACACGCTCACCGCGGCGCTGGTCACGGGGATCACCACCCACTTCTCGCAGGGCCGCACGGTCGCGATCGCCACCTTCGTGTCGTCGTTCCTGCTGCTCACCTTCGGCGAGATCTCGCCCAAGACCTTCGCCAAGCACAACGCCGAGAGCTTCGCGCCTCGCGCCCTTCGGGTCGTGCGGGTGCTGGTGTGGGTGCTGTTCCCGGTGGTCTGGCTGCTCACCTACCTGTCGCGGATGATCGTGATGGCGACCGGGCATCCGGTGTCGCGCTCGGGGCCGTTCGTGACCGAGGAGGACATCGCGTACCTGATCGATCTCGGCCACGAGGAAGGCGTGCTGCACCGTGACGAGCGTCAGATGCTCGCCTCGGTGTTCGAGTTCGGCGACACCGTGGTGCGCGAGATCATGGTGCCGCGCACCGAGATGGTCGCGGTGCGCCAGGACGCTAGCTTCGAGGAGCTCATGGAGCTGGTCGCGAGTTCGGGGCTCTCGCGCATCCCGGTGTACGCCGAGACCATCGACAACGTGGTCGGCATCCTCCACACCAAGGACCTCATCAAGCACAAGGCCGACGACCCCGAGCCGCTCGACGTCGCCAGGCTCATGCGCAAGGCATTCTTCGCGCCCGAGCTGATGCCGATCGCCAACCTGCTCAAGGAGTTCCAGCGCAGGAAGACGCACATGGCGATCGTGGTCGACGAGTTCGGCGGCACCAGCGGTATCGTCACGCTCGAGAACGTGATCGAGGAGATCGTCGGCGAGATCCAGGACGAACACGACGAGGAAGAGGCGCAGTTCCGGGTGCTGCCCGACGGCCACGTGCTCGCCGACGGCCGGCTCTCGATCTACGACCTGGGCGAGAAGCTCGGCACCGAGTTCCCCGAGACCGGCAGCTACGAGACGCTGGGCGGCTTCCTCATCGCCCAGGCCGGGCGGCTGCCGACCTCGGGCACCCAGGTGCGCTGGGATGGCTTCGAGTTCCACGTCCGCGAGGCCGACGAGCGGCGCGTCAAGCGGGTCGAGATCGTGCGTATCCCGTCGGGCGAGGAGAGCGCGCCCACGACCAACGGCAAGGAGACGAAGGCGGCGACATGAGCCTGTGGCTATTGAAGAGTGAGCCTGACGCGTATTCGTGGGGCGATCTCGTCGAGCAGAAGCGCGGCGTGTGGGACGGTGTGCGGAACTTCGAGGCGCGCAACAACCTGCGCGCCATGAAGGTCGGCGACCGCGCGCTCTTCTACCACTCGGTGAAGGAGAAGCGCGTGGTCGGCGTCGCGCGGATCGTGCGCGAGGCCTACCCCGATCCCACGGCCAAGGACGGCGACTGGTCGGTGGTCGAGGTCGAGCCCGAGGCGCCGATCGCGCATCCCGTCACCCTAGACGAGATCAAGAGCGACAAGCTGCTCTCCGAGATGGCGATCGTCCGCAAGTCGCGGCTCTCGGTGTCGCCGGTCACCAAGGCCCAGTTCGACCGCGTGCTGGCGCTCGGCAAGAAGGCGCGCTGAGCATCCGGCTGGTTTCGCGATGCCGAGCCGAGCGTCGCCTCGTCGGAGTGCAGAGGCGACGGTCAGGTCGCCCGCGTCGATGACCGAGGCGGGCGGGCTCACGCCCGCCCCTGCACCTACGGTGTGTCGTGCCTCCTCGCTGTGCTGGCTTCGGCGTTCGGGTGCGGAAGCGGCTCGGGCGCGTATGCGACGCGCGAGCCGCCGCCGCTCGTCGAGACCGATCGCGGCAGCGGGATCTTCGGACGCTGGCTCCTCGACGCCGACGGGCTGCCCGCGTACGAGTACACCCTCGACCAGCACGCCGACGAGCGCGCCCGCTTCCCCGACTCGCGCGGGCGCGATCGCCGCGATCACGTCTTCAACTTCGGCAACGACCGGCTCAACGCCCTCGGCGGCAACGACGGCACGGTCGAGATCGTCGCCGCCGCTCGCGCACCCGCGCACCTGAACCGCTTCGACCCCGAGCACGGCCACTACGCGGGCGGCTTCGGCTACCTGAACGACGGCAGCGAGACCTGGTCGACGGCGTACCGCTTCCGTCCGAGCGACGCGCGGACGCGGCGCGTGTTCGGGGTCGGCTACTTCGAGACCGAGCTCGCTCATCGCGACGTCGTGAGCACGCGGCGGGTCTTCGCCCCCGCCGGCGACGAGCCGCTGGTGGTGAGCGAGGTCACGTTGCGAAACGACGGCGCCGCGCCGGTGACCCTCACCCACGACGAGCTGTGGGACGTGAATCTCCACCAGCTCGTGCCGCTGCCGTCCATGAGCGGGCCGCTCGGCGCCATCGGCGACCGCTACCGCGACGGGCTGTGGGACGACTTCGTCCAGCACGTCACCTGGCGTGAATCCGAGCGCGCGTTGCGCGTCTCGACCACCAGCAACGGTCCGGCGCCGGTCGCGCCCGAGGCGATCGCCACCGTCGACTGGTATCCCGATGACGTGTTCCTCGCCGACCTCGGCGGCGACTCGGTGGCGCGCTTCACCGATCGAGCGAGCTACTTCGGGGGTGGCGGACCGTCACGCCCCGACGCGGTCTCGAGCCGCACGGCGGGCTCGATCGTCGAGGACCGGCCCGCGGCGGGCCAGCCGAGCTGCCTCGTGCTCCGCCACGCGCTCACGCTCGCGCCCGGCGAGATGCGCACGCTTCGCTTCGCGTACGGCTACGCGGCCCCCGGCGCCGACCTCGCGCCGCTCCTTGCCGCTCATCGCCACGGCGAGGACTTCGCGGACTCGCAGGCGCGCCGCGCCTCCGAGCTGGCCGCGTTCTCGACAGGCGCCGACCCGGCGCTCGCCCGAGAGGTCGCGTGGCACTCGTTCGCGCTGCCCGCCGCCACCCTCTTCCACGGCTACCACGGGACGCACGTGACCACACAGGGCTCCGCGTATCTCTACCTGCAGGGCATCGACGGCGCGCCGCGCGATCAGGCGCTGTTCGCGGTGCCGCTCACGTACCTGAGGCCCGACCTCGCGCGCGAGAACTTGCGCGCGATCATGCGGCTCACGCGCGGGTCCGACGGGCAGATCACCTACACGTTCGGCGGCCACGGCTGGGCGAGCGGGCTCGCCATCCACGAGCTTCCGTCCGACCTCGATCTGTTCTTCCTGATGGCGCTCTCCGAGTACCTCGCCGCGACTGGCGACGTGGCGTTTCTCGGCCAGGAGGTGCCGTTTCGGGGCGCGTCCGGTGAGCTCGCGCCGGGCGCACGCGGGACGACGGTCCTCGATCACGCTCGCGCCGCCGCCATCCACCTGTTCGACGTCGTCGGCACCGGCCCCGACGGGCTGATCCGCGTTCGCGACGGCGACTGGTCCGACGGAGTCGTGACCTCGAACGTCATCGCCGCCGGCAACGACGGCGTGAACTGGGGCAACACGCTGGCGCGCGGCGAGTCGGGCTCGAACACCGGCATGGCGCTCGCGGTGCTGCCGCTCGCCGCCGACGTGCTCGAGCCGTTCGATGCGGCGCTGGCCGCGCGGCTCCGCGCGCCGCTCGCGGATCTCGCGGCGGCGCTCGACCGGCAGTGGGCCGGCGCCTGGTACACCCGGGCGATCCTGCGCGATCGCGCCGACCAGCCGGTGCCGATCGGGCGTGACGCGATCGACCTCGAAGGGCAACCGTGGGCGATGATCGCGCGAGCCGCGAGCGGCGAGCGCCTCGACACGCTGGTCACCTCGATCCGCGAGCCTCTCGACGACCCGTCGCCGGTGGGCGCGCCGCTGACCGCCGGCGGCCAGGTCTGGCCCGCGGTCTCGCAGCTCCTCACGTGGGGCTACACTCGCGCCAGCGACGAACTGGCGTGGCGCTCGCTCGATCGCCACGCGCTCTATACGCGCGCCGAGACGTTTCCCGAAAACTGGATCGGTATCTGGACCGGGCCGGACGCCCTCGAGTCGCGCGGTAGCGGCGGCACCTGGACGAGCCCGGTGACGCCCATGACCGACTTCCCCGCGATCAACCAGAACCCGCACGCGATGATGCTCCTCGCGTTGCTGCGGGTGGCGGGGATCGAACCCTCCGCCGATGGCCTGCGCATCGATCCGCACCTGCCGCGCGACTCGTACGTGCTCGACCTGCCGCTCGTTCGCCTCGACGTGGACGCCACCCGGATCGCGCTCACCTATCGCCCGATCGTCGATGGCTCGCGCACCTTCCGCGTGCGCATCGCGGCCGAGACCGGTTCGTGGCCGGTCACCGTGGACGGCCGCGAGGTCACCACGCCCGTGGCCGACGGCTTCGCCGCGGTGGCGATCCGCGCGCGTACGGGACGCCCGGTCACGGTCGTCGTGCCGCGCACGTGACTGCCCGCGCGACGATTCCTGGCGGACCGCCGGAGGCGGTCCCTCCGACCGGATCGGGGTCGGCGGCTATACTCGCCGCGCTCATGGCCGGAAGACGCACCTTCCAGGCGCTCATCGCAGCGCTGCTCACGTTCGTGCTGGGCGTCGCGGCGTGCTCCGACGGCGGCTACTCCGACTCGCCCACCAACGAGGCCACACTCGCCGTCGCGCGCGGCCTCGCCGACACCTGGATCGCCGAGAACGCGCCGGCGGACGTCGACTGGAGCTGGGGTGAGGGGCTCTTGATGCTCGGCCTGCTCGAGCTCTCGCGCACCACCGGCGACCCGCGCTACGAGGACTACGCGCTCGACTGGCTGCACGCCCACCAGGCGGCGGGCTACACGATCTTCTGGAGCGACTCGTGCCCGCCCGGCACGGTCGCGTCGCTCTTGATCGGGCGGCGTGGCGCCACCGAGCTCCAGCCGATCATCGACGACGTCGACACCTATCTCTTCGAGAAGGCGCCGCGGATCTCGGATGGCGGTATCGCCCACCTCGGTTTCCTGCCGCTGGTGCTGAAGCAGCAGCTCTGGGTGGACTCGCTGGTGATGTTCGGCGAGTTCCTGATCCAGACCGGGCTGCGCAGCGGCGATCCCCGCTACCTCGATCTGATCGCGGAGCAGTACGAGATCTTCGGCGGCCACCTCCAGCACCCCACCCTCGGCTACTGGACGCATAGCTGGGACGACCTCGGGCAGCAGAATCACCCCCCCCTCGACGACCAAGTGTTCTGGGGACGCGGCAACGCGTGGGCGCTGGTCGCCGGCTACGACCTCGCCGCCGCGCTGCCCCAGGGGGATCCGCGCCGCGCCGGGGTGCTGGGGCGCCTCGCGCGTCACGAGCCGGCGGTGCGCGCGACCCAGGATCCGGCGACCGGGCTCTACTGGACGGTGCTCAACCGTCCCGGCGAGACGTATCTGGAGAGCGCGGGCTCGGCGATGATCTCGTACGCGTTCGCGCGTGGGTTCGAGGAAGGCTTTGCCGGGGAGGACGCGGTGGCCGCGGCGCGGCGCGGGCTGGTGGGATTGCAGGCGCGGGTGCGCGTCGAGGAGAGCGGCCGCTACGTGCTGAGCGGGACCAGCGTCGGCACCAATCCGGGCCCGTTCTGGTACTACGAGATCGTTCCGACCAAGGACAACGTGAGCTACGGCATCGGCGGCTTCGTGCTGCTCTCGACCCGGTTGGTCGAGCTCGAGCGTGCGGGACGGATCGCGCCGCTGCCCGAACCGATGCTCGACACGGGAGGTGGGGCGTGAGTCGCAAGCTCAGGAAACCAGGGCCGCGGATCGCCGGCTCGGCGCTGCGCACGGTGTCGGCGGTCGCGGGGCTGCCGGTGGTCGACGGTCTGTTCGTGAGCCTGCTGCGCAAGCAGCTCGGCATCGAGGAGCTGCTCGACGCGAGCTTCGCCGAGGACGAGACGCCGTTCACGCTGCCACGCCCGCTGCCGCCGATTCGTCGCGCCGGCGCCACCATCGGAGGGAAGCGTCGGTGAGCGACTTCAGGTATCGCACCCTCGACGATTTCCGTGCCGCGTACCGCGACGGGCGCGCGACCCCGCTGACGGTGGCCGAGCGCTTCATCGAGGCCCGCAACGCCTCGGAGGCGCACGCACCGCCGATGCGGATCTTCATCGCCAGCGACGACGACGAGATCCTGCACGCGGCCAAGGCGTCGACCGAGCGCCTCAAGAAGGGTAAGCCCGCCGGCCCCCTCGACGGCATCCCGATCGCGGTCAAGGACGAGCTCCACCAGGTCGGCTACCCGACCACCGGCGGCACCTCGTTCCTCGGCAAGGGCGGCGAGCGCGAGGACGCCACCGTGGTGGCGCGGCTGCGCGCCGCCGGCGCGGTGCTGGTCGGCAAGACCAACATGCACGAGATCGGCATGGGCGCGACGGGGATCAACCCCCATCACGGCGCCGCCCGCAACCCCTACGATCCGGCGTGCATCACCGGCGGCTCGTCGAGTGGCTCGGGCGCGGTGGTGGGCGCGGGGCTGGTGCCCGCGGCGCTCGGCGCCGATGGCGGTGGGTCGGTGCGGATCCCGGCGGCGTTGTGTGGCGCGGTCGGGATCAAGGCCACGTTTGGCCGGGTGCCGGAGACCGGTGCCTTGCCGCTGTGCTGGAGCCTGGCGCACATCGGCCCGCTCGCGGGCACCGTGGCCGACGCCGCCGAGATCCTCGATCTGATCGTCGGCGAGGACCCGCGCGATCCCAACACCCATGGCCAGCCGCCGCTCGACCTGCGCGGGCTCAAGCATGGCCAGGTCAAGGACTTGAAGATCGGCGTGTGCCCGGACTTCTTCGACCAGGCGTCCCCCGAGGTAGTGGCGGTCTGTCGCGCCGCCCTCGAGCGCCTCGCCGACGACGGCGCGAAGATCAAGGACGTGCGCATCCGTCACCTGGACCTGGTGCGCGTGACCTTGCTCGTGACCATGGGCGCCGAGATGGCGGCCTCGCAGATCGAGAACCTGCGCGAGCACCGCGCCGAGTACGGCGCCGATACCCGCCTGCTGCTCGACACCGCCAACCGCGGCTCAGGCCCTGAGTACGTCCACGCGCAGCGCGCAAGGGTGCGGATCGAAAGGGCCTTCCGTGAAGTGCTCGAGTCGGTGGACGTGCTCGTCTCGCCCACCACCGGGACCGTGGCGGTGCCGATCCGGCGCGACGCCGAGCTCTACGGCGAGGTCGACGACGGCCTCATCGACCGCATCTGCGCCTGCACGTTCCCGGGGAACCTCACCGGCTATCCGGCGGTCACGGTGCCGGCCGGGTTCTCGCCGAGTGCCTTGCCCATCGGGCTCCAGATCATGGCGGGGCCGTGGGACGAGGGGACGGCGTTGCGGGTGGCGCGCGCGGTCGAGCGGCATGTGGTGCGGCCCGCGCCGAAGGTGGTCTACGACCTCCTGTCGTAGCCGCTCCCCGGTATCGTCGGTGACGTGGCCGTACGAGCAGGCTACGCCGCGGTGACGTCGGTAGACCGCGGCCTTCTGGCGCAGACACCGAGTCGCGGCCCGAACGGCAGCATGGTCTGCGCGCTCGCGGTCTCGCGCGCGGCGTGGGGTGCCGCTTTCGCGGGGCGGTGACGCGACGGGTCGCGCTCGCCGTTCGCCGTCACGCGGGGGTCGCGTCAGGCGACAGGGCAGCCTCGCATCTGCGCAACGCAATCATCAGGCCGGGCGCGCGGTTGCGATCCCACGACGGGGGGCGCGTCGCCTGTCGCGGTACGCGGCTCGGGGCCGTCCCGGGTTGCGGCGGCCGGGTGTGCTGGCGTGCCCTCGCCGGGCCTCCGCCGTCGGCGTGCGACCGGCGCGTGACGTACCGCCGGCTGACGAGTGAAACGTGTTTCCGTTCGCGGCATCCGGTTTGCTCGATGCCCCACCGTGGGACCGAGCGGTAACCCGCGCGGCCCCAGACCCGATCGCGCTCCGGCGCGCAAGACGAGGGATCCGCCACCGACCGAATCACGTCATGCACGAATACTCGCTGGTGCAGGCTCTCCTGGATCGGGTCGAATCCGAGGCCCGATCGCGCCACGCCAGCGCCGTGCACCGCGTGACGGTCCGGATCGGCCCCCTCGCCGGCGTCGAGCGCGAGCTGTTCTCCAAGGCGTTCGAGATCGTTCGCCCCGGCACGCTCTGCGACCGGGCCGAGCTGGTGGTGACGGGCGACGACCTGCGCTGGACGTGCGAGGTCTGCGGCGCCGCCATCCCCACGGGCCGCGTGCTGGTGTGCCCGGACTGCGGCTGGCCGGCGCGCCTCGCGAGCGGCGACGCGCTGGTGCTCGAACGCATCGAGCTCGAGGTGCCCGACCATGTGTGAGGACTGCGGCTGTGGCGATACCCGGCTGGTGTCGGTCGACGTCCACGAGCGTCTGCTCGCGGGAAACGACCGCACCGCCGCGCACAACCGAGGGCACTTCTTCTCGCGCGGCGTGACCGCCCTCAACCTGATGGGCTCACCCGGCGCGGGGAAGACCGCGATCCTCGAGGCGACGGCCCGCCACCTCGGGGGCTCGCGCCGCCTCGCGGCGGTGGCCGGCGACCTCGAGACCGAGCGCGACGCGGAGCGGCTGCGCAAGGCGGGCATCCCCGCCGTCGCCATCACCACCGGCTCGGCGTGCCACCTCGACGCCGAGATGGTGCACCGCGCGGTGCACGACGGCGCGTCGCTCGAGGCCGACTACCTGTTCATCGAGAACGTCGGGAATCTGGTGTGCCCGGCGATCTACGACCTCGGCCAGCAGGCGAACGTGGTCGCGCTCTCGGTCACGGAAGGGGAAGACAAGCCGCTCAAGTACCCGGTGATGTTCCGCAACGCCGACCTGGTGCTGCTCACCAAGGTCGACTTGCTGCCGGCGCTCGACGGCTACGACGTGGCCGCGGTCCAGGACGCGCTCGCGCGAGTCATGCCGCGGCCGCGGGTGATCGCGGTGTCCGCGCGCAGCGGTGAGGGCGTCGCGGAGTGGGTGGCTTGGCTGGAAGGGCTGCGTGTGCCTGGCGAGCTGCGCCCCGCGCCGCTGGCAATCGGGGTCAGGGAGGTGTCGCATGGCTGAACGGATCCGGTCCCGGTCGACGCACGACTTCCAGACGATCGGAGAGCACCTCGCCGCCTGCGGCGTGAGCCGGCGGCGGTTCCTGGAGTGCTGCGCATCGATGATGGTGGCGGCCCCCTTTGGGCTGGCGCTCACCGGCAAGGCGCGTGCGTCGGAGGTGGCCCGCGCGGTGGCGGCGGCGCGCCGTCCGTCGGTGATCTGGCTGCACTTCCAGGACTGCACCGGCTGCAGCGAGACGCTCCTGCGCACCTCCAAGCCAGGTCTCGCCGAGCTGATCCTGCACCTCATCTCGCTCGACTACCACGAGACGCTGATGGCGGCCTCGGGTCATCAGGCGGAGGCCGCACTCAGGGATGCGATGGCGGAGAACTCCGGCAAGTACGTGCTGGTGTGCGAGGGCTCGATCCCGCGCAGGGACGGCGGCATCTACATGTCGATCGCCGGCAAGACCGGGCTCGCCATGCTCGAGGAGGTGGCGCGTGATGCGGCGGCGGTGATCGCGATGGGCTCGTGCGCGTCGTGGGGCGGAGTGCCGTCATCCGGCCCCAACCCGACCGACGCGACGGGCGTCGACTCGATCCTCCAGGGCAAGGCGATCGTCAACATCCCCGGCTGCCCGCCGAACCCGTACACGTTGCTGGGCACGGTCCTCGAATACGCGGTGGCGGGGAAGCTGCCGGCCCTCGACTCGCTCAAGCGGCCTCTCTTCGCCTACGACCGCGTCATTCACGATCACTGCCCGCGACGCGCGCACTTCGACGCGGGACGGTTCGCGGGTGCCTTCGGCGACTCGGGCCACCGCCAGGGCTGGTGCCTCTACAAGCTCGGCTGCAAGGGGCCGCGCACCCACGGCGGCTGCTCGACGCGCCACTTCAACGAGCTGCCCGACGGTGGCCGATCGGCGTCGGTGCCCCGTGCGTGGGCTGCACCGAGCAGGACGTCGCGTTCAAGATCCCCATCTTCCAGACCATCCAGATCCACGATCCCAAGCCGCCCGACACCTACGCCGCGGTCACGCAGGAGCAGGGCAAGGTCAGCCCGGCGGCCACCGCGCTCGCCGGAGCGATCGGTGGGGCGCTGGTGGGTGGCGGGTTGGTGGCGTCGCGCAACCTGCGCGACAAGGGCAACACGGGCTCCGGGGCCGACGAGGAGTGAGCCATGGCGATCTCCAGACGCTCGATGCTCAAGGTGTTCGGTGCGGCCACCGTCGCGGCGGCGGTGGAGGCACCGCGGCCGGCGACCGCCGCGGTCGCCGCCGCCCCAAGGACGCTCTCGGGATGCTCTACGACTCGACCAAGTGCATCGGCTGCAAGGCGTGCATGGGCGCCTGCAATGCCGCCAACGAGCTCGAGCTCGACACCGAGGCGTCGGGCGGCCTGTGGCATACGCCGCTCGACCTCAACGAGCACGCCAAGAACATCATCAAGCTCTACCAGGACGAGAGCACCGGCGAGCACGCTTACGTGAAGCGGCAGTGCATGCACTGCCTCGATCCGGCGTGCGCCACGGCGTGCATGCTGGGTGCCTACGCGAAGCGCGAGCACGGCATCGTCACCTACGAGCCGGACTACTGCATCGGCTGCCGCTACTGCGAGATGGCGTGTCCCTTCGGCGTGCCGAAGTTCGAGTGGTCGAAGCTCGCGCCGAAGATGGTGAAGTGCGAGCTCTGCAAGCACCGCATCGCCGAAGGGAAGGGCCCGGCGTGCTGCGAGGTGTGCCCGGTCGGAGCCGTGATCTTCGGCCAGCGCGAGGACCTGCTCGCCGAGGCCCACAAGCGCCTCGAGGACGATCCCGAGCGCTACGTGCCGAAGGTCTACGGCGAGCACGAAGCCGGCGGCACCCAGGTGCTCTACCTGGCGGGCGTCGAGTTCGAGAAGCTCGGCCTCCCCGCCTACGGTGACGAGCCGGTGCCGGGCACGGTGCGCACCGTCCAGCACGCCATCTACCAGGGCTTCGTCGCGCCGGTCGCGCTCTACGTGGGGCTCGCCGCCGCGATGCTGCGCAACCGCTTCGCCAACGAGGCGGATCGTGAGGAGCACCAATGAGCGCGCATGCCCCGGCGCATCCGCGACCGAAGCGGTGGTGGACTCCCACCAAGGAGGCCGCGCAGTACGCGCCCCCGGTGCCGCTCGGCGGACCCTACTTCGGCTGGCCGCTGCTGGTGCTGCTCGCGCTCGCGGCGCTGGGTGGCGCGCTCATCGTGTGGCGCTTCGCGGCCGGGCTCGGCGCCACCACCGCCCTCAACGACGGCTACCCGTGGGGGCTGTGGATCGCGTTCGACGTCGTGACCGGGACGGCGCTCGCGTGTGGTGGCTACGCGATCGCGATCCTCTGCTACGTGCTGAATCGCGGCAAGTATCACCCGCTGGTCCGGCCCGCGATCCTCACCAGCGCGTTCGGCTACTCGATCGCCGCGCTGTTCGTGATGCTCGACGTCGGCCGTCCCTGGCTGATCTGGAAGGTGCCGCTCTTCTTCTGGCACTGGAACCGGCACTCGGTGCTGCTCGAGGTCGCGCTCTGCATCATGGGCTACGCGATCGTGTCGTGGATCGAGATATCACCCGCGTTCTTCGAGCGCATGATGCACAGCAAGCGGCCGACGATCCGCGCCGTCGGCGAGCGAGGGCTGTCGCTGGTGCAGGGTTTCCTGCTGTGGATCGTCGCCCTCGGCGTGCTGCTACCGATGATGCACCAGTCGTCGCTCGGCTCGCTCCTGCTGCTGAGCGGGCCGCGCCTCGATCCGCTGTGGAACACGCCGCTGCTGCCGCTCTTGTTCCTGATCTCGTGCGTCGGCATGGGTTTCGGCGCCACGGTGCTCGAGAGCGTGCTCTCGAGCTGGCTGCTCGAGCACGAGCCCAAACGGCCGATGCTGTCGAGCCTCGGGCGGGCGATGGTGCCGGTGGTGGGCGTGTACCTGGCGATCCGGATCGGCGATCTGGTGCGGCGCGACCAGCTCGGCGCGCTCTTCGCGTTGGACGGCGCGAGCATCCTCTCGCTCGTCGAGCTCGCACTGTTCGTGCTCGGCGCCGGCTTGCTGGTCACCGAGCGCCAGCGCGCGGATCTCGGAAACCTGTTCCGCGCCGCGATCGTGCTGCTCGTCGCCGGAGCGCTCTATCGGTTCGACGTGTTCCTGGTGGCGTTTCGTCCCGGGTCGCACTGGCATTACTTCCCGAGCGTCACCGAGATCCTCATCACGGTCGGGCTCGTGGCCGCGGAGATAGCCGGCTACGTGCTCCTGATCCGCTTCTTCCCGATCCTCTCGGCGGGTAGGCATGCCGCCCCGGCGCGGTGAGCGAGGGCCCCCATGGCGCGAATCACCATCGATCCCATCACTCGCATCGAGGGCCACCTCCGCATCGACGCCGTCGTCGAGGGCGGAAGGTCGAGAAGGCGTGGGCCTCTTGCAGCATGTGGCGTGGTATCGAGACCATCCTGCGCGGGCGTGACCCGCGCGAGGCGTGGCTCTTCACGCAGCGCTTCTGCGGCGTGTGTACCACGGTGCACGCGATCGCCTCGGTGCGCGCCGTCGAGGACGCCCTCAAGCTCGAGGTGCCGCTCAACGCCCAGTACATCCGCAACCTGATCCTGATCGCGCACGCGCTGCACGACCACATCGTGCACTTCTACCACCTGTCCGCGCTCGATTTCGTGGACGTCGCGACCATCCCGGAGGCGGACCCCGCCAAGGCGTCCTCGATCGCCGAGAGCCTCTCCGAGTGGAGCGGCAACTCGAAGCCCGAGATGAAGAAGGTGCAGGACACCATCAAGGGGCTGCTCGGTAGCGGCCAGCTCGGGATCTTCGCCCACGGCTACTGGGGACACCCGGCGATGAAGCTGCCCCCGGAAGCCAACCTGCTCGCGGTCGCGCACTACCTGCAGGCGCTCGACGTGCAGCGCAAGGCCAATCAGGTGGTCGGGATCCTGGGCGGCAAGACCCCACACATCCAGAACATGGCGGTCGGTGGCGTCCAGAACGCGATCAACCTCGACGCGTCCGCGGCGCTCTCGATGGACCGCATCTACATGATGAAGGACCTCTTCGACGAGGTCGTGCCGTTCGTGCAGCAGGTCTACTTCAACGACGCGTGCGCGGTGGCGGGGTTCTACGCCGACTGGTTCGACATCGGCGAGGGCGTGACCAACTACCTGAGCGTGCCTGACCTGCCCACCGACACCGCGTCGACCACCTTCGACCTGCCCGGCGGCATGATCTTCGACGGGAAGGTGGCGGGCATGAAGCCGATCTCAGGCGCGCGCGACGAGGCGTGGCGCAAGGGCGTCACCGAGGACCTCACCCACGGCTGGTACGAGGGCGAGGGCGCGCAGCACCCCTGGCAGGGCACGACCAAGCCCAATCACACCGACTTCCAGGACGACGGCAAGTACTCGTGGGTGAAGGCGCCCCGCTTCGAGGGCAAGCCCATGCAGGTAGGACCGCTCGCGAGCGTGCTCAACGCGTACGCCGCCGGCCACGAGCCGACGCGGCGTTGGACCGATCTCGCGCTCTCGAAGGCGTCGGCGATCGCCGGCAAGACCATCACCGTCGACAAGCTCCACTCCACGATGGGCCGCTACGTGGCGCGCGCGGTGCGCTGCGCGGTGCTCTCAGAGCTCGCGCTGCGTCACTGGGAGCTGCTGGTGAAGAACGTCACCGGCGGCGACACCGATGTCTACAACGTGCCGACGTTCCCGACCCGGCCGGTGGAGGGCGTGGGCATCCACGAGGCGCCGCGCGGCACGCTCTCGCACTGGGTGGTCGCCGACAGCGGTGTGATCACGAACTACCAGGCGGTGGTGCCGACTACCTGGAACGCAAGCCCGCGCGACGCGCACGACGTTCCCGGGCCCTACGAGGCGGCGCTCGTCGGCACCCCGGTGGCCGACGCGGAGAGGCCTCTCGAGCTCCTGCGCACGGTGCATTCGTTCGACCCGTGCATGGCCTGCGCGTGCCACACGCTCGACGTCGAGGGGCGGACCCTCGCCACTGTGAAGGTGTTGTGAGCCGCGCCGGCCTCGATCTGGCGCGGGCGCCGATCGCCGTGATCGGCCTCGGCAACGTGCTGCTCGGAGACGACGGGTTCGGGCCGTTCGTCGTCGACGTCCTCGGCTCGCAGTGGACCTTCGGTGACGAAGTCGAGCTCATCGACGCGGGCACGCCCGGGCTCGGGCTCGCGACCTACGTCTCCGGTCGCGAAACGCTGATCCTCCTCGACACCGTCGCCGCGACCGGCTCGCCCGGAGAGCTTCGCCTCTACCGGGGCGAGGAGCTTCGTGCCCTACCGACCAAGCCGAGGGTCAGCCCACACGATCCCGCGCTCGGCGAGGCGCTCGCCATGACCGCGCTGGCCGGCTCGGCACCCCGCGAGGTGCTGCTCCTCGGGGTGATCCCCGAGTCGACCGCGATGGGCACCGAGCTCAGCGAGCCCGTGCGGCGCGCGGCGGCGCTCGCCGGCGAGCTTGTTCCGCGCTGGATATCGCGCGCGGGTGGCCAGCTCACCGCGCGCTCCGGCCGGCACTTCGGTGACGTGTGGTGGACCCGCCCGGTGCGGGCCCATGTCGCGCGGTCCTGAGCGCGCCACGGGTCCTCGACCCGCGCGCCGCGCGAGCTCGATCGCGTACCATCGCGCCGGTCTCGGCGATGGCGCGATGAAGATCGAACGGGCGCGGATCTCCGCGCGGGGAGCCGTGCAGGGGGTCGGGTTCCGGCCGTTCGTGCACAACCTCGCTCGCGAGCTTCGCCTCGCGGGGTGGGTCCGCAACTCGCCGAGCGGCGCGACGGTGGAGGTCGAGGGGCCGCCCGAGGTTGTCGCCGCGTTCGTCGCCCGGCTTCGCGGCGAGCTCCCGCCACCGGCGTTTCTCTCCGCGATCGAGACGTCGCTCCTCGATCCGCTCGGGTACGCCGGCTTCGAGATCCGGCCGAGCGCCCACGGCGATGCGATCGACGCGATCGTGCTGCCCGATCTCGCCACCTGCGGTGCGTGCCCTCCGCGAGGTGCGGGATCCCGCGAACCGCCGCCATCGCTACCCCTTCACCAACTGCACGCATTGTGGCCCGCGCTTCACGATCATCGAGGCGCTGCCGTACGACCGGCCCGCGACCACGATGAAGCGCTTCACGATGTGCCGGTCGTGCGCCTCGGAGTACGCGGATCCCGCCGATCGGCGCTTCCACGCCCAGCCCAACGCGTGCCCGGACTGTGGGCCTCGCCTGGCGCTGTGGAGCGAGAACGGTGTGGAGCTCGGATCCGAGGACTCGGCGCTCGCGGGCGCGGCCGAGGCGATCCGCGAAGGACGGATCGTCGCCGTGAAGGGCCTCGGCGGGTTCCACCTGGTGTGCGACGCCCGCAACGACGCGGCGGTGAGCGCGCTCCGCGAGCGCAAGCACCGCCTCGAGAAGCCGCTGGCGCTGCTCTTCCCCGACCTCGAGGGGTTGTCACGCGCGTGCCTCGTCTCGGACGGCGAAGCGCGGCTCCTGACGTCGCCGCAGGCGCCGATCGTGTTGCTCGCGAGGGCCGCGCAGACCTCCGGCGAGGTCGCCGCGTCGGTTGCGCCCGGCAATCCATACCTGGGCGCGATGCTGCCGATGACGCCACTCCATCACCTGTTGATGGCAGATCTCGGCTTCCCCGTGGTGGCGACCTCGGGAAACCTCTCGGACGAGCCGATCTGCACCGACGAGCACGAGGCCGTGCGGCGGCTCGCCGGGCTCGCGGACCGGTTCCTCGTCCACGACCGGCCGATCGTCCGCCACGTCGACGACTCGGTGGCGCGCGTGGTGCTCGGTCGCGAGGGGCTGATCCGCCGCGCGCGAGGCTACGCGCCGCTGCCGATCGAGCTCGACGGCGGCGACGGCGCCGTCGCGTCGGGCCCGACCGTGCTCGCGATGGGGGCCCACCTCAAGAACACCGTGGCGCTGGCGGTGGGGAGCCAGGCGTTCGTGAGCCAGCACGTCGGCGACCTCGAGACACCCGAGGCGCTCGCCGCGTTCCGCGACGTGGTGGCGAGCCTCGAGGGGCTCTACCGCGCGGTCCCGGCGCTCGCGGTCGCGGATCTTCACCCCGACTACGTCTCGACCCAGCACGCGCTGGCGGGTGTCGCACCGGTGGTGCGCGTCCAGCATCACGTGGCGCACGTGGCGGCTTGCGTCGCCGAGAACCAGCTCGCCGGGCCTGTCCTGGGCGTCGCGTGGGATGGCACCGGGCTGGGAGCGGATGGCACGATCTGGGGCGGCGAGTTCCTGGCGGTCGACGGCGCGCGGTTTCGTCGGGTGGCCGCGCTGCGGCCTTTCCGGCTCCCGGGGGGCGACGCCGCGGCGCGCGAGCCGCGGCGCGCGGCGCTCGGGATCCTCCACGCGATCCTCGGCCCGACCGTGCTGGCGCGGCGCGACCTGGCGCCGATCGCCGCGTTCGAGCCGAGCGAGCTCGCCGTGATGGGCAAGGCGCTCGAGCGGGGCGTCAACGCACCCCTGACGACCAGCGCGGGACGCCTCTTCGATGCGGTCGCGTCACTCGCCGGCCTCCGCCAGCGGGCGAGCTTCGAGGGGCAGGCGGCGATGGAGCTCGAATGGGCGTGCGCCGAGGGCGAGCGGGACGCCTACCCGTTGCCCCTGGCGGCGTGGACGGGCGGTGCGGGGCCGCACGCCCCGGCATGGATGCTCGACTGGGAGCCCCTGCTGCACGCGCTCCTCGACGACCGCGCGCGCGGTGTCGAGGTGAGCACGGTCGCGCGGCGCTTCCATGCGGCGCTGGCGCGCGCGATCGCGGCCGTGGCCGAGCGCATCGGCGAGAAGCGCGTGGTGCTCAGCGGCGGCTGCTTCCAGAATCGGGTCTTGCTCGAGAGCGTCGTCGCGGCCTTGCGCGCCGCGGGTCACGAACCGTATTGGCATCAGCGGGTGCCGCCCAACGATGGCGGTCTGGCGCTCGGTCAGGTGGCGCTGGCGCGCCATCTCGCGCGACACTGAGCCGCGCGCACCGACGAAGACCGAGGAATCACGACATGTGCCTGGCGGTACCCGGCCGGATCCTCTCCATCGAAGGGACCGACGCGCTCCTGCGCAGCGGACGCGTCGATTTCTCGGGCGTGGTGAAGGACGTGAACCTCGCGTTCGTGCCGGACGCGGCGATCGGCGACTACGTGCTCGTCCACGTCGGCCTCGCACTCCAGGTCATCGACGAGGCCGAGGCACGCCAGGTGTTCGAGTACCTGACGATGATGGGTGAGGTCGGTGAGCTCGTCGAGGTGAAGTCGTGAGGTTCGTCGACGAGTACCGCGATCCCGACGCGGCGCTCGCGTACGCGCGCCAGCTCGAGCGCCTGGTGACCCGCGACTGGACGCTCATGGAGGTGTGCGGCGGTCAGACCCACGCCATCGTCAAGTTCGGCATCGACGAGCTGCTGCCGAAGCAGGTCACGCTCGTGCACGGCCCCGGCTGCCCGGTGTGCGTGACGCCGGTCGAGATCCTCGAAAAGGCGATGGCCATCGCGAGCCACCCCGAGGTGATCTTCTGCTCGTTCGGCGACATGTTGCGGGTCCCGGGCCAGTCGCGCGACCTGCTCGCGGTGAAGGCCGCGGGCGGCGACGTGCGGATCGTGTACTCGCCGCTCGACGCGGTCCGCCTCGCCGCCGAGAACCCGGGCCGCGAGGTGGTGTTCCTGGCCGTCGGCTTCGAGACCACCGCGCCGGCCAACGCCATGGCGGTCGCGCAGGCGGCGCGGGCGGACCTCGGCAACTTCTCGATGCTGGTGTCGCACGTCCTGGTGCCGCCGGCTCTCCAGGCGATCCTCGCGTTCCCCGACAACCGCGTCGACGCCTTTCTCGCCGCCGGGCACGTGTGCACGGTGATGGGCTTCACGGAATACGAAGACGTCGCCCGCAGGCACCACGTGCCGATCGTCGTCACGGGTTTCGAGCCCCTCGATCTGCTCATGGGCGTCACCATGTGCGTGCGCCAGCTCGAGGAGGGCCGCGCCGAGGTCGAGAACCAGTACGCACGGGCGGTGCGGCGCGACGGCAACCAGAGCGCGCAGGCTATGATCCGCGAGGTGTTCGAGGTGGTGCCGCGGAAGTGGCGCGGGCTCGGCGAGATCCCGGCGAGCGGTCTCGGGCTCCGCCCGGCCTACGCGCGCTTCGACGCCGAGGGGGCGCTTCGGCGTGGCCGACCAGATCGTGGAGGAGTCGAGCGCGTGCCGCAGCGGCGAGGTGCTACGCGGCGTGCTCAAGCCCACCGAGTGCGCGGCGTTCGGTGTCGCTTGCACGCCCGAGCAGCCGCTGGGCGCGACGATGGTCTCCGCCGAGGGGGCGTGCGCGGCCTACCTGCGCTATCGCCACCACCGCGTGGCTGATTCGTCTGGCGAGGCCACCCGTGACGGTTGAGCCGCGCGAGCTCCGGCTCGCGTGCCCGGTGCCGCTCGCGCAATATCCGCGGGTGTTGCTCGCTCACGGCGGCGGCGGGCGGTTGATGCACCAGCTCATCGAGCAGATGTTCGTGCGCGGTTTCGGCGCGCGACCCGCGGGCGAGCGACACGACGGCGCCACCCTCGCCCTCGGCGCGGAGCGGGTGTCGTTCACGACCGATTCGTACGTGGTGCGCCCGCTCTTCTTAGCGGGAGGCGACATCGGCACGCTCGCCGTGAACGGCACCGTCAACGACCTCGCGATGTGCGGCGCGCGTCCGCGCGCGCTGAGCGTGGGCTTCATCCTCGAGGAGGGACTCGAGATGGAGACCCTGTGGCGGGTCGTGCAGTCGATCGGCCGCGCCGCCGCCGGGGCCGGAGTCGCGATCGTGACCGGCGACACCAAGGTGGTCGAGCGCGGCAAGGCCGACGGCCTCTACGTGAACACCGCGGGGATCGGCGTCCCGGTGAGCGAGCGGCGGATTGCGCCGGCGAGCGTCCGGCCCGGCGACGTGGTGCTCGTGAGCGGCGATCTCGGACGTCACGGCATGGCGATCATGGCGGCGCGCGAGGGGCTCGAGTTCGAGTCCAGCATCGAGAGCGACTGCGCGCCGGTCCACGAGCCGGTGCTGGCGTTGCTCGAGGCGGGGATCGAGGTCCACTGCCTGCGTGACCCGACCCGCGGCGGGCTCGCGACGACCCTGGTCGAGATCGCTCGCGATGCCCACCTTCACGTCGAGGTCGACGAGCGCACGGTCGCAGTCCGTGAGGACGTGCGTGCCGCTTGCGAGATCCTCGGACTGGACCCGCTCTACGTTGCCAACGAGGGCCGCTTCGTTGCGTTCGTGGCCCCCAGCGACGCCGAGCGCGCGCTGGAGGTGCTGCGTGCTCACCGCGTGAGCGCCGAGGCGCGGGCGATCGGCACGGTGGAAGCCGAGCCCGGCGGACAGGTGAGTCTGCGCAGTGTCTTCGGTTCGCGGCGCGTGATCGACATGCTGAGCGGCGAGCAACTGCCCCGGATTTGCTGAGTTTTCTGCGGGGGGCTGTTCCGGCCCCCCGCCCGCGCGAAGTGAATTCGCGCGGGTCCCACCCTCGTAGCGCGGGGCTTTGCCCCCCCGCGGCGCTTCGCTTGTCCTCGATCTCCTCGCGCGCACGTCGCGACGGCCTATCCGCTGCTCGCGGCGGTCGCTGTTGCGGCGGCGGAGAGCCGCATCCACCGGCATCGTTCGAGCCCGGTCCCGCAGTTGACGCTTCGCGCGTGGTTGGTGAACTTCCGGTCGGGGCCGGGGTCTCGATCGGAGCGCGCGTGAATCGTCGAAGTCTCGTGAGCATTTCGTTGGGAGCGTTGTTGTGCTCGATCCTCGCCGTGGCAGGTTGTGGCGGCGGAGGAGGAAGTGACGGCGGCGGGACCGACAACCCGAGCCAGCCGCCGCCCTCGGGTGGCGGCTCGTGCAGCGGCGGCGACACGTTGCTCTACGTCGTGAGCTCGCTCGGCGCCGGAGTTCCGACCGGCGATGGCCGGGTTCCCGGTTTCGACGTCGACCAGCGCGTGAGCGCTGCGAGCGACACGCAGACCTGCAACCAACCCGACTTCGTCTCGCCGCCGCCGGAGTCTCGCGCCGGGGTGGACAACCAGCTCGGGCCGCTCGTCGCGAGCTTCAATTTCCAGGACGAGGTCGAGACGCTCTTCGACGCCGCGATCGAGGACGGCAGCCTGCTGCTCCTCGTCGAGGTCAGCCACGTCCAATCGGTGGGCGACGACGACTGCGTCACGGTGTCGTTCCTCAACGGCTTCTTCCCGCCCGGCATCGGTGACCCGATCATCGGCGCAGACGGTCAGCTCGCGCCCGGTCAGCTCATCGACATCGACGAGAGCTTCCTGGACGCCTCTGGCACGCCTCTCTATCGAGTGACCAACGCGCGCATCACCGCAGGCGTGCTGGACACCGGGCACACCAGCATCACGCCGACCTACACCGTGGGCGGCACCGCGGCGCCCATCACGTTCAACCAGCTCGCCGTGCGACTCGACGGCGATCACGCGCGCGACGGCGTGATCGGAGGCTCGTTCGAGGTCGAGACGGTGGCGGCGATCATCGGCCCCGAGCTCGGTTCGCTCGAGCCGTTCGTGCTGCAGGCGCTGCGCTCGAAGGGAGACCTCGAGCGAGACGCCGGCGGGACATGCCACTCGCTGTCCGCCGGGCTGATGTTCTCGGCCGTGAGCGCCGTGGCCGGCGAGGTTCGCTGAGCCACCCCGGCCGCGGGCGATCCCGGGGGCCTCGCCTCAGGTGGTCTCGAGCAGCCGCACGTGACCCTTGAGCCCATCGACCTCGATGAGCGCGCCCGTCGCGATGGCCTTGGTGGCACCCGGAACCGACGCCACGGCTGGCAGCCCGTACTCGCGTGCCAGGATCGCACCGTGCGAGAGCATGCCGCCCATCTCCATCACCACGCCGCCGGCCAGTGAGAAGAGGCACGTCCAGCCCGGGTCGGTGGCGTTGGTGACGAGGATCTCGCCCGGCCGCACCTCGCGGAACTCGGAGACCTCGAGCACCACCCGGGCGCGACCGCGAACCACGCCTCGTGAAACGCCCGAGCCCACCAGGAGCGTGGCGTCGGCGGGAGCGCGCTCGGTGACGGTGACGTCCGCGCCCTGATCGCCGATCAGCTCGCGGGGCGGCTTCTCGTCGCGAGCGCGCTCGTATTCGATGCGGCGACGGCGTGCGAGGGCGGCGAGGTCGGGGACGTCGCCTCGCACCGCGGCGGCCAGCTCCTCGCGGAACAGGAAGAACACCTGCTCGCGGTGGTCGAGGGTCCCTCGAGCGGCGAGGTGCTCACCCAGCACCAGCGCCACGTTGCGAATCCGCTCGAGGAACAGGTCCGCGAAGTAGCGCATGTTCTCGCGCAGGTTCACGTAGCGGGGCATGTAGTGAAGCCCGAGCTCGAGCACCAGGCGCTGGAACGCGGGCAGCCGGTCGCGCCGCGCGAGCTCGGAGGGCGGCGGCTTGGCGGGCGTCGCGGCGTCGCCCTCGCGGCGCGCCTCGAGGGCCTTGAGGACGAGCTGGAGGACGGTCTCGGGCGACTCCCGCCATGACGGGTAGAGGAGATCGCGGCCCAGCAGTCGATGCCCGTGGCGGGTCATGAGCTCGTGAAACGACTCGCCGAACTCGGCCGCGCCCGGAAGGTTCGTGTCGCTCTCACCCGGCGCGGCGAGGCCATTCTGGCGTAGGGATGCAGCGAGCGCGGGCGATGCCTTCAGGCGACGCGCGAGCGCCTCGATCGCCTCGTTCACCTCGACGGTCTTGTTGCCGGGCACGCGCGCCATCGCCCACTCGGCGACCTTGCCCTCGTCGTCGCCCAGCCACCGCTCCGAGACGATCCGCACCAGCGGATAGAGCAGGTAGGCATACGCTACACCCCAGATTGCCGCCTCGAGGAATTCGCCCATCTCGTTCTCGATGCGGGCCATCGAGTGGAGCAGGGTCTCCGGGGTGCCGCTCGCGACGTCGTCTCCGAAGCCCCGCAACGCGCGGGCGAGGATGGCGTCGCCGTGACGGCGGAAGCGCTGGTGGTTGGTGAACGGGGACCAGCCTCGCTCGTGAAGCACCGTACGGAAGCAGGCGCCGACGAAGCGCGGCGAGAAGATCGACCACAGCGAGCGCTCGTCCGCGAGCAGCCGATCGCGTAGCTGGCTGGGCAGGTTGTCGAGGACTTCCTTGGTGCGAAAGATCGACGGGATGAGCGAGAAGATGTCACCCAGCAGGTTCGTGTTCGCGTAGACGTAGCCGTGGTGGTAGCGCAGGAACGGCGCGGTCTTGGGGATGCGGGCGAACTCGAGCTTCTCGTCCACCATGCGCGCTTCGATGAGCTGGCCGCTGACCGAGAACATCAGCGGGGTCACGCTCCCCGACCAGAACTCGTCGGCGAGCGAGCGCGACCAGATGGCGGGAGGGGATTCGGGCACGGTGAGCGGAAGCCAGCCGCGAGCGGATCCTGAAGATACGCAGGAAATCGCGGTGAATTCAACGCGAACGGGCGGGTCGGGAGCGCCCCGACCCGCCCGTTCGCGGCGCAGCGAGCAGCGCTCAGTCCGCGTCGCTGAGGCCCAGGATCTGGCTCGCGCGCTCGACCGCGTCGAGTGAGCCCTCGACCAGCTCGCGCACCACCTCGCGGGCCGGCTTCATCTGGCTGATCTGGCCCACGATCTGGCCGACGGGGGTGCCGAGGAGCTGCGCCGAGCCTGGCTTACGGGTCTGGGCGTGCTGGTAGATGCGGGTGAGCGCCTCGGAGGTCGCCATCCACTGCAGCGGCATGGGGAGGGTGCCCGGGGAGTCGGCGCCGTCCCACGCGTCGGTCCAAGCCGTCTTGAGCTGGCGCGCCGGCTTGCCGCTGATGCACTTCGAACGGACCGTGTCGCGCGAGGTCGCGGCGATGAGCTTCTCCTTGAGGGCCGGAACGCAGTCGCTCTCGGCGGTGGCGAGCCACAGCGAGCCGGTCCACACACCGGATGCGCCGAGCACGAGCGCCGCCGCCATCTGGCGGCCCGAGCCGATGCCGCCCGCGGCGAGCACCGGAGTCGGCGCAACCGCATCGACGACCTGTGGGACGAGCACCAGGCTCGAGATGTCACCGGTGTGCCCGCCGGCCTCGTAACCGGACGCGACCACGATGTCGACGCCCGCCTCCTTCTGCTTGACCGCCTGATCGACCGATCCGCAGAGCGCCGCCACCAGCACGCCAGCCGAATGCGCACGCTCGACGACGTCCTCGGGCGGGGGCCCGAGAGCGTTGGCGAGCAGCTTGATCGGGTGCTTCATGGCGATCTCGACGTGCGCGCGGCCTGCCGACACCGACCACCCGAGGAGCGACTCCCAGGCGTTCTGACCCGCCGGGAGCTCGGGCACTCCGTAGCGCTCGAGGAGGCCCTTGATGAACTCCTTGTGCTCGTCGGGGATCATCGCCTGGAGGTCGATCTTGCCGAGGTCGCCCTGGTCCTTGCCGAGGTAGGCCGCCGGCATCACGGTGTCGACGCCGTACGGTTTGCCGTCGACGTGCTCGTCGATCCAGACGAGCTCGCGCTCGAGCTCCTCGGGGCTGAACGCGACCGCGCCCAGCACGCCGAGGCCGCCGGCCTTGCTCACTGCCGCGACTACGTCGCGGCAGTGGCTGAACGCGAAGATCGGGTACTCGATCCCGAGCTTCTCGCAGATGGGGGTTTTCATCGTTTCTTCTCCTTCGACCCTCGGGACCGCGTTCGTGCAGGTTTCCGGGCGACGGGTTTGGTTTCGAAGAGCAGCACGCGAACCGCTTTGCGCAAGAACTCGACACGTCGGGGAACGCTCTGCGCCGCCGCCGCGTGGCCGCCGAAGACGTCGGCGAGGAGCGGTGCGATCACGACGTGCCCGAGCATGAGGAAGAACACGGACGCGACCAGGTCGGGGAGGTCGTCGTCGTCCCACTCGGGGCGAAGCAGCGGCTGGCCGCCCGACCGGAAGGCCGTTACCGCGAGGGAGTAGCCAGGCTCGAGCCACTCGCGCACCAGCGTCGGCAGGTGCGCGCCGCCGGTGAGCGCCTCGTGGAGCACCAGACGCAGCGCGCGCGGGCGCTGCGCGAGGTGGTCCATCAGCGCGTCCATCCCGCGCGCCATCGTCACCTCGGTCCAGGTCGTGCCGAGCATGAGGTGATTGATGTCGACGAATGGCTTCAAGCCGCGAGTCAGCACCGCGGCGTAGATGCTGTCCTTGCCAGGGAAGTGGGCATAGAGGCTCGCCGGGTTGAGGCCCACGACCCGCGCGATGTCGCGGATCGCCGTTCCCGCGAAGCCCTTCTCCGCGTAGAGCCGCTCGGCGGCGTCGAGGATCTGGTCGCGGGTCTGGGCGCCGTTGCCACCCTTGGGGCGCCCGCGCTTTCCGGTGGGAGCGCGTTCGCCGCCCGGGCGGGCCGGGCGGCGGGCGCGCGTACGGGGCGTGCTCGATCGGGACACGGGCTCTCGGATCGGCACGGGCGACGTCTCACGCCGCGTCACGGCCTGCGACGTTCTTGACCGGAGTGAACTTCACGGGCATCGACTTGATGCCATTGATGAAGTTCGAGCGCAGCCGGCGCACCGGACCCACCAGCGCGATGTCGGGGAGCATCTGGAAGAGCTCCTCGAAGAAGATGCGGATCTCGAGCCGCGCCAGGCTCGCGCCCAGGCAGAAGTGCTCGCCCACGCCGAAGGTGAGGTGCTCGTTCGGGTTGCGGGTGACGTCGAACTGGTCGGGGTTGGTGAAGACCGCCGTGTCGCGGTTGGCGGCGGTGTAGTACATCGCGATCTTGTCGCCAGCCTTGAGCTTCTGGCCGCCGAGCTCGGTGTCCTCGGACACCGTGCGGCGGAAGTAATTCACCGGCGTGACCCAGCGCAGCATCTCGTCGACCGCGGTGGGCATGAGGCTCGGGTCCGCCTTGAGGCGGGCTAGCTGCTCGGGGTTCTCGAAGAGGGCGAGCATCCCGCCCGAGATCAGGTTACGGGTGGTCTCGTTGCCGGCCACCGAGAGCAGCAGGAAGAAGAGCTCGAACTGCTGCGGGCCGAGCATCTCACCGTCGACCTTCGAGTTGATCAGCACGCTCACGAGGTCGGTGCCGTTGCCCTCGGCGCGGCGCCGCTCCGCGAGCTCGTTCGCGTAGCCCCATATCTGCATGGCGGCGGTGCGCGGGTCGCTCTCGCCTTGGTATTCGGGGTCGTCCCAGGCGATCAGGGTGTTCGACCAGTCGAAGATCTTCTTGCGTTCGTCGAGAGGAACGCCGAGGAACTCGGTGATGGTCTGGAGCGGAAACTCGACCGCGAGGTCGGTGACGAAGTCGCAGCCGCCGCGAGCCGCCACCGCGCCGATGATGTCGCGCGCGAGCTGCCGGAGGTGGGGCTCGAGCCGGGTGATCATGCGTGGCGTGAAGCCGGTGCTGACCAGCTTGCGGTAGCGCGAGTGCGCCGGCGGGTCCATGTTGGCGAGCATCGCGCGCATCGCCACGAGGTCGTCCTCGCCGTAGTCCTCGATGTTGGTGCCACCGATCCAGCTCGAGAAGATCATCGGGTGGGTCGAGCAGTGGACGATGTCCTGGTAGCGCGTGACCGCCCAGAACCCCGGGCCCTTCGGCTCCGGGTGACGGTAAACCGGCGCGTTCTCGCGCAGCCAGCGGAAGGCCTCGTAGGGCGGGCCGCTCTGCTCGTAGCGCTTGGCGTCGTAGAGATCGAACTCGGGCTTCATCGATTTTCCTCCCGCGGGTGGCCCCGGATCGCGAGCTTTGCTATACCGTACCAAACGAACGATCGTTTGGAAATGGAGGACGGATGGCATTTCGCGGAAAAGTGGCGCTCGTGACGGGCGCGGCGAGCGGCATGGGGCAGGTCTCGGCGTGGACGGTCGCGGAGGCAGGCGCCACCGTGGCGTGCCTCGACCGCGACGAGGCGAAGCTGCCGACCACGATCGCCAAGTACCCCGACAGGCTGCATCCGTACGTGTGCGACGTGGCGAACGTCGACGGCGTGAACGAAGCCGTGGCGGCCATCGAGCGTGACCTCGGCCCCATCGACCGCGTGACCCACGCGGCAGGCATCATGCCGGCCGGGCACGTCGTGGACCAGCCGCTCGAGGACGTGATCCGGCTGATGCGGGTCAACTACGAGGGCACGGTGTACGTGGTTCGCGCGACCCTGCCGCAGATGAAGCAGCGGCGCTCGGGCGACCTCATCATGTTCGGCTCGCTCGCCGGCCACGTGTTGCTCACCCACCTCGGTGCGTACTCGGCGAGCAAGTCGGCGGTCAACACGCTCGCCGAGGTGATGATCCACGAGAATCGCGGCAGCGGTGTCAGGATCATGCTGGTGTGCCCGCCGATGACCAAGACGCCGCTCATTCAGCAGGCGGTGAACACGTCGAATCCGCGCACGATCCAGATCGGCATCGAGCAGAACCGGATGGCCGACCCGAACGTGATCGTCGAGGAGATCGAGAAGGGCATCGAGCGGGGCGAGGAGATCCTCTACCCGCTCGCCGAGGCCAAGGTCCTGCTTCGCCTGCGGCGCTTCTTTCCGGGCCTGCTCTGGACCATCATGCACAAGGCCGAGAATTCCTGAGCTGAAGTCCGACTCCGTCGATGATCTTCCAGAAGCGCGATCTCGCTCCGCTGGCCGATCGCCTCGCGCGCTGGATCGCGCCTCGCATTCCGGGCGCCGAGGACGTCTCGGTCGACGGGCTTCGTGTGCCGAGCGCGGGGCTCTCGAACGAGACCATCCTGTTCGATCTGCGCTATCGCCCACCTGGCGCGGCGGCGGAGGTGGTCGAGCCGCTGGTGCTGCGCGCACAGCCCACCGAGCACCTGGTCTTCCCGGGCTACGACCTGAGCCTGCAGCGCCGCGTGCTGGAGGGGCTCGCGTCCACCGGCGTGCCGGTGCCCGAGGTGCGCTGGTTCGACGAGGCGCACGAGCTGCTCGGCACGCCGTTCTACGTGATGCGGCGAGTGAGCGGTCAGATCCCGTCGGACGTCCCGCCGTATCACGCGGCGGGTGCCTTCCGCGAGGCCGCGCCGGGTCGGCGCGCGGCGATGTGGTGGGCGGGCATCGATACCCTCGCGGCCATTCACCGCGTGGACCCGGACGCAATCGGCCTCGGCTTCCTGGAGAAGGCCGGAGCCGGCGTCGACCTGCTCGACCAGGAGCTCGCGTACTGGACGAGTTACCTGGACTGGGCGGCGGACGGCGCCGGTGACCACCGGATTTCCCGGGCGGCCCTCGACTGGCTGCGCGCGAGCCGGCCCGCTACCACCCGCCGGCGGCTGTGCTGGGGCGACGCGCGCCTCCCCAACCTGATCTTCGACGGGGATCGAGTCGCGGCGGTGCTCGACTGGGAGATGGCCTTCCTCGGTGAGCCCACCGCCGACCTCGCGTGGTGGCTCTTCCTCGACTGGCACCACAGCGAGGGCTATGGCATCCCGCGGCTCGCCGGGTTGCCGAGCCGCGACGAGACGATCGCGCACTGGGAGAAGCAGGTGGGTTTCGCCGCCACCGACCTCGCGTGGTGGGAGGTGTTCGCCGCGATGCGCTTCGCGGTCATCATGGTGCGGGTCGCGTCGATCATGCGCGCCGTGGGCACGCCGCTCCCCACGCCCGACTTCGAGACCAACAACGCCTGCACCCAGCGCCTTGCGGCGCTCCTCGACCTCGAGCCGCCCGGCGCGGCGGTGAGCCGCGGGACGACCGACATCACGGACTCGGTGGTCCGAGTGCAGTTCGATCTGTCGGGCCCGAATGCCTACCGCTGGTACCTGGTCGCCGATCGCGGCACTGGCACGAGGGTCGATGGGACGGTCGCGAACCCCGACATCACGGTGCGGTGCGACGCCGACGTGTGGCACGCGCTGCAGCGCGGCGAGCTCGACCGGGCGCAGACGTTCCTCTCGGGCCAGCTCCAGATCGAGGGCGACATCTCGACGATGATGCAGCTCGAGGAGGTGATCAGCGCGCTGGTGTTCGCAGGTCCCGGCGCGACGTACACCGCCCGCGAGGCCGCCGACGCCGCGGACCGCTCCATCACCGTCGACGACGACCGCCGGCACCAGCCCGGTGCGGAGTCACTGCCGCTCTGGAACGAGAGCTTGTGGTTCCCGATGTACGACCCGGTCACCGACCTGGGCGTGGTGTTTCGCGCCGGCGAGCAACCGAACCTGGGGTTCGCCAACCTCTACCTCGGGCTCACCCGCGGCGGTGTCCTCGTTCACCACGTCATGGTCGAGGATCTTCCCCTGGCGGCGTTCGAGGGCGAGCGTCTCGAGCTTCCGGTGGGGCTCACGATCGAGTGGCGCGAGCCGCTGCGGAGCTTCGCGCTGCGCTACGCGTCCGGGGACCACGGCTTCGACCTGCTGTGGGAGGGAGTTGCGCCGCCCTACAAGTACCCACCGCCTCCGGGCACCTCCGTGGATCAGGTGCCGCGGCACATCGAGCACGCGGGTCGAGCCACCGGCACGGTCACCATCGCCGGCGAGACGCTGCCCTTCTCGGGCTGGGCGCATCGAGACCACTCGTTCGGCGGCGAGCGCGACTGGGACAAGTTCTGGCGCTGGACCTACGCTAGCGGCGCGGCCGGCGAGCCTGGCGCCGAGCACGTCTGGTTCAACGCGGTGGAGATCCGCTTCGGCGCGGATTTCCCGCCGATCCACATCGGCTGCGTGAGCGTCAACGGAGAGGCTGCGGTGCCCCTCGCCAGGATCGACATCGATGCGCGGACGGACCCGGGCACGCGCCGCCCGCTCGGCGGCGAGCTACACCTCGTGGACGTCGAGGGTCGCTCGTTCCGTGTGGCGACGGAGCAGGTGCTCGGGGTCGTCCCCGCGCGGTTTCGCGACACCCGGCTCTTCGACGGGCTCGCGCGCTACCGGGTGGGCGAGCTGACCGGCCACGGCATCCTGGAAGTCGGTTTCGTCGAACACTGAGCGTCCGCGCATTCCGGCGCGGCGAGATCCGAGGAGTGACCCGATGGCGATCGTGGAAGAGCTTGCACGTGGAGCGGATGGAAGGCGGCGCCTCGGGCTCAAGAGCCCGGCGACGCTCGAGCCGGTCGGTGAGATCTCGGTCGCGACCGCGGCCGACGTGCAGGCGGCGCTCGCGCGTGCGCGGGCCGCACAGCCCGGGTGGGGGGCCACGCCGGTGGCGGAGCGCGCGCGGATCGTGCGCAGCGGGCTCGACGTGCTGCTGCGCCGCAAGCCGGAGCTCGTCGAGGTCCTGGTGCGCGAGAGCGGCAAGACCCGCATCGAGGCCGTCGCGATGGAGCTGGTCGCGTGCTGCGATTTCCTCAACTACTGGAGCGCGCGGGCGCCCGACGACCTGGCCGACGAGTGGCGGAAGCTCCACGGCTACATGCGACCGCTCAAGAAGCTGCTCGTCACGTACCGGCCGCTCGGAGTGGTCGGGATCATCACGCCCTGGAACGGGCCGCTCGCGCTGTCGCTCAACCCGACCGTGCAGGCGCTGCTCGCCGGCAACGCGGTTCTGCTCAAGCCGTCCGAGATCTCGCCGCGCAGCGGCGCGGCGGCGGCAGAGATCCTGCTCGAGGCTGGCGTGCCGAAGGACGTGCTCCAGGTTCTCGACGGCGACGGCGAGACCGGCGCCGCGCTGGTGGACGTGGGCGTCGACAAGGTCTCGTTCACGGGGAGCGTCTCGACCGGCAGGAAGGTGGCCGCCTCGTGCGCACGCCAGCTCATCCCGTGCACGCTCGAGCTCGGCGGCAAGGACGCGATGATCGTTTGCGCCGACGCCGACCTCGATCGCGCCGCACAGGCGGCGGTGTTCGCGTCCGTGCTCAATACCGGTCAGATCTGCATGTCGGTCGAGCGGATCTACGTGGTGGAATCGGTCGCCGACGCCTTCATCGCCAAGGCCGCCGAGGCAGCGAAGAAGCTTCGATGGGGAACCCCCGACGAGCCGGCGGACGTGGGCTCGGTGTTCTGGGACAAGCAGCTCGAGATCATCGAGCGGCAGGTCGACGCCGCCAAGAAGGCGGGCGCCAAGGCGCTCGTCGGTGGCGAGCGGGATACGACGCGCAAGGGCCTGTTCTTCAAGCCCACGCTCCTCGTCGACGTGAACCACGACATGACGGTCATGCGCGAGGAGACCTTCGGTCCCGTCATCGCCGTGCAGCGGGTGAAGGACGAGGAGGAGGCCATCCGCATGGCCAACGACTCGCCTTACGGCCTGAGCGGCAGCGTCTTCACCAAGGACGTCCAGAAGGGGATCTCCATCGCCAAGCGCATGGCGACCGGCTCGGTCACGATCAACGACGCCGCGGTGATCTACGGCGTGCCCGAAGCGCCGTTCGGCGGCCTCAAGGAGAGCGGGGTGGGGCGGGTGAACGGTGTCGACGCGCTACGCGACTACTCGCACGCGCAGCCGATCCTGATCCACCGCTGGAACACCAAGCGAGAGCGCGCCTGGTACCCGTTCACGCCGGCGACGCTCAAGGAGATCGAGGGTGCCCTCAAGCTCTTCGGGCCCCGGATCCGCAACTGGATCGCGTAGTCATCCCCCCGCTGCTGGGAGCCAGAACGTGAAGTCGATGTCGGGCTCGTCGGCGAGGAGCATGACGAGCCTGTCGACGCCGATGGCGATGCCGGCCGATGGCGGCATCCCCTCCGCGAGGGCCGCGAGAAAGCCCTCGTCGGGCTCGTTGGGGAGGATCGCCTCGCCATGGACACGCGTTCGTTCGTCCATGTCCGCGGCGAAGCGGCGCCGTTGTTCGTCCGGATCGGTGAGCTCTTCGAACGCGTTGCCGAGCTCGAGGCCGCCGGCGAACACTTCGAAGCGTTTGGCCCAGCGGCTTCCATCGGAGTCGGTGTCGAGCACCGCGAGCGCCGCCTGCGACGCCGGGTAGCGGCACACGAACACCGCGCGGTCCGCGGGTAGCGCGGGCTCGACTCGCTCGAGCCACAAGCGGAAGAAGAGGTCGTCCCACGAGTCGTCGCGGCGCGTTCCGACACCGAGCGCCGAGCACGCGGCGTGGAGGGCGGCTGGCTCGCTCGCTTCGCCGAGGTCCACGCCCACGTGCTCGCGGAAGAGCTCGCGTACCGTCAGGCGTGGCCACGGCGGTGCGAACGAGATCCGTCGCCCCTGGAAGGTCGCCGCCGGCTCGCCGTGGAGAGACGTCGCCGCGTGTGCGACGAGCGCCTCGACCTCGCGCCGCAGGTCCTCGTCGTCCGCGTAGGCTCGATAGAGCTCGAGCATCGTGAACTCGGTGCGGTGGGTCGTCGACGCGGGCTCGGACCGGAACGCGGGGCCGAGCTGGAAGATCCGCGTGAGACCGCCCGCGAGGAGGCGTTTCAGCGAGAGCTCCGGTGACGTCGGCAGGTAGGCCACCGACTCGGCCGGGTAGGTGCTCGCATGGGGCGCGACCCGGAACGGCCGGATGTGCGGGTCCATGCCCGGGTTGGCGACGAGCGCCGGTGTCCGGGTCTCGCGGAAGCCGCGTTCCGCCAGGAAGGACCGGATCGATCCCTCGACGCACTCCCGGGCGGCGACCGCGCGCAGCCGGCGTGGGTCGAGAACCCGATCGGTGAAGGCGGTGGTCCGCGCAGGGGTGCGGTTCGGGGTGAGGACGCGGACCCGTCCGGCCGAGATCTCGAGGAGGTCGCCGCGCCGCGCATCCTCACCAGGCGCGAGCGAGACGCGATGGGTACCGCGCTCGTCACGGATCTCCACGACGCCCGCACCGACCGCCACACAGCGTCCCCGGATGGGGCGATCGTCCATCCCGCGAGTGTAGCGCCACGGACGAGCGGGGCGGCGCCCCGGAACGGAGCCCGGAGAAAGCACCGGTCAGCGCGGGATCTCGCGCTGACCGGTGCTGCGACAGGCCGCTATGCAGCCGGATCGGTGATCGTGACCAGGTACGAGGTGTTGCCGAGCCCGGCGTTGTCGACCTTCAGCCGGTAGTTGCGGCCGGCGGTCAGCGTGACCGAAGAGAGCGCCGCGCTGCTGGCGCCAGACTTGGACGCGACCGGAACGAACACACCCGGGTTGTTGGTGTCCTCGACGAGAACCTCGAGCTCAGGGGTTGCCGGGGCACCGGCGGGTGTCTCGTCCGCCCTGAGCTTCACGGCCTGGGTGACGGTGGTCGTGAGGTTCCAGGCGTCCGTGTCGCCGCAGCGCAAGGCCCCGGTCCGGGTCACGGCGAGGTCGGTCGTGAGGAGGTCCTTCGTGAGGGCGATGGCCAGGCCGTCCTCATCGGTGGCGTCTACCCCGGGCCCGATGCAGACGGCGAACGCCCCCTGGCCGGACTTGTCGTTGTCGATCACCAGGACGTAGTCCCCGGCCTCGAGCACCGTGGCGTCGGCGTCACCGTCGCCGCTCGCCGGTGGCTCGATCGCGAGCGCGGCCGTGGCGGAGGGGTCGCGGGATCGCCGCGTCCAGCGATGTGGCGGGGAAGACTCGCACCAGGTTGTTGCCGTCACCGATGCCTTGGTCGTCGAAGCCGATGCCCACCTGTGCGGGAGCGGCGAGCGAGAAGGCGAAGTAGTGCTCGTCCCCGAAGGTGCTCAGGCCGGCGGTGGCGGGCGTGACCCACTGCGCATCGCCGGAGGTCACGATCAGGTCGGGGCGGTGGCGAGTGTCGAGAGCTCTGGCCCCATGCGCACCGTCGCGGTCGTGCCCGAGCCCGAGACGCGCGTGACCCGCGCGCTGACCAGGCCGTCGGTCGTGGTGAGGTCGCAGTTCTCGACGAAGAGATCGGCCGTGCCGGACGCGCTCGGACAGAGCGGCTCGAGGGTGGACGCGTTGCCGTCGCGATCGCCGAGGAGGTCGAGCCGGAACGTGCCGCTCGAGGTGTGGTCGAGCTGGAAGCTCGCGGCGGCGGCGAGAGGTAGCGGTCCCTGCGCGACGAGGTCGGCGCGGACCGCGACGTCGACGGGCCCCGCCGCGAGGCTGACGGCGACCGCGCCATCGGGCGCGAGCACGCAGCCGGCGCCAATGCACGGTCCCGCGAGCCCGATCGTGAGACCGTAGTTGAAGGTGCCGTTGACCAGGTTGTTGACCACCACCTGGTAGGTGTCCGGCGTGCCGGTGTCCACCGCGAAGGTGGCGTCGATGTCGCCGCTCTTCTTCTTGTTGGCGATGAGGCCGCCGCTGCTGCTCAGGCGAATCTCGTTGCTGCTCGAGGACGCGTTGATCTGGTCCAGCGCGACCGTGACGTCGCTGACGCCGAAGGGCACGCTGAACTCGAAGCAGTCGCGGTCTCCGATCGGGCTGAGCGAGCGCCCCGCGATCTCGACCGGCGTCGCGAGGCTCGGCGAGACCGGCAGCACCTCGCAGGGTGCGGCGGTGTCGTCCTGGCCAGGATGAGGCCCGACGCTGAACGCGAACGTGCCCTGTCCGGTCGGGTCGGTGTCCGACACGATCACCGTGTATTCACCGGTCGCCACGAGATCCAGCTCCGCGAGGTCGCTGGCGTCCAGGCTCAGGTCGCTGGAGCCGCTGTCCGACACGAGCGCCGTGACCTTGTCGGGACCGAGCACGGTCACCGTTCCGTTGCCCGGCGCGACGTTCACGTCGTCGAGATAGAGGTCGCGCGGGCCGGTCTGGCCGGCCCCGACCGTGAACCGGATCGTCTCGATCTCCCCGGGCGCCAGGCTCAGGTTCTGGGTGGCCCCCGCCGCGAGCGAGGTCGCCGGTAGGGTGTATCGCGGACTCATCGAGAGCTTGTAGGTACGCCCTGGAGTGCCGTCGACCTCGGTGAGCCGCACGTCGTAGGCGGCGCCCGACGAGAACACCACGTCCTGGAGCAACGTGGGGTCGGGAGGCAGCCCAGGGCCGGCCGACCCGATCAGCGTGGTGGTTCCGGCGGCGTAGACCTCGAGCTTGTAGGTGCCGCCGGCCGGCGTTGCGTCTTCGGCGCGGAACGATGCCGCGATCGATGCGTTGTTCCCCGCGGCCGGTGCCGTGAACCGGTAGGTCACGGTGGCGCTGTCGGCGAGGGTGCTGCTGAGCTGCTGGGCGAACGTGATCGCTGGCGGTGGCGGCGAACAGCTGTCGCCGCGCAGCATGAAACCGATGACCGCGACCGCGTACCCCGCGGCGCGAAATCCACTCACTCGCTCCCGTGTCCTCATGAGCCCCCCCCCGACTGCGTGATCGCGCCGGGACGTCCGGCGCGGCGGCGGGTCTGAGGGCAAGGGCGGTGCCGGATACGACCGGCACCCAGCGCTGAAAAGTCTTGGTTTGTCGCGGGTAAGGCGTGGTTCCGCGGTCCGGTGCCAACCGCCGTTGTCGGCTGCAGCCAACCGGCGGTGGCTCTCGGTTAGCGGGTCGCCGGGCTCACGTGCCGAGCGCGGCTTCGATCGCGGCGTTGAGGGCGGGATCCTTCGGGCTCACCGCGCTCTTGTAGAACCCGAGGACTCGCCCGTCTTTCCCCACCAGGTACTTGCAGAAGTTCCAGTCCGGGACATCGCCGCCCGCGGTCAGGAAACCATAGACGGGTGACTGGCCCGGGCCGGGTTGGGTCGTGAGCTTCTCGAACATCGGGAAGCCCACCCCGAACTTCGTCTCGCAGAAGCTCTGGATCTGCTCGGCGGTGCCCGGCTCCTGGCCGCCGAACTCGTTCGACGGGAACCCCAGGACGGCGAAGCCGCGCGGTCCGTAGGTCTCGTGGAGCCGCTGGAGTCCCTTGTATTGCGGGGTGTAGCCGCACTCGCTCGCGACGTTCACGCACAGCGTGACGCGCCCCGCGAAGTCCGACAGGGCGACCGGCTTTCCGGCGAGCGAGTTGACGGTGATGTCGTGGAGGGAGCTCGAGGCCATGGAGATCATCTCCCGTGCGCGGAGGGTTGGCGCGCGCAACCTACCACGCGCTCGCGCCGGCTCCGGCGCGGAGCGCGCACGCCAGACCAAGGACCGCGGCCGACGAGGGGATCAGGGAAGGGGGATGGCGGCCTGTTCGGCGAGTCCCTGCACGAGTGACGGCAGGATACCCAGCACGAACACGCTGGCGACCGAGGCGACCACGACCAGGCGCACGCCGACGGTCGGTGGTTCCGTGATGTATTCGCGGGCCGGCTCGGCCATGTACATCTTCACGATCACGGTCAGGTAGTAGCCGAGGCTGAGCGCGCTGGTGAGCGCGATGAGGACCGCTGGTCCGATCATGTGCGCCTTCACCGCGGCATTGAACACCAGGAACTTGCCGAAGAAGCCGGCCGTCGGCGGGATCCCGGCGAGCGACAGCAGGCAAGCGGAGAGCGCGAACGCGAGGCCTGGGTGGGTCTTGTAGAGACCCGCGATGTCGTCGAGGTTGAGGTTTCGGTCACCCTTCTCCCCGATCGCCACCAGGACGGCGAATGCGCCGAGGTTCCCGGCCAGATACGCAGCCAGGTAGAAGAGCACCGCCGAGGTCCCCGCCGGATGGCCCGCAGCGACGCCCGCCAGCAGGTAGCCGGAGTGGGCGATCGACGAGTACGCCAGCATCCGCTTGAGGTCCCGCTGCACCAGGGCCGCGAGGTTGCCGACCACCATCGTCGCAATCGCGAGCCACTTCACGGCTTCGGTCCAGAGCATCGGATGAGCGCCGAAGCCCACTCGCAGGATGCGAAGCGCCAGCGCGAAGGCCGCTGCCTTCACCGCCGACGACATGAACGCGGTCACGGGTGTGGGCGCACCCTGATACACGTCGGGCGTCCAGAGGTGAAAAGGCACCGCCGCGATCTTGAAGCCGAGCCCCGCGAGCAGCAGCGCGAGCCCGATCTGCGCGAGCCGGACGGTGTTCGGGTTGTCGCTCGCGAGCGCGCGCGCCACCAGGTCGAGCCGCACCGAGCCGGCCGCGCCGTACATGAACGTGATGCCGTAGAGGAAGATCGCTGATGCGAAGGCCCCGAGGAGGAAGTACTTGAGGGCTGCCTCGACCGAGCCGTCGACGGTGCGCTGGTAGCCCGCGAGGACGTACACGGCGAGGCTCATGATCTCGAGCCCGAGGAAGAGCACCATCAGGTCCGTGCCCATCGCGAGCACCGACATGCCGGCGACCGCGAAGACCACGAGCGGGTAGATCTCGCCGGCCTTGACGCCTTCGCGGGCCATGTAGCTCGGCGCCAGCGCCAGTGTGCCGAGCCCCGTGAGGATGCACACGACAGTCACGAACACGCCCAGACCATCCACGGTGAGCATGCTGGTGAAGGACCGCGCGTCGGCTGCCGTGGCGTGAGGCACCAGCGGATGAACGAACCACAGCAGCGTGGCCACCAGCACCGCCGCCGCGGCACCGGCCGACACGAGCGGATTTCGCCCCTTCCCCTTGGCGTCGAGGAGCAGCACGCCGAGCCCCCCGACGGAGAGCAGCGTCATCGGTACGGCGGCGATCCAATCGAACTGGACGGGCGGGAAATGCACGGGCGTCGGCTCCGCGGATGAATGCTCGGACGGCTCAGGGCGAGCCGATGATGCGACTCTGGCGCTCCATGGCGCGGTGCACGGGCTCGCCCATGGCGGTGGCGTAATCCTCTCGAACACGTTCGGCGATCCGCGTGAGCTCGGGCTCCGCGCGCTCGAGCAGCGCGCGCGGGTACACCCCGATCCACACGCACGGGGCAAGCATGAGCAGCAGGATGGCGATCTCGCGCTTGCCGAGGTCGACCAGCGAGCGGTTCTCGTCGTGCGTGATCGGCCCGAAGAAGATCTTCTGGTAGGCGGTGAGCATGTAGACCGCGCCCCAGATCATGCCGGTCGCGATCACGAGCGCCATCCACTTCGAGGCCTGGAAGGCACCGGTCAGCACCAGCAATTCACCGACGAAGCCGTTCAGGCCGGGCAGGCCGATCGACGAGAGCGTCACCACCAGAAACAGCGCGGCGAACACCGGCATCACCTTGGCGATGCCGCCGAACGCGGCGAGCTCGCGGGTGTGCCGCCGCTCGTAGATCATCCCGACCAGGAAGAAGAGCGCCCCGGTCGAGAGGCCGTGGTTGATCATCTGCAGCAATGCACCCTGCAGACCTTCGACGTTGAGCACGAACAAGCCGATCATCACGTAGCCGAGGTGGCTCACGCTGGAGTACGCGACCAGCTTCTTCACGTCCTGCTGCACGCTCGCGACCCACGCGCCGTAGACCACGCCGACGGTCGCGAGGCCGAAGATCCACGGCGCCGCCTCGATCGCCGCGACCGGGAAGAGCGGCATCGCGAACCGGATGAAGCCATAGGTGCCCATCTTGAGAAGGATGCCGGCGAGGATCACCGAGCCGCCCGTCGGGGCCTCGACGTGGGCATCCGGGAGCCAGGTGTGGAACGGGAAGAGCGGTACCTTGATGGCGAAGCTGAGCGCGAACGCCGCGAACAGCCACAACTGGACGCTCGGCGGGATACGCGCGTGGGACGACATCAGATCGACGAGGTCGAACGAGAGCCGACCTCCGTTGAGTCCGGCGACGACGAACGCCAGCTTCACGATCGCCACCAGCATCAGCAGGCTGCCGACCAAGGTGTAGAGGAAGAACTTGACCGTTGCGTAGATCCGCCGCTTACCGCCCCAGATCCCGATCAGGAAGTACATCGGGAGGAGCATCACCTCCCAGAACACGTAGAAGAGGAAGAGGTCGACGGCGAGGAAGGCGCCGAGCATCGCGCTCTCGAGCGCGAGCATCGCGGCGTGGTAGCCGGCGACTCGCTTCTCGACGCTGTTCCACGATCCCAGGATCACGAGCGGCGTGAGAAAGGTCGTGAGGAGGATCAGGAAGTGGCTGATCCCGTCGATCTTGAGGTGGTAGGTGATGCCGAGGGACGGGACCCAGCGGAACTGGACCTCGTCCGAAACCAGGCGTCCCTCGTGCGCGAGAGGCCCTCCCGGCGTGCCCAGGAACACCGCCAGGCTCACCACGAACGTCACGCCCGAGAAGATCAGCGCGATCTGGCGTACCGAGCGATCGTCGAGCCCGCGGACGGCGAGGAGGAGCACCGCGCCCACCAATGGCAGCAGGAGCAGCACGGTCAGGGGATGGAGCACGGCGAAGAGGGACGTCATGGTTCGGCGCTCGCGGGCTCGTCGGACTTGGTCTCGAGGCTCAACCGATCGTGAGGGCCGCCACCAGACCCAGCAGACCGAGGAAGATCGACAACGCGTACACCTGGGTGTTGCCGGTGGTCCAGCGGCGCACCGCGCCGCCCGTGGCGAGGGCGAGCTGCCCGACGCCGTTCACGACGCCGTCGATGACCACCGCGTCCACGAACCGCCACAGCCACCGGCTGATCGCCCAGAACGGACGCACGATCGCCGCGGCATAGCCCTCGTCCACCCAGTACTTGTTCTCGAGCAGGTTCTGCACCGGCTCGATCGACTTGGGGATCGAGGGGATCCCTTTGCGGAACAGCCAGATCCCCAGCGCCGTCATGCCGCCTGCGATCAGGACGCTGATGACCGACAGCACGTGATGGGCGTGCTCGAGATGCTCGTGCGAGAGCCCCTGCCAGGGAACGCGGGTGCCCTTGATCTCGAAGATCGGCTCCAACCAGTGCTCGAGCCGCGCCTCCAGGAAGTAGCCGCCACCGACCGAGAGCGCCGCGAGGATCACGAGCTGTCCGAGCATCGAGACCGGCGACTCGTGGACGTGATGCTCGACGTCGTGGTCCATGCGCGACGCGCCGAAGAAGGTCAGCGTGGTGAGCCGCCACATGTAGAACGCCGTGATGCCGGCGGCGACCAGGCCGACCGCGGTGAGCAGCGGCGAGATCCACGGAAGCACCGGATTGGGATTCGTCAGCGCGCCGAGCAGGATCGCTTCCTTCGAGTAGAAGCCCGCGAAGAACGGGATCCCGGCGATCGCGATCGTACCGATGATGAAGGTGACGGCAGTCCAGCGGATCTTCCCGAACAGCCCCCCATCTTGCGGATGTCCTGCTCTCCGCCCAGCGCGTGGATCACGCTGCCGGAGCCGAGGAACAGGAGCGCCTTGAAGAACGCGTGGGTGACCAGGTGGAAGATGCCGGCGTTGAAGGCGCCCACGCCGACGGCGAGGAACATGTAGCCGAGCTGGCTGACCGTGGAATAGGCGAGGACCTTCTTGATGTCCCACTGCGCGAGGCCGATCGTGCCCGCGAACAGCGCCGTCGCGGCCCCGACGCACGCCACCGTGGTCATCGCCACCGGGGCCAGCAGGTACACGAAGTTGAGGCGGGCGATCATGTAGACGCCCGCGGTCACCATGGTCGCGGCGTGGATAAGGGCCGACACCGGCGTGGGGCCGGCCATGGCGTCGGGCAGCCAGACGTAGAGCGGAAGCTGAGCGCTCTTGCCGCAAGCCCCCACGAACAGAAGCAGTCCGATCCAGTTCGCCACGCCCGCGACCAGGCCTGGATTCCCCTGGATGGCCGCGCGGATCCCCTCGAAGTCGACGTGCCCGGTGGTGGTGAAGAGCCACAGAACGCCGAGGATGAATCCGGCGTCGCCGATGCGGTTGACGATGAACGCCTTCTTTCCGGCGCTCGCCTTGGCGGGATCCTCGTACCAGAAGCCGATCAGCAGGTACGAGCACAGCCCGACCCCTTCCCAGCCGAGGAACATGAGCGGCAGCGAAGAGCCCAGCACCAGCATCGACATCGCGAACACGAACAGATTGAGGTACGCGAAGTAGCGCGCGTAGCCGGGGTCGTCGTGCATGTAGCCGGTCGAGTAGACGTGGATCAGTAGGCCGACACCCGTCACCACCAGCATCAACGTGAGCGAGAGCTGGTCGATCTGGAGCGCGGCGTCCACGTGGAACCCACCGGTGTGGATCCACGGGAAGAGCGTGAGCACGTGCGGCTCGGATCCCGCGGGCAGCGTCAGGAACGCCCAGACCGTGAGCGCGAACGAGATCCCGATCGTCCCACAGCCGATCAGCGACACCACCGACTTGGGCAGTGAACGGCCGAGGATGCCGTTCATCGCCGCGCCGAAGAGCGGCAGGAGCGGGATCAGGGGGGCCGCGGCAAAGGCCGCGGGCAGGTGCTCCACCGCACCCAGGGCTTCCACGGCGCCGGCGCTCATCCGTTCAGGCTCCTGAGCTCGTCGATGTTGACCGTCTTGCGAGAGCGGAACACCGCGATGATGATCGCGAGCCCGACCGCGACCTCGGCCGCGGCTACGGTCATGCCGAAGAACACCAGCACCTGCCCGTCGAGCGCTTCACGGAACCGCGAGAACGCGACCAGCCCGAGGTGCGAGGCGTTGAGCATCAGCTCGACGCTCATGAACACGATCAGGGCGTTGCGCCGGACCAGCACGCCGGCCGCGCCGATCGCGAACAGCATCGCGCTGAGCCCGATGTAGTGCGCGAGCGGGATCACGAGTTCCTCCGTGACGCCGTGCTCTTGGCGACGCTGTCACGCTTCGCCATCACGACCGTGCCGACCAGCGCCACCAGCAGCAACACACCCGCGACCTCGAACGGCAGCAGGTACGGTCCGAACAGGAGCTCGCCGACGAGCCGCGAGTTGCCACCGAGCTCGGCCACTCGCTCGGGCGCCATCCCGGCCGTCGTCGGCACGCGGATGTCACCCCGCACCGCGTGGATCACCAGCCCGACGAACGCCGCGCCGAGAGCGCCCATGATCGTCGCTTTCGGGATGCCCTCCGGTGGTCCGGTGCGCGCCGGAACCGTGCCGAGGTCGAGGAGCATGATCACGAACGTGAAGAGCACCATGATCGCGCCGGCGTAAACCGTGACCTGCACGGCCGCGACGAAGTGCGCCTCGAGGAGCGCGTAGAGCCCCGCCACGAAGCACAAGCTCACCACGAGGTTGAGCGCGCTCGTGATGGGGTTGCGGACCAGCACCACTCCGAGAGCCGAGACGAGCGCTCCCAGGGCCAGGACGTAGAAGGCGATCTGAGCGCTCATCGGAAGTTCGTCGGGTCGGATCGAGGCGGTCGAGCGGGTGGCGGATCAGCTCTTCATCCCGCCGAGCATCCAGATCCACGCGGCGGTGAGCGGCAGGTTGGCGATCGCGAGCGGCATGAGCCGCTTCCAGCCCAGGTGCATGAGCTGGTCGTAGCGGAAGCGCGGCAGCGTCCAGCGCACCAAGAGCTGGAGCCAGCACAGCACGATCACCTTGCCGAAGAAGGTCGCGACGCCGAGCAGTACCCGAGGCAGCGCGGGCAGCGCCATCAGGTTCACGTACGGGATCTGCCAGCCGCCGAAGTAGAGCGTCGCGACGAGCGCCGACACCACCACGATCGAGGCGAACTCGCCGAGGAAGAACATGCCCCACTTCATCCCTGAATACTCGACGTTGAAGCCGGCCACGAGCTCGCTCTCGCCCTCGGGCAGGTCGAAGGGCGTTCGCTTGGTCTCGGCGATGAGCGCGGTGAACAGCAGGACGAAGCCGAGCGGCTGGTAGAAGATCCCCCACTTCGGGAGGATCGGCAGACCGCCGAGCCGGAAGTACTCGCCCTGGAGCTCGACGATCTTGTTCATCTCGAGCGTGCCGTACGTCATCACGATGCCGATGATCGCGAGCCCCATGGGGATCTCGTAGCTGATCATCTGCGCGGTCGCGCGGACGGTGCCGAGCAGCGAATACTTGTTGTTCGACGCCCAGCCGGCGAGCGCGATGCCGTACACGCCGAGCGAGCTCACGGCCAGCACGAACAGGATGCCCACGTCGAGGTTGGCGACCTGCAGCTCGATGTGGCGCCCGGCCACGTCGAAGCTGGGACCGAAGGGAACCACCGCCAGCGCCACCAGCGCCGGGAACATCGCGATCGCCGGAGCGAGCGTGTGGTAGAGCCGGTGGGCGCCCGCGGGGATGAAGTCTTCCTTCATGATCATCTTGAGCCCATCCGCCATGATCTGGATGAGGCCGAGCGCCTTGACGCCCAAGATGTTGATGCGGTTCGGGCCGATGCGATCCTGGATCAGCGCGGCCTGCTTGCGCTCGGCCCAGGTCATGAGCGCCCCGAAGTGGAGCACCACGATGAGGACGAAGGCGACCTTCGCAACGACGATCAGGATGGAGATCAGGTCCACGATTGGCTCGGCTCGGCAGTCGCCCTGGGGTGCGGAGTCGTATGCCTCAGGCCCGTCTCATTCCCACTCGAGGGCGCCGCGCCACCACACGTAGGCGAGGCCGCCGACCAGCAGGGTGAGGAAGAAGCCCATCTCCATGATCCCGAGCCCACCGAGCTCGCGGAACAAGATGGCCCACGGGTAGAGGAACACGACTTCGATGTCGAAGAGCAGGAACAGCATCGCCACGATGTAGAACCGCACCGCAAAGCGATCGTGCGCGGGCCCGGACGGTGGGTTGCCGCACTCGAACGGGTCGCTCTTGATGGGCGACGGAGCCTTGGGGCCGAAGGCGTGGCAGAAGAACAGGAAGACGCCGATGAGGAGTACCGCGGCGGCGAAACTGATGAGGACCGGAACGTACGGATTCATCGGACGGACCGTGAGCGGGCGGCCTCGATCGCCAGGACCGGCACCTGCGTCGCTGGGGGAATCTCCGACGAGCGCGTGATGCGGTGCGGCACGCCGGAGGGTGCCAACCGTGGCGCATGCGCGTTCGCATTGTCAAGCGTCGAAAGCGAGGGCTATACCCGCGCTCGCGACGCGCGCCGCGAGGTGGCTCGCCGCATCGAGGACCGCATGAGAACCGACTTGAGCCAGAAGCTGTTCGAGCACGCCAAGAGCCGCATTCCGGGTGGAGTGAACAGCCCGGTGCGCGCATTCCGCGCAGTGGGTGGCGATCCTCGCTTCATCGCGCGCGCGTCGGGCAGCCGCCTGGTCGACGTGGACGGTAACGAATACATCGACCTCCTCGGCTCGTGGGGGCCGATGATCGTCGGTCACGCCCATCCCGCGGTGGTGAGCGCGATCGCGGACGCGGCGCGCCGCGGCACCAGCTACGGCGCGCCCAGCCCGGGCGAGGTGCGGCTCGCGGACGTGGTCGTCGAGCGGATGCCGTGGGTCGAGCGAGTGCGCATGGTGAGCTCGGGGACGGAAGCGTGCATGAGCGCGCTGCGGCTAGCGCGTGCCGCGACGGGACGCTCGCTCATCCTCAAGTTCGAAGGCTGCTATCACGGACACTCCGACGGCCTGCTGGTGAAGGCGGGGTCGGGAGCGACGACGCTCGGTGTGCCCGATAGCCCGGGGGTCACGCCCGCGCAGGCCGCGGAGACCCTCACCGCGCTCTACAACGATCTCGGCTCGGTTCGGGCACTTCTCGACGCCCACCGCGGCCAGGTCGCGGCGATCATCGTCGAGCCGGTCGCAGGGAACATGGGGCTCATCCCGCCCGCCGCCGGGTTTCTGCGCGGGCTGCGCGAGCTGGCGGATGCGGCGGGTTCGTTGCTCATCTTCGACGAAGTGATCACGGGATTCCGCGTGAGCGCGGGAGGCGCTCAGGCTCTCTACGGCGTGCGGCCCGATCTGACCACGATGGGCAAGATCCTCGGCGGCGGCCTCCCGGTTGGCGCCTACGGCGGGCGGGCCGACCTGATGGAGCGCGTCTCACCGGCCGGCCCCGTGTACCAGGCTGGCACGCTCTCGGGGAACCCGCTCGCCATGGCAGCGGGGCTCGCGACGTTGACGCTGCTCGCCGAGCCCGGCGTGTACGAGCTGCTCGAGGCGCGCGGAGCGCGGCTCGCATCGGGCCTCGCCGAGGCGGCGTCCGCCGCCGGCGTCGAGGTGACGGTCAACCGGGTGGGCTCGCTGATGACGGTGTTTTTCCAGCCGGGGCCGGTCACCGACTACGCCTCGGCGCTGCGCTCGGACACGCAGGGCTTCGGTGTCTTCTTCCGAACCATGCTCGAGGGTGGGGTGTATCTGCCGCCGTCCCAGTTCGAGGCCGCGATGGTCTCGACCGCCCTCACCGAAGCGGATGTCGACCGCGTGGTCGAGATCGCACGCAGCGCGTTCGACGCGGTCCGGGCGAGTCGCTGAGCCCGACCACAATCGGCAGTGGATCAGCGGCGTTCGAGACACTGGGTTTTGTTGACGCACTGCGAAGCCACGTGCTAGGAATTGCGGCCTTTCAGGCATCCGTCGACTCAGCACGGTGTCCCCTGTCGGGCCACCAAGCTCGTGACTGAACCGCAGCAGTCCGGGACCGGCCCGAACGGGCCGAATCCGATGCTCAAGGTCGGTTACGGGTTCGCGATGGCGACTCAGTTCGGGGCGTCGGTGCTCGCGGGTGTCTGGCTGGGCGGGTGGATCGAGCGACGGTACTCGCTCGCCCCCTGGGGAACCCTCGGTGGCGCGTTGGTGGGGATGGCCGCGGGAATCCACGGGCTCATGATCTTGGTTCGCAGCATGCGCTCGCTCGGGGATCGCTGAGCGGCGCGGGAGAGGTGGTGGAAGGCGGCGGTCCCCTGAGCGATCCGCGGCTCGTCATCCTCGAACGAGTGCACTGGATGCTGGGCCTCGGGATGATCGGCGGTGGCTATGCTTGGGGGGGGGCGAGGGTAGCGGTGAGCGTCGCCGCTGGTTGGTTGGTGCTCGCCGGCAGCCTGGAGATCTGGAAGCGAATCGCTCGGCGAATGCTGAGCGGAAGCCCCTCGGGCGGCGGAACGTTCGCGGCGGGGGTCCTCGGCAAGACCCTGGTGACCTTCGGTGCAGTGATCCTGGCGGTGCGGTTCTACGAGGTGGAGGTCGTTCCTTTCGTGATCGGTACGTTGGGCCTGCCCGTGGCGTGTCTAGTCGCGGCGGTGGTAGGGCCGGCCCCTCAAACCAGCAACCTGACCTGATCGACGGCGGACCAAAATGGAACACCACGCATTCACCTGGGTGAGCCTGATCCCGGCAGCTGCTCACAACCCGACGCTCGCGACCCTCGTGACGAGCCTCATCGTGCTCGGCGTGATCCTGCTGCTCGGCCTCTCGGCGCGAGCCGCGCTTGCGCGCGACCCCGACGTGCCAGCCGATCGGTTCGGGGCTCGCGGGCTCTTCGAGCTGATCATCGAGTTCCTGGTGAACACCGTGAAGTCGGTGATTCACCACCACCCCGAGCGCTATCTCTGGCTCCTCGGCTCGGTGTTCATCTTCATCTTCTTCAGCAACCTGATCGGTCTGATCCCTGGCTTCTCGCCGCCCACCGGCGACCCGCACACCAACGTGGCCGTCGCGCTGGTGGTGTTCTTCACGTACCACTACTACGGGATCAAGGAGAACGGCTGGGGCTACGTCCGCCAGTTCACGGGGCCGTTCAAGGGCTTCATGCTGGTCTTCGCCGTGCTGATGGTGCCGATCGAACTGATCGGCCACTTCTTCCGGCCGGTGACGCTGACGCTGCGGCTCTACGCCAACATGCTCGCCGACCACATGACCGTGTCGATCTTCACGGACATGACGCACTTCCTCGTCCCGGTCGTCTTCCTCACGCTGGGCCTGATGGTGTGCCTGATCCAGGCCTTCGTGTTCTTCATCCTGTCGACCGTCTACATCGGCATGGCCGTGAGCCACGACCACTGACGATCCGGGAATCCAACTCGCAGATGGGCCCGGCGTGCCGGGTGGGAAAGCTCATCCGAAAGGGAAGGGAAGCGACGATGAAGCGTTCGAATTGGGTGGTGATGGCGTTGGCGGCGGTGGCGGTGCTGTTCATTGCTCCCGCGGCGTTCGCCGAGGGTGGCGAAGTGGCTCACTCGGGTGGCATCGGTGCGCTCGCGGCCGGTATCGGCCTCGGCATCGCGGTCCTCGGTGGAGCGCTCGGTCAGGGCCGCACGGCGGCGACCGCGCTCGAGGGCATCGCGCGCAATCCCGGCGCCCAGGGCAACATGTTCCTCACGTTCATCCTCGGTATGGTCCTCATCGAGTCGCTGGTGATCTACTCGCTGGTCGTGTCGCTGCAGCTCGCCGGCAAGGTCTGAGCAACGCGCGACGGCCAGCCCACGACCAGCCTGGCGCGACGCGAGGAGGCCGGACCCCCATGGGGTCCGGCCTTCGCTCTTGGAGCGATCGCGACCGTCAGGACGCCATGGCGGGGACGCCCGGCTCGCGGGTCGCGGTCATCAGCACGATCCCCGCGATCACGACCAGCATGCCGACGGCCTGTCCGGGCGAGATGGTGACACCCAGGATCGCGCGCTCGAGGAGCACCGGCACCAGGATCATGAAGCTGTTCGAGACCGGCACGACGACCACGGCGCGGCTCTTGAAGAACGCGACCTGCGTCAGCGCCAGCGCACTGGTGCCGGCGAGGAGCGCCAGGTACACGTAGGGCCCCTTCAACTGGCCGAGGAGGCTGCCGCCTGCCTCGGTCATCGCGATGTCGCCCAGGATCATCGAGACGCCGATCAGCGAGCCCGCGAGCGCGCCGAAGATCGTGCCGTGGAAGCGGCCGGTGAGCAGCGTATAGGTCACGGGTAGTACCCACACCCCGAGCAAGGCTCCGGACCACAACATCAGCTCCTGGACGTCGAAGGTGCCGCCGACGTTGGCGGTGGTGTGCAACGCGCTCACCGTGGCCGTGCCGGCCACCACCATCGTCACGCCCGCGATCTCCGTCCTGCCGACCGGCTCGCGCAGCACCACCGCGGAGAACACGACCAGGGCGACCAGCCCGACACCGGTCATGGCCGCGATCACCGAAGGCTGGTCGGTGCGCGCGAGCGCGAGCGAGTAGAAGACCCCTGCGCTCGCGGTCATCGCATAGCCGAGCGCCCACACCCCGAGATCGCGGCGATGCGGCCGCCTGAACGCGTCGAGGCCGTGCCTGAGCACCTCGACCTTCATCTTCTGCACACCCTTGCCGACGTTCATGCACACGGCGCCAGCCGCGCCCAGCGCGAGGCCGGAGACGAACTCGGGATCGAGCATGCGAGAGAGACGACGACGAAGAGCGGAAGCGGACCGCGAGGCTCGGCGCACTCTAACAGGAGCGTCCGAGGTGACGGCGAGCACGCGCCCGGCGTCGTGCGCTCAGACCGCCGGACGAGGGTTCGGCACGGGGGCGTAGGTGGCCGCCTCGTGCGCGGCCCGTGGCTCGCTCACCCGGGCGTCACGGTGCGCGGCCGCGAGGCGGTAGGCCGACGCCAACATGTAGAAGCCCATGGTCCACAACGTCACCGCGCCGATCGCCGGATCGACCGGCTTGAGCACGAGGAAGAGCGCGAACCCGCCGTAGAGGATGAACGGGGTCACGTCGACGCGCAGGTCCACGGGCTTAGGCTCGGCGAGCTGGAGACGAGGCGCGACGAAGCGGCTGTACGCGAAGAACTGGATGAACGCGAGGATCGCCCACCCGCGGAGCTCGGACATCGGCACACCGAAGAAGGTCCCCGCCGTCCCGTTCACCAGTCGGTCGTAGCGGTAGAGCCCGGTGGCCATGCAGGTCGGCTCGATCGCGAAGCTCCAGGCGGTGTGGACCAGCGCGTAGAGCGCGCAGCGCCACGCGAGCGAGCCCAGCCCCTCGCGCTTGCGCAGCACGACCACGCGCTGCTCGACGAGCAGGTTCACCATGACGAACGTCGGCCATACCAGGGCCGCGAACGCGATCGGTACGATGATCGGCACGTCGCCGAGCTTCGGCCCGACCAGATGGTCGTCGTAGATCAGGTGGCCGAACACCCAGCCGCTGCCCGAGATGTTGATCTGCTCCGCGAGCCACTCGAGCACGACCATCATGCCGAAGAAGATGCCCGCGGGCTTGGCGCCGATGTGGTGGACCGAGTGGAAGCCCGCCATGAAGATCATGGCGGCGACGTGCATCACCGCGAACGCGGGCGGGAGGACGCGCCCGGCCGGGAGCACGAAGACGTAGATCAGCGAGAACGCGACGTGCACGGCCGTGCATGCGCCGAGGACCCGTAGCGAGAGCTTGGTCGGTGGAACCATGTGCGCCTCCCAGCGGAATGGCGGCGAGTAGAACACGTTCCATCGGCGCGCCGCAACGACGGTGCGCGCCGACTCCGCCGGACGCAGCGGCGCTCGCGCCCTGGCGGCACCGCGACCCCCGTGATACCTCTAGCGCCTTTACTTCGTTTCCCCGCTCCGAGGCTCACGATGGGACTGATCGACATTCTCGTCCGATGGATGCACGTGCTGATGGGCATCCTGTGGATCGGACACCTCTATTTCTTCAATTTCGTGAACGGGCCGCTGCAGGCGAAGCTCGACGGCCCGACCAAGAAGGCCGTCAATCCCGAGCTGCTGCCGCGGGCGCTGTGGTGGTTCCGGGTCGGCGCGCTCTGGACCTGGGCGACCGGCGTGCTGCTGCTGATGACGGTCTTCTATCACGGCAAGGCGGTGCTCGCGGACCCGAGCGCGGGCTTCACCACCGCGACCTGGATCATGATCGCGGTGACGTTCCTCGCGGTGTTCGCCTACGACGCGCTCATGAAGAACCCGCTCGCCGCGGACGTGAAGAAGGTCAACACGGTGGCCGCCGTGATCGGCGCGATCATCGTGCTGCTCTTCAAGTTCTACGGAGGCTTCAGCCCGCGCGGCACGATGATCCACCTGGGCTCGATGTTCGGGACGATCATGGCGTTCAACGTGTGGTTCCGGATCTGGCCCGCGCAGCAGAAGATCGTGCGCGCCGTGAAGGACGGTGTTGCACCGGATGCCGAGCTCGTGAAGCTCGCGGGCCTGCGCTCCCGCCACAACACGTACCTCTCGGTGCCGTTGCTCTTCACCATGCTGAACCAGCACGCGAGCTACATCTACGGCGGAAACCTCGGCATGGGGCCGTCCACGTACTGGATCGCGCTGTTCGTCATCGTCGCGCTCGGCTGGCACACGGTCTTCATGCTCTACAAGCGGGCGGGGAAGATCGAGGGCTTCTGAGGCTCACCGGCTCGCGCCGAGCCGGGTGAAGATCGCGCGGCTCGCCTCGGTCGGATCGGCGGCCGCGAGAACGGCACGGATCAACCCGACGCCGTGCGCGCCGCTGGCGCGGACGGCGTCGATCGCCTCCAGGCCGATCCCTCCGAGCCCGTAGACCGGCATCGGCGCCGCGAGCGCGGCAGCGTCGGCGAGCTGCGCCACGCCGGTCGGCTCGCCCATGTCGCGCTTGCTCGGTGTCTCGTACACCGGGCCGAAGGTGACGAAGCTCGCGCCGGCTCGAGCCGCACGCTCGACCTCGCCGAGCGAATGGGTGCTCACGCCGACGAGCGCCGTGGCGCGGAGCGAGGCCCGGACGTCCGCGACGGAGAGCCCGCCCGTGCTCGTGAGGTGGATGCCGTCGGCCCCGACCGCCGCGGCGACCTCGATGCGGCGAGGATCGTCGCCGGCGTTGAGGAGGAGGCGGGCGTCGTGGGCCCGGGTGGCGTCACGGAGGCGGCTCGCAAGGGCCCGAAGCTCCCCGACCGCGAGGTCCTTCTCGCGAAGCTGGACGAGCCTCACCCCTCCCTCTAGCGCGCGCTCCACGGCCTCGACGAGGCGTGCGCCCGGTGTTGCGTGGCGATCGGTGATCAGGTAGAGCCGCGGCAGCGGCTCGGGGTCACGCAATCAGGCCGTCGAGCGGGCTCGACGCCGTCGCGTAGAGCTTGCGCGGCATGCGGCCCGCCAGGAACGCCTTGCGACCCGCCTGCACGCCGAGGCGCATGGCGTCGGCCATCAGCAGCGGATTCGCCGCGCCGGCGATGGCGGTGTTCATGAGGACCGCGTCCATCCCCAGCTCCAGCGCCAGCGCCGCGTCGGACGCGGTCCCGACGCCGGCGTCGACGATCACCGGGAGCTGGATCGTCTCGCGGATGATCCGCAGGTTGGCCGGGTTGCGGATCCCGAGGCCCGAGCCGATCGGAGCCGCGAGCGGCATGACCGTCGGACAGCCGATGTCGGCGAGCTTCCGGCACGCGATCGGGTCGTCGAGGGTGTACGGCCACACCTCGAAGCCTTCCTTGACCAGGATGCGCGCCGCCTCCAGCGTCGCCTCGTTGTCGGGGAAGAGCGTCTTGGGATCGCCGATCACCTCGAGCTTGAGCAGGTTCCCGACCCCCGCCTCGCGGGCCAGACGCGCGGTCCGGATCGCGTCCTCGGCGGTGAAGCAACCCGCGGTGTTGGGCAGGATCGTGATGCGCTTCAGGTCCAGATGATCGAGGAGGTTCGGCTCGTTCGGGTTCGTGATGTTCACGCGCCGCACCGCGACCGTGACCACCTCCGCCCCCGAGCGGTCGATCGCCTCCCGGGTCTGCTCGAACGACGCGTACTTGCCGGTGCCGACGATCAGCCGCGACCGGAACGCGCGCGTGCCGATCCGGAGCAGGTCCTCGTTCTCGCTCACTCAGCCACCTCCCACGAAGCGGATGATCTCGACCTGGTCGCCGTCCCGCAGCACATGCTCCGCGTGCTGGGACCTGGGCACCACCTCGCGGTTCACCTCGACCGCGCCGAAGCGCTGGTCGAGCCCGAGGTGCGCGAGCAGGCCCGCGACGCTCATCGGCGCGGGGAGGTCTCGCTCCTCGCCGTTGACCACGAGCTTCATGCGAGAGGCGTAACACGCGCTGTGCCGGTTGTCGTGGGGCGTGGTAAACCAGTCGCGCTTCGTAGGTTGACGACGGAGAATTGACTCGATAATCCGCTGGGTTTGCCCAACCTTCAAGGCGCGCCAGAGGCATGCGTTCACCCCCTCCCGACCCACTCGCCTTCGCCGGCGCGGAGCTCCTCGAGCTCGAGACCAGCGACCTGCGCCGGTTTCTGCGCACGGTCGAGAGCGCGCAGGCGCCGGAGGTCCGGATCGACGGCCGGACGGTGCTGTGCCTGTGCTCCAACAACTACCTGGGGTTGGCGGACGACCCGCGTCTCGCCCGCGCCTCCGCGCGCGCGGCGGAGGCGCTCGGCGCCGGCGCAGGGGCGAGCCGCCTGATCTCGGGCAACATGAGCCTGCACGACGAGCTCGAGCGGGCGCTCGCCACCTGGAAGGGAGCCGAGCGCGCGCTGCTCTTCAATTCCGGCTATCACGCCAACTGCGGGGCGATCCCCGCGCTGGTCGGCTCTCGCGACCTGGTGCTCTCCGACGAGCTCAACCACGCGAGCCTGATCGACGGCACCCGGCTCAGCCGCGCGACGGTGCGGGTGTTCCGCCACGGCGATCGCGCCGACGTGGCGCGGCAGCTCGCCGATCGCGGGGCGTTCCGGCGCGCGATGATCGTCACCGACACGGTCTTCTCGATGGACGGCGACCTCGCGCCCCTGCCCGACCTCGTCGCGCTCGCGCGCGAGCACGAGGCACTGCTCTACGTCGACGAGGCCCACGCGAGCGGTGTCCTCGGTGAGGCCGGCCGCGGCGCCGTCGAGCACTTCGGGCTCGCCGATCCGCGCATCATCCAGATGGGAACGCTCGGCAAGGCGCTCGGCTCGTTCGGCGCCTTCGTGGCGAGCCGCGGCGACGTGATCGAGCTGCTCCTCAACCGCGCGCGCAGCTTCGTGTTCACGACCGGGTTGCCGCCAGCGGTCGTGGCCGCCGCGCTGGCCGCGGTCGCGGTCGTTCGCGACGAGCCCGAGCGTCGGCGACGGCTGGTGGCGCTCTCCAGTCGGCTGCGCGACGGGCTCGCCGCGCTCGGCTTCCGCGTCGGCGGAGAGCCGGGAGTTCCGATCGTGCCGGTTTTGATCGGCGAGGCGGGGGCCACGATGGAGCTCGCGCGTGCTCTCTTCGAGCGGGGCGTGCTCGCGAGCGGAATCCGCCCGCCCACCGTGCCACCCGGCACGTCGCGCATCCGCGCGACACTCATGGCCACGATGAGCGACGAGCAGGTCGATCGGGCGATCGACGCCTTCGCGGACGCGGGCCGCGCCCTCGGCCTCATCCGCTGACCACGACGAGGATCGCCATGGACGCCGAGCGCATCCGCCGCCTCGAACAGATCGACCGCGACCACGTCTGGCACCCGTTCACGCAGATGAAGGGGTGGATGGACGAGAAGCCGCTCATCATCGAGCGCGCCGACGGGAACTGGCTGATCGACGTCGAGGGCAAGCGCTACCTCGACGGCGTCTCGAGCTTGTGGGTCACGGTGCACGGACACCGCGTCCCCGAGATCGACACGGCGGTGAGCGAGCAGCTCGGGCGCGTCGCGCACTCGACGCTCCTCGGGCTCGCGAGCGTGCCGTCGATCGAGCTCGCCGAGCGGCTGGTGCGGATCGCGCCGCCAGGGCTCACCCGGGTCTTCTACTCCGACTCGGGATCCACCGCGGTCGAGGTGGCGCTCAAGATCGCGTACCAGTTCTGGCAGCAGCAGCTCGGAGGGAGCCGCAAGAAGCGCTTCGTGTGCTTCGAGAACGCCTACCACGGCGACACCCTCGGCTCGGTGAGCGTCGGTGGGATCGACCTCTTCCACCAGGTGTACCGGCCGCTGCTCTTCGAGACGCTGCGCGTGCCATCGCCGTATTGCTATCGCTGCCCTCTCGGCAAGAGCTATCCGAGCTGCGAGACCGCGTGCCTCGAGCCGCTCGAGCGGATGCTCGCCGAGCAGGCCGACGAGGTCGTCGCGGTGGTGATCGAACCGCAGGTGCAGGGAGCGGCGGGCATGCTCATCCAGCCCGCGGGGTTCCTGAAGCGGGTGCGCGAGCTGTGCGATCGCTTCGGCGTGCTGCTCATCGCCGACGAGGTGGCGACCGGCTTCGGGCGAACGGGCACGCTCTTTGCCTGCGACCGCGAAGGCGTGGTGCCCGACCTCATGTGCGTCGCCAAGGGCATCACCGGCGGCTACCTGCCGCTCGCGGCCACCCTGACCACCGAGCGCGTGTTCGGAGGCTTCCTCGCCGAGTTCCGCGACAAGCGCACGTTCTTCCACGGCCACACCTACACCGGGAACCCCTCGCGTGCGCGGCGGCGATCGCCAACATCGACCTGCTCGAGCGCACCGGTCTGGTGGGCACGGTCGACCGCAAGGCCGAGCTCCTCGCCGCGGCCCTCGCGCCGCTCACCGAGCACCCGAACCTCGGCGAGATCCGCCAGCGCGGCCTGATGGTCGGGATCGAGCTGGTCGCCGAGCGCGCCACGCGGGCGGAGCTCGACTACGGCGCCCGCACTGGGCACCAGGTCATCCTGGCGGCGCGGCGCCGCGGGGTCATCCTGCGCCCGCTCGGTGACGTGCTGGTGCTGATGCCGCCGCTCTCGATCACGCCGGACGAGATCGAGCTGCTCGCGCGGGTGCTCCGGGAGGCGCTCGACGAAGTGCTCCCGGCCCACCGATCCTGAGTTAATCTGCCGGTTTTGCGCGCCTGCCGCGCCCCTCTTCCGGTTCACCCGACTCAAGGAGATCGACGATGGCCTTCACCCTTCCGCCGCTTCCGTATGCCAAGGACGCTCTCGCCCCGCACCTCTCGGCCGAGACCCTCGAGTTCCACCACGGCAAGCACCACAACGCTTACGTCACCAACCTCAACAAGCTCCTCGAAGGGAAGCCCGACGCCTCGAAGTCGCTCGAGGAGATCATCCTCTCGTCGGACGGCGGCGTCTTCAACAACGCGGCGCAGATCTGGAACCACACGTTCTACTGGAACAGCATGAAGCCGAACGGCGGCGGCGCACCGACCGGTGAGCTGGCCACCGCGATCGATCGCGACTTCGGCAGCCTCGACAAGCTCAAGGAAGAGTTCACCGCCGCCGCGACCACCCAGTTCGGCTCGGGCTGGGCATGGCTCGTGCTCGACAAGGGCAAGCTCATGGTGACCAAGACCGCCAACGCCGATCTCCCCATGAAGCACGGCCAGAAGGCGCTCCTGACGCTCGATGTCTGGGAGCACGCCTATTACATCGACTACCGCAACCTCCGTCCCAAGTACATCGAGACCTTCCTCACCCACCTCGTGAACTGGGACTTCGCGCTCGCCAACCTCAAGGGCTGACGGAGGCCACCGCGGCGCGTAGCTGCCGGTACGGCAGCACGCGCACGACCTCGTCGAGCGAGGTCGCCCCGGCCGCGACCTTCCCGAGCGCATCCTCCAGCAAGCCGTGAAATCCTGCGCGCCGCGCCGCGGCGCGCAGGTCCGAAGTGTTCACGCCATCCGCGATCCGGTCCTGGAGCTGCTCGTCCACCACCAGCAGCTCGTAGATTCCCGTGCGGCCCTTGTAGCCGCTTCCGAAGCAGCGCTCGCAGCCCGCGCCGTGGCTGGTGACGATGCCGTCGAGCCGCGCACCGAACAGCGCGCGGTGCGCTTCGCTCGGCGGCGCCTCGACGCGACAGCCAGCGCAGACCCGGCGCACCAGCCGCTGCGACACGCAGCCGAGCAGCGCCTCGGCGATGTCCCAGTTCTCGACGCCGAGCGCGCGTAGCCGGGTGATCGCGCCGAAGGCGTCGGCGGTGTGCAGCGTCCCGAGGACCAGGTGGCCGGTGGATGCCGCCTTCGTCGCGGTGTCGGCGGTGACGAGGTCGCGGATCTCGCCGATCAGCATGACGTCCGGGTTCTGGCGCAGGAACGCGCGCGCCAGGTCCGCCATGGTGAGGTTCTTGTCGACCTGCTTCTGGTTGACCTTGGGGATGCGGATCTCGATCGGGTCCTCGGCCGTGATCACCTTGCGGTGATGGTCTCGAAGCCTGCAGACCGCGGCGGAGAGCGTGGTGGTCTTGCCGCTCGATGTCGGGCCTGTGACCAGCACCATCCCCTCGGGGTTGTCGAGGAGCGCGGTGAACTGGGACGTTACGCCGTCCGACATGCCGAGGTCCTCGATCGACAGCAATCCCATCGACGGGTCGAGGATGCGGATCACCACGTCCTCGCCCTCGAGGCCGGGCAGGGTGCTCACGCGCAGGTCGACCTCGCGGCTCTTTCCGCCGCCGTCCACGACCTCGATCTCGATGCGGCCGTCGAGGGGCCGCCGTCGCTCGGCGATGTCGAGCTCGGCGAGGATCTTGACCCGCGACACCACCTGCTTGACGTTGGCCGGACTGAGCGGCGTGCGGAGCTGGTGGAGCACGCCGTCGATCCGCAGCCGCACGTCGACGTCGTCCTCGTAACACTCGAGGTGGATGTCGGACGCGCCCTTGGCGAGGCCGTGGGCGAGGAGGTCGTCGAAGAGCTGCGACGGGCTCGCGTCGTCGCGCGCGGGTGGAGAGCGCAGGTCGATGCGCGGCACCTCGCGCGCGGTCTTCTCGGCAGGTGCACCACCGCCGAAGCCGGCCACCAGCGCGCGGTCGATCTCGTAGCCGTTGAGGCCCACCGCCTTCACGTCTCGCCCGAGGCGCTTCTCGATGGTCGCGACGACCTGCGCGTTGCGCGGATCGAGCAAGCCGACCGTCACCGTTGCCTTGCTCGTCGGGTCCACCCGCCCGAGCACGACGCAGCGCTCGCGCTCGCAGAAGCTCTTCGAGAGGAGCTGGATCGATGCCGGATCGAGCTCGAACTGCGACAGCTCGGAGAACGTCTCCATTCGCTCACGGGTCATCCAGGCACTCCTCGAGGCGGGTGGACGGGCAGCGCGATGCGCGCGCGATAGTCCATCAGGCGCTGCTTGGAGTCGAGCACGAGGTCCGGCGTGGCTCTGCACCGAAGGCGCAGTCGATCCGGGGCGGCGCGGAGGCCTCGCGGACGCGCGGTGAGCCTGGGGGCCTCGCGTGAGCGGGCGGGCGGCCAGGGGCCGGAGGGCGCCAGGGTCGACGGCGGTTCGGGCCCCGCGAGCGCCAGCCCGAGGACGGCGGCACCCGTCACGGCCTGTTCGGCGACCTCGCCCCAGTCGACGGGAGTCGGCCGGCCGCACTGCGGGAGCTGGCAGAGGCGCGCCGGGGGGAGGGGGGGGGTCGGGCGCGGGTCCGCGTTGCCGATGTCGGGGGCGGAGCCGGCTCGAGCGCGAATCCTCACCCGCTTCCGTCATTGGACGCGCGCTCGGCCCGACCTTCACATCCCGACGAGCTTGCCGATGATCTCCTTCATCACCTCGCTGGTGCCGCCGCCGATGGTGATGAGTCGCACGTCCTTGAAGGCACGGCCGATGTGGTACTCGGTCGTGTAGCCAAAGCCGCCGTGGAACTGCTGGCAGTCGTACACCACCTTCTGCGCGAGGTCGCCGGCGAAGAGCTTCGCCATCGAGATCTCCTTCACGCAGTACTCCTTGCGGTCGTAGAGATCGACGGCGTGGTAGGTGAGGCGCTTGGCCGCCTCGATGGCGGTCATGTGGTCGACGAACTTGTGGCGCCACACCTGGAACTTGAGGATCGGCTTGCCGAAGGCCTCGCGGGTGTTCCCGTACTCGATCGAGTCCGCGATCATCTTCTCCATGCCGGAGACGCAGGCGATCGCGGCGATCAGCCGCTCGCCCTGGAAGTTCGTCATGATGTGGTAGAAGCCCTGGTTTTCCTCGCCCAGCACGTAGCGCTGCGGGATCCGGCACTCGTCGAAGTAGAGCAGCGCCGTGTCGCTTGCGAGGTTGCCGATCTTCTTGATCTTCTTCGAGACCGAGAAGCCCGTCACGTCGTTCGGGAAGGTGACCAGCGAGATCCCGCCGAAGCCCTCCCCGCCGGTGCGCACCGCGAGCGTGATGAAGTCGGCGCGGGTGCCGTTGGTGATCCACAGCTTCTGGCCGCTGATCACGTAGTCGCCGCCGTCCTTGCGCGCGACGGTCTTGATGTTCGACACGTCGCTGCCGCAGCCCGGCTCGGACACGCCGAGTGCCGCGATCTTCTCGCCGGCGACCGCCGGGCGAGGAACTCGGCCTTCTGCTCGTCGGTGCCGATCTCCTCGATGATCGGGGTCGCCATGTCGCTCTGCACCATGAGCGCCATGTTCACGCCGGCGTTGGTGGTGCGGACCAGTTCCTCCGCGTAAGCGGCCGTGTACCACCAGTCGAGCCCGCTGCCGCCCCACTTGGGATCGACACGGATGCCGAGCAAGCCGAGCTCACCGGCGCGCTTGAAGATCTCGCGCGGGAAGATCCCCGCCTCGTCCCATTCCTCCGAGTGCGGGGCGCACTCCTTCTCGGCGAAGTCGCGCACGGTCTTGCGGAACATCTCGTGATCTTCGGTGAACGGGTTGCCGAGCATGCGGGTGTCTCCTCCTCCCCTCCACGCGGTAGGGGGGTGCCGGGTTCGGCGAGACTCTAGCCTACCGATCGGTAGGTGTCGCAGCTTCCCCACCTCGGTGGCCTCGCGCCAGATTCGACCTCGATGCGCACCATCCGTCACGTGGTCGAGATCGCGGCGCCGCCCGAGCGCGTGTGGGCGGTGCTGACCGACCTCGCGCGCTATCGCGACTGGAACCCGTTCATCGTCCGCGCGTCGGGGCGCCTCGCGGTGGCGAGCAAGCTCGACGTCACGTTCGTGCCGCTCGGCGGTCGCGCGATGCGGTTCCACCCGGTGATCGTTCGCCTCGATCCCGAGCGCGAGCTGGCCTGGGCGGCTCGGCTCCTGGTGCCCGGGCTCTTCGACGGTGAGCACGCCTTCCTTCTCTCGAGAACGAGCGCCGGTGCGACGCGCCTCGAGCAGCTCGCGACCTTCGACGGCGTGGTGGTGCCCCTCTTGCCCTGGAAGACGGGGCCCGGGCTTCGCGACGGCTTCGGCGCCATGGTCCACGCGCTGGCCGCGGTCGCCGAGGGGCGCACGCGGACGTGAGTTCGACCTGCGAACGATGGAGGCACCGCTCCGGTCACCCCCTGTGGCTCACCGACCGCCACTCCGGCGGCAGGCCAACACGCGCGCTCGGCGGCGTCCAGCCCGTAGCCGGATGATCGCTCAGAGCCCCGGCTGCTCCGCGTCGTGAGCGCGGGCGATCGCGGTCCGGAGCGCCGTATCGAGACGGTCGGCGGCGAGCACGACCTTCCCGTCGTGCGCCGCGCGAACCGCCCCGGCGGGCACCGCGAAGTCCCCGCGTTTTCGATGAAGACCGTGAGTGTCGGCCTGGCACCGAAATGGATCTCGCGTACCGCGCCGCACGGATCGCCCCCTTCTTCGAGGAAGACGGGATTGCCGAGCTCCACCGCGCGCAGCATCCGGAGCTGATCCGCGGTGTGGTCCTCGCTCGGCACGCCGTAACGCGGCCGGGCGGCGTCTTCGCGCGGTGACGCGACCGGGTGATGGCCCGCCTCGGCGGGGCCGGTCGCTCGTGGCCGCTCGCCGAGCGCCTCGCGCAGGTGATCGGCCAGGGAGGACGGCGTCGTCGATCGCACCAGGCCGACGAGCTTGGTCCATCCCTGGCGAGCCAGGGATGCGACGTCGGAGGCCTGGCGGCCGCGAACCAGCTCGCGAAGCTTTTCTTCGCCGCGCGCGAGCAGGGTGAAGCGCTCGTGACGTCGTCCGGCCCAGGTGGTCTTGGCTTCGGTTTCTTCGGCTTGCATCGCTCTCTCCTCCGTGGATCCAGCACGAGAGAGCAACGGACGTGCCGCTCGCGAAAGCGGCGAAACGACGGTAGCGGTCCGCGACGCGGACCGCTACCGTCGGTGCTTTGAAGAAGCGTGCGTGCAAGATCGGCGCTCGGCGCCGTCCGCTCAGGCCTCGAGGAGGTCGTTCGCGGTCAGCTCGGGCGCAGCCTTGCCGTTCTCCCACTCGAGGAGCCCGATCTCGGCGTACGCGGGGCGGATCCGATCGGTGAGCAGGCCGATCCGCTTCAGGTTCGGCACGATGCGCTTGAACATCGTCTTGCGGAAGAAGTTCATGAACTCGGACTCGAGCAGCACCTTGTTCCACTCCGAGCGCTTCATCTGGTGCGCGTAGTGCTCGTCGTAGAACTCGTGGGCGAGGAAGCGGTTGCGCAGCAGCACCGTCATCTCGAACGCCCAGTCCTCGCGCTCGTGCCGGTCCTTCTCCGAGCTCCTTCGTGTAGAAATCGCCGAGCGCGACGACCCCGTAGTGGACGTGGCGCGCCTCGTCGGTGATCACGAACTTGAGGAGCTCCTGAGCAGCGGCTCCTTGGTGGCTGCGCGGATGGTGCCGAAGGCGCCCAGCGCCAACCCTTCGATCATGATCTGCATCGCCAGGAACTTGATGTCCCAGCGCGAGTCGCTCATGAGGGCGTCGATGAGCACGTAGAGGTTGTCGTTGATCGGGTAGAACTTCTCGAGCTTCTCGGTGAGGTAGCGGTGGAAGACCTCGACGTGACGCCCCTCGTCCATGACCTGCGTCGAGCCGTAGAGCTTGCCGTCGATCCACTTCACGGCCTCGGTGACCTGGCACGCCGCGAACAAGGCGCCCTGCTCGCCGTGCAGGAACTGGCTCAGCATCCAGGCGAGCAACGCGTAGCGCTGCTCGGCGCGCTCGCGCTTCGAGAGCTTGGTGTAGGACGGAAGGTCACGTAGCGGCAGCAGCTCCTCGGGGATGAGCTCGCGCTTGGGATCGAAGGGATCGACCTCCGTGGTCCAGTCGAGCACCTCGTCGGAGTTCCACTGACCGAGCTTCGCGGCCTGGAAGAGCTTCGCCAGCTCGGCGTGATCCCGGCCGTACTGCCAAACGAAGTGGGCGTCGTAGGACGTCGCGACGTCGGTGGCTTCGTGTCCCTTTCCCCGCTGCAGCACATAGCCGCGGGTGGCCGGCCCGACCAGCGCCTTGAGCACCTTGGGGGTTCCGGATGTGGATGGCCTCCAGGATGTTGTCGGAGTTCGACGCGAGGTTCTGGATCATCTGGAACGGATGCATGGTGGGCTCCTCGAGCGTGTGCGGCTCAGGGTTGGCTGTCGAAGAAGAGCGTGTGGACGAGGTCCAGCGTTCGGTCGGTCTTGCCCCAGAGGGGCTCCCGTAGCGGCCCGGAGGCGGAGCGGATCACGGCGCCGGCGACCAGCTCCAGGATCGCGGCGCGGACCGGCAGGCCGCGACGAACGTGTGTCCGTCCCTCGACCCGCACGAAGCGCTCGATCCGATCAAGGATCGGCAGACCCGCGGTGAGCAACATCTGGTGGCCGGGCCCGCGGCCGTCGAGCAACTCACGCAAGATGAGCCGCACCAGACCCGGACTGCCATCGATGAAGGCGAGGTAGCGGCGGACCAGCTCCTCGAAGCGGGTGCGGAAGTCGCCCCCCATCTCGATCGCCCCGGAGAGCGCCTCACCGAGGCGCCCGAAGCCGTCGTTCACCGCCGCGGCGTAGAGGTCGTCCTTGGAGCCGAAGTGGTAGAGCAGCGACGGCCGGCTGATTCCCGCCGCCCGCGCGATGTCCTCGAGCCGTGCTCCGTCGAAGCCGACGCGCCCGAACTCCGCCTGCGCCGCCTCGAGGAGGCGCTCGGCGGTGGCGACGTCGTTGTCGGCGAGGCGCGGCCGTCCCATGACGAAATCGAAAATATCTACTCGTGAGTAGATTGTCAAGGCGCGAGCGATCGACGTCATCCCGGAGAGCGCGTCCTGGTTGTGCCTCGCGGATCCGGGCCCTTATGCTCGCCTACCTCACGCTTGTCGGACGGAGGTTTCCGGGTATGGGCGAGATGATCCAGTTCAAGCGCCCGGACGGGCGCGCCGGCTCGGGCTACCTGGCGGTCCCGTCGCACGGCGAGGCCGCACCTGGCGTGGTGGTCGTGCAGGAGTGGTGGGGCTTGCAGGCCCAGATCAAGGGCGTCGCCGACCGCTTCGCCGAGGCGGGCTTTCGCGCGCTGGCCCCCGACCTCTACGAGGGGAGGATCGCTCGCGACGCCGGAGAGGCGAGCCAGATGATGAACGGCCTCGACTTCGTCGACGCCGCCCAGCAGGACGTGCGCGGCGCGGTGAGGCACCTCAAGATGAGCGGCGGGAAGGTCGCCGTGACGGGCTTCTGCATGGGCGGAGCGATCACGCTGATCGCCGCCGTTCACGTGCCCGAGTGCGATGCCGCGGTGTGCTTCTACGGCATCCCTCCCGAGGAGGCCGCCGATCCCCGCAGCGTGCGCGTGCCTTTCCAGGGGCACTTCGCCGACCAAGACGGGTGGTGCAACCCGAAGGCGGTGAACGACCTGGAGAAGGGGCTCGCGTCGGCCGCGGTGCCCGCCGAGATCCACCGCTACGCGGCTCAGCACGCGTTCTTCAACGAGCAGCGCCCCGAGGTTCACGACCCCGCGGCCGCGACGCTCGCCTGGGAACGGTCGATCAAGTTCCTTCGCAAGCACCTCGGCTGAAGGGCCGGATCGGCCGGGCGGCGGGCGCCGACCCGTCCAAGTTGTCTCATCGGTGAGTCCGAAACCGGGTACCTCGGTTAGCGGTGGCTACCAACGGTTGGCCCACCGGCCTCCCCCCTCGCCCGGATTCATTTGAAAAATCTGCTTCGTGCCGTCCGTGCACGATTGGCGCAGCGCTTGCTTCGCCCTGACGTTGCGAGACAGATCGGCACGGCGCGGCGGACCCCAGCGCGGTGGCGGCCCGATCTGGACGAGGGGGGACGTGGCCATGAAGCTCACCGGTTGGTTCAAGGGCAGGAGCCAGCGAGAGCGGACGCCGACGCAAGCGACGTCGCGTCTCATCCACAACGTGGCGAGCGGCGACGTCGATGCGCGCAAGCGCGTGGTCGAGCTGGGCCCTGAAGGGATCCCGGTCCTGCGCGAGCTGCTCGAGCATCAAGACTGCGACGTGCGTCGCTGGACCGTGGCGACGCTCACCGACCTCGGCCAGCAGGTCGACGCGGCGGCCCAGCTCCTCTCGCTCGCCTTCGAGGACATGGACGCCGGCGTCCGTGAGGGCGCGCTCCAGGGATTCCTGGCCGCGGCCCATCGCAAGGGCGGGACGAGCTTTACGGGTCGCGCCGACCTTTCCTGACCCCCGGTCTGTCTAGCCTGCCGGTTCCCGCTCGGTTTCGTCGCGGGGCGAGCGTGAGATAATCCGCCGCCCTTTCGACCGCGACGAGCCCCAGTGCCCCGGACCCCCGCTCCCCTCCACGTTCGTCCGCTGGCTCGGCGCGGCCCTGGTGCTCGCGTCGTGGCTGGCGGGGTCGGCGCGCGCGGCCCAATCGTGCCCGAGCGCCGAGCCCGAGGTCGGCGCGCCGGCGTGCAGCGGCTCGAGCGATCCACTCGACGAGCTCGAGTGCTGGCTCCAGTCCGAGGAGGAGCGTCACTACGTCACGGCGCCGTCGAAGCGTCGCGAGCGGCTGTTCCGCTCGCCGACCGCGGTGACGGTGCTCACCGCCAAGGACATCGAGGCTTCGGGCGCCCGCAACCTGGGCGAGCTGCTGCGATCGGTACCCGGGCTCACGATGACGGTGCGCAGCCTCGCCGAGACCTACATCGACGACGCGCGCGGCATCGGCACCGGGATCCTCGCGTTCCTGCCGTTCGTCGAGGTGTACCTCGATGGGCGGCCGCTCCGCGACGAGTCCCTCGGCGGCACGCCGAGCTTCGCGACGTTGCCGGTGGCGCTCGAGGACATCGAGCGCATCGAGGTGGTGCGCGGGCCCGACACCGCGATCTACGGGTCGGGTGGACTCAACCTGCTGATCGACATCACCACCCGCAGCCCCGCGCAGGCGCAGGGGACGCTCGTGCACCTCACCGGCGGCGGCCCGACCTCCGTCGCGAGCGGCGTGGCGGTGCAGGGCTTCGAGCTCGGTCCGGTCGCCAACAAGCTCATGGTCAGCTTCGGTTACCAGGGCGAGCTGGAGCCCGACCTCGAGACCGCCGAGGGCCAGCTCGAGGCGCAGCTCGACGGCGACGGCAACAGCGTCGGCGCGAACCTCTTCAAGAGCTCGTGGCGCGCCGAGCTGGACCGCGGCTCGGGCGGCCGCTACGAGGCGATCGCCAGCTACGTGACCGGTCAGTACGACGGCTACGTGTTCGTGCCGATCGAGAGCCGCGACGTGACCGACGGCAGCGTGCTGGTGCGCCACGAGCGCGACTGGCTGGGTGGAACGAGCGCGGCGCAGGTGTCGTGGGAGGGCTACACCGGCCGCGCGGTGAACCAGGCGGCGCTCACCGACCGCGACCCGGTCGATCCGCAGGGACGGCTCTTCACCGCCTCCGACAACGTCTCGACCGAGCTGCGCCACGAGCTCAGTTTCGACTTCGGCTGCCCGCAGGATCTGCTCGTCGGCGCGGCGTATCGCTGGGCCGAGGGGCGCGGCGAGGTCGTCTCGGGCTCGAGCGACCCGACGATCCAGACCCTCGGCGGCTACGTCTCGGACGAGTGCCACCTCGGCAAGACGGTGGCGGTGCGCGGCGGGCTTCGCGCCGAGGGCCTGCACCCCGCCGGCTTCGAGCTGCTCCCGAGCGCGAGCGTGGTGTGGGAACCGATCGAGGAGCGTCAGAGCTTCCGGCTCAGCATCGCGCGCGGGGTGTCGTTCCCGACCAGCTACGAGCTGGAGGCTCGCTGCCGCTCACGCCGCTCGGGGTGCCGAACGCCACGCCGCCGTTCGACGCGCCCTTCCTGCGTGACGTGAGTCTCGCCGTGCGCGGCAACCCGGACGCGCCGCCGCCCGAGCTGTGGGCCGCCGAGCTCGGCTGGCGGGGACGGTTCCTGGAGCCGCGCCTGCAGGCCAGCGCCGAGGTGTACCTCGAGCGGGTCCGTCACCTGCCCGGCGCGGGCGGCACCATCGACGGCGACGGCGATTCGGACCCGTACACCTTCGGGCTGCCGATCGCCTACGACGGTGGCTACTCGGTGGCCGGCTTCGAGTACACGCTGACCTGGAACCCGGTGGACTGGCTGGCGTTCGAGGGGACCTACGGCCTCGCGTACCCGTTCGACGATCAGAACCCCGAGGGCCGCGCCCCCGGTACCGACCTGGCCGACACGATCCGCCGCCACCGCGGCTCGGTCGGCCTCGCCCTCGACTTCCGGAAGGGGGCCACCCCCGCCGCCTGGTTGCGCGGGTTCTCCCTCGACGTGCTCTACCAGACCAGCTCGGCGGTCTCGAACCCGCTGCCGTCCTCGTTCACGATCTTCGGCCGCTCGATCCCGCTCGACGCGCTGGTGCCGGGTCTCTCCGACTTCACCGACGTGCCGCAGACCCGCATGCTCAACGCACGGCTCGCCTGGGAGGCGATCCCCTGCAGCCTGGACGTGGCCCTGTCGGCGTGGAACCTGCTCGACGAGCCGTTGCCGGCGTACGGTCGCGGCAACCGGATCTTCACGGGTGAGATCACGCTGCGCTACTGACCTGCCGCGGCTCGTGCGCTGCGCGCTCACCGTCCTCGGGGTGGCGTGCGCGGTGCTGGCCGGCGGCGGGAGCGCGCTCGCCGCCGGCGCGGCTGGCGCGGGCGCCGAGCCCTCGCGGCGCGTGATCGCGCTCAAGAGCGGCGCGCTCGCGCTCTACGACGAGGTGCTCGCGGGTGTGGCCGAGCGCCTCGGCGCGGCGCCGGAGGAGCGCGTGCTTCCCGACGAGAGCGAGGATGTCACCCCGCTCGTCGAGGAGATCCGCGCCGCGAATCCCGCGCTCCTGCTGACGCTCGGTAGCCGCGCCTCGGAATTCGCTCAGCAGCACTTCGAGGGCACCCCGATCCTCTACGCGATGGTGCTCGACCCGCGCGACCTGCGTGGACCCGGCATTCGCGGCGTGCCGCAGACCGTGCCGGTCGGCCTCCAGCTCCGCGAGCTGAAGGCGCTGGTGCCGGGCCTGCGCGCGGTCGGGGTGCCGTACAACCCGGCCAACAGCGCGGGCGCGGTGCGCGAGGCCGAAGAGGCGGCGGCGGCGCTCGGGCTGCACGTCGAGGCCATCCGCGTCGAGTCGAGGTCGGAGGTCGTCGGACGGGTGAGCCGTTACCTCGACGACGTGCAGGCGTTGTGGCTGCCGCTCGACTCGACCCTCATCAACCGCCAGGTCCTGCCGGCCCTGGCGAGCCTGGCGCGGCGCTCCAAGGTCGCGCTGATGGTGCACAGCGCGGAGATCGTCCGCGACGGCGTGCTGGTGGCGCTCGACCTGCGGACGCGCGACACCGGGCGGGCGCTGGGTGAGCTGGCCGCGCGCTTCCTCGCCGGCGAGCCGATCGCGCGGCTCCCCGCTCCGGATGTCGATCCCCGGGTGGTGATCGACGCCGCCGTCGCGCGCGAGCTCGGCATCCCCGACGAGCGGCTACGTGCCCTCGAGGAGCGATACAAGTGCGCGCCCGGTCGCGCTGGAGCGCGCTCCGGCTGCGCGAGAAGCTCTATCTCGCGATCCTTCCGGTGGTGCTCGCGAGCCTCGCGCTCATGAGCCAGTGCACCGCCGATCGCGAGGCCGTGTTGCGCCAGCAGAGCGAGGCGTCGCTGGTGCTGGTGCAGATGCTCGACGGCATCGAGAAGCTCCTCGACGATCCGTCCCGCGACCTGCTCACGCTGTCGCGCGCAGCGGACTTCCACGACGCGATCTTCTGGGAGCGCAGCCACCTCGAGGCCGAGGCCACCGAGCGCTCCGGCGATCTGCGGCGCTTCCTCGCCGGCTTCCGCGCCAAGGCGCCGCAGTACCGCTCGCTCGCGTACCTCACCGCGCGGCGCGCGAGCGAGGACACACCCTGGTCGGTGACGGTGCTCGAGTGCGTGCCCGCGCCACCGTGTGCCGGCGGTGGATCCTTCGCCGAAGGCCTGCTCGCGACCGGGCGCGCGCTGCTCGCCGACCCACGCACGTCCGAGATCGGCCCGTTCTTGCCCGACGAGCGGCCCGCGGTGTCGGTGCGCTACGCGACGGTGGTCGAGGAGCGCGAGGGCGAGGGACTTCGGGGCGAGATCGGGGTGCTGGTCGTCGACCTGGATCTCGACGCCATCGCGCGCGAGATGGACCGGGCGAGCCGCGACTCGGGAGCCGCGGTGACGCTGCGAGACCGTGACGGCGTGCCGCTCAGGGCGCTCGAGCCGGCGCCGGCGTCCGCGCCGGTGTCGGCCGAGCGCATCTCCGCGAGCTCCGTCGCCCTCGATCCGATCCGCCCGGGCTCACCGGTCCACGTCGGCTACGCGAGCGGGCGGGTCCTCGGCGCGACGATCCCGCGCTTCGCGCCGACCCGTGTCCGCGCGCTCGGCTGGTCGCTCTCGCTCGCGCTCCCGCCCCGCCGCGCGCACCTGCCGGTGCTGCTCTTCCCGGGTGAGATCTACCTGCTGACCGGGGCGCTCGCGATCGTGGTGAGCGCCGTGTGCCTGTGGGGGCTCGGCTGGGCCACCCGCCCACTCCGGGATCTCGCCGCGGCGATGGGTCGCACCGGCGAGGGAGACCTGCGCACCGAGGTCGACGAAGGCGCCGACGACGAGATCGGGCGCCTGGCGCGGTCGTTCAACCACATGGTGCGCGCGCTGCGCGAGAGCCGCGCCGAGCTCGCGTCCCAGCTCGAGGAGTCGCTGCGTCTCAAGACCACGCTCGAGAACGTCATCGACAGCACCCCGTCCGCGGTGGTGGTGGTCGATCGCCACGGCCACGTGCTGCAGTGGAACGAGGCGGCCGAGCGCCAGACCGGCCGCAAGCGTGCCGCCGTCCTCGGCACGTCGCTCTTCACCGAGGTGGCGGAGCTGGCGCGCTACCGGGCGTCCTTCGAGCGGGTGCTGCACGAGGGCGTGCCGATCCAGGGCGCGCGCGAGCCTTACACGATTCCCGGTGGCGAGACCGGCATCCGGAGGCTCTCGCTCTTCCCGGTGATGAGCGCCACCGGGGAGGTGAGCGGCGTCGTGCTGTCGAGCGAGGACGTGACCCAGGAAGAGCGCATCGAGCGCATGATGGTCCATGCCGAGAAGATGGCGATGATCGGCCGGCTCGCCGCGAACATGGCGCACGAGATCAAGAACCCGCTCGCGGGCATCCTGTGGAACCTCCACAACCTCGAGCGCCGCCTCCATCCCGCCTCGCCGGTCGCCCACGGGCGCATGCTCGAGGCGGGCCTCGGGCCGGAGGCGATCGAGCGCTTCGCGCGTTTCCTCGACGCGCAGAAGATCCCCCACTACGTGGCGGTCATCCGCGAGTGCGGGCTGCGCGCCGACGGCATCGTCAAGACGCTCGGTGACTTCTCCGCGCGCGGGGAGAAGCAGGTCGAGGCCGACCCACGGACCCTGATCGAGAGCACGCTGATGCTGGCGCGCGCCGCCTTCGACCTCGAGAAGCGCAACGACTTCCGCGACATCGACCTCGCGGTCGAGGTCGACGGCGAGATCCCGAGGATCCACTGCAACGTCCAGCGCATCGAGCAGGTGCTCCTCAACCTGGTGAACAACGCGGCACAGGCGCTCTTCAACCGGCGCCAGGACGAGCCGTCGTTCGCGCCCCGTATCACGTTCCGGGTCCGCGGCGACGACGAGCACGCGCGCATCGAGGTCGAGGACAACGGCTCGGGGATCTCGCCCGAGGCGCGCGAGCACATCTTCGAGCCCTTCTTCACCACCAAGGAGGTGGGCGAGGGTACCGGCCTCGGGCTCTCGATCAGCTACCTGATCGTGACCGAGGGCCACGGTGGGCGAATGTGGGTGGAGGACGGAGCGAGCGGCGGCGCGCGCTTCGTCATCGAGCTGCCGGTGCGGCACGCGGTCGAGGGAGCGGCATGAGCGAAGGCGCGAGGATCCTGGTGGTCGACGACGAGCGAGCGGTGCGCGAGGCGGTGGTCGACTTCCTCGAGGACGAGGGGTACGGGGTGGCGTCGGCGGCGTGTGGCGCCGACGCGCTCGAGCTCGCGCGCGCCGAGCGTTTCGCGCTCTGCATCCTCGACCTGCGCATGCCCGGGATGAGCGGCACCGAGCTCGCGCTCGAGCTGCGCGCGCTCGCGCCCTCGACCCCGCTCCTGATCATCACGGGCTCACCCGACTTCGTGCCGGGCAAGTCGCTGCGCGCGGTCGGCATCGGCGCGGACGACACGCTCGTCAAGCCCTACGAGCTCGCGACCCTCGCCGAGAAGGTCAGGCATCGGCTGGGCGGCGAGGGCGCCTCGTGAGCCGCGCCGCGGTGCTGGTCGTCGAGGACGAGGCGGCCAATCGCGACGCGCTCGTCGACTACCTGGAGGACGAGGGCTTCGAGCCGCTCGCCGCCACCGACGGCGTCGAAGCGCTCGCCCTGCTCTCGGCGCGCGCGGTGGACGTGGTCATCACGGACCTCAAGATGCCGCGCATGCCGGGGCTCGAGTTCCTGGAGCAGGTGCGCGCTCGCTGGCCCGAGGTGCCGTGCATCATCGTCTCGGGGCAGGGCACGATGTCCGACCTGATCTCCGCGGTGCGGCTCGGCGCCTACGACTTCATCGAGAAGCCGCTGGTACCGCTCGACCGGGTGGCGATCGCGCTGCGGCGCGCCCTCGACCACGGGCGCCTGCGCCGCGACAACCGCGCGACCCTCGCCGAGCTCGAGCGCCGCAACGCGAGCCTCGCCGAGAGCAACGCGGCGCTGGCGCGCGCCAAGGCCGAGCTCGAGGAGGCCCAGCACCAGCTCGTGCACGCCGGCAAGATGGCGGCGCTCGGCGAGATGGTCGCGGGCGTCGCCCACGAGATCAACAACCCGATGGGGTTCGTGTATTCGAACGTGCGCGTCCTCGGCGAGGCCCTCGAGTCGCTCGAGCAGCTCGCCCGCGCGCAGGCACAGCTCAACCGCGACGCCGGCGCGCGCGCCGAGACCGTCGCCGAGATCGACCGCCACGCCCGCCGCATCGAGCGGCTGCTCGAGGGCTGCCGGGTCGGCACCGAGCGCACCCGCGAGATCATCGAGCGGCTCCGGCGCTTCGCCCGGCCCGGCGAGGCGACGCTCCACACCATCGATCTGGTGGAGAATCTCGAAGCGGCGGTTACCTTCGTGAGCCACCGGATCGGCGAGGAGATCCAGGTCCACCGCGACTACCAGGCGGTGCCGCGCGTGCTGGGACGCGGAGGCGAGATCAACCAGGTGTTCGTGAACCTCCTCGCCAACGCGCTCGACGCCGTGGGAGACCGTGGCCACCTCTGGCTCGCCACCCGCGAGCGCGCCGAGGCCCCGCCGGGAGTTGCCCGCGAGGTGCCCGGACCGTGGGTGGAGGCGGTGATCCGCGACAGCGGTCGCGGCTTTCCGGCGGACGCCGCGGCGCGGCTCTTCGAGCCGTTCTACACCACCAAGCCGCCGGGGCAGGGCACCGGGCTCGGCCTCTCGGTCAGCTACGGCATCGTGCGCTACCACGGCGGCGTCATCGAAGCACGCAACCACCCCGACGGCGGCGCCGAGTTCCGCGTGGTGCTGCCGCTGATCGCCGCCCCCAATCGAGGAAAGCCCCGTGCCGAACCCGCCGCGTAGCTCGATCCTGATCGTCGACGACGAGGTGCTCGGGCTCGACGCCCTCGAGCTCGCCCTCGAGCAGAGCTACGTCGTTCACCGCGCCGCGAGCGGCGTCATGGCGCTCGAGGTCCTCGCCCGGGAGCCGATCGAGCTGGTGATCGCCGACCAGCGCATGCCCGGCATGACCGGGGTCGAGCTGCTCGGCCGAATCGACGCCGAGCATCCCGACACGATGCGCATCCTGCTCACCGGCTACTCGGACATGGGCGCGGTGGTCGCGGCCATCAACGAGGGCCACATCTACTACTACCTGACCAAGCCGTGGGATCCGTTCGACCTGCGCCAGCGCGTCGAGCGCGCCCTCGACCACCGCCGCACCACCCTCGAGAACCGCCGCCTCGCGGCCGAGCTCGGGGAGGCGAACCGCAAGCTCTCGGAAGCGTACGAGCGGGTCAAGGTCGAGAACCGGCAGCTCAAGAGCGAGGTCCGCGAGCGCTGGCGGCTCGAGGAGTTCGTGGGCAAGAGCCCACGGGTGAAGCGCGCCCTCGACCGCGCCACGCGGGTGGCCGAGTGGGATGCCACCTCGGTGCTCCTCACCGGCGAGCCGGGGACCGGCAAGGAGCTGGTGGCGCGGCTGGTCCACGACGCGAGCCCGCGCGCCGACGGGCGCTTCGTCGCGGTCAACTGCGCCGAGTTCCCCGAGAACCTCCTCGAGAGTGCCCTCTTCGGCTATCGCAAGGGCGCCTTCACCGGCGCCCAGAGCGACCGCCGCGGGCTCTTCGAGGAGGCGAACGGCGGGACGCTCTTTCTCGACGAGGTCGGCGACATGAGCGCCGCGATGCAGGTGAAGTTGCTGCGCGCCCTCCAGGAGCGCCGCATCCGCCCGGTCGGCGCCAACGACGAGATCCCCGTCGACGTGCGCATCATCACCGCCACCAACCGCGACTTGACCGCCGAGGTCGAGGCGGGGCGCTTCCGGCGGGACCTCTACTTCCGCATCCACGTCTTCCCGATCGAGCTGCCGGCGCTACGTGATCGGCGCGAGGACATCCCGCTCCTCGTCGACCACCTCCTCGACCGGATCGCCAAGAAGCGCCGCAAGAAACGCTGCGAGATCTCACCCGAGGCGCTCGCGGCGCTCGGCGGCTACGCGTTCCCCGGCAACGTCCGCGAGCTCGAGAACACCCTCGAGCACGCGTGCGTGCTGGCGGGCGCGGGCGGCACCATCGACCTCGAGCACCTCGAGGAGCACGTCCTCGCGCACGCCGAGGGTCTGTTCGAGGGGGCACTCGCGGTGCCGGCCGGCCAGGCCCTGGCGGCACGCGGCGTGCGCGCCGAGGCCCACGACGAGCTCGACCGCGCGATGATCGAGAGCGAGCTCGAGCGCCAGGGCGGCAACGTCACCCGCACCGCCGCGGCACTCGCCCTCAGCCGCGTCGGCCTGCAGAAGAAGATGCGCCGGCTCGCGATCACCAACCGCTGGGGCAAGGGCGGGGAAGGGCTGAGCGGCGGCCTCGTCGGCGCCGCGCCCCTCACCCCAGCGTCTCGGGCGGCACGATCGGCGCGATGACGGTCCCCGAGGCGAGCTTCGGGTAGAAGAAGGTCGACTTCTGCGGCATGACCTCCTTCGCGAGCGCCACCGCCGTGACCTGCTGGATGCGGGTGGGGCGGACCAGGATCGCGACGTCGCCGGCGCCGCTCTGCACTTCCTTCTCGGCCTCGGCGGCGTCGGTGAGGAAGTGCAGGTGCTCCTTCCGCGCCTGCGCGGCGATGTCGATGCCGGCCACCTCCTCGACGATCCAGTGGTGGATGCGGCGCAGGTCGAGGTCCCACAGCACGGCCGGGATGTGCGCCGGCGCGTCACCGCGGCCCGGCTGACCGGCGAGATCGAGGACCACCGCGCCCGGAACCCCGCGCACCACCAGCGCCACGCGGCGGCTCGACGCAGGCTCGCTGTCGAGGGCGGCGCACGCGGCGGCCGCGTCGGCGACCTCGCGCACCACCGGCAACCGCTCACGAACCCGTTTCAGGAACGACGCCGCGTCGAAACCGGGCAGCCCGTAGAGCACGCGGTGGATCGGCAGGATCACGAGCCCCGGATCCTCGATCGCCATCAGGTACATGAGCACGTGCTCGAAGCTCGCGCGCTCGCCGGCCTGCGGGTACTCCTTGCGCATGCGATCGCGGAACGCGAGCGCCGTCGAGTAGCGGTGGTGGCCGTCGGCGATGAAGATCTGCTTGTCGGCCAGGCCCTTCGAGAAGGCGCCGATCAGCGCGGGATCGGTGATCGCCCACAGCCGGTGGCGCACACCTGCGGGGTCGACGCCGTCGAGGCGCGGCGCGGCCGAAGTGAGCGCGCGCAGCGCGCCGAGGATGCCGCCGTCCGCGTCGGAGAAGAGCCCGAACACCGGGCTCAGGTTGGCGCCGGTCGCCTGGGTGAGCAGCAGCCGGTCGGCCTTGGGAGCGTCGAGGGTGCGCTCGTGGGGCAGGATCACGCCCGCGTCGAGGGCCTCGAGGCGCACGCCGGCGAGGACGCCGTCGCGGTCGCGGTCGTGGTCCTCCCACGGGAACCGGTAGCTCTGGCGGTAGAAGTAGAGCGCGGGAGCGGCGTCGCGGACGAACGTGCCGTCCGTGAGCCAGTCGCGCAGGTAGGCGCCGGCGCGCGTGTAGCGGTTCTCGCTCTCGCCGTCGCCGGGCTTGTCCTCGCCCAGGATGAGCCGCACGAAGTTCCTGGGGTGGCGCTCGTGGAGCTCGCGGCGCTCGTCCTCGTTGATGACGTCGTAGGGCGGGGCCACGACCTCGGAGAGATCGCCGCCCACCTTCTTCGGATCGTAGAGAACTCCGCGGAACGCTCGGACGATCGCCATCTTCTCGGCCCTCGGTGATGAGCCGCGCGGCAGGCCCGCCGCGCGGAGGAGGGCTGAGTTAGCAGGTCGTTCGTGGCCGAACAACCTGCCGACCTCGCCTGGAGGGTCGCGATCCTTCGCGACCGCGAGGGCGCGGCTGCGAGGACCGCAGCCCTCCAACCGGCACGTCGCGCGCAGCCCGGGGCGGCCGACGAAGCCGCACGGCTGGAGGGTCGCGGTCCTTCGCGACCGCGAGGGCGCGGCTGCGAGGGACCGCAGCCCTCCAACCGGGAGGTCGCGCGCAGCCCCGGGGCGGCCGACGAAGCCGCACGGCTGGAGGGTCGCGGTCCTTCGCGACCGCGAGGGCGCGGCTGCGAGGGACCGCAGCCCTCCAACCGGGACGTCGCGCGCACCCTGGGGCGGCCGAAGAAGCCGCACGGCTGGAGGGTCGCGATCCTTCGCGACCGCGAGGCTTCGGCTGCGAGGGACCGCAGCCCTCCAGCGGGGAGGGGGTTACGGCGCGGCGGGCTTCACCCGGGTCCAGTGGAACGTCATCCCGGGCTCGGGCTTGTCCGCCATGCTGGTCCAGGTGGCGTCGTAGTGATCGGCGTCGATCAGCTTGATGTCGACCTGGTGCATGTGACTCTCGCTGGGGCTCGAGAGGTTGGTGGCGTCGGTGAACACGAAGCTGACACTCTTGCCGTCGGGTCCGAAGCCGCTCGAGCGCAGGCGTGGCTGGTTTCCGCCCGCGCAATAGTGGGTGGCGACCAGGCCCTTCCCGTCCGGGTGGTACATGGTCACCATGGCGTGCGGCATTCCGGGGAACATGTTCTCCATCAGCACCGCCCCGCCGCCGGTGAGCGTGATCTGCTCGCGCATCTTGCGGCCGCCCTCGCCCTCGGCTTCCCAGTCGCCGACCAGGGGCTTCATCTGGTCGAACGCAGGGTTGGTCTTGGGGGGCGTCGCGTGTCCCTCGTTGGCGAACGCGGGCGCAACGGCGACGAGCGCGACGAGGAGCGGCAAGCCAGGCTTCCAGGGTGTCTTCATGATGTCCTCCGATCTCGATTTCTAGGCCACGCCCGCGCCGCGGTCAACAACACGAGCCCGGCGACGGTGGCGGCGCCGATCAGCTCGAGGGCGCGCACGAAGAGGTGGTCGATCAACGCGCGGCTGTGCCCCGCCGCCGCTTCGGTGACCTTGCGGGTCAGCGCCTCCACGTCTCCGCTCACCGCGAGCCGCTCGCGCTCGAGCACCTCCACCGTCGCCGCGCGCTGCGCGTCGAGGGCCTCGAACGTGGTGCGGCGCAGCTCCTCGACGCTCGCGAACACTGCCTCGCGCTCGCTCTTCACGTGGCCGAGGAGCTCGCTCGACTGGGTGGTGAAGAGCGCCATCGCCTGGTCGCTGGCGCCGGCGAGCCGCTTCAGCGAGTCGTCCATGCCGTCGAAGTCGGCGAGCGTCCTGCCGATGCGCTGGTTGCGGGGCAGGTCGAGGAGCATGAGCTCGGCCTGCCAGCGCACCATCGCCGGGAGCTGTGCCGCATAGGCGACCATCATCTCCTGCATCGCCGCCAGGTTGTCGCCCAGGTTCTCGACCGCCTGGAAGAACGCCGCCTTCTCGCCGGCGCGCGACGCCAGGAACGCCGGCACCAGCGAGCGCCGCGAGAACGAGATCTCGGTGATCGGCTCGGCCGCGGCGAGCTCGTGGATGCGGGTGCGTCCCCGCTCGAAGGTCTCGCCCGTCACCGCGAGCTCGCGCGCGATCTCCTCGATCTCCTCGCGCAGGTGCCGCGCGCACGCCTGGACCGTCGCGCGCTCGTCGCCGAACGGGTCGCGCGGCGGCGTGGCCTCGAAGAAGGCCTCCATCTGCACGGCGAGGAGCCACAGGTCGCCGAACGCCGCCTGCGCCTCCTCGAGCGTGCCCGCCCGGTAGGCACCCGGGATGACGCCGAGCTTCCACACCAGCAGGCCGCGGATCACGCTTTCGTCGCTGGTGCGCGCCTGGATCGCGTCCGCGGTGCGCGCGACCTCGTCGGCGAAGCGCCGCACGTAGTCGTTGAGGAGCAGCCGGGTCTGGCGGGTGGTGAGGACCCGGCCGTGCGGCTGCGGCTCGGTGCTCGACTCGAAGAACCCGGGCATCGTCGCGCAGCCGGCGGGAACGACGAGCGCGAGGAGGAGCGCGAGGGCGTGCGAGGCGCGGCGCGGCATGGCGCCCGATCTTACCAGGGCGCTATCCTCGGGCTCGCCATGGCGTTCGCCTTTCTTCGCACCGAGCGGCTCTCGCTGCGTCCGTGGGTCGCCGAGGACCTCGACGCGCTCCACGCGATCTGGAGCGACCCCGAGGTGGTGTGGTGGGGGCCGTCCGCCGACCTCGACGCCAGCCGTCGCCTCCTCGACGCGATCGTCGCCGAGAACCTCGCGTTCCCCGCCGGCCTCACCTGGTACGCGATCGTCGAGCGCACTGCGGGCGCGGTCGTCGGCAACGTCATGGTGCGTCCCGCACCGTACGCGGCGGGCGAGATCGACGTGGGCTGGACGCTCGCCCGCGCGAGCTGGGGGAAGGGCTACGCCACCGAGGCCGCGCGCGCCGCGATCCGTCACGCGTTCTCGATGGCGCGGCCGGCGCGCCTCGTCGCGGCGATCGTTCCCACCAACGAGCGCTCGCTGCGGGTGGCCGCGCGCCTGGGCTTCACCCGCGCCGGCACGGTCCAGCACGCGGGCCTCGCCCACGACCTCTTCGAGGTGCGGCCGTAGCGGTCAGCCGCCCGCCAGGTCCACGTCCAGGTCGCCGGCACGCACGATCCGGGGCGGGTCGACGGTGCCGTCGACGATCGTCGAGCCGAGCTGGCCCGGCAGCACGCCGCCGTCGACGATGAAGGCCACCGCGCGGCCCACCTGCTGAGCGGCCTCGGCGGCGGTCCGCGCCGAGGTCCGCCCGGAGATGTTGGCGCTCGTCGCCACCAGCGGCTCGCCGAGCGCGCGCACGAGCTGGGTCGCGATCGGCGAGGACGAGATCCTGCACGCGATCGTGCCGCCCGCGCCGACCACGCGCGCCGGAAGCCCGGGCTTCGCCGGCAGGATCACGGTGAGCGCGCCCGGCCAGTAGCGCTCGATCAGGCGCTCGGCCACGCGCGGAATCCTCGAGGCCACTCGCCCGAGCATGGCGAGGTCGGACACGAGCACCGGGAACGGCTTGCCGTCGGGCCGCCCCTTGATCGCCTGGACGTGCTCGACCGCGGCCTCGTCGAGGGCGCGCGCGCCGAGGCCGTAGAAGGTCTCGGTGGGGTAGACGATCGCGCGGCCGGCGCCGAGCGCGGTCACGACGGCGGCGAGATCGCGCTCCGCGAGGCCGTCGGCGCTGGCGCGCAGCGTCGGCGCCAGCGGCTTCGCCGCGGCGGCGTCGTTCATCCCTTGGCCGCCCAGGCGGCCTTCACCTTCTTGTCGCCCTCGATCACCGACGCCTCGAGCCGGTCGCGCTCCTTCGCCAGCGTGGCCGTCACGCTCTCGCTGCCGAGCCCGAGGATGCGTGCCGCGAGGTACGCCGCGTTGCGGGCACCCATGTCGCCCACGGCGACGGTGGCGACCGGGATCCCGGGAGGCATCTGCACCGTCGAGAGCAGCGCGTCGAAGCCCGCGAGCGGAGTCGAGTCGACGGGCACGCCGATCACCGGTTTCAAGGTGTGCGCGGCGACCACGCCCGCGAGGTGGGCGGCGCCACCCGCGGCGGCGATGAAGAGCTTGACCCCGCGCGTCTCGGCGTCGCGCACGTAGTCGACGGTGCGCGCCGGGCTGCGATGCGCGCTGGTCACGGTGACCTCGAACGGGATCGCGAGCTTCGACAGGACCTCGCGCGCGCCGAGCAGCTTGTCGGCGTCCGAGGCGCTGCCCATCAGGATCGCGACCACGGGGTTTCCTTCGGTCTTGGTGCTCATGGTCCGGTTCTCCCGAGTGCCATCACTCGTATTCGATGGCGTCCAGAATGTTGAGCCGGCCGGCCTTGCGCGCGGGGTAGAGCCCCGCGGCCATGGCGATCACGATCGCCGATACCGCCGCGCCGAAGAGCGCCAGGATGTCGACGTGGAAGTCGAGGTGCCAACCCGCGAGGCGCAGCATCGACACGCGCACGAACGGGTAGGCGTTGGCGAGGCCCAGGGCGAGCCCGATGACCGCGCCGATGAGGCCGAGCAACCCGGCCTCGGCGAGCACCGCGCCCTCGATCTGGCGCCGCGTGGCGCCGATCGCGCGCAGGATCCCGATCTCGCGGGTACGGTCGAGGATCGCCGCCAGCAGCGTGTTCACGATCCCGAGCGCCGAGATCAGGAGCACGATCACCTCGGTGGCCCTGGAGACCTCGAAGCCGGCGATGACCTGGCTCTTGATTTCGTCCTTGAACTCCTTCGAGGTCATCACCTGGAGGTCGTAGCGCGGCCCGAAGTGCGCGCGGATCTCGCGCGAGACCTCTTCCCAGCGGCTCGGCTCGACCAGGTCGACGTCGATCCCGTCCACCAGCGACTCGCGCCAGTACTCGCGATAGAGCGCGCGGTCGATGTGCACGGTGCCGGTCTTCCCGGCCCAGTCCGCGAACGTGCCGAGGATGCGGAAGGTGCGGGTGCCCGAGGGCGTCGAGAGCGTGAGGTCGTCGCCGATCTTCTTGCCGAAGTGGAGCGCGAACGCGTCCGAGACGCCGACGCCCTCGCCGCGCGCCAGCGCGTTCATGAAGTCGTCCGCGGGAGGCCCCGCGACCATCTGGTAGCTGCCGCGGCGGCGGTGCGCGTCCACGTCGAGCGCCAGCAGATACGCCAGCTCGCCCCTCGTGGAGGAGCTCGACGTAGCGGAACGGCTTCACCGTCGCGGCGCCGGGTACGCCGCGCACGCCCTCGACCACCTCGTCGGGGATGCGGTTGCTCGAGGGACCCGCGAGGCGGCTCGACGCGGCGATCGAGAGGTCCGCCGAGATGTAGCGATCGATCCAGCTTCCCAGCGTCACCTGCAGGCTCTCGACCAGCGCGCCGACGATCACGTAGGCGCTGATGCCGATCATCACGGCGGTGAGCGTGACCGCGGTGCGCCCCGGCGCGTTGGTCAGGTTGTCGCCGGCGAGCTTGCCCTGGATGCCGAAGATCGCGCCGAGCACGTGGCGCGCGCGGCCGAGGATCGCGACCACCATCCACGGCATCAGCAGCGCGACGCCGACGATCCGGCATCCCATGGTCGCGAGCGAGAGCCAGTTGGCGCCGATGCGGGTCTGCAGGAAGTTGCCGCCCGCTCGCCGCGAGCCCGGCCAGGCCGATCCAGCCCAGGATGTGGATGGTGCGCAGCTCGACGCGGGTGGTCGCGTCGCGTCGCAGCGCGACCAGCGGGCTCACCCGCCCGGCCTGGCGGGCCGGGATCGAGGACGCCACCAGCGCGAAGCCGAAGCCGGCGGCCACACCCGTCGCGATCACCATCGGGTCGAGGCGCAGGTAGCCGACGGTGGTGCGCGTCACCATCGTCGCCAGCACCGACTCCATCGCCGGCAGGATCAGCCGCGCCATCCACCACCCGAGCGCCACGCCCGCGGCGCAGCCGATCGCCGCGAGCGCCAGCGACTCGACCACGAAGAGCGCCCGGATCTCGTCCGCGGTGGCGCCCAGCGAGCGCAACACGCCGATCTCGCGGCGTCGCTGCACCACCGCGATGCTCATGGTGTTGTAGATGAGGAACATCCCGACGATGAACGAGAGCGCCTGGCTCTGCGAGAAGCCGAGCTTCATCGCGCCGAGGAGCCCCTCGAGCTGCTCGCCGCGGCTCTCCGGCCGGTCGACGTGCCCGCGCCCGCCCACCGCCGCGGCGATGGCGCTACGACCCTCCTCGAAGCTCACGCCGTCCTTCAGCACCACGTCGATCTGGTCGAACTTCCCGGGGACGCCCGGCACTCCCTTCCCGAACGCGATCTGCGCCGCGAAGATGTCCATGAGCGCGAACATCCCGCCGTACGCCTTGGCGGGCCCGCTCTCCTTCAAGATCCCGCGCACCACCAGCTCGGCCGGTCCGCTCGCGACCTGCAGCCTGAGCGGCGAGTCGAGCTTGAGCCCGTGCGAGTCCGCGAAGCGGCGCGTCACGAAGATCGAGCTCGGCTGCGAGAGCACGACGATCGGGTCCTCGATCTCCGAGCCGTCGCTCTCCTTCTCGAGGTCGTAGCTGCGGACCTCGGTGTCGGCGAGGTAGTCGACGCCGAAGACCTGCAGGCGCTCGCCCGCGTTCGCGCCTCCCACCACCAGTCCCGAGTCGAGGATCAGCGCGGCGGCGCTCTTCACCACCGGGATCGCGCGCACCTCGTCGAGGAGCTCCTCGGGGAGTCCGGCGGTGCCGTTGGCGACGGAGATCGTCGCGCGCCCCGCGGTTTCGGCCACCGAGTCGCGAATGGACGCGAACACCGAGTGGTTCACCAGCCGCATGGCGATGATCACCGCCACGCCGAGCATGATCCCCACCGCCGTCAGCGCGGTGCGCAGCCGGTGTTGCCGCCACTGCGGCCACGTCACGTAGACCAGGAGGTTCCACATGGCGGTTCAGAGAAGATCGACGTTGGACCGGGGGGCTTGAACAGACCCCGAATTGAGTTCCGGGCCGCGCAACGAGTGGACTCGTCGAGAGGCGCGTCGCAGGGCGACGCCGCGAGCGCAGCGAGTGACTTGGGGGTGGGGCCCCGCCGAGACCGCGCTCTTGGCGGGGCGGGGGTCTGGAACAGACCCCGAATTGAGTTCCGGGCCGCGCAACGAGTGGACTCGTCGAGAGGCGCGTCGCAGGGCGACGCCGCGAGCGCAGCGAGTGACTTGGGGGTGGGGCCCCGCCGAGACCGCGCTCTTGGCGGGGCGGGGGTCTGGAACAGACCCCCGAGACAGCATCGGCGAGGAGTTGAGAGCCATCTCTCAACTCCTCGCCGTGCGGCGGTCTTCCTCGATCTTGCCGTCGCGCAGCCGGATCACGCGGTCGCCGAACTCGGCGGCGCGCGGGTCGTGGGTCACCATCACGATCGTGGGCGCCTTGCCCTGGTGCACCGAGCGCAGGAGCTCGAGGATCTCGGTGGCGGTCACGGAGTCGAGGTTGCCGGTCGGCTCGTCGGCGAGGAGCAGGCGCGGCTCGACCACCAGCGCCCGGGCGATCGCCACCCGCTGCATCTCTCCACCCGAGAGCTCGTCGGGCCGATGGGCGCTGCGATCGGCGAGCCCCACGACCTCGAGCAGGCTCTCGACCCGCGCGCGCACGTCCTTCATGCGCTTGCCGTCGAGCAAGAGCGGCAGCGCCACGTTCTCGGCGGCGGTGAGCGTCGGCAGCAGGTTGAAGAACTGGAAGATGAGGCCGACGCGCTCGCGCCGGAAGATCGTGACGTCGGTGTCGGGCATCTCGCTCAGCGCCGCGCCGTCGACGGTGAGCCGCCCGGTGGTCGGCCGGTCGAGGCCACCCATGAGGTGAAGGAGCGTGCTCTTTCCCGAGCCGCTCGGTCCCATGATCGACAGGAACTCGCCACGCGGCACGGTCAGCGTGACGCCGGCGAGCGCCCGCACCTCGCGATGGCCCTGCAGGTAGACCTTGGTCACCTCGTCGACCTGGACGAGCCCCTCGGTGTGTCCCGCCTTCTCCGCCACGATCTCACCTCCGGCCCGAGTACGGGCCGGGCGCAATATGGATGCGGCCGGCGAGGTCGATCAATGGGATGCGGGTGTTCCGCGCGCCGCCCGCTCGGCGCGGACCGCGAGCCCCGCCGCCACCAGCGACGCCGCGGCGCCGATCAGGAGCAGTCCGCGCGAGCGCAGCGGCTCGAGCGCCAGGGCGATCGCCAGGCCGGACACGATCGCGCCGACGCCGTACGAGCCGGTCGCGAGGATCCCCTGCGCCGTCGCGCGGATCCGCCCCGCGCCCGGGTGCGCAGGATCTCGACCGAGGCGATCCAGAAGGCGCCGAAGACCACGCCATGGGTGGCCTGGGTCACGAGCAGCACAACGGGGTCGCGGCTCACCGCCGCGGCGAGCCAGCGCAGCGAGCCGAGCGTGGTGGCGAGGATCAGCACGCGGAACGGGTCGATCCGCGCCAGCACCGCGCGCCCCAGCCACATCACCGTGATCTCGGTGACCATCGCGACCGCCACCGCCGCGCCGGTCCACCGCGACGAGAGCCCGATGCTCGCGACGTGGATGCCGATCACGTTGTCCCACGTCACCAGCGCGAAGCCGTGCAGCACCAGCGCCGCGACGAACGGGCCGAAGAAGCGCTCGCCGGCGAACGCGCGCATCGCCTCCCACACCGGCACCGGCTTCGCGAGCGGGGCACGCGGGAACGCGAAGGTCAGCACCGCTCCCAGGAACCACGCCAGCAGCGCCAGGTCGAGCGGGGCGCGCGGGTGCAGGTCGGCGAGCCAGCCCGCGGCCACGCCGAGCACCATGAAGCCGACCGAGCCCCACAGCCGGATGCGGCCATAGTGCCGCGCGTCGAGGCCGCGCCGCTCGAGCGCCACGAGCGACTCGGCGTCGAGGAGCGGCCCGATGGGCCCGCGCGCCGCGGCGAACACCACCAGCATCGCGGCCACCGCGAGCGGCGGTAGCTCGAGCCAGATCGCCGCCGCCGCGCCGCACCACGACACGAAGCTGGTGAGGATCAGCACCCGCTCGGAGCTGCGGAAGCGGTCGGCGAGCGCGGTCCAGAGCGGCGCGGACACCACGCGCGCCAGGGTCATCGCGGCCATCATCAGCCCGAACGTGGTGCCGCTGTATCCGGTGCGCTGCAGGTAGAGGCCGAAGAACGGCACCCACGCGCCCGCGCCCCCGAGCACGAGGAAGAAGGTCGCCGCGATCGTCGACACCGAAACCATGGCGCCCGGCAGTGTGCGGACCGACGAGTCGATTGCAACCGCTGGGCGGAGAGCCGCTCGCTCGGTTACAAACCGCCGTCCGGCCAGCGCCGTATCCGTTCCCATGAGCCGCGCCGGAACCCTCCTCGTCATGACCCGCTTGTGGCTCCTCGTCGCCTCGGGCTGCTCCGATCTCGTCTACCGCTTCGGCATCCCGCTCTTCTACGAAGAGGCGGAGCTGCCCGCGAGCCAGGTGCTCCTCGACCTGCCGTACCGGACCGACGCCGGCGCCGACCCGGTCAAGCACCGCCTCGATCTCTTCCTGCCCACGCCGGCCGAGGCGCCCGCGCCGGTGCTGGTGTTCGTCCACGGCGGCGGGTGGCGCGTGGGAGACAAGTCGTACGCGCCGGGTGGTCACGACGTGTACGGCAACATCGGCCGCTACTTCGCGAGCCGCGGCGTCGCCACCGCCGTCATCGGCTACCGGCTCATGCCGCGGGTGAGGCTCGAGGAGCAGATCGACGACGTCGCGCACGCCGTGGCGTGGCTCCACCGCGAGGTCGCGCGCTACGGGCTCGATCCCGATCGGCTCTTCCTCGCCGGCCACTCGGCGGGAGCGCAGCTCGCCACCTGGGTCGCGCTCGATCCCGGGCGCCTGGCCGGCGTCGGCGTGCCGGAACGCTCGATCCGGGGACTCGTGGCCGTGAGCGGCGCCGCCTACGACGTCGCCGACGAGGAGACCTACCGGCTCGGTGGCGACCCCGAGTACTACGCGGAGCGCTTCCGCAACGGTCACGCGGACGATGCGTGGAAGAGCGCCGCCTCGCCGATCCGCTTCGCGCGCGCGGACGCGCCGCCCGCGCTGATCTTCTACGCGGACGGCGAGAGCGAGGCGCTCAAGCATCAGGCGCGGCTGCTCACCGACGCGCTGACCCGCGCCGGCGCGAGCGCGCGCCTGGTCGCGGTGCCGGCGGGCAGCCACGAGCGCATCGTGCTCACGTTGAGCCGCGACGACCGCGTCGCCGGCCCCGCGATGCTCGCGTTCATCCGCTCGGCAGATGGAACGTCTCGCCGATCGCGAGCACCTTGATGCGATCGGCGAGGTCGGCGCGTCCGGCCGCCACACGCGCCAGCTCGCGGGGCGGCTCGTCGAGGGGCTCGTCGGAGAGCCGGAAGGTGCCCCAGTGGACCGGCACCAGGAAGCGCGCGCCGAGGTCCTCGAAGGCACGCAGCGCCTGCGCCGGATCCATGTGCTGGTACGCCATGAACCAGCGCGGCGCGTAGGCGCCGATCGGCAAGAGCGCCACGTCGATCGGGCCGAACCGCCGGCCGAACTCGGCGAAGCCGAGGAAGTAGCCGGTGTCGCCGGCGAAGTAGTAGCGCCTTCCGTGACCCTCGACCAGCCACGACGCCCACAGCGTCTCGTTGCGGTCGATCGTGCGCAGGCTCCAGTGCTGCGACGGCAGGCAGGTGATCGTCCAGTCGCCGACCACCGTGCTCTCCCACCAGTCGAGCTCCGTGACGTGCTCGCGGCCTTCGTCGCGCATCCAGTTGGCGAGCCCGAGCGGCACCACCATCACCGTGCTCGTGGGTAGCTTCTCGATGGTGGGCGCGTCGAGGTGGTCGAAGTGGTTGTGGCTGATCACCGCGAAGCGTGGCGCGGGGATCCGGTCGAGGGGGATCCCGGGTGGATGGAGGCGGTCGCGGAGGCCGAGGATCGAGTCGGAGAAGATCGGGTCGGTGAGCCACACGTCCCCTTCGTCCTCGACGAGGGCGGTGGCGTGGCCGATCCACGTCACGGACGGGTCGGCGAGGTCCGCGAGCAGCGCGCCGCCGTCGTTCGCGACCACCGGCACCTCCGGGCGCGCGCTCGGCCTCCGCACCGAACTCGTTGCCGGAGAGCTTCCACCGGACGAGGTCCGTGAAGCCGGTCGACATCTCGTTCCACGGGTTGAAGAACGCCGCGCCGCGCTGGTGCGGCGCGTAGAGGGACGTCGCCTCGGGCTGCTCGCTCGCCAGCGCGGCGGGCGCGTCGGGGACCGAGCACGCGGCGAGCGCCGGGATCGCCGCGAGGAGTGCCGCGAGCGCGTGGTGGACGCGGCGAGCGGTCACGGCCCCGCGGCCCGCGCCGCCGCGGCGCGGGTATCCGGAACACTCCCTTCGCCGCGCGGGAACACGATGCGCGCGTCGAAGGGCTTGTCCTGGTCGTCGTCGATGTTCGAGATCCCTTCCCACTCGAGGAGCTCGCGGGTCTCGGTGTCGTACGCGAGGGTGATCGGATCGAGAAGCCAGCGCACCAGCGGAGTCGCGAGCTCCACCGCGACCACCATCGCGGGGCGCGCGCCGACGAGCTTCTCGCCGGTGCGCCGCGCCTGGAAGCGGAAGGTGTCGAGGCGGGTGGGTGCCGCGAAGTCGAACTCGAGGGTCTCGCCGCGCGCGAGTGCCTCCCAGTGGCTGCGCAGGTAGTAGTTGAAGCCCGCGTCGACGACCAGCCGAGCCGGCGTCGCCATCGTGGAGCGCTCGAGCTCGGACCTGGCGTTGTCGCGCTGGAAGAGCGCGATCTCGCTCGCGCCCACCGTGACGCCCTCGACGTAGCCGTCGCGGACGTCGTCCATGCGGAAGCTGGGCTTCTCGACACCGTTCGCGAAGTCGAGGGTCTTGGTCGCCATCACCTGGCCATCCGGGGCGCGGTAGGTGACGCGCGCGGAGACGAGCCTGGCGCCGTCCCACGACTGCTCGTGCTCCTCGGTGTAGAGGAAGTCACCGCTCTTGCGGTCGTAGGCGAGCCCCTGGAACGACCGCTGCTCGCTCGTCGACGGGCCCTCGAGCGCCGCGCCGTGCGCGAGCGTCGCCAATCCGAGCCAGCTCCAGACCACGATGATTCTCGACCGCTTCACGCCACACCTCTCTTCTCGAATCGGTAGTGTGCCACCAACCACTCCTCGCCGCCCTGGGCGGCGAAGAGCTCCGCGCACGCCAGGTGGAAGATCCGCCACCGCGCGAGCCAGCGCCGCTCGTGCCCGGCGCCGTAGGCGCGCGCCAGCACCGGCAGCGCCCGCTCGGCGCGGGCGTCGAGGTTGGCGAGCCAAGCGCGCAGGGTGCGCGCGTAGTGGAGGCCGTTCACCATCCACCGGTCCTTCACGCGCAGGTGGCGCTGGTGGCGGCCGAGGAGGTCCGCCGACGGCATGAGGCCGCCGGTGAAGAAGTTCCGCCCCATCCAGTCGTCGCTGCCCGCGGTCTCGTATGGATAGGTCAGCGTGCGGTGGCAGAAGTGGTGGACGAAGAGCTCGCCACCCGGCCTCAGCCAGCCGGCGATGCGCCGCAGCAGCTCGCCGTGGTTGCGGACGTGCTCGAACATCTCGACGCTCACCACGCGATCGAAGCGCTCGTCGAGGGCGAGGTCGTTCACGTCGACGGTTCGCACCTCGAGGTTCGCGGGCGCGCGCTCCTCGATGAACGCGCGCTGGCTCGCCGAGTTCGAGATCGCGAGGATCCGCGCGCGAGGAAAGCGGTTCGCCATCCACAGCGAGAGCGAGCCCCAGCCGCAGCCGAGCTCGAGGATGCGCTGGCCGTCGTCGAGGCCGGCGCGCGCCGCGGTGAGGGCGAGCATCGCCTCCTCGGCCGAGGCCAAGGTGGTGTCGGGACGCTCGAACAGACACGCGCTGTACTTGAGCCGTGGCCCGAGGGTGAGCTCGAAGAGCTCGGCGGGCACCTCGTAGTGCTGGCGATTGGCGCGCTCGGGGACGAGGGCGATCGGGCTGCGGTCGAGCTCGGCCTCGAACGCCTCGCGCCGGTCGAGGCGCCGCTCGTCGGCGAGCCGCTGGCGGAGGATCCGGCGGATCCCCCAGCGGATGGCGGGATCCGGCACCCAGCCCCGCTCGGCGAGGGCGATCGCGAAGGAGTCGAACATCGCCATCGTCTCAGCCGCGCGGCGGCCACGGCACGAAGGCCGAGGTGGTGCGCTGGTAGTCGCGGTAGTCGTCGCCGCGGCTCGCGAGCGCCTGCGCCTCGGTGTGCGGGATGCCCGTGACCCGGTAGAGGAAGAGCAGCATCAGCGCCGGGCCGAGCCAGGTGAGGGCGGCGCCGTGAGCGATCAGCACGTAGCTCCACCAGTGGAGCCACTCGAAGAAGTAGTTGGGATGGCGCGAGTAGCGCCACAGCCCCGCGCGGCAGGTGCGGCCGCGGTGGGCGGGGTCGCGGCGGAAGAAGCCGAGCTGTCGGTCGGCGAGGCCCTCGCCGGCGATCGCGAGCGCGGCCAGCGCCGTACCCGCCCATGCCCAGCCGTCGACCGGGCCGCCACGCATCGCCACCAGCGGCGGCAGCGAGAAGAGCGCCGCGAGGGCGGCCTGGACTTGATAGAGCACGAAGAACCGCGGCTGGGCGCCGTCGCCCCACACCTTCCGGAGGTGGCGATAGCGGCCGTCCTCGCCGGCGCTCGTACCGACCCGGTCGCGGAGCAGATGGCCGCCGAGGCGCAGCGACCAGGCGCCGCACACCAGCGCGACCAGGGCGCGTCGGGTCGGATCGCCGAGCCCCGCCCCGGCGATCGCGTACGAGAGCACGAGCGCGCCGATCCCGAGCGACCAGAGGACGTCCACGGCGGTCGCGTCCCGCGTGGTGCTCTGGCGCGCCCACGCCGCGCCCATCACCACCGCCATCGCCGCCCAGCCGAGAAGGATCGTCGTCGCCATTCGCTCACCCGGCGATCAGAATAATATCTATACAAAGTCTATGCAATCATTCGCCGGAGCGCCTCGCGCAGTCCCGTGTCCTTGCGGCCGCGTACCAGCTCCGCGTAGGCGACCTCGGCGGCCATCGCCACGACCAGCCGCGCGGTGGGACCCGGAGACGGGTACCCCGCGGCGGCGAGCTCGCGGGACGCGAGCGCGCTCATCGCGGCGTTGCGGCGCGCGACCTCCTCGCCGAGCGAGCTCACCGCGCGCGCGTCGAAGAGCAGCGCCTTGCGCCCCCGTTCGGCGAGGCAGCCGTCGAGGTAGGCCACGATTCCGCGCCACAGCCGCTCGCGGCCCGGCGCGCCGCGCTCGGCGACGCTCGTGATCCGGCGCGTCAGCCGGTCGTGGAAGTCGCGATGGATCTCGCGCAAGAACGTGTCGCGATCGCGAAAGTGGACGTAGAAGGTGCCCTTCGCGACGCCAGCCTCGCGCACCACCTGGTCCACGCTCACGGCGCCGAGCCCGTCACGATCGAAGAGCGTCAGCGCCGCGGCGACGAGCGCCTCGCGGGTCGCGCGCGCGCGCGCCTGGCGCGGCGGTGCGGTCTTCGTCGTCTTCACCGCGATCCCGCGAGGAACGGCAGGACCGCCGCCAGGAAGTCGTCGGGCGCCTCGGCGAACGGCATGTGGCCGGTCGGGAAACGCACCAGGCTGGCACCCGGGACGAGCGCCGCGGCACGCTCGCCGTCGGCCACCGACAACACCGGATCCTCCTCGCCCCACGCGATCAGGGTGGGCGCGCGGATCGCCGCGGCCTCGCCACGCAGGTCGTGGCCGGGTGCGAGGAAGCTGCGCCACACGGCCGCCTGCACCCGCACGCCGTCGGGCGTCTCGGACGCCCGCACCCGCGCGAGGATCGCCTCGGTGTGCGGGTTCCGCACCACCAGGTAGTGGGCGGGGAACGCGTTCCACGCCCAGCGCGTCACGGTCTCGGTGCCCTGGAGGTGGCAGAACGCGCGCTCGAGCCAGCCGAGCTCGCCGAAGCCCCCTGGGTCGACCAGCACCAGCGCCGCGACGCGCTCGGGATGGCGTGCGGCGAGGCGCGCGGCGGCGAAGCCACCCACCGAATTCCCGAGGAAGGCCGCCGGCCGGAGGTCCAGCGCCGCGGTGAGGTCTTCGAGGGCGTCGGCGAAGTCGGTGGCCGCGACGGTCCCGGGCGACGTGGGCGCCGGTGAGCCGCCGTGTCCGGGCCAGTCCACGGCGAGCACGTGGTGGTGGGCGGCGAGCGCGGGCAGGATCGCGTCGAAGTCGCGATGGTCGTGGCCGATGGCGTGGAGCAGCACCAGCGGAGGGCCCGCGCCGGCCTCGTGGATCGCCACCGGACCGAGGCGGGTGAGGGCGGTGCGCGTGGCCGGCGCCGGGTCGGGGACGGGCGGCGCGGCGGGCGGGCTCGCGGCACACCCGGCCAGCAGCGCCAGGATCGCGATCGGGCCGATCTTCATCTCGGGCTCCTTCGATATGACTGACCGGTCGGTCATATTCTGGCTCCGCGATGAACGGTCCGTCCACCCGCTATGCTCGGCGCATGGAAACCAAGAACCCCGCGTTCCGGGAGCTGGTCGAGGACGTGTTCGCGCGGGCGGGATTCGTTCGCGAGCTCGGCATCGAGCTCGTCGACGTCGGCGTCGGCTGGTGCGAGACCCGCCTCGAGGTCGGGCCACGCCACCTGCAGCAGAACGGTGTCGTCCACGCCGGCGTTCACTCGACGCTCGCCGATCACACGGCGGGGGCGGCGGCCGCGAGCCTGGTCGGGCCCGACGAATACGTGCTCACGGTCGAGTTCCAGGTCCACCTGCTGCGCGCGGCGCCGCCCGCGCCGCTTCACTGTCGCGCGGACGTGCTCAAGCCGGGCGCGCGCTTCAGCGTCGTGGAGGCGAGCGTCTACAGCGACCGCGGCGACCGCCGCGAGCTGGTCTCGAAGCTCACCGCGACGGTCGCCGTCTTAGGTCAGGGTGCCGGCCAGCGCTCGTAGCGCCTTCGAGCCGAGCAGCCACACCAGCGTTCCGCCCGGGCGTCCTGGCACGAAGAGCTCGATCCGCGCCGCCCCCGCCTTCTTGAGCTCGGTGAACGGGCTCGCGCGGCTCGCGACCGCGTACGCGAGCACGTGGTCGAGGTTGGGCGCGTGGCCGGTGCACAGGATCTCGCCCGACTTCTCGCGAGCGAGCAGCGCGAAGAGCGCCTTCGGCTCGGCCTCGGGGAGGAGTGCCTCGGTCTCGCGGATCACCTCGGCGCCGCAGCCGAGCTCGCCCGCCGCGATGCGCGCGGTCTGCACCGCGCGGGTGTACGGGCTCGTGAGGATCCGCGTGGGGGCCACCCCCAGCACTCCGAGCCCGCGCGCCGCGAGCGTGGTGCGCTCGATCCCCCTCGGCGTCAGCGCGCGATCGGGGTCGGCCGGGCAATCCGGGGCGGCACGATCGTGGGCGATGCCGTGGCGGACCAGCACGAGCCTCATGGGGGCCTCGTCAGGGAAGCCATGGTGGTTCCGCCGATGGGCGCGTGCCAGCGGCACGCCGCGAGCGCAGCGAAGCGCCTCGGGGTGGGCCCCGCGCGGAAGATCGGGCGGCCACAGGGGCCGCCCCTACGGCGCGGGCGGGGGGCAGGAACAGCCCCCCGAGGAACCCCGGCGATGCCGTGGCGGAACAGCACGATCCTCATGGGGACCTCGGGTCTCCTCTCACTCCGGCCAGCGCCAGTCCTTCACCGCCGGTAAGTCGTCGCCGACCCGCGCGATGTATTCGCGGTGCTCGGTGAGGCGGTCGTGGATCGTCTGCTTGGCGTAGGCGGCGATCGAGCCGAGCTTCGGGACGCGATCGATCACGTCCGCCACCAGGTGGAAGCGGTCGAGGTCGTTGCGCACCACCATGTCGAATGGCGTGGTGGTGGTGCCTTCTTCCTTGTAGCCGCGCACGTGCAGGTTATCGTGGTTGGTGCGCCGGTAGGTGAGGCGGTGGATCAGCCACGGATAGCCGTGGTACGCGAAGATGATCGGCTTGTCGGTGGTGAAGATGGTGTCGAAGTCGGCGTCCGAGAGCCCGTGCGGATGCTCCTCGCGCGGCTGCAGCGTCATCAGGTCGACGACGTTGACGACCCGCACCTTGAGGTCGGGGAGGTGCTGGCGAAGGAGGTCCACCGCGGCCAGCGTCTCGAGCGTCGGCACGTCGCCCGCGCACGCCATCACCACGTCGGGCTCGCCGCCGGCGTCGTTGCTCGCCCACTCCCAGATGCCGATCCCCGCCTCGCAGTGCTTGATCGCCGCGTCCATGTCGAGCCACTGAAGCGCGGGCTGCTTGCCGGCCACGATCACGTTCACGAAGCCGTGGCTGCGCAGGCAGCGATCGCCCACCACCAGGAGCGTGTTGGTGTCGGGCGGCAGGTAGACCCGGATCACGTCGGCCTTCTTGTTGACGACGTGGTCGATGAAGCCGGGATCCTGGTGCGAGAAGCCGTTGTGGTCCTGGCGCCACACGTGCGAGCTGAGCAGGATGTTCACCGACGCGATCGGCGCCCGCCACGGGATGTGGTGCTTGGTGACGTGCAGCCACTTGGCGTGCTGGTTGAACATCGAGTCGATGATGTGGGCGAAGGCCTCGTAGGTGGAGAAGAGCCCGTGGCGTCCCGTGAGCACGTAGCCCTCGAGCCAGCCGAGGCAGGTGTGCTCGCTCAGGATCTCCATCACGCGGCCGTCGGGCGCGAGAAACCCGCCGTCTGCGTCTTCCGGTAGGTACTCGCCGAGCCAGGTCCGCGCGCTCGCCTCGAGCACCGCGCCGAGGCGGTTGGACGCCGTCTCGTCCGGTCCGAAGACCCGGAAGTTGGTGAGGTTGAGGCGCATCACGTCGCGGAGCAGGGCGCCGAGGCTGCGCGTCGCCTCGGCGGTGACCTCGCCGGGGCGCGGCACCTGGACCGCGTAGTCGCGGAAGTCGGGCATGCGCAGGTCCTTGCGCAGCAGCCCGCCGTTGGCGTGGGGGATGGCACCCATGCGCTTGGCGCCCTTGGGCGCGAGGGCCGCGAGGTCCGGGATGAGCCGGCCGTTCGTGTCGAAGAGCTCCTCGGGCTTGTAGGAGCGCATCCAGCGCTCGAGGAGGGCCAGGTGCTCGGGCTTCCCCGCCAGCTCGGAGAATGGCACCTGATGGCTGCGCCACGAGCCCTCGGCCTTCTTGCCGTCGACCACCTCGGGGCCGGTCCAGCCCTTGGGCGACTGCAGCACCAGCATCGGCCAGCGCGGGCGGGTCACCTCGCGGCCCGCCGCGTGCGCGGCGCGCGCCTCGCGCTGGATCGCGGCGATCTCGTCGAGCATGACGTCGAGGGTCGACGCCATCTCGCGGTGCATCGCCGCCGGCTCGGAGCCGGCCACGAAGTAGGGCTTCCAGCCGTAGCCGACGAGCAGGCTCTCGAGCTCGGCGCGCGGGATCCGCGCCAGCACGGCGGGGTTGGCGATCTTGTAGCCGTTCAGGTGCAGGATCGGCAGCACCGCGCCGTCGCGCGCCGGGTTCAGGAACTTGTTCGAGTGCCAGGCGGTGGCGAGCGGGCCGGTCTCGGCCTCGCCGTCGCCGATCACGCACGCGACCGTGAGGTCGGGGTTGTCGAACGCGGCGCCGTACGCGTGGGAGAGCGCGTAGCCGAGCTCGCCGCCCTCGTGGATGGAGCCGGGCGTCTCGGGGGCCACGTGACTCGGGATGCCGCCCGGGAAGGAGAACTGCTTGAAGAGCAGCTTCATCCCTTCTTCGTCCTGGGCGACGTTCGGGTAGACCTCGCTGTAGGTGCCTTCCAGGTAGGTGTTGGCGACCGCGGCCGGGCCGCCGTGGCCGGGGCCGGCGATGAAGAGGACGTCGAGGTCGCGCTCGCGGATCGCGCGGTTCAGGTGCACGTACAGGAAGTTGAGGCCCGGCGTCGTGCCCCAGTGGCCGAGGAGGCGCGGCTTCACGTGCTCGAGCGTGAGCGGCTCACGCAAGAGCGGGTTGTCGAGGAGGTAGATCTGGCCGACCGACAGGTAGTTCGCGGCGCGCCAGTATGCATCGATGAGTGCCAGCTCCTGGTCGTTCATGGCGATTCCCTCGTGAGCGGTCCGCCGCTCTCTTGGGGGTTAGCACAACACCGTGACGAATCCCGCGTTAGGTTGGCCCGACCTTTTCCCAGGAGAGCGCAATGACCAAATTCATCGTGCTGGTGATCGTCGCGGCGGCGGCGTGGTGGGTCTACAAGAACGTACTCGGCAAGTCGCAGTCGGCGGCGGCGAGCGCAGTCCCCAGCGAGCCTCCTCGGCCGGCCGAGCCGAGCGGTCCGCGGATCAACCCGATGGACGTGCAGATCGACCCCGAGAGCATCTTCGAGCGCCAGGGAAAGGGCGAGAGGGTGGTCTTCGTCGACGTGCGCGAGGCGGCCGAGCTCGCCGCCGGCATGATCGACGGCGCGGTCCACATTCCCTCGGGCCAGATCGACACTCGCTTCACCGAGCTCCAGCCGGGTGACGAGATCGTCCTCTATTGCGCCTCGGGCATGCGCTCGACGAACGCCGCGATCTTCATGCGCGGCAAGGGCTATGACCGGGTGTGGAGCCTGGTCGGCGGCTTCGGCCACTGGCAGCGTGACGGTGGGAAGACGATGTCGCCGTCGGCGACATCGTCTTCGTGATGTCATTCGGGGGCTGTTCCAGCCCCCGCCCGTCCGGAGTGAATCCGGACGGGGCCCACCCCAAGTCGCTTCGCTTCGCTCGCGGCGTGCCGCTGGCACGCGCCGCTTTTGTACCCTGTCGGGCGCGGGGCGCACTTGGCGCGCTTCCCTACTCCGCGACGATCGAGTCCCAGGCGCCGTGGTCCAGCATCGACTGGAGCCAGGTGCCGGCCGTGACACCATCGACCGCCACGCTGTTCAAGCCCACGTAGATCACGGTGTGGCCCTTGCCCGGGTAGAGGAAGCGCTCGTAGCGGCCCGGGTAGCGGTCGGCGAGGTTCGCGGTCTCGAGGTCAGGGCGGCCTCGAAGTCGTCGGGCGGGATGTGCAGGAACACCGTGCCGATCACGACGTCCTGGAGCGACGAGATCGCCGCGATGCGCAGGTTGCGATCGTGGGCGAGCTGCCAGTCGATGAAGCGCGTGACGTGGCCATTGCCGGTGCAGTCGACGCAGCTCGCGGGGATGAAGCGGCTGATGTTGAACTCGTCGAGGAGGCCGCGCACGAAGGTCGGATCACCCGGCTTGGCGAGGCCGACCCCGGCGTCGTTGATGACGTCGATCGCCGCGTCCGGCCACACCCGCCGCACCAGGAAGGGCGCGATGATCGTGGAGTAGCCGCCGCCGCTCGCGCCCGCGATCAGGATCCGGCGCGGGCTCGGGAACTCGCGCTTCGCCATGTCGAGGCCCGCCGACATGTTGCGCAGGCCGCGCTGGAAGCGGTCGATCGCGCCGTCGCCGTCGTCGTCGTAGTCCGCGTCTCCCGAGAAGAGCGAGCCGTCGCAGTAGCTGAGGCTCGCGAGGTTCCACGAGGAGAGCGGTTCGCCGCCGACTTCCAGCCCGAAGAGTTGACTGGCCCTCTCGGCGAAGCTGCCCGGGATCGTGAAGTAGGTGGCTGCGCACAGGTCCGACCAGCACGCACCGCCGCCCGGGAAGAAGATCACCAGGTTGTCCGAGCCGGTGTCGTGGAAGTCGGGGCTGAAGGTCGAGCCGTCGAAACATTGCGGCCCATCGGCGGGCGCGAAGTCGTAGGCGACGAAGTCGCCCTCGGTGCGCTTGGCGGTGGGCTCGACCGTGCCGAGGTACTGGTCGATGCCGAGGTCGTAGACGTCCTGGAACGTGGCGGCCGAGTCACCGTCGCCGCCGCACGCGACGGCGCCGACGATCACCATCGACGAGAGGGCCAGAGAGAGGGCTCGCGCGCGCATGATGACTTTCCTAGCGAGGGGAGCGCGGCGCGTCAATCCGCACGAGCCGGGGACGGCTTTGTAGAAACGAGCCGTCCCCGTGCAGGAGCGCCGAGGTTCATCCCTGGAATTACACGATTTCTCGGTGGCACGGGCCTTGCCCCTTGGGCGTGGAAACGAACCTCGAGCCATCCGTCCCCGACGGGGGCCCCAAGGAGCCGAACATGATCCGTCCGTCTCGCCGATTCCTCGCGCCCGTCGCACTCGCCGTCGGTCTCGCGTTCGCGATGCCGAGCTGCAGCTCCACCACGCCGATCGGAGTGCAGCTCGACGACTCCGTGATCACGACCAAGGTGAAGTCGAAGTTCGCCGGCGATCCGGAGGTCGCCGGCATGAACGTCGGCGTCGAGACCGTCGAAGGCACGGTGACGCTCACCGGTCGCGTGAAATCCGAGACCGAGCGCCAGGAGGCCGAGAAGCTCGCCAAGCAGACCGACGGCGTCCGCCGCGTCGTGAACCTCCTCAAGGTGGGCAACCTCGACGCCAACTCCAACGCCGGCGGCACCGGCACCAAGACCTACAGCGGTCAGACGAACCCGAACACGCACTAAGCGTCGCCCGGGCGCGGTGGTCTCGTGATGCCCCCGATCACGCCGCCGCGCCGAGCGCACTTGGTTTGAATCGCTCATACCGCTCGGGCGGGCCGTGGGCGCGGCGCCACAACAGCGCCTCCAGCGCGGCGCCGTAGTCCATGCGTTCGCCGCCCCACGACGGCACGAGAGTGACGTCGTTCATGGTGAAACCGGCGACGGCATGCTCGCGCCGCAAGGCTTCGACGGGCTCGGATTCCACGGGCGGCGGTGAGTAGGCGCGCGGCAGGATCCGGCCGTGCGGATCGGCGAACTCGAAGCCGTGATCCGTGGCCTCGACCGCGAACCCGCCCTCGTGAATGAGGGTGTGGTGGTGGCGGCAGAGGAGGATGAGGTTCGAGAGCTTGGTCTCGCCGCCGTCGATCCAGTGCCGCACGTGGTGCGCGTCGACGAAGCGGCGGTTCGTGCAGCCCGGGAAACGGCAGCCGTCGTCGCGGATCCGTAGCGCACGCTCGATCGGCGTCGGGATCGAGCGCGTCCGCCGGCCGACGTCGAGGACCTCGCCGCGCAGGTTCTCGACCACCGCCACGCGTGCGCCATCGCACGCCAGGCGGCGCGCGGTCTCGGCCGCGAGCGCCGACTCGCTCTCGACGTCACATCGCCCTCCGTCGGCACCCGCCAGCGCCGCGACATCGACGTGGACGTAGACCTCGTGGCGCTCGCCGCCCAGGCGCTCGCCAGCGCCGTTGGCGAGGAAGCTCTCGGCCACGTTCACCAGCGCGTCCGCGCGCCGGGTGCCGAGCGGTTCCGCGGAACCGCGACCTTCGGCTCGAGCCGCCGCCTCGGCCACTGCGAGCGCGCGCAGCACAACCGCGGCGAGCTCGGCCGGCAGCCGCGCCTCGATCACCACCGAGCCGTCGTCCTCTCGACGGCACTCGACCGTGCGGCTGCGGTAGCGCTCGAACGCCTCCTCGGTCTCGCGCGCGACGCCACCCCGCGAGCGATAGAGCCCGACCAGGCGATCGAGGTGGTGCGCGGTCCCCGACCTCGCGATGTTGAGGAGATAGGACTCGTTCTCCGGCGTCACCACGCGGCTGATCGCACGCACCTTCGAGTAGCTGATCTCGCCGCGCTCGAAAGCGCGGCTCACGAGCGGCGTCGCGCCGAGCATCCGCGCCACCCGCACGTGCTCCCGTGCCGTCCGCATCGAGAGCCCGATCCGCCAGTTGAGCCAGTGCGCCATCGAGCGCGCACCTGAGGCGCCGACCACACCGCGGCGATCCAGCTCGCCGATCAGCAAAAGTAGACGGTACGTCGCTGCTTCCAGGTGCGCCGCCAGCTCCGATAGCTCGCGGACGATCTCGCGGAGAGGCCGAATTTTTCTCGGCGCCCTCGTGCCTGCTGTCTCGATGGTGAACATAAGTTCATTATGCGCATAATTCAGTAGTCTGTCAACGAGATCCGATCAGATATCTCCGCCCTTGTGATCGAGACCGCTTCGCGACCAAGATCGCGGTGTGGGGAGCGACGCTCGAACCGCACAGTGGCTGGTCCAGGCGCGTGGACTGCGCGTCGACTACGACGCCGTCGCGGCGGTGGTGGATCTCGACCTCGACATCGCCGCGGGCCAGATTTATGGCCTCATCGGACCGAACGGCGCGGGCAAGACGTCGACGCTCCGGGCACTCGCCGGGTTGCTCGAGCCCACGTACGGCGAGGTCCGGATCGGCGGCTTCGACCTCGCGTCCGAGCCGGAGCAGGCGTGGCGGCTGCTCGGCTTCATGCCGGACTTCCCGCCCGTCTACGAGCGCCTCTCGGTGGGCGACTACCTCGAGGTCTTCGCGGCGGCGTACGAGGTGCCGCGGACGGAGCGCACCAAGCGAGCGAAGCACTGGGCCGAGCGCGTCGGGCTCGACGGCAAGTGGGGCGCCGCGATCGGGACGCTGTCGCGTGGCATGCGGCACCGGCTGGTGCTGGCGAAGACGCTGCTCCCCGAGCCGTCGGTGCTGATCCTCGACGAGCCGGCGAGCGGCGTCGACCCGATCGCGCGAGCCGAGATGCGCGATCTGCTGAAGGAGGTGGCCGCGCGCGGCGGCGCGGTGCTGGTCTCGAGCCACATCCTCCCCGAGCTGAGCGAGCTGTGCACGGCGGTGGGCATCCTGGAGAAGGGGCGGCTGGTCGTGAGCGGAACCCTCGAGGAGATCCGCGGGCGCCTGGGCTCGCCGACGCGGCTCGAGATCCGGCTCGCCGACCCCGCGGCCATCCCGCGCGCGCTCGAGGTCGTGGCTCGCCACCCCGCCGCGAGCGAAGCCGCCGTGGAGGGTGGGACCCGCGTGAGCGCGCGATTCGCGGCCGACGACAGAGCGGCGGCCGCGCTGCTGGCCGGGTTGGTGGCCGCCGGCCTCCCGGTCTCGGACTTTCGCCTCGAGCGCGACAGCGTCGAGGACATCTTCTTCCGGGTCGGCGCGCGAGAGGTCTCGTGAGGATCCGCGCGCTCGCCGACAACCCGCTCTTCCTGGCGCACTGGCGTGCGCGCGCCGAGACCGCCTCGTTCGTCGCTTACGGGGTCGTGATCGGCTCGCTGCTCGGCATCTTCTCGATCCTGGGTTGGTACGCGGAGCGTGGTGAGCACGATGGATCGTGGGCGTTGTGGCCGACGGTCACCGGCTTCGCGGTGGAGGTCGCGATCCTGTGGTTCGCCGCGCCCTCCGAGGTGGCCAACGCCGCCGCCACGGAACGCGCCGACGGGACGTTCGACATGCACCGGCTCGGGCCGCTGCCGAGGCTCGACCTGTGGCTCGGCCTGATGGGTGGCCCCGCGTCGATGCACTGGATCGTCGCCGGGGTCATGGCGCCGGTGGTGGTGACCTTTGGCCTCATGGCTCATCTCGATCTCGCCACGCTGGTGCAAGGCCAGGTCTCGATCGCATTCTCCGCGGTGCTCTGGACCGTGTGCGCCGCCCTCACCGGACTCGACAGCGTCCGGCTCGCTCGGCGCGGCCACGAGATCACGGGGTGGTGCTGCTCTCCCTTGGGCGCGCTGTTCGGGGCGTACGTCGCGCACACTGCCTTCGGTGCGTTGGTCGGCGTCGGCGGAATCCCGCACGTACTCGAGGCGCTCGGACGCGCGGTGCATCAGGACCTGTCGTCGGACGTATTCCCCGCGGGCGGGGGCCTGTTCGGCTGGCGCGAGCCGTGGCTTCTCTTGCAGCTTGCGGTCCAGGGCCCGTTCATCGCGCTGATGTCCTGGGCGGGCGTTCGGCGCATCGCCGATCCGGCGGGATCGCTGATGCCCAGGCCGATCCTGTTGCCGCTGTTCGGGATGCTCCTCTCGTGGTGGTGGCGACGGCGATCGCCCCGGGCCGCGAGCTCCGCGAGACGCACGGTGTCAGCGCGATCGCCGTGGCGGTCGTCACCACGTTCGTGTTGGGCGCGGGCGTCGCTCTCGCGGCCGCCCTGCGCGCGCCGAGCTGATGAAGGCGGTCCGCCGCGCGGCTCGCAGCGGGCGACGAGCGGCACCGTGGTGGAGCGAGGTCGCACCGACGGTCTACGTGCTCGTACCGCTCCTCGCGCTCGCCGCCGCGGTCGTTACCCCGCTCGTGCTGGCGGAGCAGGACGCGGCGATACGACCCGTCACGGCCAGCATCGGTGCCTACCTCGCGTGTCAGCTCGTGGCGCTCGCCGGCTTCCGCGAGTGGTGGCGCCTCCGCCGCTTCCGGCCCAACGAGGTGGTGTTCACGGTCGGCGTGCTGTTCGTGTGGGTGATCGTGCCGGCGTTCGCCACGTTCCTGCCGGGTTCACTCGGTGCGGCGGACAACGACCTCCAGCGCGCGCTCTTCGCGCTCTCGCCGTTCTCGACCGTCGCCATCGCGATGGCCGACGCCGCTGCCTCCTCGCCGCAGCCAATGAGTGTCGCCTTCTCACCGCTGGCGCTCGACGTGGCGGTGGCGGCGCTCGCGCTGTGGCTCGCGTGGGGGGCGCGCCGCGCGTGCGTGGCGGCGAGCCTCGAGCCGCGGGCCTGATCAGCCGCTCGCCGGGATCCGAAACGCGAGCGGGAGGCGCTTGAGGCGCTCCCCCGCGAGAGCTGCTTCGCTGCCCGAGAATCGAATCGTGAGATCGCCGTCCGGCGACAGCTCGTAGAGCCAGCGTTCGCCCGGACAATACGACGCGGACGAGCCCGCCTCGGGTACCTCGAAGTGCCCGAGGCGCGCCAGGCTTCCCGCGCCTCGATCACCTTGCGGGTGAGCTCGATTCGAGCTGGATGCGATCCGCGACGCTCTGACGGATGACCGCGGCTGGGGATGCGCTCCACATGGTGGCGAAGCCGGTCACGCGTTGAGCCGGCCAGGTTGGGGCTGGCGGATCCTCCGGGAGCGGAGAGCACGGAGGAGTCGCCATCCACGCACCGAGCACGCCCGCGTGCCACTCGGACATGAGGGCCGCGTCGTAGCGCTCGATCGGCGCGAAGAGCATGAATCCGATCGTTTGCCCCACGAGCCCGAGCTCTTGGCGGTTGATCTCATCCCCATAGGCCGTCGACGCGTCGGGATCGAGGGGGAAGTTCCAGAAATGGCTTCGCTGTTGATGGACGTCGGCTTGGTAGGTGTCGCGTATCCGGCTGCGCGAGTCGATCTCGTCCAACCGTCGCCGCCATTCGAGCCGTGGCTCCAGAGGAATCGCAGGGTGGTCGCAACATCGGCGTACGAGTAGGGACCCGGGCACCGTCCCGGTGAAGTCGCCGCGCGCGTCGGCGAGGTCGATCAATCGCCACGCCGCGTTCAGGGCCAGCGCGGCCGCGATCGAGTCACCGCGGCGCTCCTGCTGTAGCGCCTCGCAGAGCAGCACGTTGTGGAGCATTCGATATCTGACGACGTTGATCTCCGGGGTTCGGTGCTGGCTCGAGGCTGGCGGTGAAGCGAGGTGCCGGGTCGCCGTTCAGGACCCGGATCAGGGTCTCGATCCGGTCTCGCAGCTCCGAGTAGGCGGCGGTCAGCTCGGGAGAGGGCGCCGGGATCGGTCCGCCGGGCACCTCCAGGGCGGCCTGGATGTAGTCGTCGGCGAGTACGACGCCGCTCTCGGGTCGCACGCTGACGAACGACGCTCCGATGACCAGCGGTACGCCGAGCTTCCTCGCGGCCGCGTCCAGCGCGAAGCCCGCGGAGTTCGTGAACTCGGTGGGAAAGCGGGCGCGCAGCTCGGCGTCGGTGCGGTTCAGCTTTGCCCACGCGCGATCCGCCTTTGCCCACATCCGATCGGTGTAGGTGAAGCCGACGGCGATCCAGAGCGCGAACACGGCGGCGATGCCCAACAGCGTGCGGACGAACGCGCGGACCACGCGGCCCAGCGTGCTCGGTGCGGGCTCGCTCTGCATGGTCAGGGCGCCGCGCGAAGCTCGAAGGAGAGCGGGAACCGGTCCGCGCCGTTCGACGTCGAGGGGCGGATCGGCGGCTCGAGGGAGATCGAGAGCGAGCCGTCGGGGCGAGACTCGTAGACCCAGCGCCGCCCGGGGCAGAGGCTCTCAGTGTTGGGCGCGTGTGGCGTGGGCCAGACCCCGGTCTCGGCTCGGTGAGCGCGTGCCGCCAGCACCCGGCGAGTGAGATCGACGTGGAGCTCGGTGACGTCGAGCAGGTAGGGGTCGACACTCGTGACGCGAGCGAGCTGGGCCGGACCGGGGACCAGGAGGCTCCACGCGGGCCGATCCACGACGGTGTCGGGGCTCGTTTCGGGCGTCGGTTCACACCGCGGTGTGCCAAACAGGTTTTCTGTGAGTGATGCGTCGCCTCGGTACGAGACTGCGCCCCCCTCGGACCAATGGTGCCAGCGCGAGGAAGCCGAGGTGCAACGCCCCGCTGCGCAGGTCGTCGGCAGCCTGCGAGGTCGACTCCTCGCTCAGCACCACCAGCGGCACATTCCGGAAGTGGCCCAACACCTCGTAGGCGCGCGCGTGCTCCACGTCGAGTCCGGTGGCCCGTGGGTGAAGCGCGGCGAGCCTTGCGTCCCAGATGTCGGCGGACACGTCGAGCTTGCGTAAGGCGATGGCGAACGCGCTGACGACCCGTGGCTCGAGGAGCTCCGCCATGAAGTCCGGGCTCGACTCGAGGCTCGCGACGATCGACCAGGGCGGCCTCGAGGGTTCGGGCGGCCGCATCGTGATCGCCGGTCCGCCAGAGCTCCATCGCGTCGAAGAGCAGTCCGTGAACCAGGATGGGTAGGCCCAGCGTGTCCAGCATCGACGTGTACCGTGAGCTGTCGACATGAAGTCCCCACTCGAGCGGTTGGGCCCCGCCGAGCAGGTCCACCACGCGATCCAAGTCGCCGCGGTGATCCAAGCGGCGCGTCGAGCGTCGGCGGGTCGACGCCGTCGCGGGTCCCGGAGCGCGGCCATCAACGAACGTCGCCAAGCGGGGACCTCGTCCGGCCACTTGAACGTCGGTCTGGGCCAGGGGCTGTCCGGCTTCGGGCAGCAGATCCACGCCGAACTCACGCGAGCCGATCGAGGGCGAGGGCGGTCGAGTTGGGAAGGTCTCGGGGAAGCGGCTGCGCAGCGTGGCGCTCGACTGGTGGACGCGCTCCCACTCGGCGTCGGCGGCGCGCTCGGCGTGATCGGCCCAGGTGAAGCCGATGGCGATCCACGCCGCGAAGGTCGCGCTGAACACGAGGATCACTAGCCAGGTCAGCCGAACGAACCGAGCGAGGCGCGCTCGTGGAGGCTGGGCGCGCACGGCTCGGACGTCGCGCGACGCGGCGGACGAACCACGGCGAGGCGAATGAGCGCCACGAGCGCGAGTGCGGCCGCGGCGAGCTCGGCGGCGCGCCACGCGCGGTGCTTCCAGATGGCCGCGACGATCGCCTCCACGAGTGGGTCGAGGGCGACGTCCCGGAGCCACGGGACTTTCGCATCCGGTCCGACCGCGGTCGGTAGCTCCGTCGGCAGCCGGATGTTGTTGATCCGGACGGCGGCCCACGCGCGTCCATCGCTCGCGATCGGCATCCGCCCGCGGCCCGCCCAGGGACGACGAAGCGGCGCCGAGCGACCCGGCAGCCGCTGCAAGAAGAGCAGCGCGCTCGCCGGAACGGCGCGGGTCGCAGACCCACGAGCCCTCGCCGACGTATCTCACCTCGGTCGTCCCGCGCGGCCCGAGGAGCACGCGCTCGACGGCGAAGCGCGCGACCTTCCTGCCATCGAGCACGTCGACCGCTCGGTTCGTGCCGAGCACGATGACGTCGGCGGTCGTGACCAGGTTCGCGAGGTCGGTGTCGGCAACCCTCGCGGTGGCGAAGCGCGCCGTCACCGCGAGGCAGATGGCGGCGAGTGCCAGCGCCCAGAGGGGCTTGGAACGCGGGCGGAACGCCGGCCTTGGCTCATCGGGGCGGATTCTGCGCCGAATTGGCCCTCAGGCGCTCTTTGGCTGGAAATCCGTAGTCACGCGAACGGGCAAGGAGTCCCCAAATTTTATGGCGGAAAGCGGTGTAACTCAGTGGCGGGATGATGATTTCCAATGGCGGTCTGTGGAGATTCGATGGCGGAGCGACGCCGCCGGCGGAGTCGGTGCGGACCGCGTAGAGGTCGCCGAGGCGGCCAGCGTCGGGGCTGAAGGTCCCGCGCCCGACCGCGATCGCACCGTGATCGAAGGTCACCCAGGCGTCGGTCAGGGAGATCTGCTGGCTGGTGGTGCCGAGCTCGCGCCGCCACAACGAGGCGCCCGACCCATCGAGGCGCTCGAGCAAGCCGGTCGAAACCGTGCACCAGGAAAATCCATAGCCGCATCCCATGGTGTAGCTCTCGGTACCGGCGATGAGGACGCCGCCGTCCGCGCTCGCGCGCACCACGTTCACGAAGTCCCTAGGGGTGGCTAGCGCGTTTGGTTGCGAGCGGATCCACACGGTCTCACCGGTCGTGGTGTCCAGCTTCACGAGCTGCGTCTCACCGGTCATGATCCCGAAGCGCGAGTTCACGTAGGTGGCCGACCACGCCACGACGAGCCCGCGGTCGGTCGTCAGGGCCAGGCCCCCGACGGAGGCATAGAGCGGATAAGCATAGGTGCCCTGCGGGTGGATGGTGGTGCTCCACGTCTCGTTGCCGTCTTGGTCGATTTTGCGGAGGACCACGCTGGAATCTGCACCCGTCGCGAGGATCCAGCCGCCGTCGGTGGTCGCGTCGATCGCCACCGCGCCTCCGGACGACGAGCTGAGCTCGTGACTCCAGAGGACGTCCCCGTCCTCGTCGAACTCGATGACCAAGGGGTAGTAGGTCGAGCTTGCGGAGATGCTGGTGAGCCCCGCCACGATCCAGCCGCCGGTTGGTGTGGGCGCGAGATCGTAGAAACTCTGAGAGTCGCGGTCGGGCGCTCGCGGGAACACGTGACTCCATCGCTCAGCGCCCGCGTCGTCGAGTCCGATGAGGGTCGTCTCGAATTGCCCGCTGATCGCATCGAGTCGTCCAGCGATCGCCACGAAACCGGTTGGGGCGAGATCCAGGTCGACGAGGGTGGTGCGCGTCGGACTGTTCAGCGGATGCGCCGACGTCTCTTCGCCATTCGGGCTCAGGAGCGCCAGATAGCCATCCTGGTCGTATCCGCCGCTCGGTGCGGTGTAGCCCGCCAGCAGGTAACCGCCGTCGACCGTCTGTCGAACGGCTACCGGGTACTGTTCGCCGGGCGCCGGAACGACGTGCTCGAACGTCGGCTGCGAGCACAGGAAGCCAGTCGACATCCAAGCCAGCAGACCGCCGCGCACGATGGCGCTAGCGAGGCTGTACGCCGGTGTCCGGGTGCCCACCGTGGGCATCATACGCCCGTGGTAGCCTCGAATTGCCATGACCGACGCGGTGCGACGCCCGGCGACTTACGACGATCTGTGCCAGGTCCCCGATACGATGCTCGCGCAGATCGTCGACGGAGAGTTGGTGGCGTTGCCCCGGCCCACGATCGCTCACCAGCTCGTAGCGTCGCGGCTGTCCTCGGACCTCGGGAATCCGTTCGATCGCGGCCGCGGCGGACCCGGTGGCTGGTGGATCCTCTACGAGCCCGAGCTTCACTTGGGCCGCGACATCCTCGTCCCCGATCTCGCCGGGTGGCGTCGCGATCGGCTTCCCGCACTCCCGGGCGATGCCTTCCTCACGATCGCTCCCGACTGGGTCTGCGAGGTGCTCTCGCCTTCGACCGCCAGCCTCGACCGCGTGCGCAAGCTCCGGATCTACGCCCGCGAGAGCGTGAACCACGCCTGGCTGGTCGACCCGATCGGCCGCACCTCGAGGTGCTCCGTCTCGACGGCGAACGATGGATCCTCGTCAGCACCCACGCCGGTCACGAGTCCGTGCGCGCCGAGCCCTTCGACGCCATCGAGCTCGAGCTGACGGCGCTGTGGCTCACGCCCTCTCCGCCCGAGTCGATCGTGGCGGAGGGTGTGGCGCCGCTCACGCCGTGATCAGACGGCTGATCGAAAGATCGGCGATCCGGTCGTGAGCTGAGCGATCGAGCGTCCACCATGGGGCGCCGGTCGTCAGGGCCAAGGCGGCGTACACGGCGTCGTAGCCGGTCAGCCGTCGCTCACGGGCTAAACGCTCGGCCTGCTCGGCCAGCTCTGGATCGAGAGCGACCCGTTCAAAACCAAGGTCGGTGAGCTGTCGCACAGCGTTCGCCGAGCTCCCCTCGCCAGGGAGGCGCCGTACCAGTACGGCTAGAAGCTCGAACCAGAACAGTTCGGGCACGACGGCGCTGAGCTCGCCGTCGACGATCCGGTCGAGGATTTCCGCCGCTGCCCGGGTCACGTCCTCGTCTTCCGGCACGAACCAAGCAACCGCCACTGAGGCGTCCAAGACCACTCGGGTCACGGCAGCCGCCCGCGCAGCGAGCGGACCGCCTCCGCCGCGCCGGTCTTCGCCCGCGGTACCTGCCGCTGGGACTCCTTGATCTGACGCGCGATCTCTCGTCGGCGGTCCCGGGCCGCGACATCGACGAAACGCCGTTCAAAGTCCGCCAGCGTGATCAACACGGCCCGCGCCTTGCGGTCCTTCGCGACGATGATGGGCTCGCCGGTCTTCTCGAGCTGGTCCAGCACTCGTCCTAGCGACTGCCGAACCGTGAGCGCGTTGACGGTCTTCATGGGAACGATATGCCAATGTGTATAGTCACATGTCAATTCAGCGTCATCTGAAGATTCGGTGCGAGCGTGAACCGCTCGTACCGCTCCGGCGGGCCGTGCGCGCGGCGCCACAGCAGGGCTTCCAGCGCGGCGCCGTAGTCCATGCGCTCGCCGCCCCACGAGGGCACGATCGTGACGTCGTTCATCGGCAAGCCAGCGACGGCATGCTCGCGCCGCAAGGCTTCGACGGGGTCGGATACCACGGGCGGCGGCGAGTAGGAGCGCGGCAGGATCCGCCCGCGTGGACCGCCGAACACGAAGCCGTGATCCGTGGCCTCGACCGCGAACCCGCCCTCGTGGATGAGCGTGTGGTGGTGGCGGCAGAGGAGGATGAGGTTCGAGAGCCGGGTCTCACCGCCGTCGATCCAGTGGCGCACGTGGTGCGCGTCGACGAAGCGGCGGTTCGTGCAGCCCGGGAAACGGCAGCCGTCGTCGCGGATCCGGAGCGCACGCTCGATCGGCGTCGGGATCGAGCGCGTCCGCCGACCGACGTCGAGGACCTCGCCGCGCCCGTTCTCGACCACCGTCACGCGCGCGCCATCGCACGCCAGGCGGCGCGCGGTCTCGGCCGCGAGCGCCGACTCGCTCTCGACGTCGCACCGCCCTCCCTCGGCACCCGTGAGCGCCGCGACATCGACGTGGACCTAGACCTCGTGGCGCTCGCCGCCCAGGCGCTTGCCCAGCGCCGTTGGCGAGGAAGCTCTCGGCCACGTTCACCAGCGCGTCCGCGCGCCGGGTGCCGAGTGGTTCCGCGGAACCGCGACCTTCGGCTCGAGCCGCCGCCTCGGCCACTGCGAGCGCGCGCAGCACCACCGCGGCGAGCTCGGCCGGCAGCCGCGCCTCGATCACCACCGAGCCGTCGTCCTCTCGACGGCACTCGACCGTGCGGCTGCGGTAGCGCTCGAACGCCTCCTCGGTCTCCAGGTCGCCCATCGACCTCTGCATTCAAGGTTGCGCGGCCGCGGAATTCCCGGTGGTGAACATGCGTTCCTCATCTCAGAGAGAGGCTACGCTGTCCATGAACTTCAGCAGCGTATGTCCGCCCCGATGCCGGCCCGGGAGGGGGCAGTCCAGCGCCCGGGCCAGGGGGCCGGTTGTAAAGCACAAGCTATACAAAATCGTAAAGCTGATGCTCTACAAAATCGTATAGCTTAAGCTCCACAGGCCGCTCGGAGGCCTGGAGGCCGCGATTCAGGGGCCTTTCGGGGCCCCTTGGCGCGGTTCTCGAGGGGTTTTAGCGCGGTGTTTCAGCGCTGGCGGGGCTGGATTTCCGGCGCCGATGGTACGGAATTCCGCGGCCTCACCGCTCCCAGGAGTGCAGCGCCTTGCGGCCGATGTCGGTGCGGTGCTGGGCGCCGCGCCAGGTGATGAGGGAGACGGCTTCGTAGGCGCGGGCGATGGCGGCGGGGAGGTCGGCGCCGAGGGCGGTGACGCCGAGGACGCGGCCGCCGGCGGTGACGATGTCGCTGCCGCGGCGGGCGGTGCCGGCGTGGAAGACCTTCACGTCGGCGAGGCGCGCGGCGGCGTCGAGGCCGTGGATGACGTCGCCCTTGGCGACGGTGCCGGGGTAGCCCTCGGCGGCCATGACGACGCACACGGCGGGGCGCGGGTCCCACTCGAGCTTGACCTCGAGGCGCTCGCCGCTCGCGAGCTGCACGAGCGCGGGCACCAGGTCGCTCTGCAGGCGCATGAGGATGGGCTGGGTCTCGGGGTCGCCCATCCGCACGTTGAACTCGAGGACGTTGGTGGTGTCGCCGGCGATCATGAGCCCGGCGTAGAGCCAGCCGGTGTAGGGCGGACCCATTCTCAGCAGCGTCTCCAGGGTGGGGTGGATCACGTCGGTGAGGACGCTCGCCTCGAGGTCCTTGGTGACGACCGGCGCCGGCGAGTAGGCCCCCATGCCGCCGGTGTTGGGACCCTTGTCGCCGTCGAGCAGTCGTTTGTGATCCTGGCTGGTGGGGAAGGGGAGCACGGTGGCGCCGTCGGTGAGGACGATGAAGCTCGCCTCCTCGCCGGGCAGGCACTCCTCGATCACCACCGTGGCACCCGCCGCGCCGAACACCTTCTTGACCAGGCAGTCGTCGATCGCCGCCTCGGCCTCCTCCGCCGACGAGCACACCACGACGCCCTTGCCGGCGGCGAGGCCGTCGGCCTTCACCACCACGTGGGTGCCGCTGCGCGCCTGGCGGCGCACGTACTCCTTGGCGGGCGCGGCCTCGGTGAAGACCTCGTAGGCGGCGGTGGCCACGCCGGCGTGGGTGAGCACCGACTTGGTGTGGGCCTTCGAGCCCTCGAGCTTGGCGAGCTCCCCGAGCGGCCCCGCGACCTCGAGGCCGCGCTCGCGGAAGCGGTCGACGATGCCGAGGGTGAGGGGCAGCTCGGGCCCCACGACCGTGAGATCGATCCGGGTCTCGGTGGCGAAGCGGATGAGGCCGTCGAGGTCGTCGACGGCGATGTCGACGCAGGTGCCGTCGAGGGCGATGCCCGCGTTCCCTGGCGCGCAGAACACCTCGCGCACCAGCGGGCTCTGCTTGATCTTCCACACCAGCGCGTGCTCGCGCCCACCGCTTCCGATGACCAGGACCTTCATCGTTTCTGACCTCGCGTGACCGGCTGCTCCGTGTCGCGCTGGGCGGGGACGAGCCCCCGCGCTACGCCGAACCGCGCCGTTGGCCTCTCAGTGCTTGAAGTGCCGCATGCCCGTGAACACCATCGCCATGCCCTGCTCGTCGGCGGCGGCGATCACTTCCTCGTCCCGCACCGACCCGCCCGGCTGGATCACCGCGACCGCGCCGGCCTTGGCGGCGGCGTCGACGCCGTCGCGGAACGGGAAGAACGCGTCCGACGCGAGCACCGTGCCCACCAGCGGCAGCTTGGCCTTGCTCACGGCGATCCGCGAAGAGTCGACCCGGCTCATCTGGCCGGCGCCGATGCCCACGGTCTGGTTCGCGTTGGCGTACACGATGGCGTTCGACTTCACGTGCTTGACCACGATCCACGCGAAGCGCAGCGCCTCCCACTCGGCGTCGGTGGGCGCGCGCTTGGTCACCACCTTGGGCGTGCACTGCGCGAGCGTGCCGGCGTCGGCGTCCTGGATCAAGAACCCGCCGGAGACCGGCTTCACGTCGAAGCCCGCCGCCGCGGCGCTCTCGAACGGGAGCTCGAGGAGGCGCAGGTTGGTCTTCTTGGCGAGCGCCGCGCGCGCTTCCTCGGAGAAGCTCGGCGCGATCACCGCCTCGATGAAGGTCGAGCCGATCTCGGCGGCGGTCTCGGCGTCGACCGGCCGGTTGAGCCCGACCACGCCACCGAACGCCGAGTCGGGGTCGGTGGCGCGGGCGTCGCGGTACGCCTGCGCGAGGGAGCTCGCGTGGCGCGCCACGCCGCACGGGTTGTTGTGCTTGATCACCACCGCGCCCGGGTCCGCGAGGTCGCGGGCGATGCGTAGCGCCGCCTCGAGGTCGAGGAGGTTGTTGAACGAGAGCTCCTTCCCCTGGAGCTGCTTGGCCGCCACGAGCGTCCCGGCGAGCGCCGGTCCGCTACGGTAGAGGGCGGCGCGCTGGTGCGGGTTCTCGCCGTAGCGCAGGTCCTGGACCTTCTCGAGGGCGAAGATCGCGCGGCCCGGCAGCGCCTTGGCGTCGCCCGACTCCTCGCGGGCGAGGTACGCGGCGATCGCGCTGTCGTACGCGGCGGTGTGCGCGAACGCCTTGCCGGCGAGGCGCTGGCGGGTGGGCTCGGTGAGCACGCCGCCGCCCGAGCGCAGCTCGTCGAGCACCACCGCGTAGTCGCTCGGGTCGACGACGATCCCCACCCACGCGTGGTTCTTGGCCGAGGCGCGCACCATCGCCGGGCCGCCGATGTCGATCTGCTCCACGGCCTCGTCGCGGGTCACACCCGCCTTCGCGATCGTGGCCTCGAACGGGTAGAGGTTCACCGCCACGATGCCGATCGGCGTGATGCCCTCGCGCTCCATCTCGGCGCGGTCGCTCTCGAGCCCCGGGCGCCCCAGGATGCCGCCGTGGATCTTGGGGTGGAGCGTCTTCACGCGCCCGCCCAGGATCTCGGGGAAGCCCGTCGCCGCGGACACCTTCGTCACCGGCACGCCCGCCTCCGCGAGCGTCTTCGCGGTGCCGCCCGTGGAGAGGATCTCGATCCCCAGCGCGGCCAGACCGCGCCCCAGCTCGACGACGCCTTCCTTGTTCGAGACGCTCACCAGAGCGCGGGTCACCTTCAGCATGGCGGGGGGCCTTTCTCTCTTCCGGCGGGGACGAGCCCCCGCGCTACGAATGAGGCGGGGGACGAGCCCCCGCGCTACGAATGAGGCGGGGGACGAGCCCCCGCGCTACGGATGGGGCGGACGGTGCGGGGGGAGGCCCCCCGCACCGCGAAAGATGGACGGGACGAGCCTCAGAAGCTAGGCGTCGGCGCCTTCAGGATCAACGTCTTCAGGTCGTCGTCGGTGAACGTGAAGCCCGCGCCGAAGAACGGGCTGCGGCCGGTCTTGTAGGGGGTGCGGTCGTTCAGGACGTCGTCCATGCCGCCCAGCACGTAGAGGTTGGGGTAGAACTCGAAGCGCGCGCCGAGCTTCAGGTTGAAGGTGTCGCGGTCGTCGGGCGCGAAGTCGAAGAAGTCCATCCCCACCTTGAGCCGGTCGTCGAAGAGCAGGTAGTCGATCCCGACGCCGCCCGTCGACTCGATGATGCCGCCGCGCACGACCAGATCGTCGATGCGCTGCGCGATCTCGGCGTTGAACTGGAGGTTGTCGTCCTTCGCGTTCACCTTCTTGGTGGTCGTCGTGTAGTGGTAGGGCGGGGGACCGGTGACGAACGGCGGGTTGCCGTCGACGGTGGTCTCCTCGACCGTGGTCGAGTCGCTCACCCGGATCAGCGGGTTCGAGACCAGCTCGAGGAGGTAATAGCGGTCGCGGCGCGGCTGCACCTTGATCGAGGTGTAGCTCTTCGCCTCGTCGGCCGAGCTCAGGTACTCGCCGCGGTAGCCGAATTGCACCTGCAGGCGGCGCGGCGAGCCGAGCAGGTCGCCGAGCGAGTCGAGGCTGTCGCCCATCTTGTTGCCGAGCGCCTCGTCGCTGATGAGCTTGCCGACGGTGCCCTCGCCCTTGTCGATCTTCTCCATGATCGACGAGGTGGAGCCGAGGGTCTGGTTGAGCTTGTCGGTGGCGTCCTTGACCGACGCCATGCTGGCGTCGACGTTGCCGCGGTTGGCGGCGATGAGCTGGTCGAGCTGCTCGGAGACGTGGCGGAAGCTCACGATCAGCGCGTGGATGTCCTCGCGGTTCTCGCCGATCATGTCGCGCGCGCCGCCGGTCATCTGGTCGAGGTTGGTGAGCACGGTGTCGATACGACCACCGCTGTGATAGACGATCTCCTTGAGTCCGGCGGTAAGCCCGCGCACGTTGGCGACGATCTCCTTCAGGTCGCTCTCGGTCTGGTCGCGGGCGATCACGTTGCGCAGGCTGTCGGTGATCGCCTTCAGGTTGTCGCCCACGCCGGCGAGGTTGTTGACGAGCGCGTCGAGGTCGGTGGGCTCGCCGACGTTGGTGAACTCCTGCCCCGGCCCGAGCGGGGTGTTGCTGGTGCCGGGTGTGAGCTGGATGTAGGTCTCGCCGATCAGCCCCTGGGTGCGGATCTCGGCGCGGGTGTCGGCGGGCACGAACACGTCGGGGCGCACCATCAAGGTGAGCTTGGCGCGGCGGTCCTCGATCCGGATCGCGCCCACCTCGCCCACCTTCACGCCGGCGAGCCGCACCGGGGTGCGCACCTCGACGCCGGTCGCCTGCACGAACGAGACGGTGCGCGGCTCGCTGTACTGGCGTCCCAGCGACCCCGAGCCGACCTTGAGGGTGAAGAAAGCGAGGATGGCGAGGCCCGCCATGGCGAACAGGCCCACGTAGAGCTCGATCGGGCCGCGTTTCACGCCGCCCCCCAGTCGCGCGCGAGCGCGTCGGTGATGGGGCCTTCGGCCCGTCCCTGGATGAACTGCTGGACGATCGCGTCGTCGGTGGCGCGGACCTCGTCGGGCGTGCCGACGAAGTGGATCTTGCCCTGGTAGAGCATCGCGATGCGGTCCGCGATCTTGTAGGCGCTCGCCATGTCGTGGGTGATGGCGATCGAGGTGGTCTTGAGCTGGTCGTTGAGGCGCACGATCAGGTCGTTGATGACGTCCGCCATGATCGGGTCGAGGCCGGTGGTCGGCTCATCGTAGAACAGGAACTCGGGGTCCATGGCGATCGCGCGCGCCAGCCCCACGCGCTTCTTCATGCCGCCCGAGAGGTCGGCCGGCATCACGTCCTCGACGTTGGTGAGGCCCACCTGGCGCAGCTTCTCGGTGGCGATCTTGCGGATCTCGGCGTTCGAGAGCTTGGTGTGGCGCTTCAGCGCGAAGCCCACGTTCAGCCACACCGAGAGCGAGTCGAAGAGCGCCGCGTACTGGAAGAGCATCCCCCAGTGCTTGCGCAGCTCGTCCCACTCGCGGGGCGGGATGGTGCGCTGCTCGCGGCCGTTGATCCAGATCTCGCCCTCGTCGGGCGTGATGAGCCCCTGGATGCACTTGATGAGGACGCTCTTGCCGGTGCCGCTGCCGCCGATCACGACCATGCTCTCGCCGCGCCGCACGGTGAGGTCGAGCCCGTCGAGGACCTTCTTCTTGCCGAAGGCCTTCTTGAGGCCCTTCAGCACCAGGTAGTCGCCACCCTCTTCGCTCGCGGCGCTCATAGCAGGAGCACCGTGAGGAAGTAGTCGAACACGAACACCAGGATCGAGCTCACCACCACGGCGCGGGTGGTCGCGAAGCCCACACCCTCGGCGCCGCCCTTGGCGTAGAAGCCGTTGTAGCAACCGATCAGCGCCACGACCGCGCCGAACACCACCGACTTGATGAGGCCCATGCGCAGGTCGGTCCACTCGAGGTACTGCCAGGTGCGCTGGACGTACACACCGTCGTCGACGCCGAGGAGCTTGGTGCTCACCAGGTAGCCGCCGACGATCCCGACCAGGTCGGCGAACAGCACCAGCACCGGCATCACCAGGGTGCACGCGATGATCCGCGGCACCACCAGGTACTTGACCGGGTTCGTCGCGAGGGTCTCGAGCGCGTCGACCTGCTCGGTGACGCGCATCGTGCCCAGCTCGGCGGCCATCGCCGCGCCGACGCGTCCGGACAGCATCAGGCCGCAGAACACCGGCGCCATCTCGCGGGTGACCGAGAGCGCCACGATGGTGCCGACCAGGCTCTCGGCGCCGAAGCGCACGAAGCCCTGGTAGCTCTGGTAGGCGAGCACCATGCCGGTGAAGATCGCGGTGAGCAGGATCACCGGCAGCGACTGGACGCCCAGGGTCTGCATCTGCTGCAGCAGCAGCCGGAACCCGAACGGGCGGCGCGGGATCCACGCCAGCGTTCGCCCGAGTAGCAGCACCACCCCGCCGACCTCGTTGACGAAGGCGACGAGCCTCCCCCCCAGCGCGCGCGCCGGCCGCAGCAGCCTCGGGGTGGGGTCACTCATGGTCGGAGCGCGCGTCGACGGAGGGGTGCTGGGCGTGGATGCGCTTCACGCGCGGTCCGATCGAGCACAGCATCTCGTACGGAATGGTACTCGCAAGAGCGGCCACCTCGGCCACCGAGGGGACACCGGGGGTGTGGCCGAACAGGATCGCCTCGTCGCCGGGCACGACGTGAGGGGCGTCGGTGACGTCGACCAGGGTCATGTCCATGGTGACGGCACCCCGGATCGGACGGCGTGCCCCCCCCACCGTGAGCTCGCCGCGGTTGGACAGTAGCACCGGCACGCCGTCGGCGTATCCGATCGCGAGCACCGCGAGGCGCGTGGCGCGCTCGGTCACGAAGAGCCGCCGGTAGCTCACCGACGCCCCCGCCGGCAGCTCGCGCACCCGGAGCACGGTGGCGCGCACCTCCATGACCGGCTCGAGGTCGAGGCCCGACGCCTCGGGGCGCCCCGGATGGACGCCGTAGAGCGCGAGGCCGGGCCGCACCAGGTTGTGGCGGCCGATCGGGTGGTAGAGGGCGCCACCGCTGTTGGCGACGTGGGTGATCGGCGAGGCGAAGCCGGCGGCGCGGGCCTCGTCGAGCTTGGCGTCGAAGAGAGCGAGCTGCCGGGCGGTGAAGTCGCGCCCGGCGGGGCTCTCGTCCTCGGACACCGAGAGGTGCGACATCAGTCCCTCGACCTCGAGCCCACCGAGCTGGCGCACGAAGCGCAGGAACGGTACGAGCTCGTCGGGAAGCAGCCCGAGGCGGCCCATGCCGGTGTCGATCTTGACGTGGATGCGTGCGGTCCGGTCCTGGGCGCGGGCGGCGTCCGAGAGCGCCTTTGCCTCGTCGGCGTTGTCGACCATCGCGGTGAGGTGGTGGCGGACGACCGCACGCGCTTCGTCCGGGCGCGCGCCGGCGAGCACCAGGATCGGCGCGTCGATGCCGCGGCTGCGCAGGAAGAGGCCCTCGCTCGGCGACGACACCCCGAGCCCCCACACGCCCTCGGCGACCAGCCGCCGCGCCACCGGCTCCATGCCGTGGCCGTAGGCGTCGGCCTTGACCACGCCGAGCACGCGCACCTCGGGGCCGACCCGCGCGCGGATGCGCGCCAGGTTCCGGGCCAGCCGATCGAGGTCGATCGTGGCGACCGCGCGAGGGGCGATGTCCATCGGAAAATGGGGAAAAGCTCGGGATCTACCACCCGGCCGAGGGCCGGACAAGGCGCGCCCCGGGGGGGCGGGCGATCGCCGTGCTCAGCGCCCTTCCAGGGCCGCTCGGTAGATCGAGTTGCGCGGCCGCGCCACCACCCGGCGCAGGATCGGCTCGAAGAAGTCGAGCGGCAGCGTCTCGGCGCGGGCGTCGAAGGCGGGGCCGTCGTACGCGGCGCAGAACTCCGCGGTGAGCGCGAAGCACGGGTGGTCGCGGAACGCGTCGCGCATGTTCCGGTCCATCCCCACGTGATGGAAGAAGTAGTAGCCCTGGAAGATCCCGTGGTGGGCGACCATCCAGTGGTACTCCTCGGACACGAACGGCTTCACGATCGCCGCGGCGATGTCCGGGTGGTTGAACGTGCCGAGCGTGTCGCCGATGTCGTGGAGCAGCGCGCACACCACGTACTCCTCGTCGCGCCCGTCACGGTGGGCGCGGGTGGCGGTCTGGAGCGAGTGGGTGAGGCGGTCGACCGGGAAGCCGCCGAAGTCGCCGTCGAGGAGCTTCAGGTGGCCGAGCACCCGGTCGGCGAGCCCCTGCGCGTAGCGCGCGAACTCGGTGGCGATGATCGCCCAGTCGTCGGCGGTGCCCGCCTCCATGGTGGTGAACGTGGCGCGGTCGGCGGGTGAGCGGCTGGCGGTCATCGGCGCGGACCTCCGGTGAGGGGCGGCGGGACCCGGCATCGTTGCACGGCAAGCGATCAACTTGGAGCCCCGGTGGGCGTGTACCACCCTAGCCCCATGGATTGTCCGCGCTGCCATGCAGCCCTGGAGGACTCCGCCGCGGCGTGCGCCGGGTGTGGGCACGAGCTCTCGTGGGGCTCGGCCGCGGACACCTATCCGAGCCAGAGCGACGGGGCGTTCGGCCACGCGCTCTTCCGCCCCGGCGCCCTGGTGGCGGGGCGCTACGACATCGTCGAGAAGATCGGGCGCGGCGGGATGGGCGTGGTCTACCGCGCTCACGATCGCGACCTCGACGAGACCGTCGCGCTCAAGATCATCCACCCGAGCCTGATCTCGGTGGACGAGACGATCGTCGAGCGCTTCAAGCACGAGACCCGCGTCGCGCGGCGCTTGGCACACCCCAACATCCTCAAGGTCTTCGACCTCGGCAGCGTCGGTGACGTCTTCTACCTGTCGATGGAATACCTCGAGGGCACCGACCTCAAGACCCACCTCCAGGCGCACGGGCCGATGGCGATCGACGAGGCCATCGACGTCGCCTGCCAGGTGTGCGCCGGGCTCGCCTACGCGCACGCGAGCGGCGTGATCCACCGCGACGTCAAGCCGCACAACATCTTCCTGGTCGATCCGGCGACGCGCTTCGGCTCGACCATGCTCGATCCCGGCGAGCCGCCGTCGCGGTGGGTCGTCAAGATCCTCGACTTCGGGCTCGCCAAGGCGATCGACGTCACCCAGCTGAGCGCCAGCGGTCAGCTCCTCGGCACTCCGGTCTACATCGCGCCGGAGCAGGCCAACCCCAAGAAGGGCGTGCCGCTCGACCACCGCGCCGACCTCTACTCCCTCGGCATCGTGCTCTACCAGATGTTCACCGGGGAGGTGCCGTTCCAGGGTGCGACGCCGATCGAGACCGCGCTCATGCACGTGAACGAGCCGCCCGCGCCGCCGCGCACCCTGCGCGCCGACCTGCCCGAGATGATCGAGCGGGTGATCCTGAAGGCGCTCGCCAAGGACCGCGACGAGCGCTACGCCGACGCGCGTCAGATCTCCAGCGACCTCCGCGGCCAGACACGCTTCTTCGCCGAGCGCACTCCGTACGCCGCCCCGGCGGTGGCCGCCCGCGAGGCGCGGCCGCGCTCGGGCGAGCATCCGCCCCGCGATTTCACGCCCAGCAACCTGACGCCCCCCGCGCCGCTGCCGTTCGAGAGCGACGACGCCTCGGGGACGGCGACGGCGCTGCCGCGCGGGCCGCGCCGCGGCGGCGGCGGCGCGTGGTGGCTCGCGATCGCGCTCTTGGTGGTGGGCGGCGCCGGCGTCGGCTGGAACGTGTTCCTGCGTCCGGCGCTGATCCGCATGGGCTACGGCGACGTGCTGCCCGGCTCGCCGGTCGGGCTGCCCATTGCCGACGCGCGCAAGCAGGCGCGCCACAACGTGACGCTGATCGCGGGCGGGCTCGAGCGCCTCTATTCGGGAGGCGGGTTCTCGTACACCGACGGGGCTGGGGCCTGCCCCGGCTCCAAGACCTACAGCGATGCGGGCACCACGATCCCCGACCTCGAGGTGCGCCTCGAAGGCGGCGATTACTGGTACACGATCACGGTCCTCGACGACGACTCGGACGGGCTGTGCGACAAGTACGCGATCACCGCCGCCGGGATCCGGCCGCCAGCCTCGGAGGATCCACCGCTCACGCTGACGAGCGAGGGAAACAAGACCGGCCCGTGGGATCCGTAGGGGCGGGGCCTGTCCCCGCCCGCGGGGTTCCCACCGCTCACCGGAACACGCTGGCGGCGACGTCTCGGACCACGCTGCGATCCGGGGACTCAGGGCGCGCCGCCACCTCGGTCACGTGGCCGGGCAGCGCCGCCGCTGGCGCGAGCTCGGCGGCGGTGGCGAGGTGGCGCGCGGCGTCGAGGGGCGCGCCGTCGACCTCGTCGGCGAGCGTGGCCTCGAGGCGGGCATCCACGGCGGCCAGGCTCTCGACCACGTGGAGCGGATACCACCGGCTCTTGTTCACTCTCCCCTCGGCGTCGACGGCGTCGAATCGGTAGTTCACCGTGCGCGTGGCGAGGGTCACGCCGGCGGGGAGCTCGGCGCTCCACGCCGCGCCGTCCCGGTGGAGCGGCGCGCGCCAGGCCGCGCTCGAGGGCCTCGGTTGCGTAGACGACCTCGAGCGCCGCTGCGTCGCGCCAGCTCGCGCCGGCCACGACGTCGAGGGCGACCGCCTGGCCGCGCACGGCGACGAGCGGCGGCAGGTGCGTGAGGCCGGGAATGCCGCCCGGGTCCGCAGCGCGCTCGCGTCCCAGCGCCGCCTGGCGCGCGGCCTCGAAGAGACGCCGCACCTTGGGAGGGGTGACCGCCGCGAGCGGCAGCGCCTCGGGCTCGATCGCGAGGCCCTTCGCGAACGCCTGGTGCGCGGCGGGCCCGTCGCCGCCGAGGCCGCGCGCGACACCCACCTGCACCCACGCGAACGCGGCGCCGTGACAGAGCCGCAGCGCCCGCGGATCGTCGCCGTCGAGGCTCTCTCGGGCGCGCTCGCACTCACCGTCCAGTCGCACGGCCGCCGGCTCGAGGATCGCGCGGGCGCGCGCGCCGTCGCCGTTCGCGAGCGCGTCGCCGCCCGCGAGCAGCTCCGGGTCGGTGACGCCCACCGGCGCCGCGAGCGCGGCGGGGCTCGCGGCGAGGAGGAGCGCCAGCGCCGCGAGTGCCGCGCGACGGTGCCGCTCAGCCATCGTTCCTCGCCAGGTCGATCGCGACGCGCTGGCTCTCGCCGCCGTGGACGGTGACCTGCACCGAGCGGCGGCGGCCCTGCTCGCCTTCCACGTCGATGGTGTGGGCGCCGGCGGCGAGCTCGAGCGGCGGCATCGGGGTCTGGTCCACGAACTTGCCGTCCACGAACACGTTGCCCCACGGCCGCACCTCGATCGCGACGTGCCCCGAGCGCGTCGCCGCGGCGCGATCGGCGTCGACGGCGAGGAGCTCGGCGGCGATCTCGGCATCGCCGCCGAACGCGCGGTCGAGCGCGCTCAGGTAGCGGTGCGCGGCGTCGAAGTCGCCGTGCTCGCGGCGCTCGTGGGCGAGGCGCAGGTAGGTGTCCCGGATGAGCGCGACCCTGGCGCGTGCCTCGGGCTCGTCGGGCGCGAGCGTCAGGACCTGCCGGTAGCGGTCGAGAGCGCCGGGCTCGCTGCCGCCCAGGTACTTCTTCTGACGGAGGAGCGCGTCCCCCTCGGCGAGCAGCCGCGTGACGTCGGCGCGCCCCTCGGGGGGCGGCTCGGGCGTCGGGTGGACGGTCGCCACGGGCGAGGCCACGGGCGTGGGTCTGGGCGAGGCGGTGGTGGTGGAGCGCGCTGGACGAGGCGCCGGGCGGGCCGGCGCGGACGTCGCGATTCCGGACGCTGGCGCCGGCGAGGTGGCGAGCGCGGTCGCGGTCGCGGGCGCGGTCGAGACGACGGGCGCGACCTCGGCCGCTCGCGGCGCCTCGACGATCGGGCGCGGTGGCAGGGGCCGCCAGGGGGTCTCGGCCACGGCCGGCGCCTCGGGCGTGCCCTGCGGAGGGCTCGCCAGCGACCAGCCGAGGACGCCGGCGCCGGCGATCGCGAGCGACGCGACCACGAGCCCCCACGCCGAGCGCGTACGCGACGCGGCGCTCGCCGCGACCGGCAGGCTCGGCTCGCCTGGGTTCGCGATCGCCGCCGCGCGCACCCGCGTCGCCGGCAGCGGCGCGCCGACCGGCGACGGCGGCAGCGGCTCGATCACCGCCTCGGGGAGCTTGCCGGTGAGCTTGTCGGCGAGCTCGCCGAGCGCGGCGAAGCGCTCGCCCGGATCCTTGGCGAGGCAGCGCAGCGCGACGGCGTCGAGCACCTCCGGCACGCCGGGCGCCACCTTCGACGGTGCCAGCGCCGCCTCGTGGCGGTGGGCGAGGGCCGCCTCGACCGGGTTCGAGCCGGCGAAGGGGAACCGCCCCACCAGCAAGTGGTAGAGGACCACGCCGAGGGCGTACACGTCCGAGCGTTCGTCGAGGTTTTCGCCGGGCGGCGGGCCGAAGCGCCCGCGAGCGGCGCTCGGTTCTTCGCCGCTCTTGCGCTGCGACGCCACGGTCCAGACGTCGACGACCGGCGCGCCGCTGGCGTCGATCCGCACCAGGCCGGGCACCGCCTGCCCGGGCGTGACGCCGACGGCCCGCGCCGCGTGGACCTGGGTGGCGAGCGACGCCACCAGCGCCGCCGCCTCGGCCGGCGTCGCGCGGCCGCGGTCGGCGAGCCACGCCTCGAACGGGTAGCCGTGCACGAACGCGGGGAGCACGCTCATGGCGCCGTCTCCGCGACCGTGAACGAGCGCCTCACCAGCGGCCGGTCGTCCCACGACACCTCGGCGACCCACGTGCCGGGCACCAGCGACGCGGGGCCGCCGCGCAGCGGTAGCCGCGCGACGAAGCCGGCGCGCGGGCGGTAGCCGCCCTCGCCGTTCACCGCCACCGGCCCGCTGTCGCCGAGCACGCGGCCCCGCGGGTCACGCCACCGCACCCGCACCGCGTGGGTGTCGACGACGTCGGCGAACGAGAGCCACAGCGACACCGCGTCGGCATCGGCGCGGAACGTGGTGTCGCGCACCGTGGGACCGGCGAGCGGGCTCGCGACGGCGACCGACGTGAACGCCTGGTCGACGAGGCGGGTCTCGAGGGTGTGCGCGGCGCAGCCGGCGAGGGAGGTGCCCAGGGCGACGGCGAGGGCGGCCGGGAGGGGGAGGGCGTCGAGAGCTCGCATCGGCGGTGGACCGTTCGAGCAACCGATGTGCCATTCGCGACGCCACGCCCAGGGGGCTGCAAATGTCACGAATCCCACGACGCGCGCCGTGCTCGCGGCGGACACCGGGCGGAATTCGTTGCGCTCGTGAAATTCGCGACGATCGTCGACGGGGTGCGCGTCACAGCCGCGGCGCGGGCGTCAACGGTCCGGCACGCTCTCGATCACACCGGACGTCGCGAGCGCCGCCGCCTGCTCGAGCAGCTCACGCAGCTCCGGGATGTTGCCGTCGAATGGCCGGCGCGCCAGGTCGGCCAGTGCCGCGGCGGTGAGCGCGGCGGGCCGGCCGCCGTTGCGCGCCGCCCACTCGCCGAGGAGCTGAACGCAGAGCGCACCGAGGTCGTCGCCGCGCTCGCGCAGCGCGGGCACGTGCAGGACGCGGCTGGCGAGCCGCTCGGCGAGGCGGGGGTGGAGGGAGCCCTCGTCGCGGAGCGTGGCCGGCTCGGCGGAGGCGCTCGCGAGCAGGCGCGGCACCGGCCGGCCGTCGCGCAGCTCACCCGTCACCAGCCCGGCGAGCACGGCTTGCGCGGCGTCGTCGAGGTCCTCGATGTCGGCGACGAAGAGCGTGCCGCCGCGCGCCGCCTCCCACTTGGAGGCGATGCGAATCACCCCGTGGAGCTCGTCGCCGCGGCCGATCGGGTCGGCGCCGGCCGGCAAGCTGCCGCGGCGCACGAGCGCCGCAGGCAAGCGCACGAACGGCTCGGCCGCGCGCGGCCCGTGGGCGTGGAGCGCGCGCGCAAGCTCGGCCCGACCCGAGCCGGGCTCGCCCACCAGGCACAGCTCGGCGGCGTCGCCCGCGCGCTCGCGCGCCGTGGCCAGGCACGCGCGCATCGCGGGGCTCGCGGCGGGGAACCACGCCCACTCGTGGGGCCGCGCCCGCGCTCGCGCGCAGGCGGCGGTTGGCCTCGGCGAGGAGGGCGGTCTCGGCGCCGAGCTGGCGCTCGCGCTCGGCGCGCTCGCGGAACGCCTCGCGCTCGGTGACGAGGCGCGCGAGCTCCAGCGCGTGCACCGGTGACCAAGGCAGCAGCCAGTAGCGCTCGATCCCGCCGATCCGCACCACCTGGTAGAGATCGTCGCCGTCGGCGTGGCGAGTGAGGACGACCAGACCGGCGGCGGGCGCGGCCGCGCGCAGCCGCCTGAGCAGCTCCACCGTCGGTCGCGCCGCGCCCTTCGGGTCGACCACCACCAGCTCGACGGCGTCCGGCAACGCGGTGTCGGGGTCGGCCGCCGCCACGTGGACCTCGACCGTGCGCCCGGCGGCGGCGAGGTCGCGCTCGATCCGCGCCGCGGTGTCGGCGTCGAGGCCGAGGAGGGCCACGCGCACGGTCACGGCGTGCCTCCGAGCGCCGCGGTGAGCGTGGCGGCGCCGCCGCGGCGGAAGCTCGCCGGGTCGATCCCGAGACGATCGAGCTTGCGATAGAAGGTCGCGCGCGGGATCTGGGTGCGGCGCAGCGCCTCCACCACCGAGCCGCCGGTCTGGCGCAACACGTCCTCGAGATAGGTGCGCTCGGCCTGATCGAGGACCTCCTGGCGCGACCCCGCGCCAGCCGCTGCGGTGGCGGTGGCGTCCGTTGCCGCGCCCGGGGGCGCGACCGGCGCGCGCCCGCCGTCGCGGACCTCGGGCGGCAGGGAGTCGAGCGTGAGCACCGGTCCGCGCGTCAGCAGCACGCCGCGCTCGATCCAGTTCGAGAGCTCGCGCACGTTGCCCGGGAACGGGTGGCGCAGCAGCACCTCGAGGGCGTCGGAGCGGATGCCGTCGATCTGCTTGCCGTGCTCGCGCGAGAACTTGGCGAGGAAGTGCTGCACCAGCGGGGTCACGTCGGCGCGCCGCTCGCGCAGCGCCGGGATGCGGACGCGGATCACGTTGAGGCGGAAGTAGAGGTCGAGCCGGAAGGTGCCCTCGTCGGTCATGCGCTTCAGGTCGCGGTTGGTGGCGGCGAGGATGCGCACGTCGACCTTGCGGCCGTGGGTGTTGCCGAGCCGCACCACCTCGCCCTCCTGCAGCACGCGCAAGAGCTTCACCTGCAGGTTGAGCGGCATCTCGCCGACCTCGTCGAGGAAGAGCGTGCCGCCGTGCGGCCGCCTCGACGAAGCCGGGCTTCTCGCTGCGCCGCGCCGGTGAAGGCGCCGCGCTCGTGGCCGAAGAGCTCGCTCTCGAGGATGGTCTCGGGGATCGCCGCGCAGTTGAGCGAGATGAAGGGCTGGCGCCTGCTCAAGCGGTGGATCGCGCGCGCCAGCACCTCCTTGCCGGTGCCGGTCTCGCCCTCGACGAGGACCGGCGCGCGCGTGGCGGCGACCTCCTCGACCACCTCGAGCACCGACTCGAGCGCCGCGCTCGAGCCCACCAGCTCCGGGAACGAGGCGCTGAGCGGCGTGGTGCGGCGCTCGAGCTGGACCGCCTGCACCTGCTGCTCGGCGCGCTCGAGCTCGAGGGCGCGGCTCAATCGCTCCTTCTCGACCAGCGCCTGGTGATAGCTGCGCGCGTTGCGCACGTAGACCAGGAAGTCGTCGGCCTCGACCGGCTTGCGGATGTAGCTGAACACGTGCCCCTGGTTGATGGCGTCCATCACCGCTTCGTTGCTCGAGTAGCCGGTCAGCAGGATCCGCACCACGTTCGGCCAGCGGTCGCGGACCTCCGCGAGCAGCTCCACTCCGCGCTTGCCGGGCATGACGTTGTCGGCGACCACGACGTCGATCTCGTGGCCGTGTCTCACGAGCGTCTCGAGCGCCTCGTCCGCCGTCCCAGCGGTGAGACACTCGCACTCGTCCTCGAGCACGCGGCGCAAGGCACTCAGGATGTGGCGCTCGTCGTCGACCACCAGCACCTTGCCGCTCATTCGCCGGATCTCCCCGTGTGGCCGAGGTTTTCCGCGAAGGTCGGGACGACCGGCAGCTCCACGATGAAGACCGTGCCGATGCCGGGATCGCTCTGCGCCGTGATGGTTCCGCCGTGTCGGTTCACGATGTCGTAGCTCGTAGCAAGGCCCAGGCCGGTTCCTTGACCGGGCTCCTTGGTGGTGAAGAACGGGTCGAAGATGCGCGCCAGCGTGGCCGCGTCCATGCCGCCGCCGTCGTCGGTGACACGGACCCGGACGCGCTCGGCGCCGACCCGCTCGGTCTTGACCCACACGTGGCCGCGTCCGGGGATGGCGTCGGCGGCGTTCGAGAGCACGTTCATGAAGACGTGGTTGATCTGCGCGGCGTGGCAGCGCACCGCGGGCAGCGCGGCGTAGTCGCGCTCGACCTCGACGCGGTCCTTGAAGCGGTAGCCGAGCAGGCGGATCGTGGCGTCGAGCCCTTCGTGAAGGTCGACGTCCTTGAGCTCGCCCGCGTCCATGCGCGAGAAGGTCGTGAGGTCGCGGACCAGCTCGCCGATGCGCGTCGCGCCCTCCTCGAGGCCCTCGAGGATCTCGTCGAGGTCGGCGTTGGTGCGCGCGAGCTTGGCCTCGTCGACCGCCTTCTGGAGCTCCCGGGCGGCGGCGGGGTCGGCCGGCGGATGGGCGAGGGTGACCGTGAGCACCCGGCGCAGGCGGTCGATCGCGCGGCGCAGGAAGGGCAGGTTGATGATGAGGTGCTGGGCCGGGTTGTTGAACTCGTGAGCGACGCCGGCGGCCATGCGGCCGAGCGACGCGAGCTTCTCGGACTGGACCACCTGGCGCTGCGCGTGCGAGACGCCGTCGATCGCGCGCTCCACCTCGCGCTTGCGCGTGTCGAGCGCCGCGGCGCGGCGGTCGAGCTCGGCGGCGCGCGCAACGAGCTCGTCACGCTCGCCGAGCGCCGCGCGGGCGGCGGCGAGGTCGCTCGTGAGCGCGGCGAGCCGGGCCTCGAGCGCCGCGGTGCGTCGGGCGTGGCCGCGGCGCGTGGTTGCCGCCAGCGCCGCGCCCGCGACGAGCCCCAAGGCACCGGCGCCGATCCCGATCCAGCCCGCGAGCTGCATGGCGGCGCATCCTAAACCACCCACCACCCGGTGCGTCGAGTCCCGTCGAGTTGTAGGGGAATATCCTTGGTGCCAGGATCGCATTCGTGCAGCCGAGCCTCCTCGACCAGCTCGCCGTGGGCGTCGCGGTGGTACGTCCCGGCGATGGCCGGATCGTGTACGTGAACGCGGCGTTCGCGCGCACGCTGGGCTACCGGCCCGAGGAGCTCGTCGGCCAGCCGGTGAGCGTGATCAACGCCCCGCTCGAGCTGAGCCCGGAGGAGCGCGCGCGCACCATCATGGCGACGCTCGAGCGCCACGGCACCTGGGCAGGGGAGATCCCCAATCGACGCAAGGACGGCACCGTGGTGTGGTGCAGCGCGTACGTCCGGACCCTCGACGATCCCGAGTGGGGGCGGGTGTGGCTGAGCGAGCACGTCGACATCTCGGTGCAGAAGGCCATGGCCGACGCACTCGACGAGAGCGAGGGCCAGCTTCGCTCCATCGTGGACAACACCAGCGCCGTCATCTACCTCAAGGATCTCGAGGGTCGCTACCTCCTGGCGAACCAGAAGTGGAAGGACCTCTTCCACCTGGAGGAAGACCAGATCATCGGTCGCACCGATCACGAGGTCTTCTCGAGCGAAGTCGCGGACGCGGTCCGCGCAAACGACCTCCGGGTGCAACGCGCGCGGGTGCCGCTCGAGTTCGACGAGGTCGTCCCGTCGGACGACCTCGATCGGACCTACATCTCGGTCAAGTTCCCCCTGTTCCGCAGCACCGGCGAGATCTACGCGACCTGTGGCATCTCCACGGACATCACCGAGCGCATGCGCACCCAGCAGGCGCTCGCGGTGGCCAACGAGACGCTCGAGCATCGGGTCGCCGAGCGCACCGCGGAGCTCAGCTCCGCCAATGCCCGCCTGAAGGCGGAGGTCGCCGAGCGGCGCCGCGGCGAGGAACGGCGCGCGTTGCTCATGGCCGAGCTCGACCACCGCGTGAAGAACACGCTCGCGACGGTTCTCGCCCTCGCGGACGAGACCCTCGACACCGCGAAGTCGTTCGACGGGTTCAGGCTCGCGTTCCCGGGCCGCATCCGCGCCATGGCGCGCAGTCACGAGGCGCTGGCGCGCGGCAACTGGGAGGGGATCGACATCGCCGAGGCGGCGCGGCTGGTGCTCGCTCCGTTCGAGCCGTCGAGCCCTGGTCGGCTCCGGATCCATGGCGAGCCGATGGTGATGCCCGCGGCGGCGGCGCTGCCGGTGTGCCTCGCGCTGCACGAGCTCGGCACCAACGCCCTCAAGTACGGCGGGCTCAGTCGTCCGGGCGGGCTGCTCGAGGTGTCGTGGCAGCGGGCCGGCGACGACCGGCTGGCCGTCGACTGGATCGAGTCGGGCGGGCCGTCCGTGGTGCCGCCGGCGCGGCTGGGCGGTGGGCTGGTGATCGTCCGCGACCTGATCGAAGGTCAGCTCGGTGGGTCGCTCGATCTGTCGTATCGCCCTGAAGGCGTGCGCTGCCGCCTGCGCATCCCCATGCCGGCGACCGCGCGGCCGACGCCAGCGGTCCCGGAGGTCGAGCAGCGCGGGGAGCCGGTACGCGAGCGGCTTGCCGGCGCGCGGGTGCTGGTGGTCGAGGACGACCGCCTGCAGGCGGGGATGCTCGGGCGCTGGCTCGCGACGATCGGCTGCACGGTGATCGGGCCCGCGCTCACCCTCGGTGAGGCGGTGCGCTTCGCGTGCACCGAGAGCGTCGACGTGGCGGTCCTCGACGTGAACCTCGACGGCACCTCGAGCGAGAGCGCCGCCACGGTGCTCGCCGACGTGGGGGTACCGTTCGTGTTCGTCACCGGGTACGGCCACAGCGACGCGGTCCCCTCGCGGTTCGCGGCCGTGCCGCGACTGGTCAAGCCCGTCGACCTCACGGATCTCGAGCAAGCGCTCCTCCGAGGTTCTCGGACCGGTCGGCCGGTAGGCTCGGTTTTCCTTGTGCTCGGAGGACGCCGAGCGCTAGGCTCCGGCTTTGCCACGGAGACCCGCATTTCATCGATGAACCAGCGCCGCGCTACCCCCCCTGAAACCCTCGCCGAGGTGTTGAGAGCGGCGCTGGATCACGGAGCGCTGGGGAGCGCCGGTGCGCTGCTGAGGGTCTGCCGGGTGTGGCCAGAGGCCGTGGGCGCGGCGCTCGCGGGACATAGCCGACCCACCGCCTTCCGGGACGGCGCGCTGGTGGTCGAGGTCGAGCACCCGCTCTATTCGCAGGAGCTCAAGCTCACCGAGCGCCGCATCCTGGATCGGCTGCGCCACGACGCCCGCGTCGAGGCGCGCGAGCTGGTGTTCGCGGTGGCGCGTCCAGTCGCGACTCGCGCCACGGCGGTGCCGCGCCCGAAGCCACGTGCCGAGGTCTGGCCGGTGGAGGGCGCCCGGCTCGTGGAGGCCGCGCGCGGCGTGGCCGATCCCGAGCTGCGCGCGGCGATCGCCGGCGTGGCGGAGCGGATCGAACGAGGGAAACGCACGAGGAGGAGCGGATGAAATCGTCAGCGAGCGAGAAGGACGCGGCCACGGGGGCGCCCGGAAGCGGGGCGGTTCCGCGGGTGCGCATGAGCCGTGGCCAGCGCCGCGAGGCGATCCTCGAGTGCGCGACGCGGCAGTTCGCGCGCTCGGGCTACGCGAACACCACGGTGAACGGCATCGCGGCCGAGCTGGGCGTCACCGAACCGCTCATCTACAAGCACTTCGACAGCAAGGAGGCGCTCTTCCGCGAGGTGTTCCAGCGCGTGGCGCTCTTCTTCGTGGAACGGATCGGCGAGGTGGTGTCCGAGGGCGCCTCGCCGCTCTCGACGCTCCGCAAGATCGCGCTCTTCTACTACCAGCACCTCGACGCCCATCCCGAGTTCGCGGCGATCCTATACCAGGTGGCGGCGAACAGCGCCGAGGGCATCGAGGGGCTCAAGGAGCCGCTGCGGTTCTTCAAGAAGATCTTCCTCCAGCTCCACGACGCCATCGAGGCGCTGCTCAAGGAAGCGAAGCGCCAGGGCGAGGTCCCCGAGGCACTCAACGAGAGCGCGGCGGCGTGGGCGTTCATCGGCAACTACCACATCTTGATCCTGCTCAAGTCCTTCGAGGTGGGCGACTTCAACCCGCTGCTGATCGACTCGATGTTGTCGATGGTGACCGGGCGGGTGGGGGCGGCGTAGGTTTCGCGGGGGCTGGGTGCTTGCGCGCATAGCCGCTCGGCCGGCGCGCGCCACGAGTGGACCTGCACATTGTCGCGTCGCGGCGCGCGCGCACGACGCAACGAAGCGACTGACCTCGGTGGGCCCCGCCGGGGTCATCCCTGGCGGAGGAGGGGGGGGGGGGGGGCTGGAACAGCCCCCCGAAGAGCTCAGCTCGGACGACCCCACAGGAAGCCCTGGCCGAGCTGCACGCCGACGTCGCGCAGCATCATCAGGTCGTGCTCGTGCTCGATGCCCTCGGCGACGAGCTCGGCGCCGAGGGCGTCGACGGCCTTCACCAGGCGCCGTAGCGAGCGCTCCTTGCCGGCATCGTGGGAGATCCCGGTCACGTACTTGGGGTCGATCTTCACGACGTCGGGCTCGAGCAGGAGCAGCGCCTCGAGCGAGCTGCGCCCGAAGCCCACGTCGTCCATCGCCACCTTGATGCCGGCGTCGCGGAACTGCTGCACCTGGTGGCGCAGCACGGCTGGATCGCTGATGAACTGCTGTTCGCTGATCTCGACGCAGAACGAGTAGCGGTCGGTGGTGGTGGGGAAGAGCGTGAGCAGGCGCTCGGGCGGGGTGTCGAGAAGAGTGGACGGAAACAGGTTGACGTGTAACCTGAGGCTCCGGTCCATGGCCTTGGTCGCCGCGATGCAGGTCTTCAGGCAGCGCAGGTCGATGATCGTGAGGATGTTCGACTCGAGGCACACCCGGAAGAAGTCACCCGGCATCTCGAACGGGCCGGTGGGGCCGCGGGTGAGGAACTCGTAGCCCGCGAGGCTGCCGTCCGACAGGTTGAAGATCGGCTGTGACACCGCGCGGAAGCAGTCCTCCTGGCGCAGCAGGTCGCGGACGTCGGCGTAGTGACTGCCGTTGATCCCGCCGCGCGCCACCTCGGTGGTCGAGACACGGTTCTTGCCCGACACCTTGCTGTCCTTGATCGCGAGGCGCGTGAGGGTCAGCACCTCCTCGATCGAGCAGATCTCGTAGGGGAGCAGCGCCACACCGAGGCTCGCGGTGACGCGGATCGGCTCGGAGAAGACCACCAGCGGGTCCTCGGACACCGCCAGCCGGACCCGCTCCGCCACCTTCAGCGCCTCCGCCCAGCGGGTCTCGGGGAGGAGGATCAGGAACTCGTCGCCGCCCACCCGGGCCACGTGGTCGGACGGACGCAGCGACGCCTCGAGACGCTTGGCGACCTCGCTCAGCACCACGTCCCCCACGGCGTGGCCGAGGCGGTCGTTGACGCGCTTGAAGTCGTCACAGTCGAGCAGCGCCGCGACCAGGGGTGCCCCGCTGCGCTGGGCGCGGTTCACCTCGCTCGCCAGCACGCGCTCGAGACCACGGCGGTTCAAGAGCTCGGTGAGCGGATCGAGGCTCGCGAGCCGCTCGAGGCGGGCGTTGGCGGTCTCGAGCTGGGTGGTGAGCGCCTCGAGCTCCACCAGGCGGCGCTTCTCCTCACCGACGCGGGTGTCCATCTCGCGCTGCTTGGCGCGCACGAACTCCTCGAACGTCGAGACCAGGAAGTCGAGGATCTGCTCCTTGTGCGCCGAGATGTTGAAGCGTCGCCCCATGAACACGATGTCGATGCCGACCTTGAGGCTCGGCGCATCGCGGATCACGTGGCTCGACAGGATGTGGCGGATGCGCCGCACCAGGTACGTGCCCTCGTAGGGCTTGGTGATGAAGTTGTCGGCGCCGCACTCGAGGCCGCGGATGATGTCGCCGGCGTCGTGGAGCACCGTCAGCAGGATCACCGGGGTGGCCGCGCGGCTCGGGTGGTCCTTGATGGCGCGGCACAGCTCGTAGCCGGTGAGGCCCGGCATGAGCACGTCGCTCAGCACCATCTCGTAGGGCGTCGCCGCCTCGCTGAACATCGTCCACGCGCGCTCGCCGTCGGGCGCGTGGTCGACGACGAACCCCTCGGTCTCGAGGATCGAGCGGAGCTGCTCCGCCTGCGTGGGGCTGTCCTCCGCGATCAACACACGGGTCATCCACTCCTCCGGTTCGGCGACGAGGGTCGTGCGCGCACGCGCGCATTATCGACCCAAACCCATCGCATCGGGCAAACACCTGAACGGGCGCCGGCGCTCATGCGGCGCGCACTCCCTCGCGCGGAAGGAGGCGCTCCACCGCTTCCACCAGCTCCTGGGGACGGAACGCGGCGATGTCGCGAGCCAGGACCACGATCGGGATCGGCGCCTCGGGGTCCTGCGAGGCGTCGTGGACCACCGACCACCCCGCGGCGGGACCGTCGACCTCGGTGCACTCTGTCACCACCAGCGCCGCGCCGCTCTTCGCGACCATGCGGCGCGCTTCCTCGGGCGTGCTGTCGAGCGCGACGCGGTAGTCGGCGCGCTCGAGGAGCCGCCTGAGCAGCTCGCGGGTGCCGGCGCCCGAGCTCGCCACGAGCACCCGCGGGCCCGCCGTCCGGCGAGCGGTCCGCCGCAGCGAGCGATGCGCCCGCCTCCGGCCAGGTGGCGTGGCGGGCGCGCGCGACGACCTCGGCGGGATCGAGGACCACCACGGTGGTGCCGCTCGTGTCCGTGAACGAGCCGAGGCGGTGGTTGCGTGCGCCGCCGGTCGCGGGGGTGCGCACGAACGAGGCGCGCTCGAGGGTTCCGACACCTTCCACCGCGACGACGGCCTGCGCCGATTCCGTGGCGAGCACCACGCCGTAGGGTCGCGAGGCGGGTGGGATCGGGTTCGCCGCGCTGCCCGGATCGGCCAGCAGGTCGAGCGGGACCACCGGTAGCGAGCGCTCGCCGACCATCCGGTACGCGCGGCCGCCGAGCGCGCGAAGCTCGCTCGGCGCCATCCGCACCACCGCCTCGACGGCGCGGATCGGCAAGGCGTACGCGCACCCGCCGGCGCTCACCCGCAGCACGGCCTGGCGTAGCCCGGGGCGCGGCAGGCGCACCTGGAAGCGCGTGCCGAGCCCGGGGCGAAAGGACAGCGAGAGCTCGCCGTCGAGCTCGTCGACTCGCGAGCGCACCGCGTCGAGGCCGGTGCCGCGCCCGGACACCGTGCTGACCCGCGAGGCGGTCGTGAAGCCGGGGCGGCACAAGAGCCGCAGGAGGTCGTCGGGCGTGGTGGGCGCGGGCTGGCCGAGGCGCGCGGCGGCGGACTGGACCGCCGCGACGTCGAGGCCGCGGCCGTCGTCCATCACCGCGATCGAGACGTCGCTCTCGTCGGCCCTGCACGCGAGCACCACGCGCGCTGGCGACGGCTTTCCCGCGGCGCGGCGCTCGGCGGGCGTCTCGATGCCGTGGTCGATGGCGTTGCGGATCAGGTGCCGGAGCGGATCCGCGAGCGCGGTGGCGAGCGCCTGGTCGAGCTCGACCTCGCCACCCTCGATGCCGAGGGCCACGTCCTTGCCTGTGGACGCGGCGAGGTCCTGCACCATCTTCTCGAAGCCATCACAGACCTCGCGGAACGGTGCGCCAGGGGGCGGGCCGGCGCGAGGCGGAGGCGCAGTGGGATTCGCGTCCGGCGCGGTCCCCGAGAGCGGGGGCGGCACCATGCGGATCGTCAGGCTCGGCGCGACCGCTGGCGCGGCCCGTGCGCCGCGCGCCGCTTCCTGGAGCCGCGGCATGATGCGCTCGAGCGGCGAGCCCGTGAGCGGCGAGCCCTGGGTGAGGCGGGTGTGGGCGTCGGCGAGCGCGTCGACGGTGTCGTAGAGCAGCTTGAAGAGCGTGCCGCGCTCGCCTTCCGCGCTCGTGCGCGCCGCGAGCAGCGCTTCCTCGAAGAGGTGGCACGCGGTCTCGACCACGTGCGCGCGCACCGCCTGCGACGCGCCCTTGAGGCTGTGGGTGGTCCGGCACAACGTGTCGAAGCGCGCGCCGTCGTCGCTCGCCACGGCGCCGCGCTCGATGGCCGCGAGCTCGCGGTTGCAGGTCGCGACGTGCTCCGCCATCTCGGCGAGGTAGGTCTCCATGAGGCGCGCGCCCACACCTCCGCCGTTCATGCCTTGCTCCGGGGCCGCCTCGCGGGTGCGCGGCGGCTACTGGCCGCTCCCCAGCAGCAGCGCCTCGAGGCGGTTTCCCAGCGCGCGCAGCTCACCGGCGATGACCTCGGCGTGCTCGAGGGTGGGGTCGGACGCGGCGGCGATGGCGCGTGCGTCCCGCTCGCCAGGCGAGCCGACGACCGGCGTGGGTTGGGCGAGGGGGGCCGGCGGACCGTCCCCGAGCCCGTCGCCGCGCAGCCCCGCCGCGCGGCGCTGGAGCGCGTCGGCGGCGAGCACCGCGCGCCCAGCTTCCTGGCGGATCTCGGCGGCGAGCGGCGCCAGGTCCTGGGTCGCGCGGATCCAGCCGACGACCTGGTCGCGGATCTCGGATGCGGAGCGCGCGACACCGCGGGTGCCGGGATCCGAGCGGGTGGCGTCGAGCGCTGCATTCAGGGCCAGGATGTCGATGCGCTCGGCGATCTCGCGGGCGGCGCCGAGACGGCGATCGAGCTGATCGGCGATGTCGACCACCGCCAGCAAGCGCGCCGCGACGACGCTCGATTCGTCGACGAGCTGATCGAGCCGACGCTGGGCGTGTTCCCCGGGGCCGCGCGGCTCGGGCTCAGTCGTGGGGCTGGGCGGCGCAGGTGGCGTGGACGCGGGGGGTGCCGCCGGTGTGGAGAAGCCGCGCAGGTTGTCCTCGATGCGGAGGCTGGCCGCGGCGATGGAGCGCACGGCATCCGCGATTCCGCCGAACGCCTGATCGACGTGGGCGCGGCGGGTTCGTTCGAGCTCGAGAAGCTCGCGCAGGCTGAGGGCCATGGGTCGGGTTCGATTCCCGGCACCGCGTTCCGGCGTCCCCCCGGACGTCGCGCGGCACATCCAGAAAATCGTACCATCGGCCCGCCTGGGCTCGCACGGCTCAAGCGACCGAGCGCCGTGCCTCGCGGGTCTTGGTGGCGCGCGAGTCGTTGGACAGGTGCCGGCGCAGCTCCTGCTCGACCATGCCGATCTCGACCACCATCCGCATCACGCCCTGGCCCGGCTCGCGCAGCGCGCTCCACAGCCGCTCGGGGTCACGGACCACGAAAACTTCCCTGGATTTCGGCGGGACGATGAGCTTGGCCTCGGCGAGCGGTGACTCCATGCCGTGGCCCTGGAGGTACTTCACCACGGCGCGGATGCTCTGCAGCGAGATGCCCTGCTTGCGCAGCTCGTGGGCGGTCCGCAGCGCGACCAGGTCGCGGAACGAATAGATCCGCCCCCGTCCCTTGCCCGCGCCGCGCGCGTTGGCGACGCTCGGGCGCAGGAAGCCGCTGCGGTCCCAATACGCCAAGGTGGCGTACTTGAGTCCCGCCAGGCTCGCCGCCTCGCCGGCGCTGAAGCCTGATTTGTCTTTGGATTGCCGGGGGTTACGAGCGCCCACCGACTGCCTTGCGTGACGCTTCGGCATGGCTCGCCTCCTTCCCTGCTGACGGTTGTCGTGAATGGATTCACTTCATGATAAGCCATCGCGCCCTGCGGCACAACGAATTCCGGGGCCGCCGCGGTCGCTCCGGGCGTCGGTGACGACGGGACCGGCCTCGGCTAGCATGGCCAGCCTGATCCCGGTAGCGGCCGTGGCGTCGCGGTGCTCGCGATCGGGTCGTATGCCGTGGACACCTTCTCGCCCTCGAGCGACCGCGGGAGCCGGGTGCGCCTCACGCCGGGCCGACGGCTCCTGTTCGTGGCGTTGATCGCGAGCCTGGCGCTGCCGATCGGCGTCGTGGCCGAGGTCAGCTACCGGGTGCGTCGTGGCATCCCGCTCTTTCCCGAGGGCCCGCGCGCTCGAGGGGGTGCCGCGAGCGACGGCGCCGCCGCGATGGACTTCGACGACGCCCACTACTACGAGATCTTCGAGCGCGTGCCCGACCCGGAATTGCTCTACACACCCAAGCCCGGCGTCACGCGCGGCGCGGTCAGCATCAACTCGCACGGCTTCCGCGACCGCGAGTACCCGGTGGAGAAGCCGGCCAACACCTTCCGGATCGTGGTGCTGGGCGACTCGATCGTGTGGGGGCACCGGCTCGCGATCGACGACGTCTTCGCGAAGCAGCTCGAGCGCATGCTCAACGCCGAGGCGAGCGGTGAGCGCGCCTACGAGGTGCTCAACTTCGGCGTGTCCGGCTACTCGGCTCGTCAGGAGGTCGGCATCTATCGCGCTCGCGCGGCCGTCTTCCAGCCCGACCTCGTGATCCTCGGCTTGTGCGTGAACGACGAGTACTACAGCTCGGTGGAAGGCGATTTTCTCGACGATGGGTCGGGGGCGCTGTTTCGCAAGTCGTTCCTGCTCGAGCACGCGCAGATGTCGTTCATCGAGCTGTTGCGCGATCGCGTGCCCGCGCTCGCGGCGCGCTTCCGGCACACCGTCGACGTCCGCGCGCACCTGACCGAGCTCGCACGCCTGCGCGGTGGGTCGCGGAGCCTGATCGTGATCTTCCCGGTCCTCGAGTCGTTCGAGCCGTACCGCGATGGCGCTTCCCACGAGCGGCTGCGCGCCGCCGCCGCGGGCCTCCCCTTCGCGGTGCACGACCTCCTGCCGGACTTCCGGGGCGTACCCGCGCAGGCGTATCGGGTGGATCCCAACGACGTGATCCATCCCAACCGGCTCGGCAACGAGGTCGCCGCGCGCGCGACACTCGCGGCGCTGCACGCCGAGAAGCTGCTGCCCGGCGACCCGGGCTGACCGTCAGCGCAGCAGCGCCAGCACGATCTCGAGCGCGATCAGCACCAGGATCGCGATCTCGAGGGCCTCGGCGCGCGCCGTCGAGGCGCGGTCGCGGAACACGTCGGTGAGGCGCTCGAGGAGCTCGAGCTTGCCGTCCACGGAACGCTGCCAGATCGGCAGGTGGAGGCGCTCGGCAGTGCGGGCGTGGATCTTGGTCAGGTAGAGGTCGCCGGTGAGCTTGAGGGCGTTGGCGGTGCGCTCGCGCAGGCTCACCGCGTCGAGGCGCAGCTCGGTGAGCTCGCGCACCCACGCCGCCTCGCGGCGGTAGGAGAAGAGCCGCTGCGGGCGCTCGGCCTGGTCGTAGAGGGCGTTGAGGCGGCGATCCAGCATGGCGTCGACGTAGCGCAGCTCGAGGAGCTGGACGTTGAGCTGCTCGAGCACCGCCACCGCGTCGGCGTACTCCTGGTCGATCACCAGCGCCACGTTCCAGTCGGTGACCACGAGGTCGGCCGGCGTGTACGTGACCGCGGTGCGGAGGACCTCGTCGACCTCCGACTCGGAGAGCTGGCTCGGGTCGCCGTGGACGAGCCCCGCGAGCCGCTCGCGCTCGTCGTCGAGGAGGCTCGCCGCGACGCGGTCGGGTGCCATCGTGGTGACCTGGACCACGTAGTAGTCCTCGATCAGCCCGTGACCGGTGGCATCGGGCCGCTCCACGAACGGTGCCAGGCGCGGGAAGATCTCGCGCAGGCAGCTTCGCGCCGTCGCCTCCCACGGTGCCGTGCTGGTGAGCTCGGCGGTGAGCGCGGTGAGGCGGTCGAGGCCGAGGTCGGCGAGCGGGATCTCGAACACCACGCTGGCCGCGCCGAAGGCGTGGGCGCGCAGGCTCGCGTGTGCTTCCACCTCGGCGCCCGCGAACGGCAGCCGCCGCGTGCCCAGGTCGATCTCGACGGGCGGCGCGTGGAACTGGACCAGCGCGGGTCCCGCGCGCCGCCCGGCGCCGTCACCACGCTGGGGGACGAGCGTGGCGCGCAGCCGCGGGAGATCGATCTCCCAGCCGATGTCGAAGGCGAAGAGGCCGTAGAGCCGGCCTTCGCGGACCGTGAGGCCGCTCTTGCGCGCGCCGCGGCGCGCGGGCGCGGGCCGGCTCACCGCGGCCCCGAGAACGCACCCACGGCGAAGGCGATCCAGCCGGCCAGGAAGGCGACCCCGCCGAGCGGCGTGATCATTCCGAGGGTGCGCACGCCCGAGATCGCGAGCGCGTAGAGGCTGCCCGAGAAGATCGCGATCCCCGCGAGGAAGAGCCAGCCTGCCGCCACCAGCGCCGCCGACGGCCCGCGCGCCACGGTCAGCCCGACCGCGAGCAGCGCGAGCGCGTGGTACATGTGGTAGCGGACGCCGGTCTCGAACACGATCAGCATCTCGGCCGGCAGCCGCTGCTTCAGCCCGTGGGCCGCGAAGGCGCCGAGGGCGACACCGAGGAAGCCCAGGATCGCGCCGATCCCCAGGAAGATCCGGTCCATCGCGTTCGCTCCTTCGCGGCTGCGCTACCGCTCGATCCGCTCGAGGAAGCGCGGCTTGATGAGGATGATGAGCGCCGGCACGATCGTCACCGCGGCCAGCGCCGACGTCACCATGCTGAGCCCGACGTAGCCGCCGAGCTGGCGGTGGTAGGAGAGCCGCGACAGGCAGATCACCGCCGAGCCGGAGGCGATCGCCGACGCGACGAAGAAGATCGCCTTGCCCGCGGTGAGCATGGTGGCGAGCGTCGCCTGGCGCACGTCGGGGTTGCGGCGGTGTTCCTCGCGATAGCGGAAGATGAAGTAGATCGAGTAGTCGGCGCCGATCGAGATCGTGAGCGCGGTGATGGTGGCGGTGGCGAGGTTGAGCCACGACCCGATGATCCCCATCACGCCGATGTTGCCGAGCGCCGCCACCACCGACGGCACCAGCACCAGGATCCCCGCGACCGGCGAGCGCAGCACCAGCGACGCGAGCAGCCAGATGATGCCGCAGATGACCACGCCGTTGCGGAGCTTCTCGCGCACCACCAGGTCGTTGACCGCCTTGCCGATCGCGAGCACGCCGCCCGCCACGTCCACCTTCACTTCGGGAGGGAAGTGGCTGTCCGCGTAGGTCTTGGCGGCGTGGAAGACCTGGTCGCAGTACTTGGCGTGGTCGTCACGGGCGAAGGCGCGCACCACCGCGCGCTGGTACGGGTGGTCGACCACCGCGTCGAAGTCGTCGGGGTCGCCGGAGTAGAGCAAGAAGAGCTGCGCCACCGCCTCGCGCGAGTCGGGGATCACGCGGTAGCTCTCGTCGCCGCCGTTGAGCGCCACGTTCATCTGCTTGACGTAGTCGACGATCGACTGGGTGCGGCCGACGCCGGGCAGGCTCGCCATGTGCTGCTGGAGGCCGTCGATCGAGCGCAACAGCGCCGGGTCGTAGAGCCCGTCGCGCGCCGGCGCGGTGACCAGCACGTTGAAGGTGTTGAGGCCGCCGAAGAGCGCGTCGAGGCGCTGATCGTCCACCCGCACCGGGTCGTCGACCGGATACGCCTCGCGGTAGGAGTTCTCGACCTCGACGCGAAAGGCGCCCCACACCACGCACGCGAGCAGCGCGAGCGAGACCGCGAGCACCTTGGCCGGCGACTTGACCAGCGCGTGCGCGAGCCGCTCGAGCACGCGCTCGAGGAAGCCGCTGTGCTGCTCGGCGGCGACCTCGCCCGCCTTGGGCGCCGGCAAGAGCGTCCGGCACGCGGGGATGAACGTCATCTCGATCACCAGCGCGCTGACGATGCCGAACGACGCCACCATGCCGAACGCCTGCACGCTGCGGATCGGGAACAGCGTGAGCGTCAGGAACCCCGCCGACGCGATGAGACCGGCGGTGAGCATCACGCCGCCCACCCGGGTGGTGGCCTCGACCACCGCCGCGCGGCTGTCGCCGAGGCGCCGGAACTCCTCGTAGTAGCGCTTGAGGATCTGCACCGCGTGACCCGCCGCGACCGCCAGGATCAGAAACGGCGCGAGCGAGTTCCAGCCGTCCATCGGCACCCCGAGGTGGCCGAGCAGACCGATCGCCCAGGCCACGCTCATGACCGCGGTCACGAGCGGCAGGAACATCGCCTGGAAGGTGCGGAACGCCTCGTAGTGGACGACGCCGATCACCAGCACCGCGAGCCCGAGCAGCATCATGACGCGCTCGGTGTAGCGGTCCATCTGCGCGTTCCAGATCGGTAGCCCCGAGAGGTGCACGTCCATGCGCGGATCGGCGTGGCGTGCGATCACCTCGCGGATGCGCTTGTCGAGGATGAGGTTGCGCAGCTCGGGGCTCGGGTCGAGGTCGTCGATGTCGGCGATGATCGCTGCCACCCTCGCGTCCGCCGAGACCAGCGAGCCCACCACCAGCCGCTGCCCCATGACGTGGCGGCGAACGGTCTCGATCTCCTCTGGCGTCTCGGGGATCTCGTCCACGAGGCGGCTCACCAGGAGCTCGCCCTCGGCGCCGGCCTCGATGGCCTTCACCTTGCGCGCGGTGATGCTGATGACCTTGTCGCGGTCGACGTGCGGGATCTCGCCCAGGTCCCGGGTGATGTCGCGGATCTTCTCCAGCAGCCACGGCTGGAAGATGTCGCCTTCCTTGGGGGCGAGGCCGATCAGCGTCCACTTCCCGCCGCCGTAGATGTCGAGGATCTTGTTGTCGATCGCGATCAGCGGGTCGTTGTCCGGCAAGAGCAGCCGGCGCTCGTTCGACAGGTAGACCTTCGGCAGCCCCGCGCCGAGAATGGCCGTCACCGCCAGCACGGCGAGGATGGTGGCCTTCGGATAGCCCGTGACCAGCGCGACGAAGCGCCGGAGGAAGGTGTTCTCGCGCGGCTGGGGCATGGTCAGGCTCGAGTCATTCGCTTTCGAGGAGATCGTCCACCAGCGCCTCGCGCACGGTGTCCTTGAGCTCGGCGCGAGCCTGGTACTCGGGATGGTCGACCACGAACGCGGCGGGCCGCGTCAGGTTGAGGATCGCCATCATCTGCGCCTCGCTGAGCTGGAAGCGCACGAACTGCACCGCCGAGATGCGGCGGTCGTTCTCCTCTTCGCGCCCCAGCTCGAAGCGTCCCGGAACCGGCGCCTCGGACTCGATCTCGAGGCGCAGGTGCTGGTGGAGGCCGAACAGCTTGCGCATCCACTGCGCGCGCTCCTCGGCATCCACCACCTCGACCATGAGCGTCGCCGAGATCTCGCGCTCGCCCGGGACCAGCGAGTTGTAGGTGTCGACCTCGTGCTTCACCGCGCCGAGCTCGCGGATGTTCTCGACCCGGCACATCTCGTGGATCTGCCAGCGCACCGTCGCGCGGTTCTCGAAGACGAGCGTCATGATCGGTCCGAGCGCCAGCCGCCGCTCGGCCTTGATGCGCGTGATCTCGGCCAGGTGCTTGGGCCGCTCGGCGGTGAAGCGCTCGAGCGGCAGGATCTCGTCCATGCTGATTCGGTTCATCGCAGCGCGCTCCTCAGTCGACCTTCCCGCCGTACGCCTTCCACACGATCTCGATCGGGTGCAGCACCTCCTGGCCGGTGCCTTCCTCGATCTGGAGCTTCGCGATCAAGCAGTCGGACGAAAGCGTCTTGGGCTTGTGTTCGGTGAGCTGCTCGAGGAGCGGCTGGGCGCCCTTCTTCGAGAGCTCGTAGAACTCGGTCTTCATCCCCCACGTGCCGTCCATGCACGAGCACTTGTCGACCAGCGTGATCTCGGCGCCGGGCAGGCGCTTCATCACGTCGCGGCTGCGGAAGCCGATCTTCTGGACCTTGAGGTGGCACGGCACGTGGTAGCCGATGCTGCCGACGTCGACCGAGAAGTCCTCCTTCAGCTTGCCGTCCTTGCGGAGCAGGAAGAGGTACTCCATGAGGTCGAAGGAGTGCTTGGCGACCTTCTCGGCGGCCTCGCTGCCCACGTAGTCGGGCCACTCCTTCTTCATCATGTACGAGCAGGTCGGGCCCGGTGACAGCACGTCGCAGCCGGCCTCGACGTAGGGCAACAGCACCTCGATGTCGTGCTTCGCCCAGCTCGTGGCGCGCGGCACGTCGCCGCCGTCCAGCGCCGGCATGCCGCAGCACTTGAGCTCGGGCGCGAACACCGTGAAGCCGTTCCGCTCCAGCACCTCGACCGCGGCGTGCCCCACCTTGGGGACGTTCCACTGCACCGAGCAGGTGTAGAAGAGCACCACCTTGGGGCCGCTCACGTCCTGCGGCCGCGGCTGGGTGGGGTGGCGCTTCTTGAACCAGGAGAGGAACGTCTCGGACGCGAACTCGGGGAGCTGGCGGTCGCGGTGCACGCCGAGCACCATCTCCATGCCGATGCGCCCCGGCTTGAGCTTGGCGCCGAAGTTGGCGAGGGCGGGCGTGAGGGTGCCCACCCGACCCACCAGATCGGGATCGCCGAGCAACCGATCGGAGAGCTTGACCCCGTTCGCTTTCGCGTCGATCGCCTTGTGGCGCAACATGAGGCGCGGGAAGTCGACGGCGAACTCGTGAGGCGGCGTGTACGGGCAGATCGGGTCGCAGAGCTTGCACTGGTAGCAGAGGTCGACGACCTCCTGATGAACGCTCTGCGGCAGCTTCTCGAGGGCCTCGACCTGGCCCTTCACGTCCGCCCGCACCTCGGCGACGTGGTGCTCGCCGTGACCGCCGTCACCGCCGTGGGACGACGAGCTCTCGGCGGGCGTGGAAGCCACGATGTGGCGCGCCTCGTCGCTGACGTCGAGGGCGTCGACCGCCTTGAAGAGGGCGGGGAACGAAGGGCAGAGGTTGAAGCACAGCCGGCAGCCATTGCAGATCTCGAAGACCCGCTTCTCTTCGGCCACCAGCTTTGCGGGGTCCCAGTACGCGGGATCGCGCGGAGTGGGGATCTGGAGGAGCACCTCCGGTGTACCTGGGATCGCCTCGGCTCGCTTGATGGCGCAAGAATTTCGGGAAGTTGGCGAGGTAGGCTAACGTCGATTCGGCCCCGAGCAAGGTACTGAAACGTGTTCCAACCCGTGATTCACGCCTTCGACCGCGGCGCTCGTCCCGAGCGCCAAGGGGCGATCGTGCCCGTGGTGGAGCGCGAAGCGCGGGCCGGTGAGCCGGGTGCGCTGGTGTGCGCCGCCTGCGGCGCGCCGATCACCACCACTGCTTCGCGCGTCGAGCGCTTCGGCGCCCACGTCCACGTGTTCTCGAACCCCGACGGGCTCAGCTTCGAGATCGGCTGCTTCAGCGCGGCGCCGGGAGTCCGGTTGGTGGGCGAAGAGACGCTGGCGTTCACCTGGTTCCCGACCTTCGCCTGGACCGTGGCGCTGTGCGCCCGCTGCGCCGTCCAGCTCGGCTGGCGCTACCGCTCCGCCTCCGGCGCCGAGTTCCACGGGCTGATCCTGGAGCGGTTGCGGGAGGTGGGCGGCAGCGACCCCGTGCCGGGGGGCGCCGAGGCGTGATCGAGTGCACGAAGTGCGGGGCGTGCTGTGTCGCGCCGGACATCTCGGCGCTCGGCAAGGCCGTGGGGGTGCGCTGCCCGCACCTCACCGGCGAGAACCTGTGCGCGATCTACGAGGACCGCCCGCAGATCTGCCGCGATCACAAGGCCGACGAGATCTGCGACGCGATCGAGGCGCCCACGCTCGAGGAGCGCGTGGCGAAGTACCTGGCGCTCTTCGACCTCACGAACGAGGTGGGCCGCCTGCCGCGGGTGCGGTAACGAGAGGCCTGGAGGGTGGCCGCTTCGTCGGCCACCCCAGCGCTCGACCCTGGGGTCGTCGACGAAGCGACGACCCTCCAACCCCAGCGGGTCGCGCGGATGTGTAGGGGAGGGCGTCAGCCCTCCCGGGATCGGGCACCCCGGCCCGCCGGAGGCGGGCCCTCCGACCCGAGTGGGCGACGGATACAGGGATCGACGGTCGGGCGATGCGCGGGTTCGGTCGTATGGCCGGGCACGCGGCGCGTGCCCCTCCGGACCGATCGCGACTGCCGGCGCTAGGGCCGGCCCGTTACCGGCGCGGGGCGCATGTGGCGCAGCGCAGCCACGATCGCGCTCGGGTCGAGCTGGAAGATCAGGTCGCTCTCCTGGTAGGGGCTGATCGCGCAGCCGGGGCCGGGACCCACGGCGGGGAGCGCGGCGAAGGCGCGCGCGAAGCCGAGCTCGCGGCCGTTGGGATAGGTGGCCCGCCCGGAGGTGAGGTGGCACGGCACGATCGTGCCGTCGGGCATGACCGTCGCGAAGTAGTGGCCGGCGGTGCAGTCGGCGCAGTCGCCGAACTCCGGCCCCGCGCGCAGCCGCCGCACGAACGCAGGCGAGACGCCGACCGGCCGCCCGCGCGCGCGGCCCTCCTCGATGGCGTCGGCCATGCGCCGGAAGGTGTCGGCGGGCTCGCTGGCCGCGAAGCCGCCGTCCACGTCGAAGCAGCTCCTGTAGGCGGGCTGGAAGTAGGCCCAGAAGCCGAGCTCGCTGGCGAGCGTGAGCACCTCGGGGATGCGCTCGACGTTCCACGGCCCGATCACAGTGATGGCCGTGGTCGAGATCCCGAGCGCGCGCGCCCGCGCCAGCATCGCCACCACCCGCGCGTACGAGCCGGGCTGGCGGCGCACCTTGTCGTGGACGTCCTCGGGTCCGTCGAGGGAGAGCATCACCAGGTCGAGCGAGGGTGCGAGCCGCTGGATCACGGGCTCGAGGGTGAACGCGTTCGAGTTGAGCGAGACGAAGAGCCCGAGCGCCTTGGCGTGCTCGATCAGCTCGGGGGTGTCGTCGCGGAGCAGCGCCTCGCCGCCGCTGAAGCTCGCCCGCGCCATGCCCGCCGCGGTCAGCTCGTCGAGGGCGCGGCGGAAGTCCGCGGTGGTGAGCTCGTCTCCGGCGTGGTCGGGCGCGTCGCAGTAGACGCAGCGGAAGTTGCAGCGGTTGGTGACGATGAAGTTGATCGAGTAAGGGAGCCGCTGCCGCGTCACGAGCGCCCAGCCGAGCCGCGCGGTGTTGCGCAGGCCGCCGCCCCCGCCGCCGGTACTCACGGCAGCTCCACCCGCAAGAGCCCGGCGCTCGAGCCGACCAGCACCGCGTGATGCTCGGCGTCGTAGGTGAGGGCGCGCACCAGCTTGCCGACGAAGGTCTTCGCCACGCTGGCCCCGCTCTCGGCGTCCACCACGTAGAGGTAGCCGTCGTAGAACCCGCCGCACGCGATCCGCCCGGAGTCGCCGAGGTCGGCGATCGGGCGAATGCCGGGTGCGACGCGCAGGCGGCGTTTCTCGGTCAGGGTCACCGGATCGAGCACGCGGATCACGGGCCTCATCATGTCCGCCACGTAGACCTCGCCGCGAGCCTCGGACACGCCGATCCCCATGCCCACCGCGAGCGGCCCCAGGTAAACGCGTACGTACGACCCGTCGGCGAGGTTCACCGACGACAGGAACCCGTCCGACGAGCGCGCCACCAGCCGGTCGGCCGACCACACCGGCGCCGCGGCGTCGGGGTGGTAGAGCCCGAGCGAGCGAGACGAGCGCACCGCGAGTGGGTCGGCGTCCACCTCCGTGAGGTGGCCGGACTCGTGGACCACGTGAAACCGCCGCCGCGTGGCGTCGAAGGCGCTCGCGAGCCCGAGGCCGTCCGGCAGGTCCACGCCCGACACCGCCCCGCCCGCGAGCGGCGCGCAGAAGAGCCGCCCCTCGGAGTGGCCGCCCCGCTCGGTGCCGACCGCGCAGGCGCGCCCGGAGGCCGGGTCGTAGGTGAGGCTCTCGAGCCCGGGGTGGAGACAGACCCCGTCCGGCCACACCAGCGTGCACGCCTTCTCGCCGATCCCCGACGAGTTCGAGAACGCGGTGACGATCTTGTCGCCGACGTTCACGATCGAGCGCGGATCGGTGCGCCCGGTGGTGCTCGCGTCGACGAGGATCGTGACCCCCGGCTCGCGGCGCAGCCGCTCGGCCTGCGCTTCGAGGTCGTCCAGGTCGTACGAGTAGATGAAGCGGAACACCACCACCGGCCCGACCGCGATCGTGGTCGCGACAACCGCCAGCACACCGGCGATCGACGCGGCGCCAGAGTCGACCCGCCGCCCCGCACGCCAGAAGCCCAGCGCGGCCCACCACACCGGCACCGCCACCGCCGTCACGAGCAGCACCTGGGCGCCAGCCGCGAGCACCATCGCGCTCGCGAGCACCCACGCGACGAAGCACGTGGCCGCTGCCACCACCACCGCCGCGCCGAGCTTCATCGCCGGCCACCGCCACGGCGTGGCCAGGTACGCGAGCCCGCCGCCTACTGTCGCGGCCACGAACCCCAGGTGCCACGGCGAGCCGAGGGTGCTGTAGACCGCGAGCACGGCGCCGAGCCCGGCCACGCCGAGCACCGACGCCGCGAGCACCCCCCGCAACCACCGCGGCGGCGCGACCGGCGCCACCTCCGCGGCCGCCATCAGTCGCTGGGGCCGATCAGCCCACCGCTACGCGCCATCCAGTAGAGGAAGAGGTAGTCGACGCCCGGCGTGGTGTCCGGGGCGACCGGTCCGGCGGTGATGTCGAGCGGTCCCGCGTTCCAGCGATAGGCGTCGACCGACGTCTCGACCATGCCGTGGCCGACGAGTCCCTGCATGCGGCCGGGGTTCGTGGTCCAGTCGAGCTTCCACGGCAGCGACGGGTAGGGCGAGAGCACCCAGTCGGCGCGGATGCGGTAGTCGACCGGATAGCTGTGCTTGGGGAACGGGAACGAGCGCAGGCCCCACAGCGCCTGCTCGGTGGCTTCGGCCTGCTGGGCGGGATCGGTGAGCACGCCGAGACCCGCGGCGAGCGCGGCGTGGACCGGCATCTCGAGGGTCCGGAGCACCCGCCACGCCTCGCCGGAGGCGTTGCGCCAGACGTTGGAGAGGTTCACGTCGGCGGTGCGCGCGAGCAGCCACTGCTGGGTGAGGTGGCCGACCAGCGTCAAGTTGTTCCCGCTCCAGTCGCTGATGCCGTAGATGTAGATCGGGCCGCCGCCGATCCCGGCGTAGAGCGTGAGCAGCGGGTCGTTGAGGATCGCGAGCCCGGCCTCGACCTTGGCGGGGTCGTCGTTGGTGATCCCGGCGAAGATGAGCGCCTCGCCGGGGTCGCCGTCGGGGAAGAGCGGCGAGTTGTCGGGGTCGCGGCAGCCCTCGGCCGGGCGCGGGTTCGCGAACTCGCACAGGCTCAGCATCGCCAGCGCGTGCGCGGCGATCTCGGGGCGCAGCGGATCGTCCGCGGGGAGCGCGTCCCAGCCGGCGATCAGGCCGAGCTTGAGCCCGTGCCCCATGTCGTTGTTGCCGCCGGGCAGCCAGTCGAGGTGAGAACGCGCCGGTGCCCCGCACCCAGCCGCCGAGCGGCGGCCCCGCGGCGCGCAGCGCGCGCGCGAAGTTGAGCGGATCGCCGGTGATGTCCATGAGCGTCATCAGCCCGCGCACCACCTTGCGCAGGTCGGCGAGCGCCTGGGGATCGCCGGTGGCCTTGTAGCGCTGCGCCTGGGTCCAGCCGTATTCGCCGGTCCACAGCGCGGCGTCGCCGTCGGGCTCCGGGTCGCCGTTGGGCGCCTTGTTCTCGACGATGCCGAACGGCGCGAGGAAGCGGTTCGAGGTGATGTCCTGGTAGTACTCGGCCTTGGCGGCGAACGACGCGCGGAACGCGTTCGCACGGATCTCGGTCTCGGCGAGGCTGATCGGGTCGACCACCTTGTTCACCACCCGCAGCCGGTCGGGGTTGTCGCGGTAGTAGCCGAGGTCGGTCTGCTCGTGGACCATGGTGTGGACCGCGCGCTGGAACTCGGGGTGGGTGGTCCACGGTTGGACGGCCGGCAGCTCGTGGTAGGTCGCGAAGAGCTGGAACAGGAAGTCGCGCAGGAAGCCGGGCGGCTCGGGGTGGCTCTCGGCGACGGTGCGCCCCGAGACGAAGATCGGCTCGGCGTTGGTGGGGCCCACGTAGGTGGCGGTCTCGTCGATCGCGAAGCCCGGGTCGTCGTCGGCGGCGTAGTGAATCGTGAGTGCGTTGTTGGCGCCGAGGGTGACCGTGCCGATCACCGCGAGCGGGGTAGCGTCGGCGGCGCCGCGGGTGAGCGAGCCGAGGGCCGGAATGAAGTCGGCGCGCGTCAGCTCGAAGGTGAGGAGCGGCGCGCCGCTCTCGCTTGCCACCGCCTTGCCCGTCCACGCGGTGTCGACGGCGCGGCCGTCGGCGTGGGTCACGTCTTCGAGGCTCGCGAGGCGGATCACCTCGAGGTTACCGCCGCCCAGGTCGCGGATCTCGAGCTGGCCGGTGAACGAGCCGAGCGCCGCGTCCTGGCCTTGGGTCTGCCACTCACCGGGAGTGATCGGGTTGCAGCCGGCGACGAGGCCGGCGAGGACGAGCACGAGCGCCAGGGAGGTGTTCTTCATGATCCGCCAATGGTGAGGAGAGGCTCATCGACGGTAGCACGCGGCCGACGCGCCGCGCCACGCGCGGCCAGGGGATCCGCGCGAGGTATACCGTGGTCGGACCGCGTGGGCGGACGAGGAGCGTGCGATGGCGCGAGGGACGACGAAGTCGAAGGCGAAGCAGCAACCGTCCTCGGTGTGCCTGGTGACGGGGTGTGCGAGCGGCATCGGGCGGCATCTGGTGGGCGTGCTGGTGGAGCAGGGGCACCGGGTGGTGGCGACCGACCTGACGCTCGCGGCGCTCAAGGGCGTCGCCAAGGCGGAGGGTTGGCCCGAGGAGCGGGTGCTGCTCAAGTCGCTCGACGTGCGCGACTCCGAGGCGTGGGATCGGGCGATCGAGTTCACGCTCTCGCGCTGCGGCGCGCTCGACGTGCTGCTCAACGTCGCGGGGTATCTCAAGCCCGGGTACATCCACGACACCGAGGCGATCGAGGTCCACAAGCACATCGACGTGAACACCAAGGGGGTCATTTTCGGTACCCGCGCCGCGGCGCGCGCGATGGTGCCGAAGCGGCACGGCCAGATCGTGAACATCGCGTCGCTGGCGGCGATCGCGCCGGTGCCCGGGCTCTGCCTCTACAGCGCCTCGAAGTTCGCGGTGCGTGGGTTCTCGCTCGCGGTGGCGCAAGAGCTCGCGCGCCACGACGTGGCCGTCACCACCGTCTGCCCGGACGCGGTGCAGACGCCCATGCTCGACCTCCAGGTGGACTACGAGGAGGCGGCGCTCACGTTCTCGGGCGACCGCGTCCTCACCGTCGACGACGTGGCGCAGGCGATCCTGCGCGCGCTCGAGGAGAAGCCGATGGAGGTGCTGATCCCGATGGGGCGCGCCTCGCTCGCCAAGGTGGTGAGCGCGTTCCCGCAGATCGCCGGGCGGGTCCAGCCGCTGCTCGCCCGCAAGGGCATCGCGAGCCAGAAGAAGGTGAAGCGAGGCCGCCGCAGCGCGTGAGCGCGGGAGGCGCGACGCCGGGCGCCCGACGGAGCGGGCGCGCTCCAGCCGAGGCCCCCCGAGGATCACGCCGTCAGCTTGTAGATGTTGACCGGTGAGTAGACCCGCGCGAGCTCGGGGATCTCGTCCTGGAGCGCGAGCGGCTCGAAGCGCTCGATCCTGGTGAAGCCGGCGGCGCGATAAGCGCTCTCGGCGGTGGCGGCGTCCGGGAACGGGTCGCGGACACCCTGGCCGCGGGTGAGCACGCCGATCAGCGAGCGCAGCACCTGGCTCGCGCGCCCCACTGCGGCTTGCGCGTCGGCGAGGTGCGAGTCGAACACGAACACGCCGCCGCTCGGCGCGAGCGCGGCGCGCACGCTCGTGAGCAGCGCCACGCGCTGGGGTAGCGTCAGGTAGCCGAGCAACCCCTCGGCGACGACCGCGGGCCGCTCGGCGCCCTCGAGCAGCGCGCCGAGGCGCTCGCCGAAGCGCGGATCGACCACGTCGAGGGCGTGATGCGAGAGCCGCTCGCCGAGGCGCTCGCGCAGCGCCGCGGGCGCGCGCTCCTCGATCAGCGCGCGCTTGGCGGCGAGCATGTGCGGCAAATCGATCTCGAGATAGCGCACTCCCCGATCGGCGGCCCACGTGGTGCCGCGCCGCGACAGCCCCGCGCCGATCTCGGCGATGCGATCGGGCGCGTGGCGGTCGAGCGTCCAGTCGATCACGCGATGGCGGTGGCCCAGGTACTGCGCCATCGTCGGCACTGCGCCGCGCACCCGCACGCTCCACTCGATCGTGAGGCGCAGCGCCCAGAAGAGCCGCGCGCCGCGCGCCGTCGCGTAGAGGTGCGCGTACGGCAGCCCGAGGTGGTGCCAGGTGTAGGCGGTGAAGTGAGCGGTGGGGGCGATGCGCTCGTGACGGTCGCGGGCGGGGCTCATGGGTGGCTCGGTCACCCGGGGGAATCCGGGAGGCGCATGCTATTTAAGACGCCCGCGCGCCTGCTGGCTCGCCGTCGCGGCGGCCGGCGAGCGGCCCGCTCGGTCGCGCGCAAGGAAACTCGGTGCAGCACCTGGGCCTCTTCGCAGCGCTGCCCTCGCCCTTCGCGCTGCCACTGCTGATCGGCGTGACGTGGCTGGTGGGGCGGCCGTTCACGTCCGCGGTGCGCGCAGCGCTGCCGGCGTCGCGCGCCGAGCGGGCGCTCGTCGACCTGGTGGCGGGCGTGCTCGTGGTGTCGTGGCTCGGTACCGTGCTGGCGGTGCTCGCGCTCTTCCGGTGGTGGTGGTTCGCCGCGGTGTGGGGCGCGGCGGCGCTCGCCGCCACCCGCGCGGCGAGCCTGCGACGGCCGGCTGCCCGCGGCGCCGCGCCGGTCGGCGCGAGGCCGCGGGCCGCCGACGTCACCGAGGCGCTGGCGTGCGCCGCGCTGCTCGGCTTCGCGGCCTGGCTCGCGTGCGCGCCGAGCGAGACCTTCTTCCTCCAGGACGACGCGAGCGTCTACACGATCGGTGGGATCCACCTCGCCGAGAGCGGCTGGCTCTTCGCCGCCGCGCCGCCACCCCCGGGCGAGCACGCGCTGGTCCAGCGTGGCCTCCACCTGGTCGACCTGCTCGCGCAGCTCACGCCGCACTTCGGGCCGTTTTACTCGTGGCTCGCCGGGATCGACACGCTCGAGATCGGCTTCCTGCCGCTCGCCAAGGTGTGGCCAGCGTGGGCGACGTGGTGGCTGGGGCCGGCGCGTGCGGTGTGGGCGACCCCGCTGCTCGCGTGGGTGGCGGTGGCGGTGCTGCTCGCGTGGTGGCGGCGCGCGCTCGGGCGCGTCGCGGGGTGGCTCGCGGTGCTCGCGCTGGTGGTGTCCTTTCCGCAGATCTGGTTCGCGCGCTATCCGCTCTCGGAGGTCCCCGCGCAGGCGCTGCTCGCGAGCGCGCTGTGGCTCGGGCGCTGGGCGCGCGCGCTCGGCGACGAGGGGGCAGGCGCGGCGGCTCGCGAAGGCGCCGCGCCAGGCACCCTCGCCGTCGCGAGCGCCGCGGCCCTGGCCGCGCTCACGATGCTGCGCCTCGAGGGGTTGGCGCTCGGCGCGCTGGTGGGCGCGGTGCTGACGCTCGGGTGGTGGCGCGAGCGGCGGCGAGCACCGCTGGTGGTCGCGTGGTGGGCGACGTTCGCGCCGCTCGCCGCGGTGGCCGCGCTCGCGGTCGCGATCGCCAACCGCCACTACGTGTTCGTGCAGAGCGTGATCGCGGCGCCGCCGTCGCTCGGGCGCGGGATGATGGCGGCGGGGCTGATGGGTGTGGCGGGGGCGTGGTGGCTCGCGCGCGAGGTGGTGCGCGATCGCGAGCGGATCGCGCGGGGCGCGACCGCGGCGGCGCGCTGGCTACCGCTCGCGGGCGGGGTGGCGTGGCGCGCGTGGCCGGCGCTCGCGACGCTCGATCGGGTGCGCCATCCCTACGGCTGGTCGCAGGCGGCGGCGATCGCGCTCTACTGGCTGCCGAGCGGGCTCGCGCTCAGCGTCGCGGGGCTCGCTGCGCTGGCGTGGCGCGATCGTCGCGGCGCCGAGCCCGAGCTGGTGGCGCTCTCGGCGCTCGCGGCGGCGCTCGCGCTCTTCACGGTGTGGAAGCCGCTCGTCAGCAGCGCGCAGCCGTGGGCGATGCGGCGCATGGTGCCGTGCGTGATGCCGGCGCTGGCGCTCGGTCTCGCGGCACCGGCGGCGGTGGCGCTCGAGCTCGCGGCGCGCGCCGCGCGGGCGGGTGGTGCGGCGACGCGGCTACGCCGCGCGGCGCTGGTCGTGACGGCGGCGCTGGCCGTCGTCGGAGGCGCTGCGCAGCTCGGCGCGATCGGCCGGCTCGGGTTCGTGTGGCTGCATCGCGACTGGGCAGGTGTCTTCGACCAGCTCGCCGGCACCGCGGCGCTCTTCCCGCGCGACGCCTTGGTCTTCGTCGAGGCCGGACCGGTCGGTGCCCGGCTCACGCCGGCGCTGCGCTTCGTGTTCGGCGTGGACGCGCGTCCGCTGCCCGTCGACCCCCGCAATCACCTCACGTGGGTGGCGCTCGACGAGGTCCTCGACGACGCGGCCGAGCGCGAGCGGCCGCTCTTCTTCGCCGCCACCGGCGAGGGCAGCAGGTGGGCGACCGACCGCTGGAGCTCAAGGTGTTTCGGACCGCCGAGCTGGTGGCACCGGTGCTTCGCCAGCAGCCGCGCGCGCGGCCCGACGCGCGCGCGATCGCCGAGCGGCGGATCTGGCGCGATGTGTATCGCGTCCTGCCGACCAGCGCCGCGGCGACGGCGGCACGAGTCACGAAGCTGCCGATCGAGGTGCCGCTCGGCGCCGGAAGCTACCCATTCCTGGGTGCGGGGTGGCGACCCTTCGAGCGCCGCGACGACGAGACCGTGGCGCGCTGGACCACCGGCGACGGGCGGGTCGCGGTCGCCTGGCCGCGGCGCGCCGCGAGTGGCGTGGCGCCCGAGCCCGAGCGCGACCTGTGCGTGGCGCTCGATTGGTCCGGCTATCGCGCCTCGGGGAACCCGCCCCACGTATCGGTCGAGGTGGAGGGGCGGATCGTGTTCGAGGGCGAGACGCCGCCCGGCGCCGAGGTCCACCACCTGCGGCTGCCGGTGCGCGGTCTGGTCGACGACGGCGATGGGCGACTCTCGCTCGCGCTCCAGAGCAGCGTGTGGAGCCCCGCGGCGACGGGCGCGGGCGAGGACCGCCGCCTGCTCGGGCTCCTGGTGTCGCGGGTCGCGCTGCTGCCGCTGGGCGAGTGCGCCGCGGAGGCCGCGGTGTGGTGAAACGAGGCCAGAAGGGGGCCGGAGAGTGGCCTGAAGCCGGCCCCGGCCGGCCGCCCGGGGCGCCCGGATCGAGCGTACCGCTAGTGAAAAGTGGCAGGATTCATTGCCGGTGCAGAAGTCGAGCAAGGTCGAAGCGCCGCGGGGGCGGAGCCCCCGCGCTACGAAAGCCATCGTAGCGACGGGGGTTCCATCCCCCGTCGCCGGGCCTCGCGCTTCCGTGAGCGCCCAGGGGGAAGGATTCACAGGCTCAGCGCGACGCCGCGAGCGCGAGCCGAGTGCCTCGGGGTGGGCCCCGCCCGGATCCAGGAAGCCGTTGGCCGAGCGGAGACACGATCGGCACGCGCCACCGGCGCGCGGCGCGTTGCCGCGCCGGATGGGGGGTGGGGTCTTGGAAAGACCCCGAGAAACATCGACAGGTTGCCCCCCGAGTTGCAGCGCAACTCGAGGGGCAACCTGTTAACCTCGACCGCTTCCCATGTCGGGACTCGAAGAGGACTCGATGGAAGCGATCGTTCAATCCAACGTCCCCGGCCTCGTGCTCGCATTCCGCGGCAAGGTCCGTGACGTCTACGACCTCGGTGACCGCTTGGTCATCGTCGCCACCGACCGCATCTCGGCGTTCGACGTGGTGCTCCCCACCCCCATCCCCGGCAAGGGCTGGGTGCTCACCAGCTCGAACTTCTGGTTCGAGCACCTGAAGGACGTGGTGCCGAACCACCTCACCGGGCGCCCGCTCTCCGACGTCGTGAGCGACCCCGCCGCGCTCGCCGCCATCGACGGCCGCGCCGTGCTGGTGCACAAGTGCGAGCCGCTCAAGGTCGAGGCGATCGTGCGCGGCTATCTCGCGGGCTCGGGGTGGTCCGAGTACAAGAAGAAGGGGACCGTGTGCGGCATCCCCCTCCCCGCGGGGCTCACCGAGTCGGCTCGGCTGCCGGAGCCGATCTTCACGCCCTCGACCAAGGCGCCCGCCGGCCAGCACGACGAGAACATCACCTTCGAGCAGGCGCAGGAGATCGTGGGCGCCGAGCTCACGAAGAAGGTGCGCGACGTCTCGATCGAGCTCTACGAGCGCGCCGCGGCGTGGGCCGAGCCGCGCGGCATCCTGCTCGCCGACACCAAGTTCGAGTTCGGCCTGCGCAACGGTGAGCTGACCCTCATGGACGAGGCGCTCACCCCCGACTCGTCGCGCTTCTGGCCCAAGGACGTCTACCAGCCGGGGCGCGCGCAGCCCTCGTTCGACAAGCAGTTCGTGCGCGACTGGCTGAACGGCGTCGGATGGGATCACACCCCGCCGGCCCCCGAGCTGCCGGCCGAGATCGTGACTCAGACCGCCGCCAAGTACCGCGAGGCGCTAGACCGGCTGGCCGTGCGCGGCTGAGTCTCTCCTCGCGAGGTCGCCATGAAGCCGTCGATCACGTCGTTCGAGCAGTTCTGGCCGTACTATGTGGGCGCGCACAAGGATCCCCTCAATCGCTTCCTCCATTACGTCGGGACCGCGTGCGGGGTGCTGGCGCTGGCCGTGGGCGTCCTCAGCTTGAGCCCCGGCTTCGTGGTGGTGGCACCGATCCTCGGTTACGGACCGGCGTGGGTGGGGCACGGCTTGATCGAGGGCAACCGCCCGGCGACCTGGGACTTCCCGTCGTGGTCGCTGCGCGCCGACTTCAAGATGCTGGGCCTCGCGCTCAGGGGCCGCATGGGCGGCGAGATGATCCGCCTGTGTGGCGTGGCGGTGCCGATGCAGCGCGAGACGTACCGTTGAAAGCGGGGCGAGAGCGATGACTGGACCGAGTGGGATGCGCCTGAAGACTACGCTCGCGAGCGCCGCGCTGGTGTTGGCGTCGCTCGGGCTCGACGTGCGCGACGCGCGCGCCGGCGCGTGTGCGTTCCCGACCGGCGACCGGCGTCGCATCGTGTGGACGCAGGACGACACCGGCATCATCTACAACAAGGGCCGCGGCATCGAGCGCATGATGATCGACGGCTCGTCGAGCGCGCAGCTCGTCGAGGTCCCCGGAACCGGGGCGCTCGACTTCGACGTCAGCCCCGACGGCGCGTGGCTCGCTTACACCCAGCCCGGCCGCATCGGCCCCGACTGCACCGGCGCCGAGCCGGAGATCCGCACGATGCGCCTCTCCGACGGCGCGCCGGGGCGCAAGTTGCGCGAGGCCAAGGGCCACTTCACCACGGTCCGCTTCAGCCCCGACGGCCAGTACCTGGCGGCGAACCTGAAGGAGTTCGGCGCCACTCCGTCGAGCCAGATCCTGATCTACGACCGCTCGCTCAACTTCATCGGCCGCTTCGACGACTGGGGCGGGATCCTGTGGCGCGGCGACGGACGCCAGCTCGGCATCGTGTCGTGGAACGCGATCTCGGTGTGGGACACCCGCGCGTGGGAGCAGATCAAGTCGATCAAGCGTCCGGTGGGGCGGATCGGCCAGGTCGCGTGGAGCCCGAACGGTGCCTGGCTCGCGGTGTGGGTCGAGAGCGACAAGGGCTGCGACACCGATCCCGCGAAGAGCGAGCTGGTGATCTTCGACACCACCACCTGGACGGTCTTCAAGTCGATCCCCCAGCCCGGGCGCTGCGCGCTCGAGCTGGCGTGGAACCCGCGCACCGACGCGCCGGTGCTGGCGGGCTTCGTGCGCGAGCCGCTCCCCGCGAAGGCGCCCAAGGGCACGCGCGCGACCCACCGCATCGCGGTGTGGAACACCCGTAGCTGGGAAGAGGTGGGTGGGTCACCGACCGGCACCGATCGCGCCGCCGACCTGGTGTGGTCGCACTCGGGCGAGCGCATCGCGGTGGGCTTCGACGACGTGCTGGTGTTCGAGCTCGGCGACCTCGGTTCGCCGCCCGGCGCCACCAACGAGCCACGCTCGATCTCGGACGATCAGCTCCCGCCGCGATCGGGGCGCCCGAGGAAGCGGCGCCGGCGAGCGTTGCTCCGAGCGCGCCGATCCCGCCCGCGGGCTCCACCGCGCCCGCGGCGCCCGCTCCCGTGGCCGCCCCGGCCGCTCCCGCGGCGCCCAAGCCCGTGCCGGCGCCCGCCCCGCCCGCGAGCACCAAGCCCAGCTCCTCGTCGACCAAGAGCAAGAGCTACAACACGGGGCGCTGAGCCCTCGGCGAGTGGCCGACGATGAGCGCCCACGGTCACGATCGGCTGAGCGCCCTCGACGAGTCGTTCCTCCACATCGAGGGCCCGTGCACCCCGATGCACGTGGGCGCGGTGTCGATCTTCGAGGGCCGGCGGCTGCGCGACGCCAACGGCTGGCTCGACCAGGAGCGGCTGGCGCGGTTCGTCGACGCCCGCCTCGCCGCGGTGCCGCGCTTCCGCCAGAAGCTCGCGTTCGTGCCGCTCGGGCAAGGCCGCCCGCTGTGGGTCGACGATCCGCACTTCAACCTGCTCTATCACCTGCGCTTCAGCGCGCTGCCCGCGCCCGGCGACCCGCGCGGGCTCACCGCGCTGGTGGGGCGGCTCATGTCGCAGCCGCTCGATCGCCATCGCCCGCTGTGGGAGCTCTACGTCGTCGACGGGCTCGCCGGCGATCGCGTGGCGCTGGTGTGGAAGACCCACCACTGCATGGTCGACGGCGTCTCGGGGATGGAGCTCGCGGCGGTGCTCTTCGACCTCGACCCCGAGGCACCCGAGCCGCCGCCGCCGGCGCCGTGGAAGCCGCGCCCCGCCCCCAGCGAGGCGGTGCGCCTGGTCGACGCGTGGCTCGAGCGCTCCGAGGTGGAGCAGCACCACCGCCACACGTTGCGCGCCGCGCTGCGGGCACCTCGCGAGGCCTTCGCCAAGCTCGAGGAGGTGCTCGGCGGCATGGGCTCGCTCATGGGCGGCGGCCTCGCGCCCCGCTCGAGCCTCAACGTGCCGATCGGACCGCACCGCCGCTACCAGGCGGTGCGGATCGGGCTCGAGCGCGCCAAGGCGATCAAGAACGCCCTCGGCGGCACGGTCAACGACGTGGTGCTGGTCGCGGTCACCGGCGCGCTTCGCGCTCTCTTCCTCGCGCGAGGCGAGGCCGTGACCGGGGTCGAGCTCCACACCCTGGTGCCGGTGAGCGTGCGCTCGCCCGGCGAGGCGGGAGAGCTGGGCAATCGCGTGTCCGCGCTGGTCGTGGCGCTGCCGCTCGGCGAGAAGGACCCGCGCCGGCGGCTCGCGGCGGTGATCGAGCGCATGGCCGAGCTCAAGAAGTCCCACGAGGTGGTGGGCGCCGAGATGCTCACGCGCTTCTCGGGGTTCGCGCCCGCGACGCTGCTCCAGCAGGCCGCACGGCTGCAGTCGGCGCAGCGCTTCGTGAACCTGGTGGTGACCAACGTGCCGGGGCCGCAGCTCCCGCTCTTCCTCCTCGGCGCTCGCTTGCTCGAGGTGTACCCGTGTGTGCCGCTCGCGCCCAACCTGGCGATGAGCGTGGCGGTGGTGAGCTACGACGGGGCGCTCGGCTTCGGCCTGATGGGTGACTGGGACGCGATGGCCGACCTGGCGGAGCTGGGCGCGCACCTCGAGCGCGCGTTCGGCGAGCTCGAGGCGCTCGCGAGGCCACGCCGGCGCGCCCCCGCGAAGCGGCGCTCCGGGCCGCGCGCGGAAGCGAGCGCGGTGAGCGAGCGGGTCTACCGCTACACCATCGACTTCGAAGGGCGGATCTTCCACGTCGGAAGCGCGATCGAGGATCCGGCGGTGATCCGCCAGCCTCGCGCGCGCGTCCACCGCGACGCGCGGGGGCCGGCTCTTCTCGCTCTGCGCCGGGGAGCGTAACGAGCTCGCACCCGAGGACGCGCTCTACGTGATCGCGCGCTTCGAGGTGCCGCCGGACGACGGCGGCGATCCGGGCGGCGAGCACCTCGCGGTCACGTGCCAGGGCGGGTTGGTCCGCCGGCTCGCCCTCGGCACGCTGGTGCTGCGCGACGGCGCGCATCTGTACGGCGAGGTCGAGGGCGGCCACGCGGCGCGCTTCGGGCGCCAGGCGTGGCTCGACTTCGCGACGCGTCTCGTGGATGCGAGCGTCGAGCCGCCGCTCGCGCGCGTGGGTGGGCGCGCGTGGCCGATCGTGATCGTGACGCCCCGGTGACGCCGCGGCGCGTCGATAATCCCCCGAGAAAAAGGCCGAACACGCGGTTGCGGCGCGCGGAGCCAAAGAGGTAGCATCGCGCCGCTTCGGCCGGCCGGATGGGGGCGTCCGGCTGGTTCGTCCACGTCCACGGGCCGTTCCCCGGGCCCGTCCGAGAGGGGTGTTTCGATGGCGGAATCCGCAGCCGCAACGGCCGCGTCGCGTGGCACCAACCTGCGCTTCGCGGGTGAACCGCTGCCGATCAACACCAACTCCGCCGTCGAGACCGTCGCGACGCTCATCGAGAAGGCGGTCGGCTCGCGCGCCACCGACATCCACATCGAGCCGCGCCGCGACGGCTTCAACATCCGCTACCGCGTCGACGGCTTCCTCTACGAGGTCGGCCGCGTCGACCACACGACCGGCCGCGAGATCATCTCGCGCATCAAGATCCTCGCCGACATGGACATCACGGAGCGGCGCCTGCCGCAGGATGGCCACTACCGGTTCTCGACCGAGGTGAGCGAATACGACATGCGCATCGCCACGGTGCCGACGAACTTCGGCGAGCGCATGGGGATCCGCCTCGCCGAGGGCGGGCGGCTCTTCACCTCGCTCGAGGACCTCGGGATGAGCGCCGAGGAGGTCGAGATCGTCGACTCGTTCATCGCCAAGCCGCACGGCATCGTGCTCGCGACCGGCCCGGTCGGCAGCGGCAAGACCACGACGCTCTATTCCTGCATCAACAAGATCGACAAGGGCGCGGTCAACGTGATGACCATCGAGGATCCGATCGAATACGTGATCCCCGGTGCCAACCAGATCGAGGTCAACTACAAGGTCAACTTCGACTTCGTGTACGGGCTGCGCGCGATCCTGCGCCAGGACCCGAACGTCATCCTGGTCGGCGAGATCCGCGACGAGGAGACCGCCAAGATCGCGATCCGCGCCGGCCTCACCGGCATGTTGGTGTTCTCGACGCTGCACGCCAACGAGTCGGTCGGCTCGGTCACCACGCTCACCAACTTCAACATCAACCGCTTCCTGATCGCCAACGCGCTGGTCGGCAGCCTCGCCCAGCGCCTGGTGCGCCAGGTGTGCGCTCACTGCGCCGAGTCGATCCGCAACAAGAAGGCCGCCGCCGAGGCGCTCAACGTGGCACCCAAGGAGATCTCGGGATTCAACCTGGTGCGCGGCACCGGCTGCGAGGCGTGCTTCAACACCGGCTACCGCGGGCGCCTCGGCATCTTCGAGATCTTCCAGGTCACCAACAAGGTGCGCAGCCTCATCATGTCGGGCGCCACCGAGGAGCAGATCCGCAAGCAGGCGCTCGACGACGGCATGCGCACCTTGCGTGATTCCGGGCTCGCCAAGCTCCGCGAGGGGCTCACCACGGTCGAAGAGTTCGTGCGCGTCCTCGGCTGACGAGGCGCCATCCCAACCGACGTCCACCCGAGAGGTCCCCCATGGCCGAACCGAAGAAGCCCGCGAAGACCACCAAGGCGGCGCCCAAGGCGCCCGCCGCGCCGGCGCCACCGCCCGCCGCCGCGCCCTCGGTGGGCGACTCGATCCGCCAGACGCTGGCGGCCAAGAGCGACGACGGCCCCAGCGCCGCGCCGCGCACCCAGCCGGCGGTGTTCGAGGCCCCCGTGGCGCCGTCCGGTCCACCGCCACAGCCGCCGCCGAGCGCCACCGACGTGGGTGGAGGCGGGATGTTCGGGTCGATCTTCACGCGCGCGAGGAAGAGCGACCCCGAGCTGGTCAACGTGTTCCTGCGCCAGCTCTCGGTGCTCCTGAGCGCGGGCATTCCCCTCATGCGCGCGCTGCAGATCCTCTCGAGCCGCAGCGAGAGCGCCGAGTTCCGCGCCTCGCTCGGCGAGGTCATGGCCGACGTCGAGAAGGGCATCCAGCTCTGGGCGGCGCTCGCCAAGCACCCGCGCTGGTTCAACAACATGATCGTGAGCGTCATCCGCACCGGCGAGGAGTCGGGCTCGCTGGTCAAGGTGATCGACTACCTGGCCAACTATCGCGACCGCGAGGCCGACACCAAGCGCACGCTCTCCAAGGCGGTGACGTACCCACTGTTGGTGTTCGTGCTCGCGATCGCCGTGGTGCTGGTGCTGCTCATCTTCGTGATCCCGGTGTTCCGCGACCAGCTCGAGGTGAACAACGCCGACCTGCCGTGGATCACGCGCATGGTGTTCGGGTTCTCGGGCGCGGTGATGAGCGCCAAGCTGTGGATCGTGCTGGGCGTGCTGCTCGGCTACTTCGTCTTCCTGCAGGCGAGGAAGCGCGGTGGGTTCAAGCCGCTCTTGCACCGCGTGGAGGTGCACCTGCCGATCTTCGGACCGATCCTGACCAACATCTACACCGTGCAGTTCTCGACGATGATGTCGATCTTGCTGCAGTCGGGTGTCCCGCTTCTCAAGACGCTCGACCTGGTCGGCGAGGCCATCCCCAACATCCTGTTCCAGGACGCGTTCCGCTACATCCGCGGCAACGTCGAGCGCGGCCGCACGCTCTACGAGAGCTTCCTGCCGTTCAAGTTCTTGCCCACGCTGGTGCTCGACATGGTGGCGGTGGGCGAGGAGTCGGGGCGGCTTCCCGAGGCCCTCGGGGCCGTGGCCAGCCACCACCAGCGCGAGGTCGACTACCAGACCGCGGTGGTCGGCACGCTCGTCGAGCCGCTCTTGCTCGGCTTCATGGGCGTGGTGGTGCTGTTCGTGGCGCTCTCGATGTTCCTGCCGTACTTCCGGCTGATCCAGGTGGTGCAGTGAGCCGGCGGCGTTGGCTGGCGGGAGTCGCGGTCGTGGCGGGCCTCGCCGCCGGCCGCGGCACCGCGCTGGCGGAGCCGGCGAACAACATCCAGCAGCAGATCGAGCTGCAGAAGAAGTGCAACGAGGCGGCGAGCCACGTCGGCGCCGACTGCAGCCAGAAGGGGCGCGACCTCTACGACGCGGGCCTCCAGAAGGCCGAGGACGCGGCCCCGCTGGCCCAGACCAACACCGGCCAGGCGATGGCGCTCACCCAGGGGGCCGGGCGCGACTTCTCGCGCGCCGCCAAGGAGTGCAAGGACGGCTCGGAGGCGCGGAAGCTCGTCGGCAGCTGCGTCGCCTGGGCCACCGAGCAGGAGCAGGTCCTGCAGCGCTACCTCACCAAGATCCAGGAGCTCGGTCGCCAGCCCGGCGCGCGCTGAGCGGCAGCGCTCGACTCGCCCGAAACACCACGGGCCGCGGGGATCCCCCCGCGGCCCGTTTCTGTGTGGCCGTCGCGAGCCGCGTTCGATTGGCTGGAGGGCCGCGCTCCGTCGCGGCCGCGGGCCGGTCAGCCCGCCGCTGGCGCTTCGACGGTGCGCAGCTTCGCGTTCTCGGGGTCGTCCCGAAGCTCGCGGCGGGCGCGGACGATCATCCAGATGCCGAGCGCCATGAAGACGAAGGTGCCGTACTGGGCGGGGGTGAGGCCGGCGTAGGTGGTGTCGCCGATGCGCAGGAAGTCGAAGAAGAAGCGCACGAAGGAATAGGCCGCGATGAGCGCTCCCGCGGACACACCGCGCCCCTTCACGTTGCGGAGCGACATCATGAGCACCGTGAGGCCCGCGGAGAGGATCGCCTCGTAGAGGCCGAGGTCGTGGCGCGGGCCATCCGGAAATTTCACCGCCAGGAAGAAGTCCGAGTGCTTGCCGATGTGGTCGTGCGCCATGAAGCAGCCGATGCGCCCGAACATCCACGCCGGCGCCATGCCCAGCGCGACCGAGTCCGCGTAGTCGAGGAAGCGGATGTTGCGGACCTTGCGGAAGATCACCGTGCCGATGAACGCGCCGAGGAAGCCGCCGTACGACGAGAACCCCTGCCACACCTTGAGCAGCTCGAGGGGGTTCTTGAGGAATGCGTCGGTCTCGTAGAAGAGCGTCTCGATGACGTGGGCGCCGATGAAGCCGGACACCACGGCCCACACCCCGTAGTCGTTCACCACGTCGGGATCGAGACCCAGGTTCTCGGCGCGCTTGGCGGCGATGTACGTCCCGAGGAGGATCCCGATGCAGACGGCCACGCCCCATCCGTGGATGGTGAAGGGACCGAAGAGGTGGAGGCTCGGCTGGACGAAATACGGGATCACGGTTGGTGCCCTCTGGAGGTTCGCGGGGAATCGACCCCCGGCGCCGGAATCAGCGGCCGAGGAGCTTGGCGACGCGTCCGAGGAGATCGGGCTCCTCGAACGGCTTGGGTAGGAACTCGGTGGCGCCGAGGCTCTCCATGAGCGTCACGGTGTCCTGGGATGTGACGGCGCTGACCACCAGAATCTTCACCTTCTTGGTGCGTTCGTCGGAGCGCAGCACCATGCACACCTCGAAGCCGTCCATGCGCGGCATGCGGATGTCGAGGCAGATCAGGTCGAGCGGCTCCTTGAACGCGATCTCGAGTGCGTCGATGCCGTTCTCGGCGACCAGCACCTCGTGGCCCGCGGAGCGCAGCAAGCTCACGATCAGGTAGCGCAAGCTCGGGTCGTCGTCGACCACCAGGATGCGGCTGTTCGCGGGCCGCTCCACCGGCGCGTCCTCGAAGAGCGGCAGCAGCGCGGCGGCGAGGTCGTCGAGCGTGGCGAAGCGCGCCGACGGCTCGACCGCGGTGGCGCGCTCGATGATCGGCACCAGCGCCTCGGGCACCGCCGGCCGGGCTTCGCCGGGCGGGGTGGGCTCGAGGTCCGGCTGGATGTCGAGACCGGCGCGCTCCTCGGCGCTGAACGGGGTGCGCCCGAGCGCCACCGCGTAGAGCAGCATGCCGAACGAGTACACCTCGGAGCGCTCGCTGGGCACGGCGCCGAGGCGCGTCTCGGGCGGCACGTACGCGACCGCGTCGTCGTCGGCGGCGATGTGCGCGAGCGGCAGCATCTGCGCCACCGCCACGTCCGAGACCCGCGCGTTGAAGCCCGACGAGATCCGTACCCGTCCGGGGTGGATGCAGCCGTAGGGGAGGCCCTTGGCGTGCACCGCGCCGATCCCGGCGAGCACGTGGCGCGAGAGTCGGCCGATCGAGTCGAGGGCGAAGGCGCCGCGGGTCTTGAGGAGCTGCGTGAGCCGCGGTCCACGCGCGTGCTCGGAGACGACCACCTCGCGTCCGGGTTCGGACACGTAGTCGAACAGGCGCAGGACGTGCGGATGCTGGACGGCGCGGGCCGCGAGGTGGAGCTCGCGGAACTGGGCGACCCACGCGGGGTTCTGGCGGTGGTCCTCGCGCAGCGCGCGCAGCAGCACCGGGTTGCCGGTGTTGCGGTCGACGCCCTCGAAGTCGTGGAACGCCGAGTCCGGGGTGAGCGCGGCGGTGACCTGGTACCGCCCGCCGATCACCGAGCCCACGCCGATCTCCCCTCCCGCGGTGCCGGGCGCGGGCTGCGCCGCGGCGGCCCCTGGCGCCGCGGTGGGCGGCCGCGGCGTGGCCGGCGCGTCGGCGGCGCGTGCCAGGAAGCGGTCGATCTCGCGCATCACGTCTTCGGTGGCGCGCGCGAAGCGCATGCGCGTGCGCAGCGGCGACGCTGGCGTGCCCTCGCCGACCTCGCCCACCACGCGCACGTCCACGATCATCTCGTCGCGCACGTGCGGCAGCTTGACCTCGCGCTTGAGGACGCTGCCCCCGAGCACCCCGTCCACCCCCTCGCCCCGCACCTCGCCGCGCCCGAGACCCACCACCTCGGCGGCCTTGGACGCGCCCTCGCGAGAGAGCAGCGCCGTGGAGCGCAACGGCTTGAACTTGCTCGGATCGATCATTTGCGGCCGGGGAGGGCGAAGCGCCGAGGGCGTCGAGACCGGTCACGGCCTGGCCCAGGATGAGGGTGTGGACGTCGTGGGTGCCCTCGTACGTGTAGACGCTCTCGAGGTTGGCCAGGTGCCGCATCGCCTGGTACTCGACGAGGATGCCGTTGGCGCCGAGCAGGCGCCGCGTCTCGCGCGCCACCTCGGTGGCCATCGCCACGTTGTTGCGCTTGGCGAGGCTCACCTGCTGGGGCGTCATCTTGCCGGCGTCCTTGAGGCGGCCGAGCTGCACGACCAGGAGCTGCGCCTTGGTGATCTCGGTGAGCATCTCGGCGAGGCGCGCCTGCTGGAGCTGGAAGCCGCCGATCGCGCGGTCGAAGGCGATGCGGGTGGTGGCGTAGCCGCGTGCCTCGTCGAAGCAAGCCAGCGCCGAGCCGAGGGCGCCCCACGAGATGCCGTAGCGCGCCTGCGTGAGGCACATGAGCGGGCTCTTGAGGCCGCCGCTCTTCGGCAGCACCGCGTCCTCGGGCAGCTCGACGTCCTCGAGGTGGATCTCGCTGGTGTCGCTCGCGCGCAGCGAGAGTTTCCCCTTCTGGTCGCGGGCGCTGAACCCCGGGGTGTCGGTGGGGACGACGAAGCCGCGGATCGACGTGGCGTCGTCGAGGGCCCCGGTCTTGGCCCACACGATCGCCACCTGCGCCGTCGAGCCGTTGGTGATCCACATCTTGGTGCCGTTGAGCTTCCAGCCGCGGGCGGTGCGCTCGGCGCGGGTGATCATCCCGGCCGGGTTGGAGCCGAAGTCGGGCTCGGTGAGGCCGAAGCAGCCGATCGCCTCGCCGCGCGCGAGCCGCGGCAGCCAGTGTTGCTTGTGCGCGTCGCTGCCGAAGGCGTAGAGCGGGTACATGACGAGGGCGCCCTGCACCGAGGCGAACGAGCGCACCGCGCTGTCGCCGCGCTCGAGCTCCTGCATGATGAGGCCGTAGGCGACGTTGCCGAGCCCCGCGCAGCCGTATTCGGTGGGGAGGTTGGCGCCGAACACGCCGAGCTCGCCCATGCGCGGGACGAGGTGCCTGGGGAAGCGGCCCTCGAGGTAGTGCTCGGCGATGACCGGCATCACCTCGTCGTCGACGAAGCGCCGGATGGTGTCGCGGACCGCGCGCTCGTCGTCCGTGAGCAGCGAGTCCACGTCGTAGAAGTCGACACCCGTGAACGCCATGGGATCCGCCTCGCGCCGCGACCTCAGTCGCCGATGATCTTGACCAGCACGCGCTTGGGGCGGCGGCCGTCGAACTCGCCGTAGAAGATCTGCTCCCACGGCCCGAGGTCGAGCTTGCCGGCCGTGATCGCCACCACCACCTCCCGGCCCATCACCTGACGCTTGTGGTGGGCGTCGCCGTTGTCCTCGCCGGTGCGGTTGTGGTGGTAGCGGTCGGGGCTCGGGTCGTAGGGCGCGAGCCACTCGAGCCAGCGCTTGTAGTCCTCGTGCAGGCCCGGCTCGTCGTCGTTGATGAAGACGGACGCGGTGATGTGCATGGCGTTCACCAGGCACAGCCCCTCACGGACCTTGCTCTCCGCCACTGCCTGCGTCACGTCGGGTGTGACGTTGACGAAGTCCATCCGCTCCGGGATCCGGAACGTGAGGTAGCGGGTCAGCGATTTCACGCGGTGAGCTCGGTCTCGCGGGGGCTGCCGCGCGGCCGGGCAGCGAGCGAATCGCGCACAGGCTACGCCGCGCGCGCCCTCGTGGCCAGCGCATCTCCCGTGGGGTCTCGCGGAGCGTATTCGGGGGGCCGGAGATTCTTCCGTCGGGGGCGGTCACGGAAGCCGCGTAGGCCCGGCGACGGGGATGGAACCCCCGCCGCCACGATCGGGTTCGTAGCGCGGAGGGCTCCGTCCCTCCGCGGCGCTGCGCTCGTGGCGTGGCGCCGGGTCCGCGCTCACCGCAGCAGGAGCCTGAGCAGGGCGTCGGCGTGAGCCTCGACGGTGGCGCGGCGCAGCGGGTCGCGTCCGGTGAGGCGGCGGCACTCGGGCGCAGCGGTGAAGATCAGAGAGGCGGCCCCGATCACGATGTAATAGAGGTGCGCGCGCGGCAGGTCGGCGGCGATGAGGCCCGCGTCCTGGGCCTCGCGGGCCAGGGCGTCGAAGAGCTCGTAGAAGCGCCGCAGGTGGCGATCGACGAGCCACGCGAGGCGCGGCCCGTCGGACTTGCCCTCCTGGACCATGAGCCGCATCTGCTCGGGATGCGCGGCCACGAACCGCACCCAGCGCACCAGGAGCGCCCGCAGCCGGCCGCGGACGTCGAGCGTCGCGAGCTCCCCGGCGAGTGTCGCGAGCTCGCGGTCGAGCTCCTCGAACATGGCGTCGACCGCCGCCTTCCAGAGGCTCTCCTTGCTCGCGAAGTGATAGGTGATGAGCCCCTGGTTGACGCTCGCGGCGGCCGAGATCTCGCGCGTGGATGCCCCCTCGAAGCCGCGATCGGCGAACTCGCCGAGGGCGGCGGCGACGATCCGCGCGCGCGTCTCGGCGCCGCGACCGGGCGGCGTGGCGACGGGCTTTCGCGCGCTCGCGCGCGGCTTCGCGGCGCGTGTGGCGGCGCGCCCGGCGCCTCGCTTCTGCATGGCCGCGACGATACGTCGATCTTATTCAGTTGACAAGTTTCGAGCCGACGTCGTATTTCTGCCCGGGTCAGAGTTATTCAACTGAATAAGTGGAGGATGGAGATGGGCGATGCGAAGGATGCGGTCCGCGTGCCGCGGATCATCCTCACGGTGACGGCGCTCGAGTTCTTCGGGCCGATCGTGCGCGACACCGGCGTGGGACACCTCATGAACCCGTTCTGGGACGGCCACGCGCGGGTCCACCTGGTCTGGCTGCTCGGGCTCATGGGCACGATGGGGCTCGTGAGCCTCTACCTGCTGTGGCTGCGCCGCCCCGCCGACGTGCGCGACGTCCACCTCGCCGCGCTGCTGCAGTGCTGCAACCTGGCGGGCTTCTGGATCGCCTACTTCCTGTGCCCGCTCTACGTGGGCGTGATCTTCGTGCCCGGCGTCCACACCAAGCTCTTCGGCTGGGACGAGAACGTGTTCGGCTTCACGATGTTCACCCTGGCGATCGGCACCGCCATCGCCCTCCTGGCACGCGCCCGGCGCGCGAGCGCGTGAGGGGGGCGAACATGGAACGGATCGAGGTGCCGGTGCTGGTCGTGGGCGCGGGTCCCGTCGGCGTGGCGGCGGGGATCCTGCTCGGCAACCAAGGGCTCGAGAGCTGGGTGGTGGATCGCCGCGACGGCCCCCCACCGTTCGCCGCAGGCGCACGTCGTGAACCCGCGCACGCTCGAGATCTGCCGCGCCCTGGGCGTGGACCTCGGCGAGGTACGCCGTCTCGCGACGCCCCGCGCCGACGGCGGCTGGGTGCGGTGGGTGACGACGCTCGCCGGGCACGAGCTCGGCTGCCTCCCCTACGAGCGCCAGGACGACGGCGTGCTCGCCCACACGCCGACGCCGCTCGCCAACGTCTCCCAGCACCTCTTCGAGCCGATCCTCCTCGCGCGCCTCGCCCGCGAGCCGCGCGCGCGCCTCGGCTATCGCCACCAGTGGGAGAGCTGCGAGCCCGACGCGAGCGGAGTGACGTCACGGGTCCGCGACCTCGCCACCGACCGCGTCGTCGAGGTCCGCTCGCGCTATCTCTTCGCGTGCGACGGCGCCGGCAGCCGGGTGCGCGCGAGCCGCGGGATCGAGCTGGTCGGCCCCGAGCGCATCCAGAGCTTCGTGATGATCCACTTCGAGGGCGCGCTTCGCCCACTCGTCGGCGACCGTCCGGCGATCCTCTACTGGGTCCTCGATCCCGGCGCCACGGGTGCCTTCGTCGCCCACGACATCGACCGCACCTGGGTGTTCATGCACCCGTACGATCCCGACGCCGAGTCACTGCCCGATTTCCCGGCCGAGCGCTGCCGCGCGATCGTCCACCGCGCGCTGGGCCGGGACGACGTGGCGCTCGAGGTGAAGGCGGTCAGCACCTGGACCATGACCGCGCAGGTCGCCGAGCGCTACCGAGACGGCCGCGTGTTCCTGCTCGGCGACGCCGCGCACCGCTTCCCGCCGAGCGGTGGGCTCGGCCTCAACACCGGCGTGCAGGACGCCCACAACCTGGCGTGGAAGATCCGCGCCGTGAGCGCGGGACGGGCCGGCGACGCCCTCCTCGACACCTACCAGCTCGAGCGCAAGCCCGTCGCCCACGTCAACGCCGAACAGAGCTTCACCAACGCCATGCGGCTGGTGGAGGTGGTGGAGGCCGCCGGGCTGAGCGGCGATCCGGCGACCGACGAGCGGCGCGTCGCCACCCTGCGAGCGCCGGGCGAGGAGCGGGATCGCCTCGCGAGCGCGGTCGCGAACCAGCAGGACCACTTCGACATGCTCGCCCTCCAGCTCGGCTTCGCTTACGACGAGGGCGCCGTCGTGCCCGACGGCACGCCCCGGCCGGTGAGCGCCAACCCGGTGCGTGACTTCGTGCCGAGCACCCGCCCCGGGGCGCGCTTCCCGCACCTGTGGCTTGAGCGCGGCGGCGAGCGCCTGTCGAGCCTCGACCTGCTCGCGTACGACCGCTTCGCGCTCGTCACCGCCCCCGGCGGCGCGGCGTGGCGCGCGGCGGTGGACGAGCTCGGCGAGTCGTGGCTCGTCGCGGTCGAGATCGGCGGCGCGGTCCGGCCCCTCGACGGTACCTGGGACGCGGTGCGGGGCATCGGCGACGAGGGCGCGATCCTGGTGCGCCCCGACGGCCACGTCGCGTGGCGCTCCACGGGCGCCGTCACCACGCCCGCCGCGACCCTGCGCGGCGTCCTCGCCGCGCTGCTCGGCTGAGCGCGCGCTCTCCACCATCCCGCACCCGATCCCGGGAGGAACACCATGCCGATCTACGTCGCTCGCATCCGCCGCGACGGCGCCGCCATGTTCGCGGTGGTGCGCGAGGGCGGGCTCGTGCCGCTCGCGGGCGCCTTCGCGACCACGGGCGAGCTCTTGACCAGCGGCCTCGGCGAGGTCCGCGCCCGCGCCGCGGCGCCGCCCGAGCTCGCCTGGAGCGAGGTCGAGCTCTCGAGCCCGATCACCTCCAACCAGCAGCTCGTCTGCCAGGGGCTCAACTACCGCAGCCACCTCGTCGAGACCGGGCAGGACCCGGACGCGCGTACGTTCAACCTGTTCTTCCGCAAGGCGTCGTCGGCGCTCGCGCCCGCGACCGCCGACATCGTGCGGCCGCGCCATGTCGAGCTCCTCGACTACGAGCTCGAGCTCGGCCTGGTGATCGGTCGCGCCATCGACGGCCCCCTCGACGTGACGGCTTCGCTGCTGCCCGAGCTGATCGGCGCGCTGGTGATGACGAACGACGTGTCGGCGCGCGACGTCCAGATTCCCCAGGGCCAGTTCTACAAGGGCAAGAGCTACCGCACCTTCGCGCCCACCGGACCGTGGCTCGCGATCCTCGAGCCCGACGAGCTCGCGCGCCTGGCCGAGCTCGAGCTCACGCTGTCGGTGAACGGCGAGCTCCGCCAGCGAGGCCGGGTGGCGGAGCTGGTCCACGGTCCCGCCGAGACCCTCGCGGAGCTATCGCGCCTCCAGGACCTGGCGCCCGGCGATCTGATCTGCACCGGCACGCCCGGCGGTGTGGCGCTCGCGCTCCCGGGCGCCGCGGCGCAGCGGGTCGCGGCGCTCCTGCCCGAGCGCGTGCGCTGGCGGCTCTTCGTGCGCGGGCAGCGAAAGAGCGCCCGCTACCTGCGGCCCGGCGACGAGGTGGTGAGCCGGATCCGCACCCGACGGCGCCCTCGACCTCGGCGAGCAACGCAACCGGATCGTGAGCGAGGTGTGAGCGCTCACGGCCCGGAGGGCGCCGCCTCACCGGCGAGCACCGCGCCGCGCGCCTGCCGGACCTGGTTGCGCCCCGCCTGCTTGGCCCGGTAGAGCGCCTCGTCGGCGAGGCGCACCAGCACCGCCGCGTCGAGGAGCTCGGGCGTGGTCGTCGCCACCCCCACGCTCACGGTGATGGGGCGCAGCGGCCACGCCCAGCCCGCGATCACCTGCCGGAAGCGCTCGGCCTGGGAAAGCGCGCCGCGCGAGTTGCAGTGGGGGAGGAGCACCGCGAACTCCTCGCCGCCGAAGCGGGCGACGAAGTCGGTGCCGCGCGCGGTGGCGCGGATGAGCCGCGCGACGGCGCGCAACACGTCGTCGCCCGAGGTGTGGCCGAAGCGGTCGTTGAAGGCCTTGAAGTGGTCGACGTCGAGCATGACCAGCGACAGGTCGGTGGAGTAGCGGAACGCGCGGCTCAGCTCGCGCGCGAGGTGGTCCTCGAATGCGCCACGGTTGTTGAGGCTGGTGAGGGCGTCGGTGGCGGCGAGGCGGCGCAGCTCCTGGTTCACGACCTCGAGCTCGTTGCGGGCGCGCTCGACGTCGCGGCGCTGGGCGCGCTCCTCGGAGACGTCACGGAACACCGCCTGGGTGAACACCGCCCGCTGGTCCTCGACGCGGCGGCGGCCGGTGCCGTCGACGTCCACCACGCGCCCGTCCTTGGCGACGAAGCGCGTGGCGATCCGCCCCACGTCCTCGCCGGCCAGCACGCGATCCAGCATGGCCGCGCAGTGGGCGCGGTCGTCGGGGTGGACGATGTCGAGGAGCGTCAACCGCCCGACCTCGGCCTCGTCGTAGCCGAGCACGCGCTTCCATGCGCGATTCGTCTGCACGATGCGCCCGTCCGGGGTGACGCTCTGCACCAGGTCGCTCATGTTCTCGAACAGGTCGCGGAAGCGCGCCTCGCTCTCCTCGAGCACCTCGGTGGCGCGGCGCCGCTCCTTCACCACCGCCGCCAGCACCAGCGACGAGAACGCGGAGAGGCTGATGAGGCTCTGCGTCAGCATCACCCGCTCGGGTACCGAGCGCTCGAGCCCGAACGGGCCGTGGCCGGCGGAGGTCTCGAGGATCGTCACCACCGACAGCACGGTGCTCGAGATCGCGACCCCGGCGAGCTCGGAGCGCAGCGCGGCGAGCATCACCAGCGGGAACACCGAGAACGCGATCGGCAGCGACTGATGGCCGAACACCAGCTCGGCCAGCGCGGCGAGCAGCAGCGCGAGCAACGTGCCCTCGGCCAGCCGGATCGGCCGGACCTTTCCCATGCGCAGGCGCCGCGAGCGGTCGACCAGCGCGAACACCGCGGGCGCCACGATCAGGTGGCCGATGGCGGCGCTCGACCACCACACCGCGAAGGCGGTGCTGAAGTCGCCGCCGTAGGTCGCCATCAGCGCCGCGCCGCCCAGGCCGGCCGCCACCGCCGCCCCCGCGCCCGCCGAGAGCGAGGCGAAGAGCAGGACGTCGCGCACGTCGCGGAACGCGAAGCCCGCGCCCGCGAAGCGTTGCACCAGGATCGCGGCGGTGGACGCCTCGACGAAGTTCACGAACGAGAACCACACGCTGAGCTTCGGCCCCACGTCGTGGAGCGCCATGTCGGAGATCAGGTTGGCGGCGGTCGCTGCGGCGACCAGCGCCGCCCAGCGCCGTCGCGGCGCGAGCAGGAGCGCCGCGACGAAGAGCCCGCTCGGCGGCCAGAAGGTGGCGAACTCGAGGCCGAACTGCTCGTCGTGGAACGAGAGCCAGTGGCCGATCTCGGCGGATGCCAGGAACGCGAGCCCGAACGCGAGGACGACCAGCGGCGCCGGCGCCGCGAGACCGACGAGTCGGTCATGCGGAGCGGCGGCGCCGGAGGGGATGCGATCGTATGTGGACACTGCGATTATGATCCGCGATCAGGTCCTAACTCCGCTAGAGCCAGTGACACTTCGTTTCATTCTCGGACGGACCGGGACAGGGAAGACGCGCCACTGCGTCGACGAGGTCGCGCGCGAGCTGGGGCGCGCGCCGGACGGCCCGCCGCTGATCGTCCTGGTCCCCGAGCAGGCGACCTTCCAGACCGAGCAGGAGCTGCTCGCGAGCGGCGCGGTGCGCGGCTTCGCCCGCGCGCAGGTGCTGAGCTTCGGCCGCCTGGCTTGGCGGGTGCTGCAGGAGACCGGCGGCGCGGCGCGTCCGGCGCTCAGCGACCTCGGCAAGCGCATGGTGATCGCCGCGCTCCTCGAGCGCCACCGCCGCGAGCTCGCGATCTTCGGACCGGTCGCCGACCGCCTCGGCTTGCCGCCGCGCCTCGCCACGTCCCTCCACGAGCTGCGCGCCCACGGCGTGACGCCGGAGAAGCTGCGCGAGCGCGCCCACGACCTCGAGGCGGAGCGGGGCGGGCCGACGTCGCTCTCGCTCAAGGCGCGCGACCTCGCGCTCCTCGACGAGGCGCTCGCCGACCACTGCGCCGAGCGCTTCATCGATCCGGACGTGTATCTCGGGCTCCTCGTGGCGCGCCTCGAGCGCTCGTCACTGGTGCGCGGTGCGCGGGTGTGGATCGACGGCTTCGCGGGATTCACACCGGCCGAGCTCGAGGTGGTGGGTGGGCTGCTCACCCACGGCGAGCAGGTGAGCGTGACGTTGCTCCTCGACGCCAAGCGCGAGCGCACCCCGGAGCTGCTCCACGACAAGACGTATCTCTTCCGTCCCTCGCTCGAGACCGACTTCGCGCTGCAGGCCCTCGCGCGAAAGCTCGGCGTGCGCGTCGAGCCGCCGGTGCTGCTCACGGCGGAGCCCGCGCCGCCGCGGTTTCGCGCCGCGCCCGAGCTCGCGCACCTCGAGGCGACCTTCTTCGAGGCGCCGCGCGCGGTCGAGTGGAAGGGCGCGGCGCCGCGCATCACGGTGCGCGCCGAGCCGCGCCGCCGCGACGAGGTGGAGAGCGCCGCGCGCGAGATCCTGCGCCTCGCGCGGGGCGAGGGCGTGCGTTACCGCCACATGGCGGTGGTGCTGCGCGACCTCGAGAGCTACGCCGAGCTCGTCGAGGCGGTGTTCGCCGACCACGGCATCCCGGTGTTCGTGGACCGGCGCCGGCCGATCCCGCACCACCCGCTCGTCGAGCTGATCCGCGCCGCCGTCGAGGCGCTCGCGTGGGGCTGGTCGCACGAGGCGGTGTTTCGCTACCTGCGCACCGACCTGGTGCCGATCGAGCGCGACGCCGTCGATCGGCTCGAGAGCTACGCGCTCACCCACGGCGTGCGCGGCGAGGTCTGGTATCGCGACGAGCCGTGGGCGTTCGTGCGCCGCTACTCGCTCGAGGAGGAGCGCGAGCTCGATCGCGAGACCCGCGCCGCGCTCGCGCGCCTCGACGCCGAGCGTCGCCGCGCGGTGAAGGAGCTGGACGCGCTGCGGCGCCGGCTCGGCGGCGCCAGCGCGACGCCGGTGCGAGCGCTGGTCGAGGCGCTGTGGGAGCTGCTCGTGGCGCTCGACGTGCCCGCGACGCTCGCGCGCTGGAGCGACGAGTCGGAGAGCGCCGGCCAGCCCGAGCGGGCCCGCGAGCACCGCGCGGCGTGGCGTCAGGTGGTGGCGCTCCTCGACGAGCTGGTCGCCGCCCTCGGCGACCAGCCGAGCGACCTCGACGGCTTCCTGCGGATCGTGGAGGCGGGGCTCGAGTCCCTCGACCTCGGCCTCATCCCGCCGGGCCTCGACTCGGTGGTGGTCGGCACCATCGAGCGCTCGCGTCACCTCGGCACCCGCGCCGCGTTCGTGCTGGGGGCCGTCGACGGTGCCTATCCGCCCGAGCCGCGCGAGGATCCGATCCTCGGTGACGCCGACCGCGACGGCCTCGCCGAGGGCGGCCTCGCGCTCGGCGCCACCGCGCGCGAGCGGCTGCTCCACGAGTCGTATTTCGCCTACCTCACGCTGACCCGCGCGTCCGAGTGGCTGTGGGTGAGCCACCCACTCGCCGACGACGACGGCCGCTCCCTCGAGCCCGCGAACGCGGTGCGGCGGCTCCTCGAGACCTTCCCGCGGCGCGCCGCCGAGCCGGCCGACGCCGACGACGCGGCGCTCGCGCGCGTCGCCCGGCCGCGCGACCTCGGCGCGCTGGTGGCGCGGCGCCTGCGGGTGGCGCGCGACGGCGAGCAGCCGCCCGAGCGGCGCTGGCTCGCGCTCGCGGCGTGGATCGCCGGCTCTGCGTCGCTGCGCGCCGAGAGCGAGGTGGCGTTCCGGGCGCTCGACTACGAAGGTGACTACGGGCGCCGCATGGCGCCGCTCGAGCCCGCGCTGGCGCGCGCGCTCTACGCCTCGGGCGACGGGTTGCGCACCAGCGTCAGCCGGCTCGAGTCCTTCACCGCGTGCCCGTTCCAGCACTTCGCCGGCCACGGGCTCGGCCTCGCCGAGCGGCCGCGCGCGAGCCTCGAGCCGGCCGACCTGGGCTCGCTCAACCACGCGGTGCTGAGCGGCCTGGTGCGCGGGCTCGAGCGCGACGGACGGCCGTGGGCCGAGCTCTCGCCGGCCGAGGCGCGTGAGCGGGTGCACGCGCTGGTCGCCGAGCTCGTGCCGCGGCTCAAGAGCGAGGTGGTCCTCGACGATCCCCAGGCCCGCTACCTGCTCGGCGCCCTCGAGCGGGTACTCGACGGCAGCGTCGAGCTCCTCGGCGAGCACGCACGGCGCGCGCACTTCACCCCGCTCGCGGTCGAGCTACCGTTCGGCGAGGGCCGCTCCCCCGGCGGCGTGGTGCTGCCGCCGCTCGAGGTCGCGCTCGGCGGCGGGCTGCCGGCCGTGGCGCTGCGCGGCCGCATCGACCGGGTCGACCTCTTCGTCGACGACGGCGGCACGCCGTGGGCGCGGGTGATCGACTACAAGCGCCGCCCGCGGGGCCTCGCCGACGCGCGCGTCTTCCATGGCCTCGACCTCCAGCTCCTCACGTACCTCCTCGCGATCACCACCCACGGCGGCGCGCTCACGGGCGGCCGACCCGTGAAGCCGGCGGCTGCGCTCTACTTCCCGGTCCACGACCCGCTGCCGCTCTTCGACGCCCGTCCGGTGGCGGACGTGGCCGCCAAGCGCTGGCGCACCGAGAGCCGCATGAAGGGGCTGGTGGTCGACGACCGCGACGTGCTGCTGGCGATGGGCGCCGAGCCCGACGGGCCGTCGCCGCTCCTGCCGGTCGAGATGAAGAAGGACGGGACCCTCTCGAAGCGCGCCACCGCGGCGAGCCCCGCCGACTTCGAGCGGCTCTTCCGTCACGTCCGCGGCCACGTCCGCGAGACGGCGACGCGCATCCTGTCGGGCGAGGTGGCCGTGAAGCCCTACAAGCTCGGGCGCGACCAGACGCCGTGTGGCTATTGCCCGGCACGGCCGGTGTGCCAGTTCGACCCGGCGGTCGCGAACCAGGGTTACGACGAGCTCGAAGGCCTCGGGCGTGGCGAGCTGCTCGCCCGCCTCGCGGCCGAAGGCGCCGGGGGAGCCGATGGCGACGTCCGCGGCTGACCTCGACGAGGCGCGCTTCACGCCGCGGCAGCGCGACGCGATCGTCGCGCGGGGCGGCGATCTGCTGGTGTCGGCGGCGGCCGGCTCGGGCAAGACGTCGGTGCTCGTCGAGCGCGTGATCCAGCGCCTCCTCGATCGCGAGCGGCCGACCGCCGTCGATCGCGTGCTGGTCGTGACCTTCACCGAGGCCGCCGCGGCGGAGATGCGCAGCCGCATCTCCAAGCGCCTCGAGCAGGTGCTCGTCGACCACCCCGACGACCGCGCGGTGCGGGAGCAGCTGGCACTCTTGCCGCGCGCCTCGATCTCGACGATCCACTCGTTCTGCCTGCGGCTGGTGCGCGAGCACTTCCACCACCTGGGCCTCGACCCGTCGGTGGCGATCCTCGACGAGCACGAGTCGCGCCTGATGCTCGCCGAGTCGCTCGAGGCGGTGTTCCACGACCGCCACGCCGCCGAGGAGCAGGGCTTCCTGGCGCTGGTGCGGAGCTACGGCGGCGGCGAGGCGCCGGTGGCGGTCAAGGCGCTGGTGGTGTCGCTCTTCCGCTACACGCGCAGCCTGGCGCGGCCGGAGGCGTGGCTCGACGCGGCGGCGCGGCGCTTCACCGAGACCGCCGGCGCGGGCGGGATCGCCGCCACGCCGTACTTCGAGCCGCTGCGGCGCGCGGTGGAGGTCGAGCTGGCGCGCTACGAGGCCGAGCTCGCGGCGCTCGCGGTGGCGGCGGTGCGCCCCGGTGGACCGGCGGTCTACGTCAAGCGCCTCGAGGCGGACGCCGCGGCGCTCGCGACCGCGTCCGCGGCGGTCGCGGCGGCGGCGAGCTTCGCGGCGCTGGTGGAGGCGCTCGCCGCGATCTCGTTCGGCTCCTTGAGCCCCGCCAAGGGCGAGCTCGACGAGGCGCTCAAGAAGTGGATCCAGGGCCGGCGCAACACCATCAAGAACAAGGTGAACGGCCTCACCGCGCGCCTCGCCGGCCCCGAGGAGAGCGACTGGCTCGCCGACCTCGGCCGGCTCGCGCCCCACGCCGCGGCGCTGGCCGCGCTGGTCCGCGACCTCGACCACCGCTACGCCGCGCTCAAGCGGCGCCGCGCCGCGCTCGACTTCGACGACCTCGAGCACTTCGCCCTGGCGCTCCTCGGCCGCGTCGACGAGGCGAGCGGGCGACTCGCGCCGACCGCCGTGGCGCGCGAGCTCGCGGCGCGCTTCGAGGAAGTGCTGGTCGACGAGTACCAGGACGTGAACGGCGTGCAGGAGGCGATCCTGTCGCTGGTGTCGCGCGACGCGGCGGCGCCCGGCGCCGGCAACCGCTTCGTGGTCGGCGACGTGAAGCAGTCGATCTACGGCTTCCGCCACACCGATCCGTCGCTCTTCCTGGCGCGGCTCGCGCGCTACCAGGCGGACCCCGCGGTGGGGCGCGCGATCGTGCTGGCCCAGAACTTCCGCAGCCGCCGCGCCGTGGTCGACGCGGTCAACTTCGTGTTCCGCCAGGTGATGAGCGAGGAGGTCGGAGGCATCGCGTATCGCGACGACGCCGAGCTGGTCTACGGTGCCGACTACCCGGACGCGCCGGCGGACGCGCACGCCGACGCGCCGGTCGAGCTCCACCTCGTCGAGCGCAGCGAGGCGCTCCTCGCGAGCGACGACGACGGCGACGGTGGCGGTAGCGGTGGCGAGGCGAGCGAGCCCGGCGCGGCCGACGCGCCCGCACGCAGCGAGCTGGCCGCCTGGCTCGACGACGCGGTCGCCGCCGAGCGCGAGGCGCTGGTCGCCGCCAACCGTGCGCGCGCGATCGTCCAGGGCGACCCCGCGAGCGGAGCGCCGCCGGCGCGGGTGTGGGAGCGGCACGGCGCCGGCGGCGCGTGGGAGAGCCGGCCCGCGGCGTGGCGCGACGTGGTGGTGCTGTTGCGGTCGATCAAGAACCGCGCGCCGGCCTACGTGCAGGTGTTCGGCGCGTTCGGCATCCCGATCCACGCCGAGGTCGGCACCGGCTGGTTCGCGGTGACCGAGATCGGCGTGATGCTCGCGCTGCTCCAGGTCCTCGACAATCCGCGCCAGGACATCCCGCTCGCGGCGGTGCTGATCTCGCCGCTCGGCGGCTTCCGCGCCGCCGATCTGGCGCGCATGCGCCTCGCCGACCGCCACGGTGACTTGTGGGACGCGGTGCGCGCCGCGGCCGCGGACGACTCCTCCACCTCGAGCCCGCCGTGCGCGCCCGCCTCGCCCGCGCTGCTCGCGCGCATCGACGAGTGGCGGACCGCGGCGCGCCGCGGCGCGCTGTCGCGGCTGGTGTGGCGGATCTACGGCGAGACCCGCTTCCTGGACGTCGTGAGTGCCATGCCGGGAGGCGAGCAGCGCCGCGCCAACTTGCTCGCGCTCTTCGACCGGGCGCGCGAGTTCGACCACTTCGCGCGCCAGGGCCTGGCCCGTTTCCTCGGCTTCATCGCCAAGCTCGAGGAGCGCGACGAGGACCTCGGCACCGCGCCGGTGCTGGGTGCCGGCGACGACGTGGTGCGGGTGATGAGCATCCACAAGTCGAAGGGGCTCGAGTTCCCGTTCGTGGTGCTGGCGGGGCTCGGCACCGAGTGGAACGATCGCGACCTGGAGGGCGACGTGCTGTTCGACGGCGCGCTCGGCCTCGGCCTGCGGGTGGTCGACCTCGAGCTCCGCGCGCGCTTCCCGTCGCTCGCCCACCACGCGGTGAAGGCGGCGCGCGCCGCCGCGATGCGCGCCGAGGAGCTGCGGGTGCTCTACGTGGCGCTCACGCGCGCGCGCGAGCGGCTGGTCCTGATCGGCTCGGCGCGCGGGCTGGCCAACGAGTGCGTGCGCTGGGTCGCGAGCGGGCTGCGAGCGGGCGAGCGCCTGGCGCCGGCGCTGGTCGCGGCGGCGTGCCGGCCGCTCGACTGGCTGGTGCCGGCGGTGGCGCGTCATCCCGACGCGAGCGTGCTGCGCGCCGCGGCCGGGCTCGAGGGCGGGCGAGTGACCGACCCGTCGCGCTGGGACGTGCGGCTGTGGACCCGCGCCGAGCTCGACGCGGGAGCGCCGCGGCGCAGCGTGACCACGGTCGCGCGCGGCCTGCCCGACTGGCCGGCGCTCGCGGCGCTCGAGCCGAGTGTGCTGCGCGCGCACGCGAGCGAGCCCGCCGAGGCGGACCGCGCCGAGCTGAGCGCACGCTTCGCCTGGACCTATCCGTACTCCGCCGCGACCGCGCACTTCGCCAAGCTCAGCGTCACCGAGCTCAAGTCGCGCTTCGCCGCGGGAGCGCCGGCCGATCCGGACGCCGCCGAGGTGGAGGCGGCGCGCATCACGTGGCCGGTGCGCGGCGCCCCGCGTGGCTCACGGCGGGGACGGGCCAAGGCGCCCGTGAAGGGGAGCGGCGCTGCGCCGCACGCCCTCGACGCGTGGGAGCGGCCGCGCTTCCTCGAGAGCGGCGTGCCGCGCGCGCCGGGTGCCGCGGAGGCGGGGATCGCGACCCACCTGGTGCTGCGCCACCTCGACGCGCGGGTGTGGCACGAGGCGGACGCGGTGCGGGCCGCGGTCGCGGTCATGGTCGCGCAGGGTCGGGTGAGCGCGGAGCAGGCCGCCGCGGCTCGCCTCGACGCGATCGTCGCGTTCGGTCGCTCGCCGCTCGGGGTGCGCCTCGCGGCGCGGCCCGAGGCGCTGCGCCGCGAGGTGCCGTTCACCCTCGGCCTGCCGGCTCACGAGGTCCACGCCGAGATCCCGGCGGGCGACGGCGCCGGCGACGTGATCGTGGTCCAGGGGGTGATCGACCTGCTGATGGAGGTCGAAGACGGCGGCGGCTTCCTGGTCCTCGACTACAAGACCGACCGCGTGCCTCCCGCCGAGGTCGCCGCCGCCGCCGAGCGCTACCGCGGCCAGATGGCGCTCTACGGGCGCGCGGTGAGCGACACCTTTGGCCGGCCGGTGGTCGAGTCGTGGCTCGGCTTCCTGAGCGCGGGCGTGGCGGTACAGCTTCCGACGTAGTCGGGGCGCGAGCGCACCACGATCGCGATCGTGTTTCGGGGGTCTGGAACATGCTCGAGCGCGAGGCCACTCGGCCGGCTCGCGGCACGAGAGGACCCGTCAACCGGCGCGTCGCAGCGCGACGCCGCGAGCGCAGCGAGTGACTCGGGGGTGGGATCCCTACTGAGATCGGACGGCGTCGAGATGTCGCGTCATCGCGTATCGCCGGCGCGGCAGGCGCCGCGCCCTCCAGCGGGGCGGGGGGCTGGAACAGCCCCCCGTGATGACACGTCACTCGGTTGACGCGCAGGAGCCCCGCGCCTACCTTGCCGGGCTCCAACCCGCTTTTCGTCTCGTCCGGGAGGATCGCGATGCAGCGCTCGATTCGTGCGTGGGTCGCGGGCGTCACCGCGGTGGTCGCCTCGCTGATGGTGACCGCCGAGCCCGCGCACGCCGGCAAGGTCAAGATCAAGCTCGCCACCCTCGCCCCGCAAGGCTCGTCGTGGGAGAACCTGCTGCTCGAGCTCGGCGAGAAGTGGAAAGAGCAGTCGAACGGCGACGTCGAGCTCAAGGTCTACTCGGGTGGCATCACCGGCAACGAAGGTGACACCGTCACCAAGATGGGCGTCGGTCAGGTGCAGGCGGCGGCGATCACCATCGTCGGCATGCGCAACATCGACCCCGCGCCGCAGGCGGCTGGGGTGCCGGGCCTGCTCACGACCGACGAGGAGTTCAAATACGTCGTCGAGAAGATGGAGCAGGTGTGGGAGAAGCGCCTCCTCGAGAAGGGCTACGTGGTGCTCTCGTGGGGCGACACCGGCTGGATCCACTTCTTCGCCAAGAAGGCGCTGCGCACCCCGGCCGACGCCGCTGGCGTCAAGATCTTCGCGTGGGCCGGTGACCCGAACGCGGTCGAGGCGTGGAAGGCGTCGGGCTTCCAGCCGATCGTGCTCTCGTCGACGGACATGATGACCTCGCTCACCACCGGGATGATCGAGAGCTTCGCCCAGTCCGCGATCATGGCGAACGCCTCGCGCTGGTACGAGCAGGCCAAGTTCATGTCGGACGTGCCGTGGGGGCGCCTCCTCACCGCGACGCTGGTGAAGAAGGAGGTGGGACAAGATCGATCCGGCCCTCCAGCCCAAGCTGCTGGAGACGGCGCGATCGTTCGGCAAGCGCATCAACGACGAGGTCACCAAGCTCGAGAACGACTCGATCAAGGCCATGCAGGCGAACGGCCTCGAGGTGATCCACGCCAGCGACGCCGAGCGCGCCGAGTGGGCCACGTTCGCCGAGAAGTCGTGGCCGTCGATCCGGGGCAAGGTCGTGCCCGAGGATCAGTTCGACATGGTGAAGAAGCTGCGCGACGAGTTCCGCGCCAGCAAAGGCAAGTGAGCGGGCGAGGCCGTACTCTCGCGGTGAATCGGACCCACGAGGCCGGCTGGGGAGACCCAGTCGGCCTTTCGTGTAGACGGAGACGAGCCACGTGGACGTGACGCACACCGAACCCACGACGAAGGTGGGCCGGGCCATCGCCGGCGCCGAGCGCTGGTCGATGGTCGTGATCGTGTTCTTCATGACCTTGTTGCCGGTGCTCGAGGTGCTCGGGCGCGCGACCATCAAGGCCGGCGTCCCGGGGGGGCTGCTCTACACCCAGCACCTGACGCTGTGGATCGGCTTCCTGGGTGCCTTGATCGCGACCGGGCAGGGCCGGCACCTGGCACTCGCCACCGGCGAGCTGATCCCGCCGGGCGCCTTCCGCCACGCGAGCCAGATCTACGTGAACACCCTGAGCGCGGCGGTGGCGGCGCTGCTCAGCTACGCATGCGCGCGGCTCGTCCAGTCGAACATGAACTTCACCGGCATCGCCGAGCTCCCCGGCGGCGTGAAGGAATGGGTGAGCCAGCTCATCATGCCGGTGGCGATGGCGCTGGTGGCGTTGCGCTTCGCGTGGCGCGCCAGCGATCGCTGGCCGGGGCGGGTGATCGCGCTGGTCGGCATCGTGGCCGGGCTCGCGCTCGACAAGCTCGAGGGCCACGCCGAGAGCCTGCTGTGGCCGGGCGTGATCGCGATCCTCATCGGCATGCTGGTGGGCACGCCGGTGTTCATCGCGATGGCCGGGCTCGCGATGCTCTTCTACTTCGCGGAAGGCACCGCGATCGCGTCGGTGCCCACCGAGACGTACCGGCTGGTGGCGAACCCGTCGCTGCCGGCGATCCCGCTGCTCACCATGGCGGGCTACATCCTCGCCGAGGGCGGCGCCTCGAAGCGGCTGCTCAGGCTGGCGCGGGCCTTCTTCGGCTGGATGCCGGGCGGCATCGCCCTCGTCGTGTGCCTGGTGTGCGCGCTCTTCACGACGTTCACGGGCGGCTCGGGCGTGACGATCCTGGCTCTCGGCGGGCTCGTGCTGCCGATGCTCATCAACGAGAAGTACCCGGAGGGCTTCAGCCTCGGGCTGGTGACGTCTTCGGGCTCGCTGGGGCTGCTCTTCCCGCCGAGCTTGCCGGTGATCCTGTACGCGGTGGTGGCGGGTGCGAGCGTCGAGGAGCTCTTCCTCGCCGGCTTCCTGCCGGGCTTGCTGATGCTCTTCCTGGTGGCGGGCTATGGCGTCTTCGTCGGCGCGCGCTCGCACGCGCCGCGCATCCCCTTCGATCTCGGTGAAGCGGGGCGCTCGCTGTGGGAGGCGAAGTGGGAGGTGGCGATCCCGGCGGTGGTGGTGATCGCGATCTTCACCGGCTTCGCGACCATGGTGGAGGCGGCGGCGATCGCGGTGGCGGCGGCGGTGATCGTCGAGTGCCTCGTGTTCCGCGACCTGCACCCCACGCGTGAGCTGCCGGTGACCATCCACCGCGCGGCGACGCTGGTGGGCGCGGTGCTGATCCTCCTCGGAGTCGCGATGGGGCTCACCAGCTACTTCGTCGACGCCGACGTGCCCAAGCTGCTGCTCAAGTGGACGCAGGCGCACATCCACTCGCAGGTGGTGTTCCTGCTGGTGCTGAACGGCGTGCTCCTGGTGCTGGGCAGCGTGTTCGAGATCTTCGCGTCGATCGTGATCCTGGCGCCCTTGCTCGCGCCCATGGCGGTCGCCTACGGCATCGACCCGCTCCACCTCGGCATCGTGTTCCTCGCCAACCTGGAGCTCGGCTTCCTGTTCCCGCCGATGGGGCTCAATTTGATCCTGTCGTCGTCACGCTTCGGCACGCCGCTCACGACGCTCTACAAGGAAGCGCTGCCGTTCCTGTGCATCCTCGCGGTCGGCGTGCTGCTCATCACCTACGTGCCGGCGATGACCAAGGGCTTCGCCCACTGGGTGCGGCCGCCCAAGCATGCGGCGGCGATGGTGACCGGCGCCGCCGTGACGCCGGCGCCGTCCGCGGCCCTCGACGAGTGAGCGACTTCCGCCGGTTGGTGATGGGCTGCGACCCCGGGGTATCGTCCGAGCGCGGGCGCGATCGGTCGCGCGCGTGCGACGACGGAGGAACCGGGCGTGGGCACGAACGGGAACGCCGAGGCCATCGAGGCCTGGAACACGGTGCTCTTCGAGAAGTTCAGCCGCTTTCGTGAGATCGTCACCACCGGGCTCGGCGCACACGGCCAGGCCCTGATCGCCCGCCACCCGCCCCGCTCCGGCGCACGGGTGCTCGACGTGGGCTGCGGTTTCGGAGACCTGACGACCGAGCTGGCGGCGCGCGTGGGCGGCGCAGGCCAGGCGGTGGGTGTGGACGCCGCCGCGCGCTTCGTCGACGCCGCGCGTGGCGAGGCGAGCGCGGCCGGAGTGCGCAACGCGACCTTCGAGGTCCGAGACGTCGAGCGCGAGCCGCTCGGCGGGCCCTTCCAGCACGCGTTCTCGCGCTTCGGCACGATGTTCTTCGCGAGCCCGGTCGCGGCCCTGCGCAACGTGGCCCGCGCGCTGGCGCCCGACGGCGAGCTCGCCATGGTGGTGTGGCGCAGGCGTGAGGACAATCCGTGGGTGCATCTCGCCGAGGAGCGCGTGCGGGCGCTGGTGGCGGAGCCCGAGGAGCATCGCGCGGTCACGTGTGGCCCCGGCCCGTTTTCCATGGCAGGTGCCGACCTCGTCAGCGACCAGTTGCTCGCGGCCGGATTCCGCGACCCGAGGTTCGAGCGCGTCGATCTGCCGATCCGGATCGGCCGTGATCTCGACCAAGCGGTCGAGTTCGGGATGGCGCTCGGTCCCGCGGGCGAGCTGCTCCGCCTCGCGGGTGCCGAGGCCGATGCCAAGAGGCCCGCGGTCATCGCTGCGCTGCGCGACGTGTTCGCGGCCTATCTTCGCGACGACGGCGTGTGGGCGCCGTCGAGCACGTGGGTGATCAGCGCCCGGACGCCGGGCTGAGCTCGGGAGTGCGAAGCGGCACCCTCCGGGTTCGGACCAGCCACCACGCGAACACCACCGCGAAGGCGAGGTCGCCGCTCACCGCGAGCACCGCGCGCAGCGGCACCTGGCCCGCCCACCACGCCCCCGCGAACACCGCGAAGAAGCCGGTCTTGCCGAGGGCCGAGAGCGCCACCAGCGAGCGGTCGATGACGCGCGCCCGGTAGAGCCACGCGTAGACCGCGGCGAAGAGCAGCACCACCATCGCGATCAGCGACGGGTAGAGCCGCGGCACCGGCGTGGGGAAGCCGATCCAGCGGCCGATCGGCTCGGGAACGAGGAACCCGAGCGAGCCGCTCAGGTTGTAGAGGACGCTCGCCGCCAGCGCCCGGCGAAGCGCCCGGTCGGGATCCGCCGCGAGCGCGCTCACTCGGCCGAGTCGTCGTCGCTGAGGAAGAGGTCGTCCGCCTTGTCGAGGAGGCGCTGGGCGCGGCGCTGCGAGAGGATGTTGGCGAGCTTGAACTCGGGGGCCTTCTCGACGTCGAACGCGAGCGCCTCCTTCAGCAGCTTCTCGAACTCGGCCTTGTCCTGCTTGCGCACGCTCACGCTCGCCGCCCAGCTCACCAGCGGGCCGATCTTGTCGGCGCCGCCGCACGCGGCGATCTGCTCGCGGTGCTGCTTGCCGCGCTCGATCGAGCCGCCCATCGACTCGGGGCGGCTCACGTCGAGCGACATGAGCACTTCGTGGACGGCGCCCTTGTCGTAGCAGGAGTCGAGGTCCTGGGCGCGCTTCATGAGCGCCTCGACGAGGCCGAGGTCGCCGAGGAGCATGGGGTCGTCCTTGGCCACCGACGCCGCCGCGCCCCACGCCGACGCGGTCCACACTAGCAGCGGCAGGTCGTCCTTCGAGAGCTTGGCGAGGGTCGCGACGCGGTCCTTGCGCACGCTCTCCTCGAAGTGCGGATAGTCCACGTCGAGGCCGCGGAAGCCGTAGGCGCGGGCGCGCAGCAAGAGCTTCTTCACCCGCGTGCGGATCTCCTTGGCCTGGGCCACCGTCACGCCGGGCGCCTCGGCGTCTGGATAGACGAGGCCGTACGCGTACTGCGTGTAGCTCTTGGCGAGCGAGGCGAGGAGGCCCTTGTGCTCGGGGGTCTTCTGCAGCACCTGCTCCTGGAGCTTGAGGCCGAAGGGGACGGCTTCGCGCACCAGCTCGGGATCGTCGTCGGTGGCGTACACGCTCGGTCCGTCGCCGCCGCCGGCGAGGACGCCAGCCATCAGGTTGGTGCAGCCGGTCGAGCCCATTGCCCCGACGAGCAGGGCGGCCAAGAGCGCAGGACGAGCACGCAGCGACATCGTCGACACCTCCGGTTCGAGTCGTGAGCCGCGAACCCTAACACGCTGCCCGCGTCCCTCGCACCCTCCCCGCGAGAGCGCTCGTTTTTCTTCCCGACCGAGCCCCGATTTCACCCCCTAGGAGGCCCTCCCAGAGGCACCTTCCCAGCCCTCGGTGGGCGCCAAAATGGGCGCTATTGGCCGTGAAACAGCGCCGAATCGACTGTAGAGCTTTAGCTTTACAAAAACTGTGGAGCAGATGCTTTACGATTTTGTAAAGCAAGTGCTTTACACGCCGGGCCGGAGGGCCGCGAGCCTCGGCGGCCGGGAGGCGCTGCGGCTGCGAGGGACCGCAGCCCTTAAGCGCGACCGCTCGGCTGGAGGGCCGCGATCCGGTGCGTGCGGCTGGGGTGGGCGGACGCGCGTCCTCGCGCTCGACCGGCTGGAGGGCCGCGATCCTTCGCGGCCGGACACCGGACGAGGTCGGCGGCGAGTGGCGGGCTGAAGCACGGCGAGCAGCGACGCGCCACGGGTGAGCGCGACCGCCGCGGCAGCGCCCGCGCCACCGGCCGGGTCGCTCGAGCACGCGACCCCCGTCGGCTCGACGCGGATCGTGGCTCCGAAGTCGGCGTCGAAGGCCATCGCCGGTAGCGCGGGCTCGCGGGCCTCGCTGACGAGCGCGATCAGCGCGTGGCCCGGCGCGGCGACGAGCACGCCCGCATGGACGTGAGCGAGCTCGCCGCCGCCCGTGGGCTCGGCCGGGATGCGCGGTGCCGAGTCGCACCACTCGCCCTCGGCGTCCGCGGGGGGCGGGCAGTTGCCCGACGCGCGATAACCGTCGACGGTGCGTCCCGGCGGGCTCGACTCGAAGTCGTGCCACGTCCAGGCGCCGTCGTCGCCCGACGCGTCGAGGTGACTACCGTCGACCACGAAGACCTCGGCGATGCGCAGGTCGCGCGCCAGCGCGTAGGCCTCGACGCGGCGGGTGCGCCCGCCGTCGGTGGTCTCGAGGATGAGCGTGTCGAGGTCGACGTCGTAGCGCGGGTCCGCGCCGCCGCCGGCGTAGGGGCCGCAGTCGAGCGTGGCCGGATCGGCTGGATCCGCGTGGACGTCGCTCGCGTCGTAGGCGCACACCAGCCAGCGCTGCACCGTGAGTCCCTCGAGTGCCACGTCGGCGGCGCCGCTCGGGAGCGAGAGCCGCCACGTGCCGTCGCTGGCGACCGCGATGTCGTGAGCGACGGACACGCGCGGCCCGGTTCCGGCGCGCAGCCACACCGCGAGCCTGCGCGTGGGACCCGCGTCGGCACGGCCCGCGAGCTCGACGATCCGCGCGCTCGCGGTGTCGTCGCTCTCGAGGCGAAACGAGGTGACGAGTGTCGCCGCCTCGGCTTCGCCGGCCAGGGCGAGCGGGAGGATGGCTGTGGCGAGCAGTGCGCGAACGCGCCGGGGGCTCCCGGTGAGCATGGTGGGCTCCGATCACGAGCGAAGTGGCGCCGCCAGCGAGCGCAATGGGCATGCCGCAGCCGCCACGTGTCGCGGGCGCGTCGACGGGCCCGAATTCGCTCGGGCTTCCGCGCCGCCGTGCCGGGCGAGACCCCACGCGGCTCGACGCCCGTGCGAACCCACGGGCGCACCACCGCGCCCTCGCCGTCGCGGCGCCGTTGACTCGGGTACGGGCGGAGGAGGAGAGTGGAGCTTCCACCCCACATCCTGGAGCAGGCGATGTCGAGCTCGTTCGATCGCCCGCGGCGCCGTCGCGTCGCGGGACCGTGGTTCACCGTCGTCGCGGCCGCCGCCCTGGCCGCGGCGGCGTGCGACGGCGAGAGCACCAAGCTGAGCGCCGTCTATTACGACACCTACGCCTCGGGTGAACCCGACGAGGCGTTCCGGCTCTTCAACGGGCTGCCCGATCCGGCCGACCTCGCCGGCTGGAAGGTGACCGACGGCGAGGGCCTCGCGGTCTTCCCGAGCGGCGCCACGCTCGCGCCCAAGCAGCTCGTGTGGGTGGCGAAGAGCGCCGTGAGCTTCGCGAGCGAGTTCGGCTACCCGCCGGACTGGGAGCTCCAGGAGTCGGACCCGGCGGTGCCGAACCTCGCGTCCAGCGGCACCTTCACCCTCGCCAACGCCGGCGACGAGCTCACCCTGCAGGACGCCACCGGCACGGCCGTCGACACCGTGGTCTTCGAGGACGGGGTGGTGCCAGCGAGCGGCTGGACCGGCGCCGCCCTCGACCCCTACGACAACGGCGGCCTCGGCATCGAGGGCCAGATCCTCTACCGCAAGCTCGACGAGCTCACCGGCCTACCGGTGCCCGACACCGACACCGCCGAGGACTGGGCGCAGTCGCGCACCGACCCCGTCGACGGCCGCAAGGTGCAGTTCCCGGGCTGGGACCTCGAGCACTTCTTCTTCCCGAAGAAGGCCGTCGAGCCTGCCGAGCTGATCGTCGGGGTGGCGCCGGACTCGATCTACGCGAGCGTCGTCGCCGAGATCGAGCGCGCCACCACCACGCTCGACGTCGCGATCTACACCCTCACCAGCGCGGCCCTCACCGACGCGCTGGTGGAGCGCGCCCAGGCGGGTGTCGCGGTGCGGATCCTCCTCGAAGGCGAGCCGGCCGGCGGGATCGACGACCAGGAGCTGTGGGCGGCCGAGCAGATCGAGGCCGCCGGCGGCGAGGTGTGGTTCCTGTTCAACGACAGCGCGCTCGGCGTCCACGACCGCTACGACTACCACCACGCCAAGTACATGATCGTCGATGGCGGGCGGCTGCTGGTGGCGAGCGAGAACTTTGGCGGCAGCGGCATGCCCGACGACGACAAGTCCGACGGCACCGTCGGCAACCGCGGCGCCTACGTGATCACCACCTCGCCGGGGATGATCGAGCGCGCGACGGACATCTTCGCCCGCGACCTCGACCCCGTGAACCACCGCGACGTGACGCGCTGGTCGCCCACCGATCCCACCTACGGTCCGCCACCCATCGGCTTCGTCCCCGACCGCACCACCGGCGGCAGCGCCTATCCGGTGGCCTTCCCGGCGCCGCTCGCGATGAGCGGCACCTTCAGCTTCGAGATGGTGCAGTCGCCCGACACCGCGCTGCGCAACAAGGACGCGATGCTCGGGCTCGTGGCGCGCGCCGGCGCCGGCCACACGATCGAGGTCGAGCAGCTCTACGAGCAGGTCCACTGGGGCCCGACCGCGAGCAACGTCACCGACGACCCCAACCCGCGCCTCGAGGCGTACATCGCCGCCGCGCGCCGCGGCGCCGCGGTCCGCATCCTCCTCGACGGGCACTACGACGCGCCGTGGGAGCCGCGCAGCAACGTCGCGACGTGCAGCTACGTGAACGGCATCGCCGCCGCCGAGAGCCTGAACCTCGCGTGCCGCCGCGCCAGCCCCGCCGGATCCGGCATCCACAACAAGATGGTGCTCGCCGACCTCGGCACCCAAGCGTGGATCCACGTCGGCTCGATCAACGGCTCCGAGAACTCCTGCAAGAACAACCGCGAGCTCGCGATCCAGGTCCAGAGCCCCGACGCCCACGCCTACCTGCGCACCGTCTTCGACGCCGACTGGGCCGGCGGTGGGGCGTGAGCGAGCCGCCCGATCCGCTGGAGCGTGGGCGCTCCGTCGCCCCACCCCGCAGCCGGCCGGCTCGATCCTCGGACCGGCATCCCTCGCCGCGGAAAAGAGCTGTTCGACAGCTCACGTGGTAGATCCCGCCGGCAGGTCTCACGCTTCCACTGCAACCCAGGGCGATCGCCAATGACGAACGAGAGTGGCAAGGCCGATCTCGAGATGCCAGTTCACGCAGCCCACGAACCCACCACGATCGCCCTGTTCGCCAATCACCGGCCTGGCCTCGAGGTGGCGGGGTTCCTGGCCGGGCGAGCGCCTCACGACCAGGTTCGTGCTCTCTATCTGACCGGCGAGCAGCCCGAGAACGACGAGAGGATCGTCCAAGCGCTGGGGATCGGGCGCGAGCGCGTGTTCGTCGGCGCGGACGTGCTGAAGAACGAGGAGCACGTCGAATGGTTCAAGCGCCAGCAGTTCGACGCGGTCATCTGCGTCTACTGGCCGTGGCTCCTGGCGGAGGAGGTCTTTTCCGCCGTGGCGACGACGGTCAACTTTCACCCGGCGTTACTTCCGATCAATCGAGGCTGGTTCCCTCACGTCCATAGCTTGATCGACGGCAGTGCAACGGGTGTCACCCTTCACCGCATCGAAAAGGGCGCTGATACCGGTGCGGTGTGGGCTCAGAGGGAAGTGAAGATCCTGCCGACCGACACCGCCAAGGACATCTACGATCGTCTTCAAGTCGACATCGTCGACCTGTTCAAGGATCGATGGGAGGACATCGAGTGCGGGAAGATCGCGCCTAGCCCGCAGGACGAACGACTGGCTGTCTATCACTCCAAGAAGGAGATCGAGGAGCTGGACCGGATCGATCGGAACGCGACCTACGTGGCCGCAGATCTGATCAACCGGTTGAGGGCGAGAACCTTCGGCAATCGAGGTTTTGCATACTACGAGGAAGATGGTGAGAAGATCTTCCTCCAGATCCGTCTGTCCAGATCGAGCAAGATGGAGTGACGCTCGGAGTGCGTCGGCGCCGACCGAGCCGGCGGCGGGGCGTCCGCGCACCGTACGATGTGCTGGAGCGTGGGCGCTCGGTCGCCCACCCAGCAGCCGGCTGGCTCGCCGTGGCCCTCTTCGCCGCGGCGATCGCGCTCCTCTCGCTCCTCACGGAGGCCGCGGTGCTCGCGGCGATCGGGGTCCTCACGGCGATCCGTTCCGGTGAGTTCTTGCGCGTGCTCTCGGCCGTGCCGGTGCTGCTGGCGCTCTCGGTCGTCTTCCCGGGAGTCATCTTCCTCCCGGTCGCGACGCTGGTGAGCGCGCTCGGCATCGTGATCGCCCGCTCGTCTTACGGCGATCGCGTGCCACGACGCATGGCCCGCGGGATCGCCGCGCTGTGCGGGGCGAGTTTTGGGATGATGAGCCTCGGCTGGCCGCCGCGGGCGTTCGAGGCGGTCGGCGCGTTCCAGCTTGCCGTCACCGCTGTCGTCGGAGCCATGGCGGGCCTCGCGAGCTTCGCCGTCGGCCGCTGGCTCGCCTCCCGGGACCTCGATCAGGTCCGATTGGCTTAGTTTTGGATCAAGTCAGTTTGATGCCGAGGCGGCTGTGGACCTTTCCACCTGGGCCGCTCACGGAAGCCGCGTGGGGCCGGCGACGGGGGATGGAACCCCCGTCGGCCCGACGGTTTTCGTAGCGCGGGCGGCTCCGTCCCCGTGCGGCGCTTCGCCCTCGCTCGATTTCTTCACAGGCTCGAGGGTGAGACCGGGAAGCAGGAGGCTGCTCCTCGACACGCGCGTCGGGTCGTGGTGGCGGGCTCGCGGCGCCGTGCCTCGTTCCGCAGCCGGTCAGCCCGCCCTCGCGCGAACCGTGACGCGCACGTCCCCGCCGAGGACGCCGAGCAGCCGAAGCACTTGATCGACGGTCTTGCGGTAGTTGGTCTGGTCGAGGATCCGGTAGAGCTGAGTGGGCGAGGTTCCGAGGCGTCGGATGATCTCGCGCTTCGACAGCGGGCTCGCGGCCACGAGCTTCTGCGCTTCGAGCGTGAGCTGGTAGAGGAGCAGGTCGCGGAGGTGGGCCGGGTCTTGGTTGTATTCGAGGACCTGCTCCACGTGCACGGTACCCGAGCGGCCCGATGCGAGCTCGTACGTGAAACCCTCCGCGCCGAGCTCCGGATCGACGGAGGCGTCGACGACCGGGTCCTCGCGAGTCGGCGGAGGATCGGCCTTGGCGAAAGGAAAGGAGAGCGTGCGGCGGTCGGCGCGCACGCGGAACTCGCGCCGTCGGTTGTCGACGGCGGTCGGCGAGACGCGAGCCGCGCGGCTTCGGCTTCTGGGCGTCAGCACTTCACCACAGCACTCCTCTCGCTCGTGCACGGCGATGGAGGGGGGCTCCGAACCCGGCGCGGCCGACGCGGGCGCCTCCCGCTCACGTCGCCGGCGTGAACGCGGGGTCGCGGCTCTTCCAGCGGCGCTGGAGCTCTTGCAGGGGCTGGTAGGGGCTCTCGTATCCGAACGCGCCGTAGGTCGAGGCGAGCCGCCGGCCCTGGCGGTCGATCAGCACCAGGTTGGGGATCCCGCCGCCTCCGCCGTACCAGCCGCCGAGGCGGCTGCGGGCCACGCTGTTGTCGAAGCGCACCGCGGCCCACGGCATGTGATGCTCGCGCAGCTCGCGCCGCATCGAGTCCAGGTCGTGGTCCCGCGTGACGAGCACGACCTCGAAGTCGTGGTCCTTGGCGTAGCGCGAATGGAAGCGGGTGAGCTGGGGCGTGAACTCCTGGCACGCTCCGCACCAGCTCGCCGAGAAATAGAGCAGGACGTATTCCTTCGAGTCGAGGTAGCGCGCGTCGGCACGCGGCGCGCCGAGCATCTCGACCACCGGGCCGACCACCTCGGTGAGGTGATCGAAACGCGGCGCTCCGCCCCCGACTCGCCCGCGCGCGTACGCGAGGGCGAGCACGAAGGCGAGCAACGTGGCGAGCTTGCGGGTCACGAACCCATGCTACCGAACGAGCCGGTGGTGAGGTAGCGCATCAGCGTCTGGTTCATGAGCTGGAGCAGGCAGACGTTGCCGGCGTCGCCGTCGTGGATGCCGTCCGCGACCTCACAGCAGCACGATGGTCACGCCCGCGTTGCCGCGGCCGAGGTCGATGTCGCGGTCGGCGCCCGGCGCCTCGGCGAGGACGTCGCGGCTCCGGGAGTGGAAGATCTCCCAGTCCTCGCCCGCGATCCACCCGCGGATGCGTCCCTCGCGGGTGCGTCGCTCGAGCGACTCGCGGAGCCCGCGACGGAGAGTGCCGCCGCGACCCGACGAGCCGTAGCCGTGAACGATCTTGAGGGCGACGATGCCGAGGCTCTTGGCGATCGAGATCTCGGCGTCGAGGCGCGCCCGCGCTTCGACCAGGGTCGGCTGGTCCGACTTCAGGTTGACCGTGGGCAACCCTTCCTCGGTCGGCGGCAGATCTCGTCGGGCCATGGCAGCGCGCTCGAGGGGAAGCGTGGTCCGCGAACGGCCGGCTCGCAAATGCGGAGGCCGGATAGACTGGCGCGTTCGACTCCCGTCCAGAAGGAAGAGCCATGTCGATGATCGTGCCGCGCGAGATCCAGCAGGCGGGCCCTACCCAGCTCAAGATCGTGTGGTCGGACGCCCACGAGAGCGTCTACTTCGTGCCCGACCTGAGGCGCGCGTGCCGCTGCGCCGGGTGCATCGACGAGTGGACCGGCAAGCCCACCCTCGACCCGTCGTCGGTCTCGAACGACGTGAAGCCGACGCGGGTCAACCCGGTGGGCCGGTATGCGATCCAGTTCGACTGGAGCGACGGCCACACCACCGGTATCTACACGTACGAGATGCTGCGCGACCTCTGCCCGTGCCCGGACTGCAAGTTCGCGCGCGCCCGGAGATAGGCCGAGACCGGGCGGCCACAGGGGCCGCCCCTACGATGAAGGGCGCGCCCGTCCGCGCCCCACGGTCCGTGCTCGCCTCGTCCCAGCCCCGGCGGTCGATGCAGCGCCGGTCGGTGCGAGGCTGACGGCCGCTCGCCGGGATGCGGCCGCCCGGCGGTGCGGGACCCACACCCGTGCGACCGAATGCGGCCGCCCGGCGGTGCGGGACCCACACCCGTGCGACCGAATGCGGCCTCGGCGGGCCGGACCCACACGGCGGCGCCGGCGTGCGGGACCGGAGCCGGGGGGACCACACGGTGGGCCGCCCGGCGGGGGACCCACACCGCGACCAATGCGGCCGCCCGGCGGTGCGGACCCACACCCGTGCACCAATGCGGCCGCCCGGCGGTGCGGGACCCACCCGCGACGCGCCGGGGGGGGCGGGCCCACCCGTGCGACCGAATGCGGCACCGTAGGGGCGGGGCCTGCCCCCGCCCGCAGCAATGACGCCGCGCGATCAGCGCGGCAGCGCCGCGAGGATGCGCTCGAGCTCGCGCGCGCGGTGGTAGCAGTGCGGCGCGAAGCGCACCCAGCCCTCGCGCTCGATGCAGCGCACGCCGCGCTCGCCGAGCGCCTCGACCACCGCCGCGTTGGCGAGGCGCGGGTGGCGGAAGGCCACGATCCCCGAGCGCGCCACGTCCCCGCCCGGCGCCAGCAGCGTGCAGCCGCGCTCGCGTAAGCCCTCGCTCAGGAAGCTCGCGTTGGCGAGCACCGCTCGCTCGACGCGCTCGAGCCCGAGGTCGAGGAACATCCGCGCGCTGGCGCCGATCGCGAACAGGTTCCCGGTCGGCTGGGTGCCGCCCTCGAAGCGCGCGGCATCGCCCCGCAAGCGCTCGCGGTAGTCGAGGTAGGGAAGCGGCGGCGCATTCGAGTCGGCACCGGGCTCGGTGACCTCGACCTCGGCGAGAAGCGCGCGCCGCACGAACAGGAACGCGATCCCCATCGGCGAGAGCATCCACTTGAGCCCGCCGCACGCGACGAAGTCGACCGGGATCGCCGCGAGGTCGAGGCGCAAGGCACCGACGCTCTGCACCGCGTCCACCAGCACCCGCGCGCCCACGGAGTGGGCGATCCGCACGATCTCGGCGAGCGGCGCCCGCGCGCCCGACCAGAAGCACACGCTGCTCACCGCCACCACCCGGGTGCGCTCGTCGACGAGGCGCTCGAAGGCCTCGAGATCGGGGAGGCCGTCGGGCGCGGGCGCCAGCACGTAGTCGACCCCGTGTCGCCGCAGTCGCTGCCACGGGAACACGTTCGCCGGGTAGTCGCCCTCGAAGCCGATCACCCGATCGCCCGCGCGCAGCCCGAGGCCGTTGGCGATGGTCGCGACCGCGACCGTGGTGTTGGGCGCGAACGCGATCTCCTCGGGGGTCGCGTTCACCAGCGCCGCGAGCGCCTGGCGGGCGCGTGTCTTCTCCGCGAGCCAGCCGCGCAGCACCTCCGGCGTGGGCGCCTGGGCCTCGCGGGCGTAGCGCGCCAGCGCTTCGGCGGCCGGACCCGAGATCGGCGCGATCCCGGCGTGGTTGACGAAGATCGAGGTCGGATCTTCGAGCGCGGGGAAGAGCCGCGCGCGTGCCGCGTCGTCGACGAGGTCGTTCGGGGTCATCTCGCGGAAGGTAGCAGGACGCGACCCGGGAGCGGCCCGGGTCACGAGCGCGCGGGGCGGCGCACTCCGAGCTTCTTCATCTTGCTGCGCAGCGTGCTCGGGTGGAGGCCGAGGCGCTCGGCGGCGCCGCCCGCGCCTTCGACCATCCCGCCGGTCTCGGCGAGCACGGCCTCGATGTGCTGGCGCAGGGCCTCGTCGAGCGACGACCGTGGCGTGGCGGGAGGGGGCGACGGGGGAGCACCCTCGGGTGCCACCGGCGAGCTCGCGAGTGGTGCCACGAGCGGCGCCAGGAAGTCGGCGAGCTCGAGCTCGGGCTTGCGCGACAGCACCACGGCGCGCTCGATCACGTTCTGGAGCTCGCGCACGTTCCCCGGCCACGGGTAGCGGACCAGGCGCTCCATCACCTCGGCCGAGATCCGCGGCTCGGGCTTGCCGAGCTTGCGGGCGCAGCGCTGCAGGAAGAACGCCGCGAGCATCGGGATGTCGGCGCCGCGCTCGCGCAGCGACGGCACGTGCATCGGCACCACGGCGAGGCGGTAGAACAGGTCGCTGCGAAAGCGCCCGTCCTTCACCGCTTGCGCGAGGTCGCGGTTGGTGGCCGCGACGATGCGCACGTCGACGGGCACCGTGTGGTTGCCGCCGATCGGCTCGAACTCCTGCTCCTGGAGCACCCGCAAGAGCTTCACCTGGGTGTCGAGCGGCAGCTCGCCCACCTCGTCGAGGAAGAGTGTCCCGCCATCGGCGAGCTTGAAGCGGCCGTCGCGCGCACCGAGGGCGCCGGTGAAGGCGCCCTTCACGTGGCCGAAGAGCTCGCTCTCGACGAGCCCCGCGCTGATCGCGCCGCAGTTCACCTTGACCAGCGCGCGGCCGCGGCGCGGGCTGCGCTCGTGGAGGGCGCGCGCGATCAGCTCCTTGCCGGTGCCGGTCTCGCCGGTGAGGAGCACGGTGGAGCCGGTGGGCGCCACCTGGTCGACCTGGCGCAGCAGCTCGACGAGGCTCGCGCTCGCGCCCACGATCTCGTCGAAGCCGTGCTCGGCGCGGATCTCCTCCCGCAGGTAGGCGTTCTGGGCCTCGAGGCGCAGCTTCTCCTCGCTCATCTGCACGGCCTCGGTGATGTCGAGGAACATCGTGCGCGTGAAGCGGCCGCTCGGGTCGGGGCGCGACCACCACTGGATGAAGACCGGGCGCGCGTCGTCCTTGCGGCGCAGCTCGAGCACGACACCGCTGGTGTCGGCGCCGCGGCCGATCGACTCGAGCGCCTGTTGCACCCGTTGCTGGGCTCGGGGAGTGTCGGGCACCAGGTCCTTGCCGTAGGTGCCCTCGACCTCGTCGGGCGCGATGCCGAGGATCCGGAGCGCGGTGCGGTTGGCGCGAATGAAGCGGGTGTCGAGCCCCTCGTGCACGTACGCGATGGGCGCCTCGTCGAAGAGATCGCGGAAGCGCTCCTCGCTCTCGGCCAGGCGCGCCTCGCTGGTACGCGCCGTGAGGCGCATCTCGAGCTGGAGAACGACGAGCGCCGCGAGCCGGTCGAGGAGCTCCACCTGCGCCGCAGCGAGGTCGCGCGGGCGGGTGTCGATCACGCACAGCGTCCCGATGCGGAGGCCCTCGGGAGTGCGCAGGGGTGCGCCGGCGTAGAAGCGCAGGCCGAAGCCGTCGGTGACGAGCGGATGGCGGCAGGTCACCGGATCGGAGGATGCGTCGCGCACGACGTGCACCGCCGAGGCGAGGATCGCGGACGCGCACAGCCCGGGGTCGCGGGCGATCTGCGGCACCTCGCAGCCGACCCGCGCCTTGAACCAGATGCGCTCGGCGTCGACGAGGCTGATGAGCGCGACCGGCGCCTCGAGGAGCTGGGCGGTGATCCCGACGATGGCGTCGAACGCCGCCTCGGGCGCCGTGTCGAGGACCTCGTAGCGCGCGAGCGCCGCGAGCCGCCGGTCTTCTTCGGAGTCGAGAGGCATCGTCATCGTCGGTCACCGCCGGTCGAGGTTCACTTCACGACGTTCGTCCGCTCGCCCGGGGACCAGCCGGCGCCGGAGCCAGCGCTGCGCCGGCATCTCGAGGAACACGAAGCTCGCGCGCGCGACGATCACGAGGCACACGAAGAACGCGATCAGCGTCGCCGGAGCGTAGAAGATCTCGCTGCTCGCGCCGGCCCAGCGCGCGACGGCGACGAACAGGAGCTGGAGCGGGAAGTGGAGGAGGTACGAGGAATAGGAAACGTCGCCGAGCCAGGTGAGGGTGGAGGTCGCGCGGAGCCCGGTCGTCTCGAGGATGCCGAGGGTCAGGATCGTCACCGGGAAGACCCCGAGCACACAGGTCCAGTAGAGGTTCCACTCGCGGTGGAACGCGAGCCCCGCGAGCGACCACGCCGCGACCGTCGCGACCACGAGCGGCCACCTCGCCTGACGGGCGCGACCCGCGTCGACGATTCGCTCGTAGAGCCGGAACACGCATCCGCCCAGGAAGAAGGATCCGATGCCCGACCCGAGCGCCGGGTTGGCCTTGCTCACGACCACGTGTCCCAGCGCCGAGAGCGCGGCCAGCACCGTCAGCCCCGTCGGGACGAATCGGCACAGGACGAAGAAGACCGCGTACAGGAAGATCTCGACCGAAACCGACCACACCGGAGCGTTGAACGAATACCCGCGCTCGAAGCCCCACGAGGATGCGAACAGCAGGTTGAGCACGAAGTGCCGGGCGTCGTTCCAGGCGTAGACGAAGTCCGAACCCGACGTCCGCCGGAACGCCGCCTGCGCCGCCGCGACGACGAGCAAGGTCGCGAGGTGCAGCGGGTAGAGCCTCGAGAAGCGAAGCGCGCCGAAGACGGGCGCCGAGATCCGGCGCCCACGGATGGGTGTCGCGTAGAGCCAGAAGAAGATGAAGCCCGACAGGACGAAGAAGAGATCGACCGCGAGCCAGCCCTTCGCGTAGAGCGGGCGAAACAGGGCGTAGAAGGGCAGCCGGGCCGCGGTGTAGGCGCCGGGCTCGGTGCCGGCGTAGAAGAAGTGGCCCCAGTGCCAGAAGACGACGCTGAGCGCCGCGACGCCCCGCAGCGCGTCGAGGGAATGGAGGCGCTCGACGGCCGGGCTGGCCGTGCCAGGCGGGAGCGCGGGCCGTCGAGGCGAGTCGATCAAAGAAGGGGCCCCGGCACTCGCGCGGCTCGGCGCGGGCGAAGACTAGCATCCCGCTCCGCCCGGCCCATCGTGCGGATCGTACATTAGGCTTCGCTCGATGGCCGACGATGACGACGATGGACCGGCGCTCGTGCCCGAGGTGCTGCCGCCCGAGGGACCGCGCCCCGCGGATCTCCTGCAAGGGCGACTCGAACTCGCGCGGAACCTGCTCTGGGTCGATGCTCTCAACCTGGTGTTGCGCGGCCCGCTCGCGATCAAGCTCGGCTTCCCGATCGGCGCGCTCGTGACGTTCGTGGTGCTGCGGCGGCTCGGCTGGCGTGGGCGCCGGCTCGCGACCGCCACCGTCCTCGGCGGGCTCTACGTGATGACTCCCGACCCGGGCGTCCTGCCGATGGCGGCGATCGCCGGCCTCGTGAGTCCTCTCGGCGGGCCGCCGAGTCGCCGCGGTCCGGTGTGATGGCGTGGTGATGCCGTATTGACCGACCGGCCGGTAGGTTGCAAACATGAAGACCACACGCGGTCCGCGACCGAGGAGGATTGGATGGGGCTGGTGAGCAGCGTTTCGCGCCGATTGATGCCGTTCGGACTTCCGCTCCGTGTCCAGTTCCCGCCCGATCACCTGCTCGACAGCCGCCCGCTCGAGAAGCTCACCGTCGAGCAGCTCGAGGCCCGCACCCACCGCCTCGAGAAGCTCGAGAACCTCTACCACAAGGGGCACGACCTCGCGTGGGACGGCAAGAAGCTCCTCGCCCAGCTCGTCAAGAAGCACGGGCGCATCGAGCTGCCGCAGGAAAAGAAGGAGGCGATCGCCAACGTCTTCTCGGTGATCCTGTGGGGCGAGCTGGCCGCCTGGGAGGTGGCGAGCTTCCTGGCCGAGCGCATCCGCGACAACAGCGAAGCGAAGATGGCCGCCACCATCCAGACGTTCGACGAGGCGCGCCACTACTACGTGATGCGTGACTACCTGCGGCTGCGCGAGATCGAGCTGCCGCCGCCCAACGCGTTCGTGAAGAGCATGCTGGTGCAGCTCATCACCACCGACTCCGCGCTCTTCAAGCTGATCGGCATGCAGCTCTTCGTCGAGCACGTCGCGGTGCACCTCTTCAAGGCGATCGCCGACACCCACGTCGAGCCGGTGCTGTCGGCGCTGATGCCGTATTTCGGCCGTGACGAGGCTCGTCACGTCGGCCTCGGCAAGCTCTACCTTCCCGACGTGCTGTCGAAGATCAGCCGCCGCGAGGCGATCGAGCTGCAGGCCTACCAGCTCTGGCTGATGAGCTTCATGCAGCTCAGCATGGAGCTGCACCGCAAGGACGCCGACGTGCTCGGCATCGACCTGCAGGCGTCGCTGCGCCGCGCGATGCGCGAGCAGAGCCGCATGCTCGACGAGATCGCGAGCCACCCGCGGGTGCGCGGGCTGATCGTGCTGCCCGAGCGCCTTCGCTTCCTCAACCGCTGGTTCATCGAGAACGTGTGGGCGAGTGGCGACGGCGCCCAGGAGGGCGCTCTCACCAAGCCGTGGATGCTCGGCGCCCGCGGCACCGCGGTGCGCGTCGCCGTGCGCGCCTGGGGAGCGATCGCGTAGTTCGTTTCGCGGCTGGAGGGTCGTCGCTCCGTCGACGACCGCCGGTTTCCGTCCGCGCCCGCCCCGCGACGCCTGTAACGCCGTCCGCCCCCACGACACTCTCCCTCCACGCCGGTCGGGTACGCTGGCCGGCCGAGATCGGGAGAGAGCCATGTCTGCCTTGCGGAAGGTCGTGCCCGCCGTGCTGGCGGTGCTGATCACCTCGTGTTCGAGCGCCTCGGGCGGAGACCGCTCCGGGAACGACCCGGACCGCTACCCGGCCAAGCCGGGCGAGTCCCTCGCCACCTTCGCGGGCGGCTGCTTCTGGTGCATGGAGACGCCGTTCGAGAAGCTGCCGGGCGTCACCGCGGTGATCTCGGGGTACAGCGGCGGCGCCGAGGAGAACCCCACCTACGAGCAGGTCGCCTCGGGGACCACCGGCCACGCCGAGTCGGTCCAGGTCCACTTCGACGCCGCCCGGATCTCCTATCCCCAGCTCCTCGACATCTTCTGGCGCCAGATCGATCCCACCGACGCCGGCGGCCAGTTCGTCGATCGCGGCCGCCAGTACCGCAGCGCGATCTTCGTCCACGACGCCGAGCAGCGCCGCCTCGCCGAGGGGTCCAAGGAGGCGCTCGCGAAGAACGGCCGGTTCTCGAAGCCGATCGTCACCGAGATCGTCGACTACGCGCGCTTCTGGCCAGCCGAGGAGTATCACCAGGACTTCTTCGAGAAGAGCCCGGTCCGTTACCACACCTACCGGGCGGGCTCCGGACGAGACGTTTTCATCGAGAAGGTGTGGGGCAAGGACAAAGCCGTCATGGTTCCCGAGAAGACCTCCGCGACCGAACCCACGTTCACCAAGCCGAGCGCCGCCGAGCTCGAGAAGAAGCTCACGCCGCTTCAGCTCAAGGTCACCCAGCACGAAGGCACCGAGCCGCCGTTCCGTAACGACTACTGGGACAACCACGAGGACGGCGTCTACGTCGACGTGGTGAGCGGCGAGCCGCTCTTCAGCTCCAGGGACAAGTTCGAGAGCGGCACCGGCTGGCCGAGCTTCACCAAGCCGCTCGAGCCCGCGAACGTGGTCACGCGCTCCGACGACAAGATGTTCATGAGCCGCGTCGAGGTGCGCAGCAAGCACGCCGACAGCCACCTCGGCCACGTCTTCAACGACGGACCCGCGCCCACCGGGCTGCGCTACTGCATGAACAGCGCGTCGCTGCGCTTCGTCCCCGAGCAAGACCTCGAGAAGGAAGGTTACGGACAGTACGCGTCGCTCTTCAGAGAATGACCGTGAAGGTGGTGCCGGCGGCGCTGGTCTCGAACGAGACCGCGCCTCCGCGCGCCTCCGCGATCGCCTTCACGATCGCGAGCCCGAGCCCGGTGCCGCCGCCGTCGCGTTCGGTGGTGAAGAAGCGCTCGAAGATCCGCGCCTTGTTGCGCTCGCTGATGCCGGGGCCGTGGTCGGTGACGCGCACCCGCACCCGCGGCGGGTGCGCGCCGTCACCCTCGCGAGGGTGGGGCGCGGCGTCGACCACCACCTCCACCGGCTTGCCGGCGCCGTGGCGGACGGCGTTGTCGATCAGGTTGCCGATCGCCGACTCGAGGTGCTCGGGCACGATCGCGAGCCGCTCGGGCGCGCCCGCGGTGTCGAGTCGCACCAGCGCGCCGTGGCGCTCGGCCAGCTCCTCGAGGAGGGGGCGCAGCGCCACCGGCTGGTGCGTGGCGCCGTCGGCGCGGCGGTTCTCGATCCGCGCCAGCTCGAGGAGCCGGCTCACGAGCCGCTCGGATCGGGCGGTGGCGGCGGCGATGTTGTCGAGGAAGCGCGTGCGCTGCTCCGCGCTCATGTCGGCCCAGCTCTCGCGCAAGAGCTCGGCGGCGCCGCCGATGCTGGTGAGCGGCGCCTTCAGGCTCGTGGGTGACGTCCGCGGCGAAGTCGCGCACGTAGTCGGCACGCGCACCGAGCTCGTGGGTCATGCGGTCGAGGGCATAGCGCAGCTCGTCGATCTCCGACGGCGCGAGCCGCCCGAAGACCGGCATCGCCCGGGTGCGGCCGCGCGCCACTTCACGCGCGGCGGCGGTGAGCGCCCGCACCGGGCGCACGATCGCGCGCGCGCTCAGGAAGCTCATCGCGACGATCACCGCGAGGGTGACCACGCCGACGCTCAGGATCCAGTGGCGCTCGTGCCACAGCGCTTCGAGCGGGTCGAGGCTGGTGCGCGACATCGACACCACGCCGATCACGTCGTCGTGAAAGCGCACCGGCATCGCGGTGTGGACCCGCACCCGCCCGCGGCGGCGCATGCTGCCGAGCGGCGGCACCGGGCGGTCGCTGTTCCTCTGCCGCGCCACCGCCTCGTATTCGCCGCGCAGCGCCGCCTGCACCTCGGGAAGATCGTCGAAGCACGCTCCCAGATCGCTGCCGCTCGACGCCACCACGCAGCCGTTCTCGTCGAGGACCCTGGCGCCGCTCAGGTTCATGCGCTTGGCGCGGCGCAGGATCTGGCTGAACTGGCGGCCGATCCGCCACTCGAGCCCGTCGCGGTCCTCGGCCCACCGGGTGGGCGGCGGCATGCGCGGCGCGATGCCCTTCCGGAGGTCGATCTCCGGCTGCACCGGCGCGAACGCGAGCGTCGGCAAGGCGCCGCTCACGTACGGGATCGAGCGCATCGTCTCGGTGCTCTCGTCGGTGAGGCCGGCGAGGTCAGGATCGACGAGGGGCTCGTGTCGGCCCAGCGCTGCCGCCACGACTCGCCGATCTGCACCGACTCGGCGATCAAGCTGCGCTCGGTCTCATGGACCAGCGCGTCCGAGTAGAGCCTGAGCTGCGCGATCACCAGCGCCGGCGCCACCGGCACCGTCACCGCGACGCCGAGGAGCAGGAGCAGGATGTTGGGGCGAAGCCGCGGCCACTGCGCCGCGGCGGCGCGGCGGGCGGCTCGGGCGCGCTCGTGGCCGCGCTCATCCCACGCTCACGAGCGGATCCGGTAGCCGAGCCCGTGGACGGTCTCGATCGGCTCGCCGCCCGCCTCGCGGAACTTGGCGCGGATGTGGCGGACGTGGCTGTCGAGAGTACGCTCGGCGGTCCCGTCCTCGCCGTAGACGCGCTCGATCAGCTCGTCCCGTGAATAGAGCCGTCCCGGCGCGGTGAGCAGCACCTCGACGAGGGTGAACTCGGTGGCGGTGAGCCGCACCTCGCGTCCCTGCCAGGTACAGCGGTGGCGCTCGACGTCGAGGACCAGCGCGCCGTGGTGGAGCGGGCGGCGCGCCGCGGGCTCGCCGTGAGCCGCCGCGGCGCCGCTCGCCTCACCGGGGTAGGCGCGCCGCAGCAGCGCCTTGACCCGCGCCACCAGCTCGCGCGGGCTGAACGGCTTGGTCAGGTAGTCGTCGCCGCCGAGCTCGAGGCCCACGATGCGATCGACCTCGTCGGCGCGGCTCGACAGGAAGAGCACCGGCACGCGCCCGTTGGCGCCGGGACCCTTGGCGCGGATGCGGCGGCACACCTCGAGGCCGTCCTCCTCGGGCATGACGATGTCGAGGACCACCAGGTCGACGGGCTCGAGGACGAAGGTGTCGATCGCCTCGGCGCCGTCGGCGGCCTCGACGCAGCGGTGGCCGGCCTTCTCGAGCGCGAAGCGGATCACCTCGCGGGTGTGGCCATCGTCGTCGACCACCAGGATGCGTGCCATCCACTCCTCGCCCGCGAAGCGCTCGTTCCAGGCCAATCTTCGTGGGCCGCTCGCGCCACGTAAAGCCGGGGCTCGGTCGGTGCGTCGGGTCGCCAGCGCCTGCATCGTCGTCTCCTCCGTCGCCTTGATCGGCTGGGGCGCGAGCACACCACCGCGCGGTGCGCGCGCGGTGGACCGTCGGTGCAGAGATCGTGCAGGCGAGGGCGTGGCGCTGGGTCGGTGACGGAGCACCGACGCTCCACGGGCGGACGCCGCGCTCACACGCTCGCAGGCAGCAGCGCGCCGAAGGCGCCCGCCTGCGCCGGCTCCCCTGCGAGCTGCGCGGCGAGGCGCCGCCGGTAGCGCACGTGGCGGAGCCGGCTCGCCTCCACGAGCGGCGCCCACGCCGCGCCGGTGAGGCGGTTTCGGATCAGCCGGTGCCAGACACCGTTGGCGTGCTTGTAGAGGAAGCTGCCCGCGAGGTAGGGCAGCGCCTCGGCGGCACTCGCCGGGCGCGCGCCGCCAGATCGAGCCGGGGCTGAAGACGCGCTCGTAGCGGCGCGCGTAGCCGTCGAATAGCTCTTCCGGGCTCATGTGGCGCGGGCGGAACACCGCGTGCGCGGTGTCGTAGAGGTCCCAGTCGCGTGCAGCAGGCGGCGGTCGGCCTCCATGCGGTGGAAGAGCGGCGTGCCCGGGTAGGGCGTGAGTATGTGGAAGGTGGCGCACGCCACGCGGTTCTCCTCGATCCACGCCACGGTGCGGTCGAAGACGTCGGGGCGGTCGTGGTCGAAGCCGAGGACGAAGCTCGCGGTGACCGCGATGCCGTGGTCGTGGAGGATCTTCACCCGGCGCGCGTAGTCGGCGGGGCGCGGCGTGCGCTTGCGGGAGTCGCTCAGGTTGTCGTCGGTGAGCGACTCGAAGCCGACGAATACGCCGGTGCAGCCCGAGAGCGCCAGCTCGCGCACCAGCGTGGGATCGTCGGTGACGTCGATCGACACCGCCGCGGACCAGATCTTGCCGAGCGGGCGCAGCGCCGCGGCGAGCGCCCGCAGGTAGGCGGGCCGCGACGCGAGGTTGTTGTCGAGGAAGACCGCGTAGGGACGCCGGTCGGCGGCGATCTCGGCCGCCACCTGCGCCGGGTCGCGCATCTGGTAGGGCACGTCGAGCCCCTCGGTGGCCAGGTAGCAGAACTCGCAGCGGTTGTGGCAGCCGCGGGTCGCGATCACGCTCGCCGCCGTGAGGAAGGACTCGCGTGGCACCAGCGTGCGCCGCGGCGGGGGCTCGTCGCGGAAGCGGGTGCGGTAGCCGGCCCGGTACTCGGGCGCGAGGCGCTCCGCCTCGACGTCGGCGAGGATCGTGGGCCACAGCGCCGTGCCTTCGCCGATGGCGAGGGCGTCGGCGTGCGGGCGCGCCTCCTCGGGGCACGAGGTGACGTGCAGCCCGCCGAGCACCACGCGCGCGCCGCGGGCGTGGTACCAGTCGGCGAGGGCGTAGGCGCGGCGCGCGAAGGTGAGGTGGACGGTGATCCCGACCACCTGCGGGAACGGCTCGGCGGGAGGTGGGCCTTGGAGGAGGTTCTCGTCCCAGTAGCGCACCTCCCAGCCCGGCGCGTCGCCGCGGCCACGCTGGTGAGCGCCAGGCTCGGCGTGAGCACGTGCTTGGCGAAGCTCGACGCCGGGTCCTTCGGGTAGAACGGGTTGATCAGGAGCGCGCTGCGCGGCGCGGGCGGTGGCGTGACGACCGCCGGGTCGAGGGCGGGCGCCCTCCACATGGCGGGCGCGATCGGCCGCCCGCGGCGGCGCCGCAGGAACGGCGCGAGCCAGCGCGCTTCGAGGTCGGTGGGGGTCGGGTGAGCGGTCGATCGTTCCACGGCGAGGCTCCTCGTCGGCACCCGGGCGGGGTGCGAGCGGAGCGCAACCAAGCGCGGGATGGGCGCGGGATCGGGGACGAGCGGTGCAGGCCGCGTGCAGCGGTCGCCGCCGGCTGGCGCGCCTTGGCGCGGCGCGTCAGGTTCGCTAGATAAGCGGGTGCGGAGCCGTGTCCGGGGAACGTCCCCCGGCGCGCTCCGCGGGCCGTTGCCGTGGTGCGAGTCGGGGGTCCGACGGGCCGCGTAGTTGCCGCGAGCGTTTCGCGCGGCGGCGGCGTCGCCGTGCCTCCGCTCTCGGCACGTCCGGCGCGGCGGAGAGGAACTCCATGAGCTCGACGTCCGCCACCGTTGCCGCCGTAACCACCTACCGAGCCGAGGCCGGTGACTCGCTCCTCGGCGCGTTCCGCGGCTGGTTGCTCGACTGTCGCCCCGCGGCGCTGGCGCGGCGGCACCTGACCCTCGCCGCGATCTTCGCGGCCATCGCGGTGACGGCGGCGCTCGGGATGAACCACGAGCTGCTCACGCCGCACCTCGATCGCCTCGAGGCGCAGACCTTCGGCGCGCTGCTCTCGCTGCACGGGATGCTGATGATCTACGTGGTGGCGATCCCGGCGTTCCCGGCGGTCCTCGGCCACGCACTGCTGCCCGGCGCGCTCGGCATCGACGAGCTGCCGTTCCCGCGACTGGCGCGCTCGGCGTGGCACCTCCAGGCGCTCGCGGGACTGGTGCTGGTCCTCGGTTTCCTCGCCGGCGGCACCGAGGTCGGCTGGATGTTCGACGCCGAGTTCGGCGGCCGCTTCACGTCGCCCAACACCGCTCCCGCGGCCATCGGCGTGTTGCTCGCGGCGTTCGCGATCTCGACCACCAGCCTGAGCGTGGTGGCGACGATCCTCCACTGGCGTCGCGACGGCGATCGCACCCGCCCGGTCCCGGCGCTGGTGTCGGCGTTCTTCCTGGCGGGCGCGAGCGGGCTCGTCGCGGGCGCCTTCCTGATCTGTTCGATGACGCTGGTCCTCGTCGATCGGCTGGTGGGGATCTCGGTCTTCGATTGGACCGCTGGCGGCGACCCGCAGCTCTTCGCCGCGCTCTTCCGGCGCTTCGTGTCGCCGGCGTTCAGCCTGGTGCTGCTCGGCGCGCTGGGGACCGTCATCTCCGTGATCGAGGCACGCGCCGACGCCGAGCCCAGCCGTCGCGAAGGCGTGCTCGCCGGGATCGCGCTCGCGGTGATCGCGCTCGCGGGGCTGTTCGTCTGGGTCGGTCCGGAAGGTCCGGTGGGTGGCTCGACCGGAACCGACGCGATCGGCGCGGTGCTCAACGCCGACGTGGTCGCCGCCGCAGGCTTCCTGATCGCCGGAATCCTCACGCTGCTCAAGCGCGGCGGCGCGCGGATCGACACCGCGATGATCTACGCGCTCGGCTTCCTGCCGGCGCTGGTGCTCGGGCTCTGCACCGGGCTCCTGCTGGCGATCCCCGCGACGCGCGCGATGGCGGCGAGCACCGCGTTCGCCACCACGCAGCTCCATCTCACGATGCTGGGCGCGCTCGCGATGGCCTTCCTGGCCGGCGTCCACCACGCGTGGCCCGAGCTGGTGGGGCGGCGGATCTCCGAGCCGCTCGGCCGCGCCGCCGCGGCGCTCACGATCTTCGGCCTCTACGCGATGCTCTTGCCGAGCTTCCTGATCGGCCTCGCCGGTCAGTCGTTCCGGGTCAACGCCTACCCGCCCGAGCTCCAGATCCCGCACGTGCTCGCGGCGGCGGGCTCGACGATCCTGATCGCCGGGGTGGTGCTCGCGTCGCTCAACCTCGCGACCGCGCGGCGCATCGAGACTCTCGCGGCCGAGCCGGCTGCCGAGCCGTCGGCCGCCGCGATCAGCGATCGCTGACCGCGTCAGCCGACGCGTTGGCGCCTCTCACTTGGCGGGCGGCAGCAGCACCTTGTCGACGACGTGGACGATGCCGTTCCCGGCGCGCACCGAGCCCAGGATCTTGGCGTCGTTGATGAGCACGGCACCGTCCTTTGCATGGAACGTGACCTTGGCGCCGTTCGCCATGCCCATTGTCTGACCGTCCTTGAGCCACCCCTTCTCGTACGTGGACACGGTCACGTGGTACTTGAGCACGTTCTGCAGGTCACCCTTCTTCTCGGGCTTGAGCAACTCGTCGAGCGTGCCGGCGGGCAGCGCAGCGAAGGCGGCGTTGGTGGGCGCGAACACCGTGAACGGGCCGGGGTTCTGGAGCGACACCACGTAGTCGGCTGCCTTCAGCGCGGCCACCAGCGTGGTGTGGTCGGGTGATCCGACCGCGACGTCGACCACGGTCTGCGGAGTGTCAGCGGCGGGAACCGCGCCGCCAGCCAGGACGAGGGCCAAGCCCACCAAGGTCGTCACCAAGCGTCGCTTCATGTTCGCTTCTCCTCGCGGGCTCGGCGCCCGCCGAATCCGGGTTCGCCTGCCATCGGTCAGATGTGCGCCAGCCCCTTCACCGCGCGGCGGCGGCCGTCCCACAGGTACCAGACGGTCAGCAGCGTGATGCCCGCCGCGTAGGCGAAGATCAGGTAGCCGCCCACCCCGGGGTAGCTGTGGGTGGTGAAGTTGGCGATCTGCTTGGTGCCGAAGATCGCGGGGGTGAAGGGCTGGACCTTCACCGGCGCTGTGGGGTCGAGGTCGTGGCCGTAGAGGTAGAGCTTGTAGGTGAAGCGCGCGAACGCGAACGAGCACACGTACACGTTGAAGACCGTGAGGTCGATGAGCGAGCGCACGGTGCCGATGGCGGCGACCCGGAGCGCCATCAGCGCCAGCACCCCGAACCCGAACGGCAGCCAGTCGAGATCCGATAGCTCGGCGCGATCGAGGTGCTTCATGCCGATGTAGTGGTTGAGGGTGTTGATCTCCTGGAGGTGCTGGCCGTCGTTTCCGGCCTCCAGCTTGTAGGAGTAGATGTCGAGGACCAGGCCCTTCGGGTACTGGGGGGCGAACATCGAGATCCGCCACATCGGCATCACGTAGCTCAGCGCCAGCGGCAGGATCAGCGCCGCCAGCACGAACCGCACGGGGATACGGATCGGTCGTTCGAGGTAGCTGTAGAACTTGTCGAGCATCAGCGGTGCCATGCCGGTTCCCTCCTTGCTAGTGCGATTCCCGGATCGGACGTCACACGACGTCGCCACGGGTGAAGCGGACGAACGCGAGCAGCCAGGCCGCCAGCCCGGCGAAGAGCGGCCAGGCGATCCCCAGGGCGAGGCGCGTTCGCGCCCACCCGGGTCGCCATGAAGAAGCCAACCGGTCCGAGCACTGCGAGCTCGGGATCGCCCGCCGAGAGCAGCGCCATGCGCGCCGCCTGCACGGGGTTCACCAGCGCCAGGGCGAACACGCCCTGGGGCTGGAGGCGCCACTGCAACATCACGCCGATGAGCGCGAAATCGAGCAGCGCCACCGACAGAATCCACACCAGGAGGGCGATCGTCGCCGAGCGCGCCTGGCTCGCCACGTAGGTCGAGACGAAGAGCCCCACGCCGAGGAAGGTGGCGAGCAGCGCCGCGCTCACCGCGACCGACTCGAGCAGGATGCTCCACGACAGCGTCCCGCCGAGCACCGTGGCGCCGAGCACCGCGAGCGCCACGAACAGCAGCACCAGCGGCGCCGTGAGCACCACGTAGCGCGACAGCGTGACGCCGACGAAGTAGGCGCCGCGGCGGATCGGATGGGAGAACAAGAGCTCCAGGGCGCCCTCGTCGCGGGCGCGGTTCACCACCTGCGAGGAGGCGGTGAGGGCGAGGAGCGGCAGCACCAGCAGCAGCGCGTGGGTGAGCCCGACGAGCACCCGCCCCATGCCGGTGAAGCCGAGCAGGCTCGACTCGCGCAAGCCGACGAACACGAACACCAGCGCCAGGGCGGCGTAGAGCACGACACAGAACAGCGCCCAGCGCGAGCGCACGGTCTCGGCGAGGTCGAGACGGAAGATCGCGGCCACGTCTCGGTTGCCCGCGCTCACGGCATCCTCCCCATCGCGCCGCGCCGGCGCGGCTCTTGGCCGCGGCTCGCTCGCGCGCTTGCTCGAGGGTCATCGCCCCCGGCTCGCTTGCGTCGACGGCGCCGAGCCCGAAATCCATGGGCGTCGCGCCCACGGTCACGAAGCCCACTTGATCCTGGCCGAGCCAGCGGTCTTCCCGAGAGTGGTGGAACCACAGCGCGTGGAGCTCTGGCCGTTCGTCGTCGACGTACGAGAAGAAGCAGCCGGGGTCGTCGAAGTTGAGCACCGCGCCGGCAGTGGTCTGGGCCTGCACCGCGAAGCCCTCCTCGCTCACGTGCATGTGGCAGTGGGCGCAGGCCTCCTTGCCCCACGCGACCGGCACCGGGCCGTCGGGCAGGCGCTGGCCGGCGAGCACCTGCCACGCCACGACCCCGACCGCGGCGATCAGGATCGCGAGCACCGCAGGCACCACGACGCGGGTGAGGGTGCGGTCGTTCACAGCGGCTCCTCCGAAGACCGCGGCGCCGCCGGCGCGGGGATCGTTTCCTCGTCGCGGACCACGACGTTCACCACCGAGCCGTTGAGCGTGCTCGTGACGTCCCGCAGCACCGCGAGCTTCTCGGCCTGCGGTAGCACGCGGCGCCACCAGCCGTTCGCGCCTTCCAGGAAACCGCGCTGCGCCATCGCCGCGTGCGCCGCCTCGCCGGCGACGCGTACGTCCACCACCGAAGCGGCCGCGGAGTGCAGGTAGTCCTCGGTGGCGCCCGAGAACTCGAGCACCCCGTCGCGAAGAGACAACACGTGGGTGGTGAGCTGGCGCAGCTCGTCGAGACGATGCGAGCAGAGCAGCACCGTCGCGGTCGTCGGCAAACGCGAGATCAGCCCGAAGAAGCGCTGCCTGGCCTCGGCGTCGAGGCTCGCGGTCGGCTCGTCGAGGATGTAGAGCGACGCGTCGACCGAGAGTGCGAGCGTGATGAGGAGCTTCTGGCGCATGCCGCCCGAGAGGTCGCGCAAAAGCCGCGTGCCGATCCCCGCGAGGTCGAGGTCGAGCTCGGATGCGGTGGCCGCGAAGCGCGCCGGATCGAGGCCGCGCACGTGGGCGGTGGCGCGCACCAGCTCGCGCACCGGCACAGCGAGGCGCGGCGCGACCTGGGGGACGTAAGCGAGGCGGTCCGCGAGCCGGGTGCGATCGCGAAGCGGCGCGAGCCCTTCGATCCGCGCCTCCCCCTCGCAACCGAGCATCCCGAGCAAAACCCGGAGCAGCGTCGACTTGCCGGAGCCGTTGTGGCCGATCAGCGCGACCCGCGCGCCGCCCGGGATCGACGCGGTGATCCCCTTGAGCGCGGCCACCCGGCCGAAGGACCGACGCACGTCGCGGAGCTCAATCTGCATCGAAGTTCCCCGCCATCTCGACGTCGGAGAAGTCGGAGCGCATGCGTGGCCGCGGATCGATCAGAAGCGTCGTCGGATGAAAGAGCGGGAGGACGTGGTTGACGGTATCGACCGCGAACAGCGCGAGGCCGCCACGGAAGTAGGCGAGTCCCGGGTGATGACCGATCAGGTTGGCGCTCATGCTGCGCAGCTCGTACGGGACGTCGCCGTAGCCGTCGCCGTCGAAGTCGTAGCCGGCGTAGTCGTCGAAGTCGTTGCCGCGCCACTCGGCGTCCCGGGCGTCGGTTCCGCCGCGGCACTCGACCTGGGTCAGGTTGTCGCGGAAGCTGTTGTCGGTGAAATGGTTGCGGCTCGCGCGGCCGTGGAAGACCACCGCCGAGGCGGCGAAGCGGATCGCGTTGCGTTCGAAGTGGTTGTGGTCGGCCTCGTTGAGCGGCGAGGTGTCGACGTAGATGCCCACCGTGTCGCGGATGAGGGCGTTGCCGGTCACGCGGACGTTGCCCGATTCCTTGAGCCCGATGCCCATGCCGGCGGCCCCGCCGCTGCCGGCGAGCACGTTGCCGTCGAGGTTCAGGTCGCGGCTGTACATCACGAACACGCCCACGACGTTGTCCACGTACCGGTTGCGGACCACCTGGTTGTCGTGGCTGTACATGAAGTGCGTGCCGTAGCGGCCCCGCACGACGAGGTTGTGCTCGATCCGGTTGCCCCGCGAGTACCACACCACCATGTCGCGCGAGTCGGTGAGCCGGTTGTGCTCGACCACCGAGTCGTAGGTCTCCCACAGGCGGATCCCGTCGCCGCGAAGTCCGAAGGCGACGTCGCTGTGGCCCACGACGTCGTTCCCGCGCACCGTCACGCGGCGCGACCGCTCGACGAGGATCCCGAAGGTGGCGTTCTCGACGACGAGGCCCTCGACGATCACGTCCTCCGCGGTCACCTTGAGCGCGGCGTCCACGGTGTCGAACCGGGTGCCGCTGCCGTCGATGGTGAACCCCGCGAGCCGTGCGCCGGAGCCGGTGAGGTGAACCGTCGAGCCGACCCGCGACGAGACGATCACCGCCTCGGGGGTGCCCCACAGCGTGATCGGATGGGACACGGTGACCGTGCCCGGGTAGCGCCCCGGCGGCAGGCACAGCGCCGTGCCGTCGGGCAGGGCGTCGATCTGACTCTGCAGCGGTACGCCTGGGGTCGCTTCCTCGCAGCGCTCGGGACGCGGAGGCTGCACCCGCGTCCAGCGCACGGCGGAGGCCGCCGGGTTCGCGCCCGTGTGCACCGGCTCGTACACCGCGTCGTGCGGGTCGGCGGCGACGACGGGCGCCGCGCCCGTCGCGACGACGGCCGCTGCGACGAGCGCCGGCAGGCAGCGCGCAAGGCGCCACGTGCCTCTGCGGCGGGGGCTCGAGGTCGTGCTCTTGACGCTCATCGGGAGAGTCCGTCGGAGGCGCGGCGGCGGGACGAGTGGGGAGGGACCATCTGGGAAGCGCCGGCGGGCGAATGCCGGCGCTCCCAGATGCGGTTGCTGCGCTTACTTGCCGCCCTTGGGCTCGACCATGAAGTAGCCGGCCATCTCCAGGTGCAGCGCCGAGCAGAACTCGGTGCAGTACATGGGGAACACGCCGGCCTTGTCGGCCAGGAAGGTGACGTTGGCGTGCTCGCCGGGCTCGAGGCTGAGCTGGATGTTGTGCGAGTCCAGCGCGAAGCCGTGGGTCGCGTCGTGCGCCTGCTCGAGGTTGGTGACGTGCAGGTGGACCTTGTCACCCTCCTTCACGCGGACGATGTCGGGCGTGAAGTGGCTGCGGATCGCCGTCATGTAGACGTGCACTCCGTCCGCCTTGCGCTCGACGCGCTCCTTGCCGCCCTCGACCGCGAACGGGTCCTTCTGGCTGGTGAGCGGGTTGGTGCCGACGGGCTTGTAGATCTCCTCGGCCTTGATCTTGTCGGCCTTGATCATCTGCGCGTAGTGCGGCTCGCCGAGCGGCAGCGGCATGTCGTAGAGGAGCTGCATCTTCGGCTGGGCGATGTCGACGAGCTGGAAGTTCTGCGGAAGCAGCGGACCCACCGGCGCGAATCGGTCGATCGCCCACTTGTCCATCATCACCATGTATTTGCCGTCGGGGCTGACGGTGTCACCCTCGGCCGCGGTCAGGTGCCCGACGGTGTAGTGGGCGGGGATCTTCTCGATCAGCTTCAGGTCCTTGAGGCTCCACTTCGCCACGACGGACTCGATGAAGACCGAGGTGTAGGCGTTGCCCTTGCCGTCGTAGACGGTGTGCAGCGGGCCCAGGCCGATCTCGACCTGGCCGCGGATGGCGTCCTGGAAGGCCAGGATCGGCACGCCGTAGGGATCCTTCCCCTCGTACTTCTTGGCGGCGATGAGCTGCTTGATCTTGTCGATCGAGTAGACGGTGCCGTGGGTGTCGAGCTTGCCGCCCACCACGATGTCCTTGCCGTCCGGCGTGACGTCGACGCCGTGCGGGCTCTTGGGCTCGGGGATGAAGTGCAGGATGTCGTTCTCGATCGCGGTCGGCAGTCGGATGACCTTGAAGCCCTCGATCGTCTCGGTCTTGCCGGCCTTCGCGAGCTGCTCGGCCTTCCTCCAGTTGATGACGTGGAGGTAGTCCATGTCGTTCTGCGAGGAGCCGGACTCCATCGGCGGGCGCCCTTCCATGTTTCCGCCGTAGGCGCGCTCGGTGTTGATCGAGTTGCAGAACACCCAGCCGTCGCTTACGAGCTTGCCGCAGTCGGCGAGGTCCTGCATGTACGGCGGCAGCTCGATCGCGAAGGACTGCGCAGGAATGATGCGGCCCCTTCTCCTTGTCGAACTTCCAGAAGATCATCGCGCCGCGGTAGGCCTCGTCGAACTTCTCGAGCGGCACGAACTTGCCGCCGAGCGGCGTCGGGTACTGGGACGTCTCGACCACGTACTCGGTGTCCGGCGTGACGAAGGTGGCGCCGTGGTCCGACTCGATCAGGTTCGAGGTGACGATCTGCTTCGTCACGAAGTCCTTGAGATCGATGACGGCGACGCGGGCGTTGGCCTTGTCGTTGATGAAGACGTAGCGTCCGTCGTAGTCGCCCTTGGCCTCGCTGAGCGCCGGGTGGTGGGTGTCGGCCCACGCGAGCTTGTGGCCGTGGCGGTTGCCGGAGTCGAGGAGCCCGTCGCTCTCGTCGCCGTAGCCGAAGCCCTGCCACGGCTCGGGCGTGAACACCGCGACGTACTTGAGGATCCTCATGCTCGGCACGCCGATCACGATGAGGTTTCCGCCGTGCCCGCCCGACGCGAAGATGTAGTACTCGTCGTGGCGGCCGGTGGGGGTGTACGTCCTGAGCGCCGCCGTGACGTCGGCCTCGCTCAGGTTGCGCTCCTTCATGAGCTGCTGGAGCCCGGGTCCTCCGGTGTCCGCGGCCTGTGCGGTCCCGACCCCGGCCGACTCGCAGCCGGACTGGAGCATCGCGGCCGCCGCCAGAACGGTAGCGACCACGAGCGTGACGATGGTGTGTCCTCTGCGACCGTGCATGCTCCTCCCTCCTCTCGGCTCTCGCGCGGGAGCGCTCGTCACCCGCGCGGGCACATTCATTTCTTGAAGCTGCGCACCAACTCGCGAAGCGCGGTGACGACCTCGGGCTTGGCCATCAGGTCGGGGTTTGAAGGCATCGCCGGGCTCTTGCCGACCGCGATGCCACCGAACTTGATGATGTTCTCGATGTGTGCGTCCGTGACCGACTTCTGCCACTCGGGGTCCGTGAAGTTGCGCGGCTTGGGGGTGAGGCCGGCCGAGCCGGGGCCGTCTCCGGCGCCGCTGGGTCCGTGGCACGGAGTGCAGCGCATCGCGAAGATCTCCTGTGCTTCCTTCTTCGCGCCTGCTGCGTCGGCCCAGCCGTTGGTCGCACCGCCGAGCGCCACCGCGGCGGCGCCGGCGGCGACGAGCAGCATTCGGTTGAATCGGGTCATCGAAGCGTTCCTTTCGTGGGGTTTGGCGGGGCCGGGGTGCTCGACCCCGGCGCCCGGGTTTCGGTTCAACTCTCGCCCCGCAGCGCTCGCGGGAAGAGGACGTCGTTCTCGAGGTGCACGTGCTCGCGGACGTGGCGATCGAGGCTCGCGAGCGCGCTCGCGACCTCCGCCGGGAGCCGGTCTGCCTCGCTCGCGGACCCGAGCGCTCGCACTCGCTCGCGCAGGGCGTCGAGGCGCCCGAGGGTCTCGGCGTGCTCCAGCACCATCACGCGGATGGGCGCGTGCGCGAGGTCGCCACGCCCGGCGCGGATCCACGGGAAGAGCACCTTCTCTTCTTTCTCCATGTGCGCCGTGAGCTCGTCGGCGACGACCTGGAACGCATCGCACAGGGACGTCCACGCGGGATGGGACGAACCGCGCAGCCGGTCCATCGATGTGGCGAGCGATTTCATGAGCTCGAGCTCCACGAGGTGGAAGTCGATGCGGATGTGATCGACGAGCTCCGCGACCGACATCGCCTCGGGACCGCGATGGGTTTCCTCCGGAGGCACGTCCCGCGACAGAGCAAATATGGGTCCACCCTGCGACCATTTGTCGCAGTTGGGTTTTTCGCGCATCCGAGTCAAATTGACTTTTGAGGATGCGTGTCGAAGTGACTGCTGATGGAGTCGAAACGACTCGGATCGTGGACGAGGTGATCTCGCCCTTTCTGGGCGCCGCGCTCGATCTCGTCGGAGACCTCGACGAGAAGGAGCGCTACCAGCGCTTGCTCCACCACATCCGGGAGGTGATCCCGTTCGACGCTGCGGCGTTCCTGCGTCTCGCCCCCGACGGCTACCTGCTGCCGGTGGCCACGGTGGGCTTGGTGCCCGAGACCCTCGGGCGGCGCTTCTGGCCCGCCGATCACCCCCGCCTGAGCCAGATCCTGGCGTCGCCCGTGCCGCTGCGCTTCCCCCGCGACACCGGGCTACCCGATCCGTTCGACGGGCTGCTCCTCGCCGACGCCTCGGGCGCGGCGCGCATCCACGCCTGCATCGGCTGTGCGCTGCACGTGCAGGGTGAGAAGCTCGGCGTGCTCGCGGCGGACGCGCTCGAGCCCGGCGCGTTCGACTCCATCGAGCTCGGCACGCTCGAGAGCTTCGCGGCGGTGCTGTCGCTCGCCTTCCGCGCCGCGACCCTGCTCGTCGAGCTCGAGTCCCACGCCGATCGCGAGCGCAGCGTGGCGCGCCAGCTGGCCTCCGAGGCGCAGGAGCGGGTCGGCTCCGAGTTCCTCGGCGAGAGCACCGCGGCCGAGGATGTACGCGGCGACATCGCGCTGCTCTCGCGCTCCGACCTGCCGGTGCTCATCAGCGGCGAGACCGGAGTGGGGAAAGAGGTCGCCGCGCGCGCGTTGCACCGCCAATCGTCGCGACGCGAGCAGCCGCTCATCTACCTGAACTGCGCGGCGCTGCCCGAGTCGATCGCCGAGAGCGAGCTCTTCGGCCACGAGCGCGGCGCGTACACGGGCGCCGACCGACGCGTGCTCGGCAAGGTCGAGCTCGCCGACCGCGGCACGCTCTTTCTCGACGAGATCGGCGAGCTGCCGATGTCGCTCCAGCCCAAGCTGCTGCGGGTGCTGCAGACCGGCGAGATCCAGCGCGTCGGCTCGGATGCGGCGCTGCGGGTGGACGTGCGGGTGATCGCGGCCACCAACCGCAACCTGCCGGCGGAGGTGGACGCGGGGCGCTTCCGCGCCGATCTCTACCACCGCCTCAACGTCTACCCCCTCGCGATCCCGCCGCTGCGCGATCGACCCGCCGACATCGGGCTTCTCACCGGGTATTTCCTGGATCAGGCGCGCATCCGCCTCGGCCTCGGGCCGGTGCGGGTGACCCGCGAGGCGCGCCAGGCGCTCGAGGCCTACGACTGGCCGGGCAACGTGCGCGAGCTCGAGCACGTGCTGCTGCGCGCGTCGCTTCGTGCAGCCGGGAAGCTGCGCGGCGGGACCGTGGTGATCGGTGTGGAGCATCTGAATCTCGATCGCCCCCAACGGGCCGCGGCGCAGCCGGCCGCCGGGGCGGCCGCGCCGACGCCGCCACCCGGTCTCGGTTTGCGCGCCGCGACCGAGGAGTACCAGCGCGACGCGATCCGTGCGGCGCTCGACGCCAGCGGGGAGCTGGGCCGCCGCGGCGCGCGCGCTCGGCCTGGATCGCGGCAACCTGCGGCGGCTGGCGACGCGCCTCGGGGTGGCCGAGGGCTGACCCTGAACCGCTCTCGGAGGGTCAGAACGGCACGTCGTCGATGTCCGGGGAAGGTAAGCGTGCCGCGCCCGCGCCGAGCGCCGCGCGCGTGGGCGCCGGCGGGCCCTCGACCAGCGCCACGTGGTCGAGGAGCTGGTGCGGTACGTCGGCGAGGAAGCGGCTCGGCTCGGTGAGGATCCGGCCCGAGGCGCGGTCCGGCACGTTCATCGGATACGTGATGTAGAGCTGGTCGCGGGCGCGGGTGGCGGCGACGTAGAGCAGCCGCCGCTCCTCCTCGAGCTGTGCGGGGTCGTTCATCGACAGGAAGCTCGGGAAGCGGCCGTCGAGGGCCCAGATCACGAACACGGTGTGCCACTCGAGGCCCTTGGCCGAGTGGATCGTCGAGAGCACCAGCAGCTCGTCGTCGGGGCCGGCGGGTGCCGCGCCGGCGACGCTGTTGGTGGGCGGCTCGAGGGCGAGGTCGGCGAGCAGGTCGTCGATGGAGCGGAAGCGCTCGGCGATCGCGATCAGGTGGTCGAGGTCACGGATGCGCTTGGGGTGGTCGTCGTGGCGCGACTCGAGGATCGGCCGGTAGTAGTCGACGATCCTCGCGATCGCCTCGGCGGGCGTGAGGGTGCCGTGGGTGAGCAGCCCCATCAGCTCGGCGAGCGCCTCGAGGCGCGCCGCGGCGCCGCCGTGGCGCCCGCGCGCCTGCTCGGCGATCGCCGCCACCGGGTCGCTGGTGGCGGCGACGCGCTCGATCACCGCCTGCGCCCGCGACGGTCCGATGCCGTCGACGAGCAAGAGCAAGCGTAGCCACGCGACCCGATCGGTGGGGTTGCGGGTGACCCGCAGGTGCGCGACCACGTCGCGGACGTGGGCGGTCTCCATGAGCTTGAAGCCGCCGCGCTTCACGAACGGGATGCCGGCCTCGCCGAGGGCGAGCTCGAGGTCGAAGGAGTGGAAGCTCGAGCGGAAGAGCACCGCGATCTTGTCGAGCGGCACACCCTCCTCGCGGAGCTCGAGGATGCGCTGCACGACGAAGCGGCTCTGCTCGTATTCGTCCATGGCGCGCACGAGCTGGGCGCCGCTGCCGCCGCTGCGGTGGCTCCACAGGCGCTTGGTGAGCGCGATCGGCGACGCGGCGATGAGCGCGTTGGTGAAGTCGAGGATCGACTGCACCGAGCGGTAGTTCTCCTCGAGCGTCACCGTGGTGGTGCCGGGAAAGCGCTCGGTGAACTCGAGGATGTTGCGGACCTCGGCGCCGCGGAACGAGTAGATGCTCTGGGCGTCGTCGCCCACCACCGTGACGTTGTGGTGGGTGTCGGCGAGCAACCGCACGATGTCGGCCTGGATGCGGTTGGTGTCCTGGTACTCGTCGACCAGCACGTGCCGGAAGCGCTCGGAGAGCGCGCGGCGGACCTCGGGCTCGCGGGCGAGCAGCGACTTGAGCAGCAGCAGCAGGTCGTCGTAGTCCGCCATGTGGTGGGCGAGCTTGTAGCGCTCGTAGTGCTCGAAGAGCGCGTTCAGCGGCTTCGCGAAGTGGGCGAAGTGAGGGTGGTCGCGCTCGAGGATCTGGGGCAGCGGCGTCACGCAGTTGATGGCCCGCGAGAACATGCGGCGGATGGTCTGCTTGCGCGGGAAGCGCTTGTCCTTGGTGGCGTAACCGCCTTCGGTGCGGAGCAGGCCGACGAGGTCCTCGGAGTCGCCCTCGTCGAGGATCGTGAAGCTCGGGCTCAGGCCCAGCTTCGAGCCGTACTGGCGCAGCACCGCGTTGGCGAACGAGTGGAACGTGCCGCCCTGGACGCGCTCGACGCCCTGCGCGCCGAGCAGCGCCGCGCGCCTGAGCATCTCCTCGGCGGCCTTGCGGGTGAACGAGAGCAGCAGGATCGACTCGGGCGGGACGCCGGACTGCACCAGCCGCGCGACGCGATAGATGAGGGTGCGGGTCTTGCCCGTGCCTGCGCCCGCGACGATGAGGAGCGGACCGTCACCGGCCGAGACGGCGCGGTGCTGGGCCTCGTTGAGCGCGGCGCGGAAGTCGATGCCCGCGCGAGCAGGTCGCGTGCCGGGCAGATCGCTGCGGAGCGCGTAGGTGCGCAGCGTCGGTGTGGCGGGCGAGGCGGGCGCGGAGACCGCCTCGCCAGGCGGGTCGGTGGTGCGATCGGGATCGGACATGCGCGCGGAAGGTACCCCGGACGAGGCGCGCCCGGCGACGGGTCACCGGGCGCGAAACGTGCGGTGCCGGTCCGCGGGGGCCGTCCCCGGATCGCCCCCCGCGGCCGCGAAGGATCGCGGCCCTCCAGGCCGATCGGCCCGTGGTGGAGGGCTGCGGTCCCTCGCAGCCGGAGCGCGTCCCCCCGGAGCGAAGGCCTCAGAACCCGTCGATCGGGTAGCGCTCCCTGCCGTCGACGCGGATCTCGAGCCACGGCAGCGGATCCGCCTGGATCACGGCGTTCAGATAGTGCAACGCGGCGCTCGACTGCCCCGCGATCCAGAGCGTGCCCGCGCCCGAGACCGCCGCGGTGGTGAAGGCCAGGACCTCCGCGCCGGCGTAGCACTGCGTGGCGTTGAGCCGCCACGGCAGGCCGACGGGGGTCAATGGCGCAACGGCTGCCGCGAGCGTCGCGGAGCGAGCGTCGAGGTGTAGCCGCCGTTGCGGTACGAGCCGCCGATGGTGGCTTCGGTGAGGACCAGCGTGAGCAGGAAATCGTCGAGGCGCAGCGCCTCGTCCAGCCACTCCTCGTTCTCGTCCGCCTGCCATGCCACGCACGGGTCGGTGCCGTCGTCCGCGTCGTACGCCCAGCGCGCCCGTCCCTGGTTGTCGACGCAGAACACCCACCGGTCGGGATCCTCGGTGTCGGGCTCGGGGAGGACCAGATGGTGCTGACGGCACAACACGGTCTGGTGGGGCAACAGCCGCGCGAGCTCGGGTGGAACGGGGAGATCGGGCGTCCAGCGGTGCTCGTCGAGATCGATTCCGTGCCACGCCCGCACCAGCGCGTGGAGCGCCCGCGCGGCAGGGCGACGGGTCGCGGCCTCGATCAGGGAAGGGGCAGGGCCGATGGCGCTCATGGGGGCGATGCGTGACGTCGAGCGGATCGGGGAAGGTACCTATCTCACCGCACCGCGCGCTGCAACGACCGTCGTGTCGCCTTACCGCGCCCGACGCCGCCGAGCGAGAATGGCGGTGGCACCCGTACGGCGCGGAGACACCACATGCGTGGAGACCGGCTCGCGGTGATTCGACAAGCCCTCGCGATCGCGGCGGTGCTCGCGGTCTCGCTCGGCGGATGCTCGGGGGACGGCGGCGGCGCGACGGCGACCTCGCCGGTCGAGGAGTCGCGCTTCGTGCCGTGGACCAACCCGGCGGCGAAGGCGGACGCGTTCCGGCTCTTCTACGCCGAGCGGCTGGCGCGGGTGAACGTTTCGCACAACCGCTTCCTGCTCGTGGGTGACGTCGTGCCCGCCATGACCCTCGGCCACGCCTTCCTGAACAAGCAGGGGGACACGTGGGAGGACGTGCTCCACGCCAAGGACAACAACGAGATCGGCACCTCGGCGTTCCAGGCGTACCAGGCCTACCGGCTGACGCGCGCTCGCGAGCAGGCGCTCACTCTCATCCGCATGATGGAGGGTCTGTACGTGGCCGAGGCGGTGGCCGGCATCCCCGGTCTCACCTCGCGCGAGTGGCAACCCGGCTTCACGCTCACGATCGACGGCGACGCCGGCAGCGTGACCCGCACCCACGGAGGTGAGCAGGTCGGGCCCGCCGAGAGCTACGACCCCGCCCTCGAGCGCGAGATCCTCGCCGCATTCTTCCCGTCCGAGCGCCACGTCTACCGGGCCGATCCCACCGACTACTACTTCGCCGTCGAGCCGCTGCTCACCACCGGCGACTACGCGCTCACCTTCGTGTTCTCGGAGCTGCCGCGCTACCTGCGCGTGTCGGACTGTTGCTCGTCGTTCATGGTGAGCCAGAAGGGTCCGTTCCGCGGCTACTTCTGGGGGAACCACAACTCACGCGACAACTTCCCCGACTACGGCTTCGGCTACTTCACGGCGCTCGCGTGCGCCGACGACGTCGACGCCGATGCCGACGTGCGCGCGTCGTGCGCGAGGGCGTGGGCGGCGGGACAGCGGGTCGGCGACTCGGTGGTGCGCTACCGCTACAACCTGATGACGGTCGGCGAGAGCGAGCCTTACGACGAGGACCACCTCATCGTGGGCGGGGTGATCCGCCCCGACGGCACCTACGAGGGGCCCGAGGGGCTCGGCTCGATGAACTCGTGCCAGATGTCGTACATGGCGAAGGCGCTCTCACCGGCGGGCCTCACCGCCCCGGACGAAACCGTCGACGCGCCGGGCTCCTACGAGGTGCTCGCGATCCAGCTCCTCTTCGAGTCGATCGGCCTGCCCGCGCCCAAGCTCACCAAGCACTGCACGTCCCTCGACGACGCCTACATCGGTCTCACCTGGGGTGATCTCCTCGAGCTCAGGATCGGTCACGACGATCTCTTCAGCTTCCTGGGAAAGCTCATGAACCTGCAGGGTGCGTCGATCGCCGACCTGCTGCGCAACCTCACCGACGCCTTCGACCAGCCCGAGAAGAGCGCCGCGGCGCTGGTCTGGTACGCGCGCGTGACCGGCAACGCCGAGCTCCGCGAGGCCGCGAAGGAGACCGCGTACCACATCCTCGAGGCGCACCGCCGCAGCGCCCAGGTGCTGCTCGACTACGGTCAGGGGCGCGGCGCCGACCCCGGCCTCGTCGGCTACGCCCGCGACCAGCTCTACAAGGCCGCGATGCTCGCTCACGTCGCGGGGGTGGGGAACGCGGGCTTCGACGTCCAGGGCTTCGCCGCCGGTCTCGACCAGGCCCAGCGCTACGAGGAGACGCTCGCGCGCGGTGACACTCCGGCGGCCGAGCTGGTGAGCGACGAGGTGCTCGCGGCGCGCATCCAGTCGGCCTTCGACGGCGCCAACGCCGAGAACCAGGCGCGCTACCAGGCGCGCTTCGGCGCGAGCGGTCCGCCGGTGCGGCGCACCGCCGACGGCTACGAGGCGGTCGGCGCCGACGGCGCGTTCCACGCCATCCCCGACACTCGCCACGACTGGTTCGGCGCCGTCGACCTGTGGCGCGAGCTGCCGATTTGCACACTTGCGCCGACGGTCCTCGACTGCTCGTGGGCCGCGCTCGGCTGCCGGCGCGTCGACCTCGACGGAAGCGGCGCCGTCGACGACTCCGACGCCGCGCTCTTCGCCGCGGCCCGCGACGCCCACGCTGGACGCCGCTGCCGCGCCGAGAACGACGGGTGCGGCGGCGCCGACCTCGACCGTAGCGGCGCCGTCGACGCCGACGACGAGGCCTTCCTCAGCGCGGCGCAGGGGTGCCGGGCGTGACCTCCTCGCCTGGCGCGGGCCGCACCTTGAGGACGATCTCCTTGCGGATCTGGACGGTGCCGGTCTTCACCCCGCCCGGCTTGGTGACGTAGCGGGCGCGCGTGGCCGAGACCGGCACCACGCCGCCCTCGCGCGCCTTGCTGTGGAAGGCGGCGATGGCGGCGGCGCCCTCGAGGGTGGCGCGGTCCGGATCCTCGCCGGACGGTACCTGGAGGATCACGTGGCTGCCGGGCATGCCGCGGACGTGGAACCACCAGTCGTTGGGCTTGGCGACGCGAAAGCTCAGGTAGTCGTTGTCGCGGTCGCTGCGCCCCGCGAGCACCGTCCAGCCGCCGGGCAGCCGGTACTCGACCAGCCGCACGTCGCGCTTCGGCGCCCCGGCTCCTCGGCGGTCCATGACGCGATCATCGTCGTGACGCGCGCCTGACTCAAACCGCCGCGACCGTCAGCGTTGCTTCAGCGCCGCGACACGGTTCGGCCCTTCGCCTTGTGCCCCCGGGGGGGGTGGGTACCTTGGCCAGCAGGGGAAGACCGCCGCGATCGCACGGAGGCCCATCTCCATACCGAGGCGTCCCATGAAGCTCTATCTCGTCGCCCCCCGCAACCCCGAGTCGTTCTGGACCTTCGATCGCATCCTGCCCGAGCTGGGCAAGGGCGCGACGTTCCCCAACCTGGCGCTGCCCACGCTCGCGGCGATGACGCCGCCCGAGCACGAGGTGGTGCTGTGCGACGAGACCGTCGAGCCGATCGACTTCGACACCGACGCCGACTGGGTGGGGCTCACCGGCTACATCGTGCATCGCCAGCGCATGTTCGAGATCCTCGAGACCTTCCGCGCCCGCGGCAAGAAGGTGGTGGTGGGCGGGCCGTTCGCGACGCTCTGCCCCGAGCAGTTCCGCGAGCGCGCGGACGTGGTGTTCGTGGGCGAGGCGGAGGAGACGTGGGCGGGATTCCTGCGCGACGCCGAGGCGGGGGCGCCGCGCGCCGAATACGTCACCGAGGAGCTGCCCTCGCTCGAGCGCACGCCGGTGCCGCGCTTCGACCTGCTCAAGCTCGACCGCTACCGCAGCATGCCGATCCAGTTCGCCCGCGGCTGTCCGTACACCTGCGAGTTCTGCGACATCATCGTGATCTACGGGCGCCGCCCGCGCGCCAAGCGCACCGAGCAGGTGATGGCCGAGCTCGAGGAGCTGGCACGCCTCGGTGTCCCCAACGTGTTCGTGGTCGACGACAACTTCATCGGCGACAAGAAGAAGGCGAAGTCGCTGCTACGCGCCATCGCCGCGTGGCAGGCCGAGCGCGGCCACCCGATCGAGCTCATGACCGAGGCCTCGATCAACCTCGCCCAGGACGCCGAGCTCCTGTCGCTGATGCGCGACGCCAACTTCACCACGCTGTTCGTCGGCATCGAGTCGCCGCGCGCCGCCAGCCTCGCCGAGACCAGCAAGCACCAGAACCTGCGCGAGGACATCGTGTGCTCGGTGCACCGCATCCAGGCGGCCGGCATCGAGGTCATGGCGGGGATGATCGTGGGCTTCGACCACGACGACGTGTCGATCTTCGACGAGCAGTTCGACTTCATCCAGGACGCGCGCATCCCGGTCTCCATGACCGGGCTCCTGAACGCCCTCCCCCAGACCGCGCTCCACGAGCGCCTCTCCGCCGCGGGGCGCCTCGATCAGGACTACACCGGCGATCAGTTCGTGTTCTCCAACGTGCTCCCCGCCGGCATGACCCGCCTCGAGCTCTACCGTGGCTACGAGCGGCTGCTCCGGCGGCTCTACGACTACGGCAACTACCGCGAGCGCGCCATGGCCTTCATCCTCGGCCACGGCGAGGGCGTCCGGTCGCGGATCTCGTCCGGACCCGAGGACGTCCGCGTGTTCCTGCGGACCCTGTGGAGCTGTGTCCTCAACGCCACTCCGCGGCGCGCCTGGATGACGCTCGGGATGTTCGCGGAGACCCTGGTGAAGCGCCCGTCGGCGTTCCGCCGCACGGTGAGCTTCGCGCTCATGCACAAGCACTTCCACGAGTACGGCGCGGCGGTGCGCGGCGAGCTGCGCACGCTCATCCGCGAGCTCGAAGCGGCGCCTCCGTGCGAGGCGCTCCCGATCGCGGCGTGGCGCGGATGATTCACGAAGCCCTGGATCGCACGCATGGATTCCGCGTCGGATCGGGCTGGCGACAGGGGCTGGAGCACCGGACGCCACGAACCCGGATCGCCGTCGGGCTTTCGTAGGGTGGGGGCCTCAGCGCCCCTGCCGGCAGCCGGTGCTACGCGCGGGCGACATCGGGTGCACGGCTGCCACGGCGTCGTCGCCGGCCGGAGGGCGATGACTTGCCCTCGCGAAGCGCCGGCTTCACAGCCGTTTCGCCGGCTGTCCCGAGAGATCCGGGCCGCTCGCGACGGCACGGATCTTCCAGCGTTTCGGGGCAGGCCCGGTCCTTCGGGGCATGGGCACGCGAGGCGCTGCCTCATCCCAGGGGGTGCGGGCGCGTGTTCGCGGAGGGCGTGCCATGAGACGTCGACCCACCTCGCTCGCGGTCGCGATCGGCTGTTTGGGGCTGGTGCTGCTCATGGGCTGCGAGCCCACGATCAAGATGCAAGGCCAGTACGTCGCCGGTCACGACGGCACCGACCTGGGTCTTTTGATCACCGACCTCTCGAGCATTCCGTACGCCTTCGACGGCCAGGTTGCGGTGTTCCCGCCAAGCGTCGTCTTCCCGACCCAGACCTCGATCGTCCCGGGCGTATGGCTGCAGGCGAACGGCCTCACCGCCAGGCTTTCCGTTCGGCGGCGGCCTGCCCGCAGCGTGAGCGGGTCGGGGCTGGATGTCGACGCGGACGGGGTCGCCGATCAACTCGAGGTGGTGTTCGTCAACGACGACGCCACCCAGTTTCCGATGACACTGCCGCGCACCGACCCGTACACGGACTACCGGTGCTGGAAGGGCCATCCGACCTGTGAGGCGGTGGCCGGACCTCCGAGCTGTGCGTTCACGGCACGGGGCGCCGAGCGTTACGACCTGCATGCCGAGATCCGTTCCGCGACGAAGGCGATCACATGAACCCGGGCGGCACGCTGCGGGCCAGGTCGTCGATGCGGTGACGCCGTCGTACGAGGCCGTGCCTGTTCCCGGGACTTTCACCTCGGGTAGCACGGTCTACAGCACGAGTGCGGTCGGGACGACGCAGGGTCTGATCACGCTGGACGTCACCAACCTCGCGGTGCCGGGCACCGCGACCGGTGTCGAGTTTCAACTCGCGGTCGACTGGAGCCTGACGTATTCGCCGCGCTTCGACTACGTGGCTTGCCCGGTTCTCCCGTGAGGCAAACGACAACGTGAACACCGCGCCATCGCGTGCTGGCTTCCCGCGCTCCACGTCGCGGGGGCTGGCCGCGCGATGCGCGGGGATCGCGTTGCTCGTGCTGGTGCTTCGCCAGCACGCGGCGGCGCAGTCCGGCGCGCTCGCGCCGACACCCGACGCCCCGAACCAGGTCCAGTTCACCGTCACCTACGACGTGTACGCGCCGCACGACTGGACCTCGGCGCTCTCGCAACGAAGCTGGGTGGCGTTCGCCTACGACCCGCTGGCGCATCGCCTCGAGGTCCGTGACCTGCACCTCTTCCCCGACGACGTGCCGCTGTGGTGCTTCGGGTTTCACGCGTGCTTCGGCTACTGCGCGATCGACATCGCGCTCGATCCCGCGGTGCCACCCCGGTCGCCGCCGCTGAGCCGGAGGGTCACCTGAGCCTCGCGATCCCCGTGCAGATGACCCACCGGCCCGCCTTCGCGACCGTGCGCTGCGACCAGTCCTGGGTCGAGACCGATCCCGCACGCTGTCGATGACCGGGACGTTCCGTTACGACGCCGCGACCGGCGGGTGTCCTCGCCGATTTCCTCGGCAGCGGAGGTGGGGAATCGTCGGTGGGCTCGCGCACCTCGAGGTCACCCTCCAACTTCGGCGGCTTCACGCCCGTGCTCGACTCGCTCCCCGACCCGGTTCGCGTCGGCGCCGCGATCGAGCTGAGCGGTGCCGGGATCTCGCCGGGATCGTTGCTCAAGGTCTTCGTCGCGACCGGCGAGGGTGCGGTCGACGTGTTGCCGTCGGGGATCAGCGCCCGGCGACGAGCGCGACCACGTGGACCGGCACGCTCCTGCCTCGTGGCCCGTCCCGGCCCCGGACGCGACGCTCCTCGGCAACGCTTCGCCTCGTTGCT
>JADJOY010000005.1 GCA_016713535.1 Deltaproteobacteria bacterium
ACCGCGGCGCGCACCGGTGTACCGCTGGTGAGCGGCCTGCCACGTCCCGACGCGCTCTTGCTCAACGGCGGCGTGTTCAACGGCCCCAAGGTGGTGGAGCGGCTGGCCGCGGTGCTGGCCGCGTGGTTCCCCGGCGAGCCGGTGCCGCTCCTCACCCACCAGTCGCTCGACCTCGCGGTGGCGCGCGGCGCCGTCACCACGGGCTGGCTGCGCGGCCTGGGCGTGCGTATCAATGGGCGGCCCGGCGCGCGCCTATTACGTCGGTGTCGCGGGCGACGGGGACCGGAGCCACGCGGTGTGCGTGACGTCGCGCGGCATGGAGGAGGGCGCTGAGACCGAGGTGCCCTGGCTCAACCTCTGGCTGGTGCTGACGGCCGGTGGCGTTCCTGCCTCTACAATTCTCGACGGGCGATCGCGTGGACTCGCTCGGCGCGGTGGTCGACGTCACTGACGACCTCGAGGCGCTGCTGATACGCTCTGCGCGGTGCTGGGTGGCGCGGGCGGACGCGGCGCGGCGGCCGCCGCGGGCGGCGACGCGGGCGAGGTGGCGGTGCGCCTCGAGACCCAGCTCACCGAGGTCGGCACCCTCGAGATCGCGCTCAAGACCGCGGCGCCACCCGAGCGGCGTTGAGGCCGGTGCTTCGCGGTGCGCGGCGATGGCGGGCGCGGCGGCGCGGGGCAGGTGGACGAGTTGCCGCGGCGCTTCGGCGACGCTGGGTTAGCTGCGGTCGAGCGCCTCTACGGCAAGCGCGACACCAGCGTCGATCCCAAGGAGATCAAGAACCTGCGCCGCACCCTCGAGCAGCTCATCGGGCCCCGCGATGCGTGGTCGGGGACCACCAGCCGCGAGCTGTGGGGAGTGGTCCACGAGTGCGCGGGGCGCCGTCGTCGCACCGCCCAGCACGAGCGGGTGTGGTTCCACCTTGCCGGCCTTCGGCCTTGGTCGGGCTATGTTGCGCCACTGACGACTGGCGTGAGCGAGATGTGGAGCCTCTTTCGAAGCCGGCGTGCAGCACACCGCCGACGCTCACAACTGGTCCGCCGAGTGGTGGATCCTGTGGCGGCGCGTCGCCGGTGGCCTCGCCGCCGAGGCGCAGCGCGTGCTGCTGGAAACCGCGCGGCCGTGGCTCGAGCCGCCCAAGACCCGCTCGCCTCCCAAGCCCAAGGGGCCCAAGGCCGAGGGCCACCTCGAGATGGAGCGGATGGTGGTGTCGCTCGAGCGGGTCTCGGCCGCCGAGAAGGCCGACGTGGGCGACTGGGTGATCGCGCGCCGCAACGCCGACTCGCCACTCTCGTGGTGGCCGCTCGGGCGGCTCGGCACTCGCCAGCCGCTCTACGGCAGCGCCCACGACGTGGTGGCGCCCGATGTGGCAGGTGGGTGGGTCGAGCGGCTGCTCGCGCTCGACTGGCGGAAGAGCGAAGGCGCGGGCCTCGCGGCGGCGATGATCGCGCGCGTGACCGGCGACCGCGAGCGCGACCTCGACGAGGCGCTGCGCGGCAGGGTCGCGGAGCGCCTGGTGCGCAGCGGGGGTGCCTCGGGGTGGGCGCGGATGGTGCGCGAGGTGGTGGCCCTCGACGCGCAAGAAGAGACACAGGTCTACGGCGACACCCTCCCGCCCGGCCTCAAGCTGGACTGACGCGGCTGCGAGGGACCGCAGCCCTTAAGGCCGGGAGCGGGATCGGCTGGAGGGTCGCGATCCTTCGCGACCGGGACTCGCTTTCGGCTGCGAGGGACCGCAGCCCTCCAACCGGTCAGCGCGCTCACGCCACCATCACGAAGTCCTCGACCTCGGCGAGCCCCAGGCCCGCGAGCGCCTCGCGGATGAGGGCGCGGGCACCGAGGGTGCCGACCGCGCCGAGCACCAGCGGCCGCGGCTCGCGGGCGAGCGCGTCGAGCAGCTCCTCGGGCCGCCACACCGGCCGCTCGCGCACCGTGCGCCCCCACTTGAGCGGGTCGATGTCCACGAAGCCCGCGAGCTTCTCGACCCCCGCGCGCAAGAGCTCGCGGGCCACGAACCGCCCCACCTTGCCGGCCCCCCACACGATCGCCGGCCGCGCGGCGAGCCGCGTGAGGGCAAGCCACTCGGCCTTGAGGCGGAAGAACGCGTCGCGCGAGTAGGCGGGCAGCACCCGCGAAGCGCGCGTCGCCGAGTCCCGCCACGTGACGAGCTCGCGCGGCACGTTGGCCATCGCGTGGCCGCGCGCCGCGAGCCTGAGCACCAGCTCGTAGTCCTCCGGGAAGGGCCCCGCGCGATAGCCGCCCGCGCGCACCACCTCCTCGCGGCGGAAGCAGAACGTGGGGTGGAGGATCGGGCACTCGACCCACAGCTCGCGGCGCACGTCTTCGGGCGTGCGGATGGCGCCGATCCACTGGCGTGCGGCGTCATGCCCGCCGGGAGGCTCGCCGCCGAGCCCCGCGATCGTGACGTGGGTGCCGCACAGCACCACCTCGGGGTTCGCCTCGAGGAACGCCACTTGCGCCTCGAGGCGCTCGGGGGCGCACAGGTCGTCGGCGTCCATGCGCGCCACGAACGGTGCTCGGCACTCGACCAGCCCGAGCCCGAGCGCCGGACCGATGCCGATGCCCGAGGTGGAGATCACCTCGAGGCGCGGCTCGTCACGGGCGAGGGCGGCGAGGATCGTGGGCGTGTCGTCGCGCGAGCCGTCCTCGATCACGACCACCTCGACCTCGGCGATCGTCTGGCGGAGCAACCCCTCGACGGCCGCGCGTACGGTGGCGCCACCGTCCCGTACCGGCATCACCACGTTCACCCGCGGCCGCACCCGACCTCCCGTCCCACGCCGCGGCGCGTCGAGCGCTGGATATACTCGTCGCCGCCATGCCGGATCGGAAGACGCGCGAGGACCGGGTCTACTTCTCGGTCGAGGAAGCGAACCAGCTCGTGCCCGAGCTCAACGCCCACTTCGACCTGATCCAGACCCGCATCGCGCGGATCCGGGAGATCCATCACCATCTCGCGAGCCTGGGCGGCGCCCACCCCGGCAAGCTGCGCAGCGAGCTGCTGGCTCTCCACGGCGAGCTCGCCACCGAGGTCGAGGCGGTGCAGGAGCTCGGCGCGGTGGTGAAGGATGTCGAGAAGGGGCTGGTCGATTTCTGGCACCGTCACGGCGCCGGGACATCCAGCTCTGCTGGCGTCACGGCGAGGCCGTGATCGAGTGGTACCACGGCGAGCACGAGGGCTTCGCGGCCCGCAAACCCATCACGGCGCTGGTCGCGCCCGATCGCAACCCGCCGCGCTCGTCGTCGCTGCACTGAGACTCGCCACGCTTGACTTGGCCCCGTCCGCACCCAGATTGACAACGTGGCTGCCGAATACAAGGACTACTACAAGGTGCTGGGCGTCAAGCGCGACGCCAGCCAGGACGAGATCAAGAAGGCGTATCGTCGCCTGGCTCGCAAGCACCACCCCGATCTCCACTCCGGCAAGGAGCAGGGGCCGCGGAGAACAAGTTCAAGGAGATCAACGAGGCCTATCAGGTCCTCGGTGACGCCGATCACCGCAAGAAGTACGACCAGCTCGGCGCCAACTGGAAGCACGGTGATCCGTTCCGCGGCTTCGAGGGCGCCGGCCGGCCGGGTGGCCCGGGTGGCCCCGGTGGTGGCGGGCCGTTCACGTACACCTGGTCGAGCGGCGGTGGTGGCGGGGGTGGCGGTGGCCCGGCGGGCTTCGGCGACCTCGGCGGCTTCAGCGACTTCTTCCAGCAGCTCTTCGGCGACGCCCAGCGCGGCCCCGCCGGCGGCGGTGCCCCGCGCCGCGGCCGTGGCGCGGGCGCACGCGGCTTCTCGATGCCCGGGGAGGACGCGGTCGCCGACGTCGAGGTGACCCTCGACGAGGTCCTCCACGGAACCCGCCGCAGCCTGCACCTGAGCGGGCTCGCGCCGTGCTCGACGTGTGGCGGTAGCGGTTCCTCCGGCGACAAGGCGTGCCCGACCTGTCAGGGCGCGGGCCAGGTGTCGCGCTCGCAGACGATCGAGGTCCGCATCCCGCCCGGAATCAGCGAGGGCGGCCAGCTCCGCGTGCGCGGCAAGGGCAACCCGGGCTTCGGCGGCGGCGAGCCGGGCGACCTGCTGCTGCGGCAGGCGCGTCGCCGCGCACCCCACGTTCCAGCGCATCGGCGACGACCTCCAGGTCGACCTGCCGCTCTGGCCGTGGGAAGCGGTGCTCGGCAAGGAGATCTCGGTCCCGGTCCTCGACGGCGCGGTGAAGATGAAGGTGCCGCCCGGGAGCCAGTCGGGCACCCGCATGAAGCTGCGCGGCAAGGGCCTGCCGGGCCACGGTGGCCAGCGCGGCGATCAATACGTGGTGCTGCGCGTGGCTGTGCCTGGGCGAAGCGAGCGACGACGAGCGCGCGCTCTACGAGCGCCTCGCCGAGCTGCGGCCCACCAGTCCACGGCCCTCGTGACGCCGCTCGCGAAGCGGCTCACCGTCCTCGGCGTGATGCTGGGGATCTTCCTGGCGTCGCTCGAGATGACGGTGGTCGGCACGGCGATGCCGACGATCATCGGCAAGCTCGGCGGTGTCGAGATCATGGGGTGGGTGTTCGCCGCCTACCTGGTGGCGTCGACCACCACGATCCCGGTCTACGGCAAGCTCGCCGACCACTTCGGGCGCAAGCTCGTGTTCCTGCTCGGTACCACGCTCTTCCTGGTGGGCCTGATCTTGGCGGGCTGGCGCAGTCGATGACCCACCTCGTGGTGTTCCGCGCGCTCCAGGGGCTCGGCGCGGGCGCGATCATGCCCATCACGCCTTTCACCATCGTCGGCGATCTATTCACCCCTCGAGCGGCGCGCGCGGCTGCAAGGTCTCTTCAGCGGGATCTGGGGTTCTCGTCGGTGGTCAAGCCGGTGCTCGGCGGCTACCCGGACCGACCCGCTCCACTGGCGCTGGGTGTTCTACGAACCCGCCGCCGGGGCTCCTCTCGATGGCGCTCCTGATCGTGTTCTTCCGCGAGCCGCGCATCGAGCGGAAGGAGCGCCGCCTCGACGTGGGCGGAGTGGTGTTGCTCAGCGCCGGTGTGGTGGCGCTCTTGCTCGCGATGCTCCAGGGTGGCCATGCAGCGTGTGGGCCTCCCCCCCCGCGCCGAGCGTCGCGGCGTTCTCGATCGCGGTCGTGGCGCTCGTGCTCTTCGTGTGGAACGAGCGGCGCGTCCGGGACGCGATGTTCCCGCCCGCGCTCTTCCGGCGCCCGCTGATCGTGGTGACGAGCGTGGCGAGCTTCGTGACCGGCGGCGTGCTGTTCGGGGTCGCGAGCTTCGTGCCGCCCTTCGTGCAGGCGGTGGGCGGTGGCAGCGCCTTCGAAGCGGGTGCCGCGCTGGCGCCGCTCTCGCTCGGC
>JADJOY010000006.1 GCA_016713535.1 Deltaproteobacteria bacterium
GTATTACGACGTGCGCTCACCGGCCCGCCAACCGCCAGTGCCCTCAAGGAGCGACTCGACCCGAGCCTGCGCGAGACGCGCCGCCACGGCGGCCACGTCGCGGTGCTCTTCCCTCGACCTCGACCGCTTCAAGGAGATCAACGACAACTTCGCCGATGGCGAAGGCGATCGGCTGCTACGCCTGGTGGCCGAGCGCGTGATGGGGTGTGTGGCGGGCTCCGACGCGGTGTCGCGCCCGAGTCCGGGCATCCGTGCTTTCACCGTGTCGCGCCAGGGCGGCGACGAGTTCACCGTGATGCTCACCCGCCCACAGCCGTGACGACGCGGGCGCGTGGCCGAGCGCATGCTCAACGAGCTGCGCAAGCTGCTCGCGCTCGCGGGGCGCGAGGTGCGGGTCGGCGCGAGCATCGGCATCGCGGTGGCGCCCGACGACGGCGGCGACGTCGAGACGCTCTCGGGCCACGCCGACATGGCGATGTACCAGGCCAGCAGGCGGGGCGCGACGCGTACTTCTTCTTCTCACCGTCGATGAGCATCGAGGCGATGCGCCGGCTGGACCTGGGCACTGATCTGCGCCGTGCCGTCGAGGGGTCCGACTTCGTCCACTACCAGCCGTGGACTCCACGACGGGCGGGTCACCGGCTCGAGGCGCTGGTGCGCTGGGAGCACCTGACCTGCGGCTTCATCTCGCCCGCCGACTTCATCCCGTCGCCGAGGACCTGGGCTGATCGGCACGCTTGGCTCGTGGGTGCTCGAGCGTGTGCGCGCAGATGCGCGCCTGGCCTCGACGCCAGCTACCGCCGGTGCGGATCGCGGTCAACGTCTCGAGCCATCAGTTCGCCGACCCGCACTCTACGATATCGTGCGCGGCGCGCTGATCGAGGCGGGTCTGCCCAACGACGTGCTCAGCGAGCTCGAGATCACCGAGAGCGCCATGATCCAGAACCCGGAGGCCGCGGTCGCGACGCTCGGAGCTTGCGCGCGCTCGGCATCCAGGTGGCGCTCGACGACTTCGGCACCGGCTACTCGTCTCTCAACTACGTGGGCCGCCTACCGCTCGACGCGCTTCAAGATCGACCGCTCGTTCGTGATGAGCATCGCCGGACAGCGAGGATGGCCGCAGCATCGTCACCGCGGTCGTCGCCATGGCGCACAGCCTGGGGCTGCGCGTCGTCGCGGGAAGGAGTCGAGACGATCGAGCAGGCGAGGGTGCTGCGGCGTCTGCGCTGCGATGAGATCCAGGGCTACCTCTTTAGCCGCCCCGGGTGCCCGCCGACCGCGTGGGCGACCTGCTCGACCGGCGCCTCGAGCTCGACGAGCTCGAGGCGCGCCCCATGTCGGGTCTCGGTACCGAGCTACGCATGTGAACCGCCGGTCGGAGCGTCGGCGGTCCTCGCCGACCCGACCCGCTCGTCGAGGTGCAAGGCCGCTGGTCGCCGCGGCGGGCACGCCCGCGTACCCGCCGACACCCGCTGGGTCGGTGCTGGGGAACGCTCCGCGTGCCAGCCGATACGTGCCAAGTCTGGTCTGGAGGCACGCTCCGCGTGCCCGCCGATACGCGCCGGGATTGGTCCTGGAGGGGGGGCCGGGCGCCGCGCCGGGTGGGTCCGGGGGGCACGCTTCGCGTGCCCGGCGATACGCACCGACGCGCGCCTCGAGGAGCGCGTCGTTCCCTGTACGGACCCGATCGATCGCGCCCCGCGGCGCGCCGCGGTCGGGCTACAAGACCGCCGCCTACGCGGGTAGCTCGATCTTCGGCTTCTCGGGGTGACGCCGGTAGAGGATCACCGGTGTGCCCGACGAGCCCGCACAGCTCGGACGCGGTTTCGGCGGCGAGCTCTTGCGCCATCGCGCGCTTGTCCTCGGGCTCGAGCAGCCGGACCTTGATGAGCCCGTGATCGGTGAGCGCGATCCCCACCGCGGCGACGACGCCCGCGGTGATCCCGGCCTGTCCGACATGGGCCACCGGGCGCAGCGGGTGGGCGAGCCCGCGCAGGTGTTTTCGTTGTTTGCTGGTCAGCATCGCTCTCTTCGCTTTCGTTGGGGCGCGCGAGCGTAGTCGATCGCGCTCGCCGCGGGCAGCGTCTGGGTCTAAATGGACCACCACGATTTGGATCGCCCTTGCGCCGAACGGGCTGGAGGGCGGCGCTTCGTCGCCGCCGAAGCCGATGGGACGCCGAGACCGGTCGCTACGAATCGTGACGTTGCATATAGCGCGCACCGGGACGCGGTGTGCCTTGACCACCGCATGGGGGAGAACGTCGCGCGCCCTCACGTGAGGGCCACCTCACCAGCGCGCGAATGAGCCTCGTCCGAGCCCACCTCCTCGCACCTCGCCGCGCGCGTCGTGCTCCCGGGGGGCTTGGCGCAGTCCTCGTCTTCGTGTGCGTCTTGCAGGTGATCGACGCGCGCGCACAGACGGGGCTCGTGCTCGACGAGACCGGTGCGAGCGCGCGCAGCGGCGCCATGGGCTGTCACCGGCATCGCCGGACGATTCTGGCCGCTGCGTACTACAACCCCGCGGGGCTCGCCTTCGACGGCCCGAAAGAGACCATCCTCGGCTTCCGCTCATGGAGGCCGACACCTTCATCGACTTCGTCGGACCGCCGCCCTCGCCGTACCCGCTCCCACCCGCCGATCCCACCGACCCAGGAGTGCGGCCGGTGCTCGTCACCACGGACACCGAGTGGAACCCGCCGATCACCGGGTTGGTGGTGGGCGTGTCGGGGGCACTCCGCGCCGCCGAGCCTCGTCGAGGACTTTCCCGTGGCTCGACCGCCTCCACTACGGCGTGATCTTGAACCTCGGCATCTCGTCGCAGAACACGTTCCACACCTACGAGGACTACAGCCAGCCGTATTTCTTCCGCTACGACACGCGCCCCGACCTGCTCCTCCGCGGTGGCGACGATCGCCTACCGGCCGTGGGATTGGATCTCGTTCGGCGCGGGCGTGATTCCCAACGTCAACGCGTACCAGTCCAACTACGCCAAGATCCGCTCAACGCGCCTGCGGATGATCCGACCAAGCGGGCTTCGACATCGCGATCAAGGTCCACTCGGTGATGGAGTTCTCGCCGGTGGGCGGGATCATGCTGCGCGTCCCCGTGCCCGATATGCCCGAGGATTTCCTGCAGCTCGGCTTCAGCTACCGCGGCCAGATCGGCAACTTCTTCGGCACCGGTCCCTCCTTCACGGTGCTCGGCGAGGGCACCCGGACGGCGGCTTCGATCCGCAGACCGAGCTGCCGGTGGGGCTGATCGTGAACTACGCGGGCTTCGCGCCGGCGCAGTGGAGCTTCGGATCGGGCTCCGACCCAACGAGCGCCCCACGCTCGGCGCCGACCTCGTCTACAAGGAGTTCTACGCCTTCAAGGTGTTCATCCACCGCAAGCCCACCCCGAGTTCGAGAACACCTCGTGCCGCGCTTCGGCGTCGAGTACGAGATGCCGGTCGCGAGCGAGTGGCCGGTGCTCGACCTCCTCCAGCGCATCGACTGGCGCGTCGGCTACTACTACGAGCTACGCCGAACCCGTCGCTCAACGGCGTCCAGAACATCCTCGACTGCAACCAGCACGTCGCATCGGGCGGGTGGGCTCAACTTCGCGCCGATCGCCGAGGAAGCGCGGCTGCGCGTTGATCTCTATGGCCAGTTCCACCAGCTCGTCGATCGCTTCACGATGAACGAGGGCGACCTGCGGCGCGGACCGTACACCGCCGGCGGCAGCGTCTTCGCCCTCGGCCTCGAAGTGCGGGGTGGACTGGTGAGCCGGCGGCGCATCGGTCGGAGAGGCGTGCGGCGCGCGCGCTGGATCGCGCTCGCTTGCGTGGCGATGGCCGGTACCGCGCGAGCCCAGACGGGCTCTACTTCGATGAGTACGGTGGCGACGCGCAGCGCCGCCATGGGCCAGGCGTTCACCGGCCTCGCCGACACCGCGGCCGCCGCCTACTACAACCCGGGCGGCGTCGGCTTCGCGCCGGCCCAGACCTCGCTCGGCTTCCGCTACACGAACCCCGAGCTCAGGATCGAGTTTCGCGGTGAGCCCCGGAGGACGTCTCGACCGATGCACCTTCCACCCAGGGCATGGTCATCAGCGTCCTCTCCCGATCTCGACCATCCCGGCCTCAACAAGCGCTTCCCGTGGCTCGAGCCGCTCGCGCTGGGCGTCGAGGTGTTCCTGCCGCTGCCGCAGGTGAACAGCTTCTCCACGTTCACCAGCACGGCGCAGGCCTACTTCTTCCGCTACGACACCCGGCCCGACGTGCTCTCGTTGGTGTTCTCGCTCGCCTACCGGATCACGGATTGGCTCTCGATCGGCGGCGGCTTCATGCCGAACTTCGACAGCCCTCCAGGACAACCACGCCAACGTGCGCCTCAACGCGCCCGAGGGCGACCCCACCATGGGCACCGACCTCGAGCTCGAGCAGGGAGGCCACGGGTACCTTCACGCCGCTGCTCGGCATCCTCATCAAAGCGCCGAACGAGGGCTGCGCGACGTGATCTCGCCCGGCCTCCTATCGCGGGCGGGTGAAGAACTACTCGGCACCGGCCGCAGCGATCAGTCGGTGGGGCTCGGGCTGCCCGACTTGAGCTTCTTCCAGCTCGTCTACATCCGCGGCGAGCTCGTGAACTTCGTGGGCTTCGTCCCCGAGCAGTACTCGGCCGGGCTCGGGCTGCACCCGATGGAGCGGCTCACGGTCGGGCTGGATCTCACCTACAAGCGCTGGGAGGACTTCACCTTCTGGCTCGACCAGGCGCCCAACCCCCGGTTCCAGAACACGCTGGTTCCCCGGATCGGCGCCGAATACGCCATCCCCATCGGCGGCGACATCCTGGGTGTGGGCCACTTCACGTACTGCCGGGGCGCGGCGGCTACTACTACGAGCCGAGCGCCAACCCCACGCTTTCCGGCCGCCAGAACATCATCGACAACGACCAGCACGTCGCCAGCATCGGGATCGGCCTCGACACCATCCTGATGAACAAATACACGATCAACTACGACATCCTCTTCCAGGCCCACGTCTTCAACCACCGCCGCACCAAGAACGTCTACGACCCGCTCTTCCCGCCGTTCGTCTCCGAGGGCGAGGTCTACACCACCGGCTTCGACGTCAACTTCGGGTGGTGAGGGGCGAGCGGTGAGGGCGCTCGTGCCGCGATCGTCGCGGCGCGGGGATGTAGTTGCGTGCCCGGTGGATGGATCCGGCGACCGGCCGATTTGACTCGAGGGATCCGTTTGAGGGGGGTGCTATGGGACCCCCCGAGTTTGCACCGATACGCTTATGCGAATCTCGATCCGATAGGCAAGATCGATCCGAGTGGTGAAAAATCTGTAACCGCCGACCTAAACGAGTATCTGATCACCGCCTTCATTATTGCCCTGCTAGCCACGACCCTTGTAGCCCCAAAGATCGCAATCAAGGCGAGATATCAACTTGATAAAACGCTTAAGGTGTACTTCACGGCTACGCCTACGATCGCGTCGCATATTTTCACACTGGTTGGCGCATCTGGTAGGTACCTTCACCGTGAGGCAGACCAGGCCAAGGTCGACAAGAACCGCCGCGATGCGTTGCGGGGCCTGAAGCCTCTAGCCTTCTGGCTTTCCTATGACGAATTTCCTTTGCTTCTTCACAAAGGAAGGGGGTGCTGGTGCAGATGTCATGCCGGTGCCCATCTGGGAGCAATGGATCCAGGGTGGTCAGATGAGCTCATTTTATAAGAATTGCTCCGTTGCCGACCGCGATCAGTTTCGTGTAATCGTTCAGATTCTTCCCGACCCGACTCGCGATTATTGCTATTGAGACCAGGAATGAAGCGCGCATCTGAAGTCGACCATCCAGAAGACTTGTATGCTGCCATTACTTCCGATCTAGATCTTGCGCTCTTCGAAGGTTTGCTTCGTCGCGCGAAATCGATAGATATCCAACTTCCAGAGCGCGGATACGCGACGCCGTTGCTGCATTCCTGTTATCTTGAGAGGCCGGCGCATGCTGAGTTGCTGCTAGCTGCGGGCGCAGATGTAAACCTGTCGGATGTTGGCGGCGTCACCCCTTTGATGATTGCGGTCAGTAGGAAGCTCGAATCTGTTGTGGGTTCCCTTCTGGAGCGCCGAGCCGATGTGAACGCGACCACCCGTCGTGGTCGGCACGTGCTGGCATTCGCCATCGATTCTGGGTCGCTGGCGCTGATCCAGTTATTAGTTGCCAACGGAGCGAACGTCTTCTATGAGGAGCCAGGACGGTTTACGCTATTGATGCATGCTGTCCTGGCTGGTTCTGTCGACATTGTGAGTCATTTTCTTGAGGCCGGAGTCGATCCGGCGATTCGTACAGAGTCGAGATCAGGCGGATATGTTGAACCGGGACAGACTGCTCTGGATTTCTCGCGGCGCGGCGGCTTCAACGACATCGAAGATCTGATCGTACAAGTGCACGCCCGAGGCGGAATGTCCCTAAGGGAAAGGTGAACAGAGCGCATCGTGCCCGAAGGCCGACGCCGATCCTCGGCATGCGATCGCCGGGATTCGCGCTCGCGTGCTAGTCGCGGTGGCGGCATTCGGCGTCGGCTGCGACGCGACAGCTGGGTTAGGCGTAAGATGCTCACGCAGTCACGTATCGTGCTCTCGTGCTGATGACGGAGAGGCGATGACCGATTGACCCTAGCGTGCGCCGGCCACACTAGCCGCCAGGCCCCCTCGTCGGGGTGCACGAGTCTCAGCGTGCAGTGGCACAGCTCGACCGTGAGCGGCGATTCTGTCGATCCGACGCGCGACCTGTGACGCTGGACTCTTGATGCAGCGGTCCGTGCTACGTCCCCATGCGTAACGGAGTTCAGAATATGAGGCCGCTCCCGCGTACCGAACATCCCCTCGTGATTCGAACGGACTACTCAGACGCGCTCGCCTGGGCTCGAATTGTGGCAGCAATCCAGCGGCCGCACCCAGCCTGGGGCTTCACGGCACAAGTTCAAATCGTGGATGATCCGTCGTTCGATGGACTATCGAGGGACGACATCGTCCGACTTGCGAAACCTGAGTATCACCTTAGCTTCCTGTTCATCGTTGATCAGCAGGCCGTGAAGAGAAAGGATCACGCCTGTCTTGCAGTCGACATCAGAAAAAAACGTGAATTCCGCGTCATCCCGTCGGAAGTGTGGGGTGTCGAGAACAACCTTTCCCTCGGCAACATGGATTGGACCGATTTTGCAAACTGGGTGGACCAATCCGATACGTTCCGCGGGTTTCCGATACCGCGGGATAGGTGACAGTTTGCCCAGCTACGCGCACGAACCCCTGCGACATTTCGGTTCGATCGTTCGTCGGCACTCCGAGGACGGAAGCGGCCGGGGTCGACGGCGTGCCGAAACGCGGCGATCGACACCGCATTGGTGGCGTGGAGGGTGGCGTCAGACCGTTCGTCGACCGGTGGCGGCACAGCAATGCTGCGCTCAACGCACGGCGGTGCGCCGGGGGCGCGTGCGCCCGGCCACTCGGAGGCGTTACGGCGTGAATCAGGCGAGCACGAGGGCAGCCGACGCGTTCGTAGCGGTCGGTCCACACGCCTCACACCGGAGCGCATGCCCGAGCTCGGACGGGCGGCGAACGGACGTGGGGAACGCGTGCTCCCCGTGCGGGCGGAGGCTCCGGCGGGCGCGCGCGTTGCGGAGCGTCTTTCTCTTCACCGCGATGCAGCGCGCGTGACCGCCGGCACGGACGGCTCTGCTCCGAGCACCCCGCGGGGCGGAGCCGTGGGTGTCGCCGAGCTGCGGTGTCGCAGCACCGCAGCGCCCGGGGGAGTGGGGGACGTAATGTCCGTTACGTACCAGGCCGAGGTCCGGCTTGCGCCGCCGCGTTCGACAATCGCGATTGTCGGACGCAAGGGCACCGGCATCGGGCGAAGCTCGGTGCCGGCGAAGCCGGGGTGAGGCCGGCCACGCCCCCGACGCGGACCCGAGGGAGCCCGCCCCGCGGGGTGCGGCGCCGCGTGGCGGCGACGGCCGCGGTCTGGGGCGGGTGGGCGGAAGACCGCGGCTGGCGGTGCGAGGGTGCGCCGCGAGAACGACAACCGTGGTCACGCGGCGTGGGATCGACTCGGCACCGCTACGGCGGCACAGCCGCCTGCGGGCGTTGCGAAGGCGCCGTGGCTCACGTGGCGCGCGACGCCCGTGACGGCGGATCGGCGAGCAGGCTTCACGACGGTGCTTTCACTCAGCTTCGGAGCGCTTCATCAAGTAGGTCCGCAGGCGTTCACCGTGCGGGGTGGGGCTAAGCCTCACCTGGCGAGGCCCGTGTAAGACGGTTCGATCAGAACGCGTTGCAGCAGGCTCGCGAGAGCGCCTTCTACCATTTGCGCGCTGTCGATCCGAAGCTGTTGTGCGAGCGCCCCGGAGAGGGCTCGGATGGCGACTCGTTGTGCCTCTGGTTCGAGGATCGACCGGTTGGGGATGTAGACCTCGCCTGGACTCGTGAACGGGATGCTTCGAAACACCCGTAGCTCTTGGGGTGTCATTTGAGCGATCAAGTGCAGGAAGAAGTAGTGCTCGTCGAAGAGCCGATCCCACTCGGAGTGCAGGGCAATGGATGCGACGGCCTCGGCGAGCGCTTCGATGATGTCGGGATGGGACGATTGCGCGGCATAGCGTTCCGCCTGGGGAGGCCAGGAGGTTGCCGTGGTCGTTGATCAGGAACTCTTGGAGCTTCACGAACCCGCCGGCAACGGCTTCGGCGATTCGATCGACGTCGTCCTTGGTGGCGGCTTGTTGGGCCGCCATCTCGATCATGGCGTCGACCATCGTTTCCTGAAACCGCTTCCCCCGGAGCTGATCGAGCTCGGCCTGGACGTGTCGATAGAGCCGTAACAGGTCCGCGGTGATCGTAAGGCCTGGGATCTTCGCGACGCGCTCGGCAGTGCCGTCGACGACCGTCTTGCCGACCGCCTTGGCGAGAGCACGCAGCTGCTCTCGCCACGAAGGACTTTGGCGGATTTGCGCCAGGATCTCATCGCGCGTAGCGCCGCGAGGCGGATCAGTGCGTGTGATCTCGTAAGGGGATCGTACGGATAGCGAGTGACTCTCATCGGTTGGCTTCGCCTTCGGGTCTGGTCATCGCCCGGTCCTCGCCTGACGCTCGGTCTGCTGCTGCATGAGGTGGCGCAGCTCGTGGTTGGCGATGATCGCGTCGAGCACGAGCTCGATGGCTTCGCGTTCGTTCTCGGGCAATCGTGCGACGGCCTGGAAGCGCGCGGCGAGGCGGCGATCGAGTTGCTTGGTGGGTAGCCCACCATCGTCGAAGACGAGCTCGTCGGTGCTGACCTCGAGGGCTTCGGCGAGCTTTCGCAGGATGGGGAGGTTGGGTGTAGCGCCTCCGGCTTCGTAGCGCCGGATGATGCCGACGGTGACGCCGGCTTGGTCGGCGAGGTGCTGCTGGGTCCAGCCCTTCGCCTTGCGGATCCGCACGAGGTTGTCTTTGAAGGCCATGTGAGTGCTCGCTCCCGTGGTGTCGCTATACCACCGGGTTTCGGCACTCTTGGGTTGGTTGTCCTGCATGATCGTTGACCCGTGAGTCATGATTGTATATGTATAGATACACAATCGTGCATGGCGCAATTCATCTCGTGGGGGTGCGAATCCCCTCTTGACAGGTTTTCGGACGAACCGCACGGCCGGGCCTCGGGGCGACCCCCCGGAGCCCGGAGACACGAAGGGCCGCCGGTCCCTCCTGGCAGAGACCCCGGCGGCCCTTCTCGGACGGACGAGAGGAGACCTCCCGTGTCGCACCCGAGCCTACCGGCTCTCCCCCCTCGTCTCAACGACGCTCCACTCGCGTCGGAACCCGCCGAGCCCACGTACGCGGCACGGCTGACCGAGGATCTCTTCCTCGGTGCCTTCCTGATCGCCGAGGGCGGTCGGCTCGCCGACACGCAGCTCGAGGGCACGACCGTCGCGTTCGTGATCGAGGGCGACGGGGCCGAGCTGACCGAGTCTCGTCACCGCCTACCGGCGGGTGAGGCGCACACGAACGTGCTGCGCCTGAAGGCGGCGCTCACGCACCTCAAGGACGTGATGTTTGCACGGTTGCGGGACCAGGGGCGCCGCCCGGAACGCCGCGACGAGAGACGAGACGAGAGGAACGATCCATGCCCATCGCCACGAGCGAAGTCGAGAGGGTGAAGGCGGCGCACGACCTGGTGCGGGTGGTCGAGGCGCACGGGGTGAAGCTCACGAAGAAGGGCCAGGGCTTCGTGGGGCTCTGTCCGTTCCACGAAGAGCAAACCCCTTCCTTCACCGTGAACCCTTCGCAGCAGCTCTATCACTGCTTCGGGTGCCCGCCGGAGAAGGGGAAGACCGGCGGCGACGTGATCTCGTTCGTGAGCCGCCTGCGCGGACTCTCGTTTCGGGAGACGCTGCTCCACTTGGGCGCGGACCTCGCGGCCCCGACGATCCCCGCCCCGAAGTCGAACGGCGTCGGCGTCGGCACGGCCGCGCGCACGTCCTCGGCGCCACCGACGGCGGCGTTGAAGGCGGTGGGGTGGCGCCTGCGCCAGCGGCGCCGTCGCCCGCACCGGCTCCGCCCACCGAGCGCACGCCCGAGCAGCGCAAGCTGCTCGAACGCGTGGTGCGCTTCTACCAGGCGGCGTTTCACGAAGACCCGCGCGGCCGGGAGTACCTCAAGCAGCGCGGGATCACCGATGCCGAGGCGATCGAGGTGTTCGGCGCCGGCTTCGTGACGGGCAAGCTCGTCGAGGCGCTGCCGTCGGATCTGGATCTCGTCCCGGCGCTCCAGCAGCTCGGCATCCTGAACGAGAAGCGCCGTGAGGTCTTCACCGGCTGCGTCGTCTTTCCCTTGCTCGACCCCCCTTCGGGGGCTCCGGTGGGGCTCTATGGGCGAAGAATCGAGGACGGCGAAATCCAGCACCTCTACTTGGCTGGGCCGCGGCGCGGCCTGATCCAACTACCAAGCCGCGAAGCGGTCGACGACGGTGATGCTGGCGGAGTCGGTGATCGACGCGCTGTCGCTCTACGCGAACGGTTTCCGGAACACGATCCCGCTCTACGGGACACAGGGCTTCACGGCCGATCACGAGTCCCTCTTCGAGGGCTTGGGAACCAAGGAGACCTACCTCGTCCTCGATGCCGACGAGCCGGGGCAGCGCGCCGCGGAGCTGCTGGCCACGAAGCTCGTGGCGAAGGGGATCGAGGCGTACCGGGTCGAGCTACCGGAGAAGGACGCGAACGCGTTTTTCCTGCGGCACACGCCGGAGGAGCTCGAGCAGCTCCTGAAGCGCGCCAACCCGAAGAACCTCGAGCGCTCGGTGCACGTGGCCAAGCGCGGCGAGGAGGGCTTCACGCTGACCGAGCACGGCTTCGCCGTCACCTTCGGTGCGCGCCGCTACGAGGCCAAGGGGATCGCGCGCACCGACACGCAGCTCAAGGTGACGCTCAAAGCGATGAAGTCCACCCCCGTTGCTGGCAACGCCGTTAGCGATGCCGAAGCCCCATCTGGAACGGCCCGAAGGGCCTTTGAGCTGACGACGTTGGATCTCTATTCGGCGCGGTCGCGCGAAATCCACGCGAAGACGCTGGCGCGGCTCTTTGGCGAGAACGAGGCGCTGGTCCGCGAAGACCTGATGCGGCTGGTGGAGAAGGCCGAGACGTTCACCGCCGAGGCGCAGGCCCGCCGCACCGAAGCGGCTCGCCCCACGATGACGGATGCGGAGCGGGAGGAGGCGCTCGCGTTCCTGACCGACCCGGCGCTCGAGCGCCGGATCGTCGAGGACCTGGAGGCGATCGGTCTCTGCGGCGAGGAGACGAACAAACTGCTCGGCTACCTGGTGGCGACGAGCCGGCTGCTGGATGAGCCCTTGTCGATGGTGATCCAGAGCCGCAGCGGCGCCGGGACGAGTGCCCTCCAGGACGCGGTGCTGGCGCTGATGCCGCCCGAGGCGGTGTGCAAATACACGCGGATCACGGACCAGGCGCTCTTTTACCGGGAGGGCGACTCGCTCAAGCACAAGGTGCTGGCGCTGGAAGAGGCCGAGGGCATGGGCGGCGCCGTGTACTCGATCCGCGCCCTGCAATCCGCCGGCGAGGTGCGGATCCTCTCGACGGGGAAGGACCCGCAGACGGGTCAGATGGTGAGCCGGGAGACCGTCGTGGAGGGGCCGGTGTCGTTCCTGATGACGACGACGCGCCCCTCCACGGAAGTCGATGGCGAGCTTTCGTCGCGGAACCTCTTCACGACCGTCGACGAGTCCCGCGCCCGCACGGAGGAGATTCTCCGGGCGCAGCGCTCGCGCTGGACGCTGGAGGGGCTCCAGCACGCGACGGCGCGCAGCGCGATCCAGGCGCGGCACTGGAACGCGCAACGGCTGCTCGAATCGCTGGCGGTGGTGAACCGGTACGCGGATCAGCTTCGGTTTCCGCCGGACTCGCTCCGGGCTCGTCGCGATCAACCGAAGTACCTCGCGATCGTGGCGGCGCTGGCGCTGCTCGGCCAGAAGCAGCGTCCGATTCGCGAGATCGCGGTGAAGGGGAAGACGGTCCGGTACGTGGAGGTCACACCGACCGACGTGGCGCTGGCGAACCGGCTCGCCACCGAGGCGCTCGGTCACTCGCTGGACGAGCTTTCGCCGCCGTCGCGGAAACTACTCGACGAGGTGCGGTCGATGGTGAAGACGCGCTCGGCGGAGCTGGGTGTGGCGCCGTCGGACTACGCGTTTGCGCGTCGGGACGTGCGGGAGTGGACGGGGTGGTCGGACTTTCAGATCAAGGTGCACATCCGGGACTCCCAGGGCTTTCGGTATCTGTGGACGCGGCAGGGCAAAGCGCGGTCGGGATGCGTGTACGAGCTGCGCTACGGCGGGAGGAAGGACGGGCGGCGGTTTCTCCTCGGCCTCACCCCCGCGGAGGAGCTGATCGCGCCCGCCCCATTGGACACCCCCGAGCCGAACTTGGAGGGCGCAAAACGCCAGTAGTAGGGCCGCCGAAGGCGGTTGGAGGGCGGAGGTTGCGCGGGTGCTTTTCTCTTAACCGCGCGCTGAAACAGAAATCGAAGAAGTAGGTGCTGGGCGGTGGAGAGCAAGGGGTGAGGGGGAGAGGGTCTCCCGACCTCGCTTGTCGTAAAGGAACGTCCATGACGCTCGACGAAGCCTACGCGCGGTTCCGGGACGCGCTGACGACGCGCAACTACACGGCGACGACGCGCGATCACTACCGGCGCGACATCGGGTGGTTCCTCGACTGGCTCGGTGCCGGCGCGGGTCTGCGCGAGGTCACGACGGTGACGCGGGCCGAGATCGAGCGCTACCAGGCGCACCTCGCCGATCGTGCGCGCCCGCAGCCGTTGGCGTTGCAGACGCAAGCCTCACGGATCCGGGCGGTGAAGCGCTGGTTCGAGTGGCTGGTGGAGCGGGGCTTTCTCTTCGAGAGCCCGACGCGGGGGATCGTCGAGACGCCGAAGGGGATGAACTACCGGCGGTGCTCACGGTGGCCGAGGTCGAGAAGCTCCTCCAGCACCCGAACACCTCGACGCCTCGCGGCATCCGGGACCGTGCGCTGCTTTCGAGGTGCTCTATGCGACGGGGCTGCGCCGCGGTGAGCTCGTGGCACTCGACCTCGCCGACGTCGATCTCGATCGTGGTCTG
>JADJOY010000007.1 GCA_016713535.1 Deltaproteobacteria bacterium
ACTTCCCACCTCGTGTCAACGGCGAGTTAAGTGAGGGCGATGACCGCCTCCCTCCGTGTCGGGTCGTACAGCGTGCCAGTGCGGAGCATGGCGAAGAGCACCGTGAAGAGGCGGTCGGCGACGATGCGACAGGCGTGTCCGTGGGTCTTCCGCGGGCCTTCACCGCTCGGTAGAGCGCCTGACCCTTTGGATCGTGCTGGGCGTACACCCCTGCCCAGTAGTGCATCGCGGTACGCAGCCGTTCACTGCACGCCCGTCTCATCACCACGATCCGGCGTTTGCCGCTCTGGCGGGTCACGGGTGCCGCCCCGAGAGCAGCCGTAGCTGCTCGTCCCGCCGACGCAGCAGCTCATACGCCTCGCCCACTACGCAGCTCACCACCTTGTCCCCTGCGCCGGGCAGGGACCGGATCACCGCCAGATCGCTCGGCCGGCGCGGAGATCCTGGCGCTGATCCGTCGGGCGGCTCGGTCGAGTCGTCCTCGGTCATCTCCTCGAGGATCGCCGTCACCCGTTCATCGACCTCGCGCCGCAGCCGGTGAGCCATCTTCAGCTGCGCAACCAATACCCGCACGTGCAGCTCACCCGCACGCACCGTCCCAGCACTCACACCGAGCCCAGGCGCACGCAACGCAGCCGCGGATCCTCGCACGTCACGCGCCGGATCCGATGGTCCTTCAACACCCCCCCAGCCGGGCCAACGCAAAGCGCCGACCGGCCTGCGGCGTCGGTACGCGCTCCAGCAATGCCCAAAGCCACGGCTCATTCGCCGCCGGGCAATGCACCAGCGCCTGCGGGTAGTAGCCGTTGAGCTCGTCACGAAGCTGGTTGCTCATCCGCACGAGCTGTTCAGTGAGCTCGTCGTGCAGACGCGACGCCTCGCGAAGCTCGGTGACCAGCGGGTCTTCTGCCACTAGTTGCCGAAAGCGGCGTCGATCGGTCCGCAACGCATCGCCGATCACATACCCGTCCCGTCGGTCGTCCTTCGCACCGCCGACGCTCAGGCGGTCGCGGAAACGATCGACCTGCTTGGGGTTGATCGCGAACACGCCGAAGCCCTGTGCGAGCAGCGTGTCCACGATGGCTCCGCGAGGTGTCTCGATACCTACGGCCACTCGATCGGCGCGGCCACCGCTGTGATCCAACAGGTGCTTCACGAGCTGTGCGAGCCCCTCCCCCGAGTGGGGGACGGACGCTTCGTGCACGATCCGGCCCGCACGATCGAGCACGCACAGTTGATGGAACGTGTTGCCCCAATCCACTCCAGCGAACCAGTCAAAATCCTCGTCCACGGCGCACCTCCTCCCTTGCGTTTGCGACACCGCGGCCCTGCGTGCCTCCCGTCTGCCCTGTATCGGCGCTCGAGGCGCGGGCTTCCCACTGGACGTGAAGAGCACGGCTACCCTTCGGGGCGCATGTCCTACACGGGCGCTCGAAGCGCGGGGGCGAGCTGGCGCTCCCGAAGGGCAGACCGGGTGTTCAGGAAAAAAGATACAGGGGCGAGCGTCAGCTCGCCCGGAGCCCGGCGACGGCGATGCCGCCCCAGTGGGGATACGCGTCGCGGCATTGCACCAAGCCGGCTCGGACCGGGTTCTCGATGACGTACGCGGCGACTCGCGCGACCTCCTCGTCACGCCGCAGGAAGTGATCCCAGAACCCGCGCTGCCAGATCCGCTCGGGCGCGCCTCGAGCGCGCAGCTCGCGAGACGCGTTGGCCTTGATCCGTCCCACGAGTTGGACGATGTCGCACCGGTGAGACGGCGATGCGACGACGTGCACGTGATCCAGCATCACGCAGTAGGCGTACACGACCACTCCGGTGGCGGCGGAGACCCGCCCCAGAACACCCACCGTCACGCGCGCCAGCTCATCCTTCGCGAAGATCGGCCTTCGATCGAAGGTACAGAAGGTGAGCGAGCAGATCCGGTTCGGGTCGCCGTAGACCGCGAGATCGAGCCGGATCCGTCGCCGAGTTCAACCTGCGGGCGTCATCGCGCGCCGCCATCCGCAAGAGCGGTGCCGGTCGATCGCCACCGCGGGCGGGCTCACGCCCGCCCCTACGCTACCACGGGACGTCCGGTGGATGGGGAGGCGATCCCATCGGACGTTGCGTGGCTGTGTAGGGGCGAGCGTCAGCTCGCCAGACTTCTAGAGCGGCGGTCGCGATCGAAGGTCGCAGTCTCGCCGCAGTCACACGACCCGGGCGGGCTCACGCCCGCCCCTACGCTCCCATGGGACGTCTTGTGGATGTGCCCGCCGCTACACGGCGACGGCGCGCGGCGCGGGGGTGAACTCGACGTCGAGGTACTCGGGGCCGCGGAAGGCGAGGCCGACGATGCCCGAGCGGCCGTCGCGGGCGAGGCGCAGATCGGGCAGCCGGTCGAAGAGCGCCTCCATGGCGACGCGCGCTTCCGCGTACGCGAGGCGGGAGCCGGCGCAGAAGTGCCGCCCCTGGCCGAAGCCGAGCATGGCGCTCGTATCGCGGCGAAGGTCCCAGGCGGCGGGCCGATCGAACACCGCCGGGTCGCGGTTCGCCGCGCCGATCGAGAGCAAGAGCCGCGAGCCCGCCTCCAGCTCGTAGCCCGCGATCGTCGTGGGCCGCACGTTCTCGCGCCACACGAGCTGCACCGGCCCCTCCCAGCGCAGCGTCTCGTCCATCACCGGCTGGAGCAGCTCACGGTTCGCGCGCACCTCGTCGAGGACGTCGGGGTGCCTGAGCAGCGCGGTCATTGCGTTGCCGATCAGGTGGTACGTGGTCTCGGCGCCGGCGATCACGAGCAGCCGGAGGAAGCTCGTGACCTCGTCGTTGGTCAGGCGCTCGCCGTCGATCTCGGCGTGGACGAGCTGGCTCACCATGTCGCCGGTCGGCTCGCGGCGGCGGCTCTCGATCACCGGCTCGAAGTACTTGCCGAGCTTGTGCGCGGCCTTCATGCCGGCGACAGGGTCGCTGCCGACGCGCGTGAGGTCGATCGCCCAGCGGTGCACCTGGTCGTAGTCCTCGACCGGCAGCCCGAGGATGGTCACGAACACCCGGAGCGGGAACGTGAACGTGAACGCCTCGACCAGGTCCGCGCGCCCCTCGTGGACGAAGCGGTCGATGAGGTCGTGGGCGATCTTCTCCATCCGCCCCGGCAGGTCGCCGCGCAGCGCGCGCGGCGCGAGATACGGCGTGATGAGCTGGCGGTGCTTGGTGTGCTCGCGCCCGTCCATCTCGATGACGGTGCGGCCGATCACGAAGCCGATGCCCGCGTGGTTGGCCTTGCTCGAGAAGAGGTCGTCGTCGACCAGTGCCTTCACGACGTCGGCGTGGCGGGTGATCAGGAACCCCTCGTAGCCCGTGCCCCACAGCTTGAGCACCGGCGACTCGACGCGCAGCCGGTCGTAGACCGAATACGGATCGGGGACCGGCGCCGACTCGTTGCCGCCGAAGAGATCGATCAGCGTGACCGTGTCGCTCATGCGCTCCTCGCGTCGCCTTCTCGGTCGTCGTCGCGCGGCCCGTCGATCACCAGCGCCGCGAGCTCGTCGAGCCAGTGCTCGCTCCCGCCCCAGTCCTGCCCGAGGGTGAGCAGCCGCTTGTAGAAGAGGTGGAGGTCGACCTCCCAGGTGAAGCCCGCGCCGCCCAGGATCTGGATCGCCTCGGCGGCCACCTGCGGGTAGTGCTCGGACGCGAAGCTCTTGGCGAGCGCCGCGGCGCGGTGGCGCTCGATGGGATGGGCGGCGTCCGCAGCCCAGAGCGCGTAGTAGGCGCCGGCACGTCCGGTCTCGACGGTCTGCAGCATGGTCGCGCAGAGGTGCGCTACCGCCTGGAACGACCCGATCGGCTTGCCGAACTGAACACGGGTCTTGGCGTAGTCGACGGCGAGTGTGAGCGCGGCCTGGGCCGCGCCGAGGCCATCCACGGCGAGCGCGATCGCGACGCGGTCCACCGCGGGCGCGAGCGCCTCGATCGGCCCGAGGAGCTCGCCGGGTGTGTCGTCGAGGGTGAGCGTCGCGAAGCGGCGCGTGCCGTCGATCGTGACCTCGGGCTCGACGCGCACACCGGGCGCGTCGCGGCGTACGGCCCACACGTGGCTGCCGGCGGTCACGACGAAGAGGCTCGCGGACTCGCCGCCCTGGACGTTCACCTTGCGGCCGGTGAGACGGCCTTCGGCCTCGTCGGTCACGGGCGCGTGCCAGCGGCCGAAGCTGGCACCCGCGTCGACGAGTGCGAGGGTGGCGATCGAGTCGCCGCTCGCGAGGGCGGCCAAGTGGTCGCGAGCTTCGAGCGCCACGAGCGCGCTGGTCGCGCCGACGCAGCTCGCGAGGAACGGTCCGGGGTGTGCGACGCGGCCGAGCTCCTCGAGCACCACTCCCGCCTCGACCATGCCGGCGCCGACGCCGCCCGCGTCCTCGGGGACGAGCAGGCCCACGAGGCCGAGGTCGACCATCCCGCGCCACACGGCGTCGGTGGTGCCGCGGCGATCGCTCCAGCGCTCGCGCACCCACGCGAGCGGCGCCTGATCGGCGAGGAAGCGCCGCACCGTGCTGCGCAGCTCCTCCTGCTCGGCGGTGAAGAAGGCGTCCATGTGCATCAGCCTCGGCCGCGGGCGCTCGCCCCCGTGGGGGCGGGGCGGCGGGGAGGCTGCTAGGGACGTCCGGGAAGACGATCCGGGCGGGGACGCGGGCGGGCTCACGCCCGCCCCTACACTCCTGTGCGACGTCCGGGGTGAACGCGACGATCCCCCTACCCTGGACGCCGGGGACGGGGGGGGGGTGCATCCGGGGGGACGATCCGGGCGGCGCGGACGCGGGCGGGCTCACGCCCGCCCCTACACTCCTGTGCGACGTCCGGGGTGAACGCGACGATCCGGGCGGCGCGGACGCGGGCGGGCTCACGCCCGCCCCTACGAGCAACCGCGGCGTGCGGCGCGGCCGCGACGGTGCGCGGCCCTCCAGGAGCCTCGCCTCGACGAAGCGGTTCGGGTCCTATCGTCCGGCACGCGACGCGCGCCCATCCTCGGCCCGTAGGGGCGGGGCCTGTCCCCGCCCGCAGGAGTCGGTGGCGGCGAAGCCGCCTCGGGCGGGGATGAACCCCGCCCCTACGAGCAACCGCGGCGTGCGGCGCGGCGGAGACGAGCGCGGAGTTCGCGATCTCGGCAGCCCGAGCACGCGCGCGGCGATGATGTTGCGGTTGACCTGGGTGGTGCCGCCGGCGATCGAGGTGGCGCGGACGTAGACGCGCTGCTCGCCCCAGCGCCCCGAGTTGGCCGCCGGGCCGAGCACGCGCCCCGCCGTAGCGGCGATCGCGTTCTCGGTGTCGGACCACACCAGCTTGGCGAGCGAGCCCTCGGGACCGGGCGGGCGGCCGAGCACGCTCGCCGAGAGCGCGCGGTCGGCGAGGAACTTCATGTGCTCGGCGAGCATGTAGGCACGCGCCAGCTCGCGGCGTTTCATCGGATCGGCCGTCACCGGCGCGCCGTCGACCACCGTGGCGCGCGCGTCCTCGATCAGTCGCGCGACGCGCTTGCGCACCTGGAGGTGCAGCGACGCCACCCCGGCGCGCTCGTGGCTGAGTGTCGCCATCGCGACCTTCCATCCGCCGTCGAGCGGACCCAGCAGTGCGCTCGCCGGCACCCGCACGTCCTCGAAGAAGAGCTCCGCGAACTCGCGCCCGCCGGTGATGGTGACGATCGGGCGGATCACGATGCCCGGCGTTCGAAGATCGACCAGCAGGCACGAGATCCCTTCGTGCTTCGCGGCCCCTGCGTTCGTACGCACCAGGAGCTCGCACCAGTCGGCATATTCGCCGAGGGTGTTCCAGACCTTCTGGCCGTTCACCACGAAATGGTCGCCATCGCGGACCGCGCGGGTGGTGATCGAGGCGAGGTCGCTGCCGGCGTTGGGCTCGGAGAAGCCCTGGCACCAGATCTCGTCGCCACGCAGCATCGGCCTCAGGAACCGGCTTCGCTGCGCGGCGGTGCCGTAGGTCATGATCGCGGGCGCGATGTTGGAGAGGCCGATCACGTTGATCGGTCCGGGCGCCTCGGCGCGGCTCATCTCTTCCGTGAGCACCACCTGCTCGATCACGCTCGCCGCGCGTCCGCCGTACTCCTTCGGCCACGACATGCCCGCGTAGCCCGCGTCGGCCAGCGTGCGGTTCCACGCCCGCAGCCGCTCGACGAGCTCGGGTGTCAGGTCGTCGCGGACCGTCACGCCGCGCAGCTCGGCGGGCAGGTTCGCCGCGAGCCACGCGCGCACGGCGGCGCGGAAGACCTCGGCGTCGGGTGGGTAGCGGAAGTCCATGGTCAGGTCGCCGCCCGTCCTCGCCAGCGGCCGTGCTTCGGGCGGGGACGGGCCCCGCCCCTACGCCCAATCTGCGGGTGGACGCGTGGACCGGAACGAACCCCGCCCCTACGCCGAACCGTAGGGGCGGGGTTACCGCCCGGCGGTTCCGCGGCGACCCGCCCACGCAGATCGCCGCGCTCATATCGCCCGCTCCCGCCCTTGCCAGTAGGGCTCGCGGAGCTTGCGCTTCATGAGCTTGCCGCTCGGGTCGCGCGGCAGCGCCTCGACCAGGTCGATCGAGCGCGGGATCTTGTAGCGCGCGAGGCGCGTCGCGCAGTGGGCGAGCAGCTCTTCGATCAGCGCCGCGTCCGCGCGGATGCCGCTCTCCGGCGCGACCACCGCCTTCACCTCTTCGCCCCACTCGGGGTGCGGGATCCCGAACACCGCCACGTCGGCCACCTTCGGGTGAGCGAGGATCGCGCCCTCCACCTCGGCGGGGTAGATGTTCACGCCGCCCGAGATGATCATGTCGATCTTGCGATCGCACAGGAAGAGGTAGCCGTCGGCGTCGAGGTAGCCCATGTCACCGGCGGTGAAGAGCCCGCCCCGGCGCGCCGCGCGGGTCTTCTCGGGGTCGCCGCCGTACTCGAAGTCGCTGTGCGAGCGCATGTAGACCGTCCCCACCACCCCGGGCGGGCACTCGTTGCCGTCGTCGTCGAACACCCGCACCTCGCCGCCCGCCCACGCGCGCCCGACGGTGCCAGGACGCGCGAGCCACTCGTCGGCGCGCACCAGCGTCCCGCCGCCTTCGGTCGAGCCGTAGTACTCGTAGACGATCGGACCCCACCACTCGAGGATCCGGCGCTTCACGTCCACCGGGCACGGCGCCGCCGCGTGGACCACCGCGCGCAGGCTGCGCACGTCGTAGCGGCGGCGGGTCTCCTCGGGGAGCGCGAGCAGGCGGTGGAGCTGGGTCGGCACCAGATGCGTGGTGGTGACGCGGTGGCGCTCGATCAGGCGCAGCGCCTCCTCGGGGTCCCATTGATCCATGAGCACCACCGGGTGATCGAGGTGGAGCGAGAACCAGCCGTGGATCATGGGGGCCAGGTGGTACATCGGCGACGCCACCAGGTGGACGTGGTCGTCGCCGCGCGCCACGTCGTAGCGGAAGAGGTGCGCCGCCTGGAAGCCGATCGCCACGTCGGGGTCGATCGCCATGAGCTTGCGCCGCACACTCTTGGGTCGACCGGTGGTGCCCGAGGTGTAGGGCAGGAGCTGGCCGGCGACGCGGTTCGCGGGCAGGCCCGCGGGCTGGTCGCGGACGAGCTCGGCGAGGGACGTGAAGCCCGCGATCGCCCCGACGGCGAGCCGCGCGCTCTCGGGCACGTTGGCCTCTCGGGCCGCCGCGCTCGCGACCTCGGCGAGGCGCTCGTGGGTAACGAACGCGCGCCGGCGCGTCGGCGAGGATGTACGCCACCTCGGCGGCCGTGAGGTGGGTGTTGATCGGCGTGACCTGGAGCCCGGTCTGCATCGCCGCGAGCATCACCTCGTAGATCGCGCGGCCGTTGGGGAGCAGCACCGCGACCACGTCGCCGGTCGTGAGCCCGAGGGCCCGGAGCGCGTGGGCGAGCCGGTTCCCGCCCTCCCACAGCTCGCGCGCGCTCACCTCGCGGCCGTCGGGCTCGACGAGCGCTCCGCGGCGCTCGTCCCACGCGAGCGCGCTTCGCCAGAAGCCAGGAACGGGTGGTGTCTGGTTCACGAGAAGTGCGGTTTCGCGGCCGATTCACGCGGGAGTTGACGGTTCGTCAAATTCCGTGTGTTGATACCATGCACGCCCAAGCGGGGAAACCACCGCTTGCGGCGCGAGCTCGCTCGCCCCCCCATCCTCGCTGTCGTTCCGCCACCGGAGCCTCGCGCCGTGGAAGCCTGGCACCCGTTCCGCATCCTCCCTGCCCTCGACGACTCGAACCGTGTCTTCTGGACCAGCGGCGAGAGCGGCGCGCTCGCGATCGTGCGCTGCCGCGCGTGCGGGTTCTGGATCCACCCACCCTCGCCGATCTGCCCGAGCTGCCTGGGGCGCGACCTCACGCCACAGCCGGTGAGCGGGCGCGGCACGCTGGTGAGCTTCACGGTGAACCACCAGCCGTGGATCCCGGGCTTCGACCCGCCGTACGTGATCGCGCTCGTCGAGCTCGACGAGCAGCCCGGGCTGCGCATCACCAGCAACCTCGTGGGCTGCGCGATCGAGAAGGTGGAGATCGGGCTGCCGGTCGAGATCCTCTTCGACGAGTACGACGGCGTCTGGATCCCGCTCTTCCAGCCCACCGCCGATGCGTTCGAGCCCGGGGCGGGCGAAGGTGGTGGTGCCGTGGGCGCCGCGGCCGACGCCAGCGAGGAGGGCGCGCCATGACCGAGATCCTCGAGCGGCGCGCCTCGATCACCGGCATCGGCCAGAGCGCGGTCGGGCGGCGCCTCGGCCGCGCGGGGCTCGACCTCACCCTCGACGCGTGCCTCGCCGCGATCGCCGACGCCGGCCTCACCCGCCACGACATCGACGGCCTCGCCACCTACCCCGGCGCCGGCATCGGCACCGCGGGGTTCGCGGGCGCCGGGCTCACCGAGGTCCAGGACGCGCTGCGCCTCGACCTCGACTGGTTCGCGGGCGGCCACGAGGCCCCCGGCCAGCTGGGCTCGGTCGTGAGCGCGTGTCTGGCGGTGGCGTGTGGCCTCGCCACCCACGTGCTGTGCTTCCGCACCGTGTGCGAGTCGAGCGCCCAGGGCGGCGGCGGACGCGCCGGGATCGGCGGCGGCGGTCGCGGCGGCTTCAAGGCGCGCGACGCGCTGCAGTGGACGCTGCCCTTCGGCGCGGCTTCCGCGGCCAACTGGCTGGCGCTCACGGCGCAGGCCCACTTCCACGCCTACGGCACGCGCCGCGAGCACCTGGGCGCGATCGCGATCAACGCGCGCAGGAACGCCGCGCGCAACCCGGCGGCGGTCTACCGCGACCCGCTGACGATGGAGGACTACCTCGCGGCGCGTCTGATCTCGACGCCGTTCGGGCTCTACGACTGCGACGTGCCGGTCGACGGCTCGACCGCGATCATCGTGTCGCGGGCGTCGGCGTGCGCCACGGTCGCCAAACGGCCGATCCGTGTCGAGGCGGTGGGCACCGCGATCCACGGGCGGCCGTCGTGGGACCAGTGGCACGACGTCACCAGCATGGCCGCGGTCGACGCCGCCGCGATGATGTGGGACCGCACCGACCTCACCCCCGCCGACGTCGACGTCGCCGAGCTCTACGACGGCTTCAGCTTCCTGACGCTTGCGTGGCTCGAGGCGCTCGGCTTCTGCGGGCGCGGCGAGTCCGGTGAGCTCGTGGGCGACGGCCGCGCGATCGCCCTCGACGGCAACCTGCCGCTCGCGACCGGCGGCGGGCAGCTCTCGGCGGGGCGGCTCCACGGCTACGGCCACCTTCACGAAGCCGTGCTGCAACTCCGCGGCGAGGGCGGCGATCGCCAGGTGCCGGGCGGTCCGGAGGTGGCGGTGGTGTCCGCCGGCGGTGGTCCCCTCGCGGGCTGCATGCTGCTGACGCGGAGCTGAGCGTGAACGCGCAGCTCGGTACGACCTCGCTTGCCGCGAGCGGGTGGGGACAGGCCCCGCCCCTACGGTCCGAGGAGGGGCACGCGCCGCGTGCCCGGCGATACGACGGCCCCCTGCACCCACGATGGCGTGGCTCCCGGGTCGCCCTACAGTGAACGCGCGATCGGCGATGCAGCTCCGTCGCGTATCGCCGGTCGCGCAGCGCGCGACCCTCCGCCTCGCGACTGCGGGGATCACGCGCCCGACGCAGCGGCGCCCTCACCCCCCTCACGCGCCCATGAACCCGACCAACCCCGCCTCGCTGCCGCTCGCGATCCTCTACGGGACGCTGTCGGCGGTGGCGCTCTGCCTCGGCAAGGGCTTCCAGAAGTACGGCGTCGACTCGCTCTCCCAGCCGCGCCTCTGGCTCACCCGCGAGCACGGCCCGCGCTTCGCCATGTGGCTGCTCGGCACCGGCGGCATCGTCGCGTCGACGTTCCTGCTCTTCACCGCGTGCGCCTACGGCCCCGTGACCCTCGCCGCCGCGCTCTCGGGCACCGGCCTGGTTGCGCTCGCGATCTTCGCGACCGTGGTCCTCGGCGAGCGTCCGAGCCCGGCCGAGCTCGCCGGAATCGCCGCGATCGTCGCGGGCACCGCGCTCACCGGCTACTTCCAGCCCGCCAGCGCGACCGTCGCCGACTCGGGGGTCGCGGTGCAGCCGATCCTGGTCGGCCGCCTCGCCACGTTCTCGGCGATCACCATCGGTGGTTCGATCGTGGGCCTGCTCTACGCGGTCTACTCGGGCAGCTCGCACGCGGGCGTGGTGCTCGGCAGCGTGTCGGGCTACTGCGGCGGCATCTCGGTGCTCTTCCAGAAGGGCGCGATGCTCCACTGCGCGTGTGACGACCTCTTCGCGGACGTCCCCGCCGTGCTGCGCAACCCGTTTTTCTACCCGTTCGTGGTGTTCGGGGTCCTCGACTTCGTGACCACGCAGATCGCCCTCAAGCGCGCGCGCGCGGTGACGGTCGTCCCCTGCTACCAGTCCTTCTACATGCTGGTGCCGATCGTGGGCGGGATGATCGGTTACGCCGAGCGCCTTGCGTGGCCGCAGCTCTTCGGGCTCGCGTGGCTTCTCGCGGGGGTGGTGCTCGTGTCCCGTTACCTGGCGCGCGAGTCGGCGGTCTGAGAGGATCGCGCCGCCGCACACGAGGGGAGCCCATGGCGTTCACTGGCAAGGTCGCGCTCATCACCGGCGCGGGAAGCGGCATGGGCCAGCTCGCGGCGCAGAACCTCGCCAGGGCGGGGGCGAGCGTGGCCGCTCTCGACATCGACGAGGCCGGGCTCGAGCGAACCCGCGCCGCGCGGCAGTGCGTCGATCCGCACCTACCCTGTCGACGTGACGCGCTCGGACGCGGTCGCGGACGTGATCGAGCGCGTCGAGCGAGCTCGGCGCGATCGATCGCGCGATGACCGCCGCTGGCGTGATGCCGATCGGTGCGCTCCTCGACCAGAGCGCCGCGCAGGTGAACCGCATCATGGCGATCAACTACGGCGGCACGGTGAACGTGACCCAGCGGGTGCTGCCGGGGATGCTGGCGCGCGGGCGCGGCGACCTCGTCCACTTCGGGTCGCTCGCGGGCTGGCTGCCGACGCTGCGCTTCGGCGCCTACGACGCGTCCAAGTTCGCGGTGATCGCCTACAGCGAGGTGCTCTACCACGAGAACCGCGGACGGGGTGTGCGCATGACGTGCGTCTGTCCGCCGGCGGTCTCGACGCCGATGTTCGAGAACATGAAGGACGGCGCCAAGTCGACGAAGTACTCACCGGTGCTGAGCGCGCAGCAGGTGCTCGACGCGATCGAGGAGTCGCTCGAGAGCGGCGAGCTCTGGTGCTTGCCGCGCTGGGGCGCGTTCACGATCTGGATCCGGCGGCTCATCCCGGGAGTGGCGTGGTGGTTCAACCACCGCATCGAAGGCGCGCCATAGCGGCGAGGCCCGTCCCCGCCCGCCGCCGCGCCGCCGCGCTGGTCGTCGCGGCGCTCGCGACCGCCGGCTGCAGCGGCGCGAGCGGGGGTGACGGCGCCAGCCGCGCGAGCCGCCTCGAGCGCGCGCTCGGCCTGGTGACCGCGGAGGCGCTGCGCACCCACGTCGAGACCCTCGCTGCGGACGACATGGAGGGGCGCCGCCCCGGCTCGGCGGGCCACGACCGCGCGCGCGACTACATCGCCCAGGCCCTCGCGGCGCGTGGCATCGAGCGCGGCGGCGCGGGCGGCACCTCGTACCTCCACACGTACCCGACCGCGCCCCAGCCCGAGTACCTCTATCCGTACCCGAACGGCTTCAACGTGGTGGGCGTCCACCGCGGCACGGTCGCGCCGAGCGAGATGGTGGTGGTCTCGGCCCACTACGACCACCTCGGCTACACCCGCGCGGGGCTGGTGATGAACGGCGCCTACGACGACGCCACGGGGGTGGGGGCGCTGATCGAGCTGGCGAGCGCTTTCCGCCGCGCCGGCTACCAGGCGCGGCGCTCGGTGGTTTCCTGTTCAGTGACGACGAGGACTCCGGCGACGGCGCCGCGAAGTGGATCCGCTCGCCGACGGTCGGAAACACGGACGACATCGTGTTCGGCATCTCCGTCGATCCCATCGGCCGCCCCAACATCCCGGGCTACGCGTGGACCGCGCTCTTCGGCCTCGAGCACAGCGCCGATCTCGAGGCACTCCTCCGGCCGTTGCTCCCGGGCATGAGCCGGCGCGACGTCGTCGCCGGCGATCGCTCGGTGATCCCGTTCTTCGAGAACGACCAAGACCGCTTCTTCGACGCCGGCATCCCGGCGGTGTGGTTCATGACGCCGGGCTTCAGCTTCTACCACCAGCCCAGCGACGACCCGGACACCGTCGACTACGACGTGCTCCTCGAGGCCACGAGCGTCCTCGCCAAGGTGATCGACGTGGTGGCGAACGACGATCGCCGCTACGGCTTCGCCGAGGAGGTGCCCGTGACGGCGCGCTCGCTCCTGCCGTATCGCACCGTGTTCCAGCACTTCGCGGGGGCGGAGGGCGTGCTCTCGCCGCTCGAGATCGGGATCGCCAGGAACGTGGTGACGCAGCTCGATCAGGTGGAGGCCGCGGGCACGATCACACCCGAGCGCGCGCGGCCGCTCGGCCTCGAGGCGACGGGGCTCATCTTCCTCGCGTCGGTGCTCCACCCGGGCGAGGTCCCGGTCCCCTTCCCCGCCGGCGCCACCGCCGCGGGGCGGTGATCGCGCCACCTCCCCGGCGCGCCGGAGGCGCGCCCTCCCTAACGGGATCGCGACCGATCGGGATCGTACAGGGATCGGCGCTCGCGGCGGCGCGTGCGCGCTCGTCGTATCGCGCTTCCGGGCGTCGCGACGGCGCGCCCTCCGCAAGCGCGGAGGTCGCGCGCCGCGGCGACGGGACCGCCGATACGCGCAGGCGTCGCGTCGACGACCTCGCCGTTCCCGGTACGGACCGGGATCGATCGGCCTGGAGGGAGGCCGCGCCGTCGGCCGCCCCAGCGAGCGACCCTGGGGTCGTCGACGAAGCGACGACCCTCCATCGGAACCGACCGGCCTGGAGCGCGCCCGCTCCGTCGGGCGCCAGCGATCGATCCAGCTCGTACAGGGATCGGCGTTCGCGGCGGCGCGCAGCCTCGTCGTATCGCCGGGCGGGCCTCCGCACGGATCGGGATCATCGGCCTAGGCGGCGCTTCTGCACGTGCCCCTCACCCAGGGATCGCGCTTCCGGGGCGTCGCGAGGAACCGCCCGGCGCGGGCGCCACCCTTCGGGATCGAGGGACCGCGCTCCCGGCGGACGGCCCCGTCGATGCCGGGACGCGTGCCCCGGCACCGGGTCGCGCCAGGAGGGCGCGCCGCTTGTGCCGCCCCAACCCCGACCTAGGGTCGTCGACGAAGCACCCCTCCATATCGGACAGGGGCGCGCTCGGGGGGGATCGATCGATCGAGACCGTACGGGGATCGGCGCTCGCGGCGCGCTGGGCGCGCGCTCGTCGTATCGCCGGGCTCGCGACGCGTGCCCCTCCGCACGGATCGGGATCGATCGGCCTGGAGGGCGGCCGCTTCGTCGGCCGCCCCACTCCCGCGATCCCCGGGGTCGTCGACGAAGCGACGACCCTCCAGCGGCGTCGCGTGACGCGCCGCCGCTCACGCGCGCAGGACGCAGGTCATGCCGCCGTCGACGCGCAGGGTCTGGCCGGTCACGTAGGCGGACGCGTCGCTGGCCAGGAACACCACCGCGCCCTTGATGTCGTCGGCGCCGCCGGGGCGCCTCGCGGGGACACCCGAGAGGAAGCGCTCGAGGCGCGCGGGGTCGCGGCGCAGGTACTCCATCATGTCGGTGTCGAAGAGCCCGGGCGCGATCGCGTTCACGCGGATCCCCTTCGACGCGAGCTTCACCGCCAGGTCCGTCGTCAGCGACACCACGGCCCCCTTGCTCGCGTTGTACGCGACCGCCGGCTGCTCGCCCTCCTCGGCGCCCACGAACGCCGACGTCGAGGCGAGGTTCACGATCGAGCCGCCACCCGCCTCCGCCATGTGGCGCGCGATGCGCTGGGTCAGGAGCCACAGCCCACGCACGTTGACCGCGAACACCTTGTCCCAGCCGTCGAGCGGGTATTCGAGCGTCGGCGCGCCCCACACGATGCCGGCGTTGTTGACCAGCACGTCGAGGCGCGGCGTGGCGCCGAGCACCGCGTCCGCGAGCGCGCTCACGTCGTCGTTCTTACCGACGTCCGCCTTCACCGCGGTCGCCCGACCGCCGGCGGCTTCGATCTCCTTCACCACCTCCTCGCAGCGATCGAGCTTGCGCGACGCCACGAACACCCGCGCACCACTCTCGGCGAGCCCGACCGCGATGTGGCGCCCGATGCCGCGCCCGCCGCCGGTCACGAGCGCGGTCTTGCCGGTGAGATCGAAGAGCTGGCGCGCGTTCATCCCAATCTCCCTCGCCGCCGCATTCGAAGCGGAATTTGACGATCCGTCAACTTTCTCCTAAACGCTCCGAATGACCGCTCCCGGCCCCGCGACGCGGCCTCTCCACGGCGTGCGCGTCGTCGACCTCACGACGATGATCTCGGGGCCGATGACCACCGCGATCCTCGCCGACCAGGGCGCCGACGTCATCAAGATCGAGCCCCCCGGGCGGGGCGACGGGATCCGCCACCTCGGCGCCAGCCGCGGCGGCGTCTCGGCGATCTTCCAGACGCTCAATCGCGGCAAGCGCTCGCTGGTCCTCGACCTCAAGCAGCCCGCCGACCTCGGCGTGCTCCACCGCCTGGTCGCGACCGCCGACGTCTTCATCCAGAACCTGCGCCCGCGCGTCGCCGAGCGCCTCGGAGTCGGCGAGAGCGAGCTCAGGCGCTCACGACCCGACCTCGTCTACGTGTCCGTGAGCGGCTTCGGCGAGCACGGCCCGTACGCCGAGCGGCGCGTCTACGACATCGTGATCCAGGGAATCTCGGGCATGGCGGTGTCGCAGTCCGATCCCGCCACGCGCCGCCCCGAGCTGATCCGCAACGTGGTGTGCGACAAGATCACCGCGCTCTACGCGGCGCAGGCGATCACCGCGGCGCTCTTCGACCGCGCCCGCGGCAACGGCGGTCGCCGTGCGCCTCGCGATGCTCGACGCGGCGGTGTCGTTCCTGTGGCCCGACGTGATGCAGGACTGCACCTACCTGGGCGACGACGTGAAGCGTGGCCCGTCGCTGCTCGGCATCGTGCGCATCCACCCCACCCAGGACGGCTGGGTCACGATGCTGGCCCTCACCGACGACGACTTCGCGGCGGTGTGCCGCGCACTCGGCCGCGACGAGCTCGCCCGCGACCCGGCGTTTCGCACCTCGCGCGAGCGCCTCACCCACGCCGACGGGCTGGCACCCTTGCTCGACGACGCCACCCGCGCCTTCACCACCGAGGAGGCGTGCGCGCGGCTCGAGAAGGAAGGGATCGCGTGCGGCGGCGTGGTGCCGCCCGAGCACGTCCACGCCGACCCGCAGGTGATCGCGAACGAGGCGGTCGCGGAGTGCGCCGACGCGCGCTTCGGCGCGGTGCGGATGGCGGCGCCGGTGGCGCGCTTCGGCGACTCCCGCGCGCCGATCGAACGGCTGGCACCGCTGCTCGGCGAGCACACCGACGAGATCCTGAGCGAGCTGGGGCTCGCGCCGCGCTGACCGCGAGCGCCGCCGCACACCGCACGCCGCGCCCACCCGGCCCAGCCGCCCACACCCACACGCAACCCGAGGAGGACCGATGGGATCGCTCGAAGGGAAGGCCGCCGCCGTCACCGGCGCGGGACGCGGCATCGGCCGCGCGCACGTCCTGCAGCTCGCCGCCGCGGGAGCCGCGGTGATCGTCAACGACGTCGACGGCGACGAGGCCGAGCGCGTCGCCAGCGAGGTCCGCGAGCGCGGCGGCCAGGCCGCGGCGAGCACCGCCGACATCGCCACCCAGGCGGGCGCCGAGGAACTGGTGCGGCAGTGCGTCACCGCCTTCGGCAAGATCGACGTATTGGTCGCGAACGCAGGCATCGCCCGCGACAAGACGTTCCTCAAGATGACCGAGGAGGACTTCACGGCGGTGTGGAAGGTCCACGTGATGGGGACCTTCTTCACGTGCCAGGCGGCGGCCAAGCAGATGGTCGAGCAAGGCCACGGCGGTGTGCTCCTCACCACCACCTCGGCGGCCCACTTCGGGAACTTCGGGCAGACCAACTACGCGGCGGCGAAGGGTGCCATCGCCTCGATGACCTACACCATGGCCATGGAGCTCGCCCGCTACGGGATCCGCGTCAACGGCATCTCGCCGGCGGGCACCACGCGGCTCAGCGCGACCTTCAAGGGGCCGGACGGCAAGGAGCGGCCGATGCCGTTCATCGACCCCGAGCTCAACGGCCCGATGCTCGTGTACCTGGCGAGCGACGAGGGCAACTACATCTCCGGCCAGGTGTTCGGCACCGGCGCCGACCGCCTGACACTGCTGGCGCAGCCGCAGTACGCCCATGGGATGGTGAAGCCGGGCGGGTGGACGCTCGACGACATCCGCAAGCACTTCCGGTCGAACCTCGGCAACCGTCTCGAGCCGCTCGGCGTCCAGAAGCGCCCGTATCCCTGGTACGACGGCATCAAGCCGCCCGCGAAGGAGGGAGGCGTCGGCATGTAGGGGCGACCGTCAGGTCGCCCGGGAGCGGGATCGATCAGCCCCGCGCAAGTCCCGCGACGTGGTAATCCAGGCATCCACAAGCGTCCTGGAGGGACCCCACGATGAAGGACTTCACGCCTCGCATGTGGATCTACGCCGCGCTCGCGGTGGTTGGCCTGGTGGTGCCGTGGTACTTCAACATCCAGTTCATGCGCGAGCACCCACACGGGTTCGCGCTCGGTGCCTTCGTCGCGGGCGGCTACGCCAACTCGGCGGCGGCGTCACTCACCAGCGATCTCACCGCCGGGGCGATGGCGTTCCTGATCTGGATGCTCGGCGAGTCGCGCCGGCTGGGCATGCGCTTCGGCTGGGTCTACGGGCTCCTGCTCTTCTTCGTCGCGTTCGGCTTCGCCTGCCCGCTCTTTCTCTTGATGCGCGAGCGGCACATCCGCATCTCGCGCGGCGGGGCCTGACGCGCGGTTCGGCGTTCGTAGCGCGGGGGCTCGTCCCCCGCCGGTGACCGTGCGGGGGACGAGCCCCCGCGCTACGGCCCCCGCCGGCGATCGATCGAGCGCGCGCCGCTCGTCACAGACACACGAGGGCGAGCTCCTGGTCGAGCTCGCTCGCGGTGTCGTGGCGCTGTGCGGGGTCCTTCGCGAGCGCGCGCAGCATCGTGGCCTCGAGCGCGGGAGGGATCTCCGGGACCAGCACCCGCGGCGGCTTCGGCCGCTCGGCGACGTGGCGCCGCAAGATGCTCACCAGCCCGCCGCCCCGAAACGGCGGCGTCCCGCAGAAGATCTCGTACATCACCGCGCCGACCGAGTAGATGTCGGTGCGGCGGTCCACGGCCTGGCCCATCGCCATCTCGGGCGACACGTATTCGGGCGTGCCGATCGAGGTCTCGGTGAGCGCGGCGGTCACCGCGTCGCGGATCTTGGCGATCCCGAAGTCGATGAGCTTCACCTCGCCGCGCGCGTCGAGGAGGATGTTCTCGGGCTTGATGTCGCGGTGGATCACGTCGAGGCGATGCGCCGCCTCGAGCGCGCCGCAGATCGCGCGCACGATGCGCACTCCGTCGAGCAACCCGAAGCGCCCCACCTCGCGCAGCGCGTGGCGCAGGTCGTGGCCGTCGACGTACTCCATCGAGAGATACGGCAGCCGCCCGCACTCGCCGAAGTCGTAGGTCCGCACCACGCCCGGGTGGACGATCTTGCGGGTGATCTTGATCTCCTGCTTGAAGCGGCTCACCACGTCCTCGCCGACGTTGCTCATCGGCTTCAGGACCTTGAGCGCGACGGTCTCGTCGAGGCGCTCGTCGAACGCCATGAACACCGCGCCGATGGTGCCCGCGCCGAGCTTGCGCAGGATGCGGTAGCGGCCATCGAAGAGGTCGCCCTCGCCGATCTCCGCCACGTTGAGCGGCGCCAGGTCGGCGGCGCTCGCGGCGCGCGCCGGCGTGCCGTGCGCGGGGGTCCCGAACGCCGGCGTGCCGTAGGCGGGAGTGAGCCGCGGCGTGAACGAGGGCGTGCCGGTGCGGTCCCAGGCGTCGCTCGCGTCGCGCTCGAAGGGCGGCGGCGACGCGCGGCGGACCGCGGACGGTAGCTCGGCGTCCGCCGACGACGCGGCGGCGAGCGCGTTCGCGAGGTCGGGCACGCCGACCGCCTCCTCGCGGATCAGGTTGCAGAGCCGCCGGCAGCGCTCGTCGAGGGCCACGACGCGATAGAGCCGCACCAGGTCGAGGAACGTGGGCAGGCTCTCGCGGGTGATCGGCGTGCGCTCGAAGCGCTCGAGGACCCGCTCGTCGGCGGCGGTGAGGAACCCTTGCTTGGCGAGGCGCGCGAAGAGGGCACTCAGCGCCTCCGGGTCGCGCAGCGCCATGTCGCGCGCGGCGCCGAGCGGCGTGCCGTGGGGCGGCGTGGCACCCGCGACGCCCCCCGCGCCGGCGCCGGGGCGGCCGCCGGTGCGCCGCCGCGCGGCGGCCGCGCGGTTGCGGTCGCCCGCGGCGGTCCACGCGTCGACGGCGCGCGCCCACGCGTTCGCGTCCTCGAAGAGCCGCGCCGCGCGGCCGTACATCCCCGCCTCGAAGAACGACTCGCCGGCCTGCAGCGTCTGTCCGGCGCGCTCGAACATCTCGCCCGCCGAGCTCGCCTCGCCAAGGCGCTGGAAGCAGCGCGCCGCGTTGCCGAACTCGCTCGCTTCGCGGAAGAGGCCCGCCGCGAACGCGAAGTTGCCGGCGCGCTCGTACATGCGCGCCGCCCGGACCGGGTTGCCGGCCTGACGGTAAGCGTTGCCGGCCTGGGCGTGGTCGCCGGCGCGTAGGTAGTTGATCGCCGCCTGCTCGAAGTCGCCGGCGGTCTCGAAGCAGTGCGCCGCGGCGGCGTAGTCCTTGGCGGCCTGGAACTCGACCGCGGCCTGGTCGTAGCGCGAGGCCTCCCTGAGCCGCTCGGCGTTGCGGCGGTGGTCTCCGAGGCCGCCGCCCAGGATCCGCGTGCCGAGGTCGGACCTCACGCGAGCGCCTCCGCGCGGGAGGTCGGGGACGGGCGCGTCTGCGATCGAGGCGACAAGGTTCGAGTCCCCACCGTCAATCCACCAACGGTCTGCCACCGCACCGACCCCCGATTTCGCGGGAATCCGTGCGATCCATGCGGTCCGCGGGCCGAACTGTGCAAATTCGGGACCTGGGAGCGGGCGGGCGAGCGCGGGCTGGGGCCTCACCCTTCGGCACGGATCTCGCCGATCTCTGTACCTACCGAGATCGACGATGGGTCGGCGCTACGACCGATCGTATCGCCGGGCACGCGGCGCGTGCCCCTCCCGCATGGCCTGGAGGGTCGCGCGTCGCGCGACCGCCGATACGCGCGAGCGCCGCGTCGACGACCTCGTCGTTTCCTGTACCCACCGGAATCGACGATGGAGGCGGCGCTACGACCGATCGTATCGCCGGGCACGCGGCGCGTGCCCCTCCCTCGTCGTGGAGATCGGGGACGGCGGGGCCGTTGCGGCCGGCGTCGCGCCACGGCCGAGCGCCGTAACCCGAGACCCGGTGCGCCACGCGAGACCTCCGTAGCGGCGGGGGTTCCATGTCCCGATCGACGGGCACGGCCGGTGTAGCGGCGGGCGCGAGCACGCCGGGTTTCGCACATGACCGCGCCGACCGTGCGCGATCGATGCGATGGAGTACGCTTCGCGCCGGCTGTGGATCGACGACTCCGACCGGTCCACGAGGTGCGCCCTGACGGCCGTCCTGTCCTCCGTCAGCCCGGCCAACACCGCCCTGATCAGCCTTCTGGCGCAGCCGTGATGTTCGCCAGTGCCACCTCCGGGAGTATCCGATGACCGAAACGGCGAAGCCTCTCGACGCTGCCGCAGCCAGCAGACGCCAGCGAATCGAGGTGTTCGCGGCGGTGGCGCTCTCGCTCGCCACGGTGGCCTCCGCTTGGTGTGCGTATCAGGCCAAGCGCTGGTCGGGTGCCACGACCTTCACGATGGGCGAGGCCAACGCCGCTCGCAACGAGTCGCTCAAGCTCTCGGATCTCGCCAGCCGGCGCACGAACGTCGACGTCTTGATGTTCACGCAGTTCGTATCCGCCACGATGCAGGGGCAGGATCAGATCGCGAAGTTCTACCGAGACCGATTCCGGCCCGAGACCAAGGTCGCGCTCGAGGCGTGGCTCGCGACGAATCCGTTCGAGGATCCGACGGCACCTCCGTCACCCTTTCACATGAAGGAGTATTCGCAGGAGGCGACGCGCGAGGTGGAGCGGCTGGAGGGCGTGGCCAAGGCCAAAGTCGCCGCCTCGAAGGAGGCGAACGAACGCTCCGACCAGTACATCCTGTTGACCGTGATGTTCGCGTCGGTGCTGTTCTTGAGCGGCATCAGCGGCCGGTTCGAGGCCGCTCCGCTGCGTCTGGGCGTCGTGATCCTGGCGCTCGTGGTGCTCGGCTACGGCCTCTCCTCCCTCGCGGGGCTGCCGATCCGCTGAGCGATCGGCACCCGATCCCACATCAACGAGGACCCGCCCCATGAATGACCCCGGCGCCGGCCGTCTCCCCCGGCGGCAGCGAAGCTTCGTGGCCATCTGGCTGCTGGGCGTAGTCGCGCTCTACGCGTTCGTGGGGAGCGTCATCCTCGCCGAGTGTCGAGCCGATGGTGCCCGCGCCGAAGCGACGCTCCGCGCCTACGTCGAGTCTCCCACCACGGATCCCAACGTCGCGATGCCTGCGGGTTGGCCAGTCGATCCATCATCGGGGTTCCAGGATCCCGTGTGGGTGGGGACGCATCTCAACCGGATCGTCGAGCTGTCGCTGCAGGAGTCGAGGTGGAGCGCCGACTTCGACGTGTGGTTCCGCTGGGAAGCGCCGGACCTCGATCCGGGTGAGACCTTCAAGCTCGTCAACGGCACCATCGAGGAGAAGGACCAGGTGGCGGAGGCCCTGGACGGACCCGTTCGCTACCGGCGCTACCGGGTGAGGGCCGAGCTATCGCGTCCCTTCGAGGTCGCACGGGTGCCCCTCGACGACCACGTGCTGCCGATCCGGATCGAGCTGGAGACCAACCCGCTCCGGCCAGTCCGCCTGGTGGTGGACCAAGAGTCCTCGGGCATCGATCCGACCGCCGCCGTGGCCGGGTACCGCACGGGCCGGACGCTGACGACGGTCAAGTGGGCCGTCACGAAGTAGAGCCTGGGCGACCCACGGGTCGCGGCAGGCTCGGCCTCGGTCCGTCCCCAGTTCATCTTCGCCGTGTGGATCCATCGCGACGGCCTCGGCCTGTACGTGAAGCTCTTCCAGGCGCTCTTCGCGTCGGTGGCCATCGCGCTGCTGGCGCTGTGCATCACGCCGACGCAAGTGGACCCCCGGTTCGGGCTGCCGGTGGGCGCGCTCTTCGGCGCGGTTGCCAACACCTACCTCGGGGCCTCGCTCCTGCCGCAGGCGAGCCAGGTGACCCTGATCGACCGGGTGAGCGGGCTGGGCATCCTGACCATCCTGATGGTGCTCGTTCACTCCGCGATCTCGCTGCACCTCGAGCTGACCGAGCGGGGCCGGTTCGCGCAGGTCCTGGATCGCGTGGGATTCGTGGCGCTGGCGCTCGCCTACGTCACCCTGAACCTGGCGATCCCCTGGGTCGCGATCCACTGACGCACGCTCGTTGCGAGGTGCCCCGAGAGGCCCTGCTCACTCGACGTGGATGGCCTCGACGTTGTCGGCTCTCACCGCGCGCATCAGCGCCGCGTGGTCGCGCTGGTTCTGATCGGCGTAAGCCTCGGCGAAGTCCGCCAGCGCCTCATCGAACGTCTGGCCTTTCCCCATGTAGCTCGCGAGCATCGACGGCTCGCCGGTACGCGCGAGCGCAGCTCCCGCGCTTCTTTGCAGGAGCTGTACGACGTGCGCGAGGAGGTACCAGCGGCTTGCGCTTGGTCATGCCGATCTCTACTCGCCTATCGACGCGGGATCATCGGCGCGTGAACGAGACATCGAACGTCACGCGCTGGATCGCCTGGAAGTAGGTCCCTTCGAGGACGTCGCGCGCGGGGTCGTAGTGGAGCGTGTAGGTGCTCCCGGGGTAGTTGAGGTCACGCAGCTCGACGAAGAGCGTCACCGCATCGTCGCCGCGCGCCGCCATGGCCCGCGCCACGTGGATCGGGCGGGGATTGGAGTACGCCGCATCGACGGTGCCGTCGGGCGAGATCGAGCGGATCTCGAGAACGTAGATGGCATCGGTCCGACCCCAGGCTCCCACCAGCGGCTCGAGCCCAGCCGGGACGACCGCGGGCTTGGGGCTCTGGGGCACCGCTGCCTGCACCGCCGCGGACTTCGATGGCGAGCTCGAGCCCTGAGCGTCCGCGCCAGGATGACGATCACACGACCCGACGCTCGCGAGCACCACCACCCCCGCGAGCGCAGCGGCGATGCGGTTGTGCCTCGTCTTGGCTGTCACGTTCGTCCTCGTCACTCAGCGCTTCAGGTCGAACTCCCCGAGCTTCCTCGCTGCGGTGCCGAACGGGCCGAGCTGGTAGACGGCGGCGCCCGCGGGCGAGAACGTGAACGGCTCGAACGGTTCGGCCAGCATCTTGTCGAGGTATTCCTTGGGGGCCGCCCCTGTCGAGACGTGTGGGTTGAAGTTCGTGCCGGACATTTTCGGCACGAAGGTCGACACGTACTCGATGAGGGCGGCGTCGATCGCGGGATCTTCGTGCGGGGCCGTGAACGCGCCGATGGGGCCACGCTCCACCATGAACGGCCCCGCGGCCGCGATGATTTCCGCCTGCAGCTCGAGGATCTGCGGCGTCGGCTTCGCGCAGATGCCCGCGACGCCCGTCGCCCCGGCCGGGGCATAGTAGTACTTGAACGCCTCCAGCTTCATCGCTTTCAGGTTCGCGCCAGCGAGCACCTTTGCTACCGCCGCATGGACCTGCTCGAGATCCGCCGTCCGCACGAAGCACTGGAGCATCGTGATGTGCGGACTGTGCGTTGCATCCAGGGCGAAGCCCTTCGGGAAGACCCCGAGTAGTCGGGCGTTGTTGGCCCGGGAATGCTCGAGCATCGTGGCGTCCGGCTCGAGCAGGATGTCGATCGCCGTGATCCCGGAGCGAGCGACCGGGAAGACCGTCTTCCAGTCGTTCTTCATGCTGACCACGGTCCAGCCATCCTTCTTCGCGTGCTCGTCGAGCGCCGGCGTGAAGTAACCCAGCTTGACGTCGGGCAGTCCGCGGGCCGGGCCGTACGCGAACTCGCGCGCCGCGTCGTCGTGGAGCACCAAGAGCTCGAACCGCGCGCCGTCGCCGCCCTGGGTGTACTCCAGCATCTGCTGGTCGCCGACGGAGTTTCCGAACGCGGCGATGGGGCGGCGGCCGATGTGCTCGAGGATGCCGATGGGCTTGGCGGCCTTGTCGTCGTTGAAGTTCAGCTCGGGTAGGCGGACGATCACCGGCTTGCCGTCGCGCAGCTCGAACTTCGTCTTCACGCTGCTGCCGACCACCTGCTCCGGGGGGATGCCGTAGACCTGCTCCGTCCACGGGCGCATGAACTCGATGCCGCCTCCGGACACGATGAAGTTCTTGAAGCCGTTGGCGCGCAGGTAAGCGAGCAGCTCGAGCATCGGCTGGTAGACCATGTCGGTGTAGAGCTTCCCGGTCGTCGGATGCTTCGCCGTCGCGATCCAGTCCGTGACGACCTGCTCGAACTCCGCCGCGGTCATTCCCGCGTGCGTGGCCATCATCAGCTCGAGGACCGCGCGGTCCCCGCCGGCCAGCGCCGACTTCACGTCGCCCCTGAGCAGCGACGCGAACGGTTCCTGCTCCCTCCACTCGGGATGCTGGGGTGCCAACGCCTTCACGCGGTCGAGCGCGAAATGGAGCTGCACCGGCATCGGCCGCTCGGACCACAGCGTGCCGTCGTTGTCGAACGTGGCGATGCGCTCCGCCACCGGTACGAAGTCGGGCGAGCCGGGCTTGGTCACCGATTCGACGAACGCGACGATCGACTGCTTGGCGGGACCGTCGTTCCACGACGGTAGCGGATCCGCGGCCCGAGCGAGCGTCGCGAGAGCGCTCGACAAGACGAGCAGGACTGCGATGACGCTCGATCGCTTCGTGGTCCCCATCGACGTTCCTCTCGGCGTTCGGCACGTAAAGCTACGGCCGACCGCAGGACGCGGTCGGCCGTAGCTGGTGTAGCTTCGGGCGGGGCGAGGCTGAGCCCTTACCTTCCCGGGCTTTCCTTCATCTTGTCGAGGACTTCCTGGAGGTTGAAGCTCGCCGCCTTCTGGCGCTGCGGGTAGTCCTTGAAGGTCGCCAGGAACTCGGCCACGTGGGCCTGCGCGGGCACGAACATGAACGCGTGATCCAGGAGCCAGTCGTAGTACGTATTCGACGTGACGTCCGCGCGCTCGTACGGGTCGGTCCGGAGGTTGAAGATCTTCGGAACCCGCAGCGTGACGAACGGCTCCGCCCAGATCTTCATCGTTCCCTCGGCCCGCTGTTCCATGAACACGAACTTGAAGTTCTGGTAGCGCAGACCGGTGACCTGCTGGTCGTCGTTGACGTAGAGGAACGATTCACGCGGGCTCTTGTCGGCTTTTCCGGTCAGGTACGGAACGAGGTTGTAGCCGTCGAGGTGGACCTTGTAGGTCATGTCGCCGGCCTTGTAGCCCTTGAGCAGCTTCTCGCTCACGTCGGCGTCGCCGGCGACGGCGAGCAGGGTCGGCAGCCAGTCGAGGTGAGCGACGATCTCGTTGGAGATGCTGTCCGGCTTGATCTGCCCCGGCCATCGCACCATCGCCGGCACCCGGTAAGCACCTTCCCAGTTCGAGTTCTTCTCGTTCCGGAAGGGCGTCATGGCGCCGTCCGGCCAGCTGTTCATGTGCGGGCCGTTGTCGGTCGAGTACATGACGAAAGTGTTGTCCGCGATGTGCAGGTCGTCGAGCGCCTTCAGCACCTGGCCCACGTTCTTGTCGTGGTCGACCATCGTGTCGTGGTACGGACTCTGGAAGGGGCCGGCCTGGCCGATGCTCTCGGGCTTGGTGTGGGTGCGGAAGTGCATGTGGGTGAAGTTCACCCAGACGAACGCCGGCTTGCCGGCCTTGTTCTGGCGCTCGATGAAGTCCACCGCCCGCTGGGCGATGTCGTCGTCAATCGTCTCCATGCGCTTCTTGGTCAGCGGGCCGGTGTCGGTGCACACCTGCTTGCCCACTTTCCCGAAGCGCGGGTCCACGGTGGCGTCGTCCTTGTCCGACGCCTTGCAGTCCATCACCCCACGCGGCCCGAACTTCTCGCGGAACCCGGCCGCCTTCGGATAGTCCGGCAGCTCCGGCTCTTCCTCCGCGTTCAGGTGGTAAAGGTTGCCGTAGAACTCGTCGAAGCCGTGGACCGTGGGCAGGAACTCGTTGCGGTCGCCCTGATGGTTCTTGCCGAACTGACCGGTGGCATAGCCGAGCGGCTTCAAGAGCTCGGCCACCGTCGGATCTTCCTTCTGTAGGCCGACGGGCGAGCCCGGCAACCCGACCTTGGTCATGCCGGTGCGCAAGCCGGACTGCCCGGTGAGGAAGGACGCCCGGCCGGCAGTACAGCTCTGCTCGGCGTAGATGTCGGTGAACAACATGCCTTCCTTCGCGAGGCGGTCGATGTTGGGTGTCTTGAACCCCATCACACCGTGCGAATAGGCGCTGATATCGGACTGGCCGACGTCGTCGCCCCAGATGACGACGATGTTCGGTTTCTTGTCCGCCGCGAACGCCGCGCCGGCGGTCACCAGAGCCAGGACGGCAGTCAAAGCGGGTAGGCCGAGAATCGATCGCCTGGGTCTTCCAATCATTCGACGGGCTCCTCGACGAGTCGTGGCTCGCGACGAGTTCTCACCACTCGGTCTTCTGGGATGGGGTTCGCGGCGGACTATACGCCATTCCGTCTCCCATCACACCGGAGCCGACCGGCTGGTGATGGGTCCGTTTCGATCGATGAGTCGAGCGATCCTCTCGATCGTCCCCCGCGCTACGAGCTCCACAGCCGCTGCGGCGGTTCCATCCCCCGGTCGGCGGACGCGAGCGCGCCGCTCGATCCCGGTCCCTGGAGGGCTCACGCCCTCCCCTACACTTCCGCGCCGTCCGGGCGCCTGGGCTGGAGGGCGCGACTCCGTCGCGCCGTTACGCCACCCGAGGCCACCGGTAGCGGCGGGGGTTCCATCCCCCGATCGACGGGCACAGCGGGTGTGGCGGCGGGCGCGACCGCACCGCTCGATCTCGGTCCCGGGAGGGCTCAGCCCTCCCCTACACTTCCGCGCCGTCCGGGCGCCTGGTCTAAAGGGCGCTACTCCGTCGCGCCGTTTCGCCACCCGAGGCCACCGGTAGCGGCGGGGTTCCCCGATCGACGGGCACAGCCGGTGTAGCGGCGGGCGCGAGCCCGCCGGGTTTCGGACCCGAGCGCGCCGCTCGATCCCGGTCCCGGGAGGGCTCACGCCCTCCCCTACACTTCCGCGCCGTCCGGGCGCCTGGGCTGGAGGGCGCGACTCCGTCGCGCCGTTACGCCACCCGAGGCCGCCGTAGCGGCGGGGGTTCCATCCCGCGCCGCCCGCTTCACGCGGCTCCCGTGAGCGAGGCGCATCGGAAGAGTCACAGGCTCTCAGTGCAGCGAGCGGTTGAGGAGCCGCACCGGCGGTGCGGGCGGCTCGACGGCTGGCACCGGCGCCACGCTCGCGAAGCACTGCACCGTGCCCTGCCACCAGCCGTTGGTGAGGGGGTGCTCGGTGTAGTCGCCGCCCGTGAAGTCGCCGATCACGCGCCGCCAGAAGACGCGCGCGCCCTCGTTGGCGGTCATCTGGCCGACCTCCCAGCGCCCGGGAAGCTGCGCGATCACCTCGTTCGCGAGCGCCCGGCCCACGCCCGCGCGGCGGTACTTCTTGAGCACGAAGAACTGGTCCATCCAGTAGGCGACGTCGCCGACCTTGGCGGCGCGGTCGACGAGCGCGAAGCCCGCGTAGCACCCGCCGACGAGCGCCACGAACGGGTGGCACGCGGGATCGGTCCAGAAGCGGTCGAGCTCGTAGCCGTATTCGCCGCGTGGGTCGAGGTCCTGGTCCCAGATGTCCGAGAGGTCGTGCTGGTAGAGCTCGAGCATGCGCGCGAGCGCCGGACGATCGGCGGCCAGCGCGCGCCGGATCTCGACGGCGGTCATCGGCGCGAGACCGCCGGCGCGGGCCGTAGCGCGGGGGCTTGTCCCCCGCGGGCGGGCTGGCGGGGGACAAGCCCCCGCGCTACGGAGCTCACGTCGACCCGCGCGCTCGCGCTCACCCGCGCCCGATGAGCTGGCGCGAGATGATGAGCTTCATGATCTCGTTCGAGCCGGCGAAGATCCGCTGCACGCGGCAGTCCTGGTACATCTTCCCGATCGGGTACTCGAGCATGTAGCCGTACCCGCCGTGGAGCTGGACGCCGTCGTCCACCACCTTGTGCAGCATGTCGGTGACCCAGTACTTGGCCATCGACACCTCCTTGAGTAGCGGCTTTCCCTGCATGTGCTCGACCACCAGCCGGTCGACGAAGCAGCGGCCGAGCTCCACCTGGGTGGCCATCTCGGCGATCTTGAAGGCGTGGTGCTGGAAGTCGGCGATGCGCTTGCCGAACGCGCGTCGCTCGCACGAGTACTGGAGCGCCTGCGCGAGCGCGAACTCGGCGGCCGCCTGAGAGCCGACCGCGGTGATCAGGCGCTCCTGCTGCAGCTCGTGCATGAGCTGGTAGAAGCCCTTCCCTTCCACGCCGCCGAGCAACGCGCTCTTCGGCACCCGGCAGCCCTCGAAGAACATCTCGCTCGTGTCCTGGGCGTGCAGGCCGACCTTCTCGAGGTTGCGGCCGCGCTTGAAGCCCGGGTTGGTGGCCTCGACGAGCAACAGCGAGATGCCGGCGTGCGCGGGCTGGGCCTTGGGGTCGGTCTTCGCGACCACCACGATCAGGTCGCAGCACTGGCCGTTCGAGATGAAGGTCTTCTGGCCGTTGATGACGTACTCGTCGCCGTCCGCGATGGCGGTGGCCTGGATCGCGGCGAGGTCCGAGCCCGCGTTGGGCTCGGTCATGGCGACCGCGAGGATCAGCTCCCCCGACGCGCACCTCGGCAGGTACTTCAGCTTTTGCTCCTCGGTGCCGTGCTCGCGGATGTAGGGCGCGATGATGTCGTTGTGGAGCGGGATGCCGCCGAGCCCGGTGGCGTGGACGCGCTCGATCTCCTCGGCGAGCACCACCGAGTGCAGGAAGTCGCCGCCCGCGCCGCCGTACTCCTCGGGGATCGTCGGGCACAGGAAGCCGAGCTCGCCGGCCTGCGTCCAGATGTGGCGCGGCACGCGGCGGTCCTTCTCCCACTGGTCGTGGAACGGCACGACCTCCTTCTCGAGCCACGAGCGGAAGCTCTTCCGGTAGATCTCGTGTCCCTCGCTGAACGTGAGCAGGCGGTCCATGCGGTGGTGCCTCCGTGCGCGCCGGGCAGGCCGGTCGCGCCGAGTGTGTCGACGGACGCGGGTTTAGCAGGCCGCCGAAAAGCGCGCCAACGCGGGCCGGGGGACTTCTTGGCAACCGTGGTCGAGAGGCGACGGGTACGACCCGAGCCAGCTCGACGACCTCACCCGCTCGGGCTAGGAGGACTCATGTGCTTGGTCGCGCGAGAACCTCCAGCCACGCGATCGTCCAGCGCCGAGCTGCGATAGGCGGCGTAGCTCCTCGATCTCCAGCTCCGCGTCATCGCCTTCGACGAGAGCCTCCAAGTACTCGCGGACGAGTTGCTCGACGCTCGTGCCCATGCGCTCGGCGATCTGCCGGGCTCGTGCGACGATCGGATCGTCGATGGAGACGATCAGGTTCATGCTCACCTCCGCAACCACAGCTTGCGTACCCACAGGCCCCGTGTCCAACCGGATCTGTCGCTGGTCGTGGCTTGCGATCGTCGCGTTGGGTCTCTGCGTGAGTTGCACCCGAGGAACCGGCGAGGTTCGGGTCGAACCGCGATGGATCGGCGGGACGCTCCGACTCGACAACGGCGAGGAGAGGCCGATCTCCACGACGACGGTGGTCGCCCCGGCCGGTCGGTACACCATGATCACGCTCGCCCGCCCCGGGCTGCGCGGGTGGAACGAGGACTCGTCGAAGATCGGCGGTCGTGTCATCGGCTCGCGTCATCCTTTGGTGCTCGACCAGTCGGGCGCGAACATGATGGTCTCGTACGCGCGTGACCCGGCGTTCGAGGATGCACCCTTCTCGAAGGACCACCCTCGCTTCCACATCGAGGTCTACGAGGTATCGATCGGGATGTACGAAGACTGCGTCCGGGCGGGACGCTGCAGCCCGGCGCACTTCGAGGACGGATCCTGCGAGGTGCTCGCCGAGAGCGGACGCATCCGCGCAAACCTCCCTCTCGAGTGCCGGGACATCGAACGGCCGCAGGTGTGCGTGGACGCCCCGCAGGCGCAACGATATTGCGGCTGGGAAGGCCGTCGCCTGCCCGAGCAGAGCGAGTGGCAACGGGTAACCACCGACTTCAAAGACGAGCCCGCGCTGCTTGCCCATCGGGGCAAGGAGGCATGCGCTCCGACTCTCTCCAGGCTGATTTACCCGGGCGATCCGGAGCGGGGATCCGACTCGCTGAGCTTCCGGAACAGCGTCTCGGAGTGGGTCACCCGATCGGTCGCGTCGCGCGACGAAGCGGCGACTCGCCCGGGCGGGTACACGGCCATGGGCGGAACCTGGCGCGAGCCGCATCAGCACGAGGTGCCCGCCGACGCGCGGGTTCCTCGTGACGACATCGGCTTCCGGTGCGCGCAGGACTATCCGTAGGAACCCGGCGACGCGATCGCCGGGTGCGCAGCGCGTGCCCCTCCAGTGGGACGGACCGCGGAGGGCGCGGGTTCAGCCACTGGCCCCGGCGTCGGCGACCGGGGCGGGAAGCGGCACGGTGCGGACGACCTCGAGCCAGCGCTCTTGCAGCCGCTCGCGGCCGTGGGGTGCGTTCACGAACGCGCCGTAGTCCATGAAGGTCGGCTCGGGATGACATCCCACCGGCTCGGTGACGTCGGCCACGGGCCACAGCAGCGGACGGCGATAGAGCTCGCAGAGCAGCCGATGGGCAAGGTCACCCTGCGTGTAGGGGAACATGTAGAAGAAACGCGACGGCTCGGTGCTCACGAGGCGCTCGACCAACGCCGACACGGCCTCGGAGCCGCGCGCCAGCACGCGGATCACGTGGCGATCCGTCTGGGGCTGCCCGAGCTTCGCCGGCATCGACCCGATCTGCCCGAGCGCCTCGGCCACCACCTGGGCCGCGGCCTTGCCCTCGGTGGCCTTCAGCACCGCCGCGCGCGCCACCAGGGCATAGGCTTCGTCGACTCGCCCTTGCGCACGACGCACTCGCGCGAGCTCCTCCAGGACCGGGGCGAGCCAGTACGAGAGCGGGCCGGATTCGACCTCCCGGATCGCGAGCGAGCGCTCGAGCACCGCCGCGGCCTCGTCGTGACGGCCTTGCGCGAGAAGCACCCGCCCCAGGCCGAGGAGCGCACCCGACGTCGAGCCGGGACTGCGGTCGCGCGCGGGGTCGCCGAGCGAGGCGGCGAGGCGGAATACCGCCTCGGCTCGTGGCAGGTCGCGACCACTCTCGAGGACGACCGCGAGCGTGAGGAGGTCCTGGAACACCTGGCGCTGCGCGGGAATCCGCCCGAGCGCTCCCAGCGCGAGGATCCGGTCCGTCGCCAGCGCCACGTCCCCGCTACGTCCACTGATCCTGCTGACCGATGCAAAGTCCGCCCACGCGGACACGGCGACACCCGCGCTCGCTGCGGATTCCTGGGCCTCGAAGCATTTGGCCGCAGCGCGAAAATGCCGGCGCGCGCTCCACAACCGATCGTCGTACCACGCGGTGCTGCCAGCGTCGTTCGCCGCGCGGCATTCGCCGGGCGTCGTCGGTGTGCACGCGGTCGCCGCCGAGCACGCGGTCACGACGCACGCGAGCGCGAGCGTGCGTCCCGGGCCGATCCGCTGCCGCCGAGCCACGCGCCGATCCTACACCGCGGTTCCGCGGGACCGTCGTCGCGGCGAGCCCGCCGCCACCGCGGCGCGGCTGCGAGGGACCGCAGCCCTCGAGGGGGCGTCGCGAGGGACGGCGACGCCTCCACCGTGTGCTCGACCTCAGGAGCGGCGGTAGGCGGTGGCGCGGGTGGGCGGGGCGCCCGGCTCGGGCTCGGCGAGGCGGCGCATCTCGAGCTCGGCCTCGCGGTGCTCGGGGACGAGGGTGCGGGCGCGCGCGTAGAAGCGCACCGCCTCGTGGCGCTCGCCCACGTAGCGCCAGTAGCGCGCGAACGTGAGCAGGTACTCGACGTGATGGGGGCGTAGCTCGATCGCCTTGCGGAAGGCAGCCTCGACGGTCCTGCGATCGACCTTCGCCGGCGAGGTCGCGCCCGCGAGTGTCGCGCGCGCGAACCAGTAGTGCCCGTCGGCGAGCTCGGGGCGGGTCATCACCACCTCGGCGAACCACGCTCGCGCCTCGGCGGTGGCGCCTGGCGCGGAACGCGTCGACGCCGCGGGTGAGCGCCACCGGGTGCTCGGTCTTGAGGCGGATGGCGGTGGCCGCGGTGCCGGGCTCGCGAGCGATCAGCGCCGCCGGCTGCACCGCACCGCGGCGACGGGCGAGGAGGTCGTGATAGGCCTCGTCGAGGCGCAGGACGATCTGCACCGCGCGGTCGCGCGCCGCCGGCGAGAGCGCTTCCGATTGCCGTAACGGCGCGACCTCGGCCATCGCCGCGAAGTAACTGTCACGGATCTCGTCGTCGCTCGCCCCGCGCTGCACGCCGAGTGCGTCCCACGGGTCGGTGAGACGCGTACGCTCGAAAAGCGCGTCCAGAACCGACGGCTGCGGCGACTCCATGACTTGATCGACCGGCAGCGGTGCAGGCGACGAAGGTCGACCCGCCTCGCCCCACCGCGCCGGGACTCGCAGCAGTGCAAACGCCGAACCCGGCGCTTGGAACGCGCGGGTCCGGGCGCCGTGCCCGGCGACCTGGACCTGGAAACAAGCGCTACCCAAGAATTCAGCGCGGGCCGCTCCGCGGCCGAAACCACCCTGCTTCAGCGCGCGGCGGCGCCGCGCAGCCCGTCCGCAGCGCTGATCTGCTCGAGCGTGGTGTGAACCACGTCACGCAGCGCCAGCCCGTACGCCTCGCCGAGGATCCCCGGCACGTCCTGGCAGGCACCGCCCGCGCCGCCCTCGGCGCTCTCGGACGAGGAGGTCTTGAACGACACCGCCGGACGGTACGGCCCGCGCACCTCGATGCCGAGGGTCAGCGCCACCGTCGCGGTGCAGCTTCGCCCCCAGAAATCGACGTCACAGGTGAGCTTGGGCGTGAACGTCTCGAGCCACGCCAGCACCACGCCGGTGCCCGGCGCCGGCGACGTCAGGTCGGGTGTCGCGCTGGGCGGTCCGCTGCTCACGTCCTGGAACACGATCTGGAGCCCGGACTGAAGCGCCTTCTGCAGCGCCGGTGCGGGGCGGAACGGGAACTTCTCCTCCGCGCACACCGAGGTCGACGAGGTCACGGTGCGGTCGACGGCGATGGTGGTCGGGTCCAGGCTCAGGACGTAGTGGCCCGGGATCTTGCTGGGCAGCGTCGAGTGGAACTCGCCCGGGGGGCTGGTGGCGGGGGCGAGGGGGGGCTCGCAGCCGGCAGCAAGGCCGGCGGCGACGAGCGCCGCGAACGCGGCGGCGGTGCGCTGGGTGAGGCGCTTCACGTGGGGGGTCCTCTCTGATGGATACGCGGACCGTAGCGCGGGGGCTCGTCCCCCGCTACTCGCCCGGCGGGGGACGAGCCCCCGCGCTACCCGTGCGACGGGTTCGGAGGTGTCGGCGACGGTCATTGGTTCGGGGCGAGCACCTGCAGGAACGCCTCGATCATCTCGATCGGGGTACCGATCGGCATGTTGAGGATCGGCAGCTCCTGGCCGAACGCGCGGCGGCGGCGCAGCTCCTCGCGGCAGAACTCCGGATCGCCCGAGATGCTGAGCGACTCGACGAGCGCGTCGGGCACCGCGTCGGCGGCCAGCGCGCGGGTGGCGTGGTCCTTGTACACGGCTTCCACGGTGCGCACCGCCTCGCTCCAGCCGAACTGGTTCAGGATCTCCTTGTAATAGTCGCCCATGCCGCCGATGTAGAAGGCGATGATCTCCTTCGAGCGCTGCACGCCCGCCTCGCGGCCCATCGGCAGCACCGTGGTGAAGGGGGCGGTGGTGATCTCGGAGGGGTCGCGGCCTGCGCGCTTGGCGCCCGCGGCGATCCACTGGCGGCCGACGTCGAGCTTGTCGTACGGCCAAAACGCCGGGATCCAGCCGTCGGCGAGCTCGCCGATCGACTCGATCGACTTCTGCTTGAGCGCCGCCACGTAGATCGGCACCCGCGGCTGGTAGGGCTTCATGGCGAGCTCGAAGGGCCGGTACTCGTGGAGCTCGGCGCCCGCCTCGTTGATCTTCTTGCCGGCGAGCAGCGCCCTCACCACCCGGATGACGTCGCGCACCTGGGTGAGCGGCTTGCCGAACTCGCGTCCGTGGAAGCCCTCGATCACGCGCACGCCGCTGGTACCGATGCCGAGGATGAAGCGGCCCTCGCTGATCTCGTCGAGGGTGGCCGCCGACATGGCGAGCAAGCCCGGCGTGCGGCTGAAGGCGTTGACGATGCCGGTGCCGAGCTTGATGCGCTTGGTGACGCCCGCCATCTCGGAGAGCAGCGAGAACACCTCGTAGCCCCACGCCTCCGGCACCCAGAACGAGTCGTAGCCGAGCTCGTCGGCGATCTGCGCCGCGCGCAGGTACTTCTTGCGGTCGTAGTTCTTCCACCACGCGAGACATGCGATGCGGTCGGTCATCGGCCCTCCGGAGGGTTCGAGTGGACGCTGGGGGCGGTGGTGCTCGCGCTGCTCGCGAGGTCCACCTTCATCACGTTGCAATCCGGCAGCGGCGGCGGCCAGCCCGCCGGCAACCTGGCGGCCAGCTCGGGCGCAAGCTCGTTCACCTGCACCCAGCGGCCGTCGAGGCGGTGGCGCAGCTCGCTGTAGTGGTAGAGCGTGCCGTCGTTGTTGCGGCCTTCGATCTGCACCCACGCATGGGCGTCGCCGACCGTCTCGACGGCCGCCACGCGCACGCCGTTCTTGTACACGCGCCTCAGGTTCTTGACGTCGCAGAGATCGCTCTTGGCGCCGTAGTTCTCGAGCCACGACGGATCCGACACCGGCGTCTGCTCGATCCTCACCGTGGGATTCCAGTCGGCGTCGGGTCGCCCGGCGGGTGCGCAGGAAGCCGGTGAGGTCGGCGGACGATTCGGCGCCCGAGGCGGGCTCGAGCATCGACATGACGCCGCGTTGCACGAAGGCGATGAACTTGTCGCGCTCGAGGAGCGGCGCCCAGCTCTCTTCCTTGCGGCGGCGCTCCTCGGGCGGCATCGCCGCGAGGCGCTTGCGGTGGTGCGCCATGTTGTCCTCGAACATCTGGTTCCAGTCGTAGCACTCGAGATAGGCCGGGCTGGCGAGCTCGGCGGCGCGGGCGCAGCTCAGCGCCGCGCGCTCGGCGCTCGATAGATCGAGCGCGAACGGCTGGCGCACCTCGCTGAGCAGGTTCGCGGCGAACGCGGTCGGTCGCGCGAAGCTCACGTTGCTCGCCTCGCCGCGCAGCTTGTAGGTGTTGATGCCGACCACCTCGCCGCGGTCGTCGAGGAGCGGGCCGCCCGAGTTCCCCGGGCTCACCGGCGCGTCGTGCTGGATCACGCCGTGGTGGAGCGCGCTCACGATGCCGACCGTCGACGACCACAGCGCCTCGCCCGGATGGCCGAGCACCACGACGCGCTCGCCGGGGCGCGGCGGCTCGCTGGCGAGCTCGAGCGGCACGCCGGGCGCCACGGCGTGGTCGAGCGTGACGATCGCGAGGTCGACCACCGCGTCGGCGCGCGTGAGCGTCGCCGGCCACAGGTCCCGCTGGTACTCGAAGAGGTAGCGGTTGAGGCCGCCGTCGAGCGGCGAGTAGGTGGTACGGCGCGGGTCGTAGACCATCGCCCCCAGGCTCTTCGCGCCCTCCACCACGTGCAGGTTGGTGAGCACCACCTGGTTCTCGAGCAGCACACCGGCGCCGAAGCGCTGGCTGCCGTCCTCGCGGAAGTTGACCAGCAGCACCACGCCCGGCATGGCGCGGTGGATCAGCTCGGAGAGGGATGCGTCGGGGCGATGGATGGCGCGTCCGGCGACGCCGGGCGAAAGACCGTCCCCGGCGGGTGCGATCGCGGCGGTGGCCTCGACGCCCGTGCGCGAGGGCTCCGGACTGGCGGGGGCCGCGGGCGCGGCCGGGACCACCGATCGCGCGGCACACCCCGCGGCCAGCAGCGCGCCCGCGAGCGCGGACGCAGCGACGCCGCGAGAGAGCCGATGCGAGCCCGATCGACGCATCCCCCCGAGTCGAACCCCAAGCCCGCCCGATGGCAACCCCGCGCGCTCACATCCGCGGCACTCGCGACCAGTCGATCGGGTGCTCGGGCACGTAGCCGAGCTCGGTGCGGGCGCGGCGCCCGTCGAGGACTCCGCTGAAGTGGAACCGCCAGCGGTTCACGTCGTAGCGGAAGTCGGTGCCGATGGTGCGCGCGCGCAGCGCGTAGAGCGGCTTGAGCAAGAGCCCGGGGGCCGGGATCGCGCGCCGTCCGGCGAGCTCGATCGCCTTCGAGAGCGGCAGCGTGTCGGCGCCCGGCAGGTTGAAGACGCCTTGCGCCGGGGTCGCGAGCGCCCGGACCAGTCCCTTCACCAGGTCGTCGACGCTGATCAGGTTGAGCATCGGGTCGAAGCCGAGCGGCCGGAAACACACCCGCGAGCCCAGGTAATCGAGGAGCTGGCTGCCGACGTCGCACGCGAAGCACTCGGCGGCGCGCAGCACCACGATGTGCAGCGGCACGAGCCCCATGCGCGCGCACACCGTGAGGTCGGCCTCGACGCGGTCGCGGATCCACTGCGGGGCGCTGGGCGACATCTCGAGTGGGTGATCCTCCTGGATCAGCACCGGCACCTCGGCCTTCACCGAGTAGACCTCCGCGTAGCTGCGGAACACGAAGCGGCGAATCGTCGGGTGCTCCTCGCACAGCATGAGCAGCTCGCGCGCCGCGTCGACGTTGAGCGCGTGGACCCGCGGCCCGTCCACGGTGGCGCGGCGGTGCTGAGCGGTGTGGACCACCGCATCGACACCGAGGTCGCGCGCCGGCCCGAAGAGCAGCTCGCGGACGTTGCGCTGGCGGGTCAGGTCGAGCGGGAAGTAACTGAGCCGGGACGGCGCGTTGCGAAACGCGGTGCGGCCCTTGGGCTCCGCGGCAACCGCCAGGATGCTCTTCACGCGCTTGTTGGCGAGCAGCCGGCGCACCAGCGCCTCGCCGATCGGCGTGGTGGCGCCGGTCACCAGCACCGATCTCACGTGAAGATCCCCTTGCGCTCGGCGAGGCCCTTCCTGAGGAGGCTGGCGACGGCGGCTTTCACGCGGTTCGCCGCCTGCCGCACCACCGCCGGATCGTCGGCCTGCGCGGCCTTGTAGTCGCGGCCGATCGGGATCGGCTCGCCGTAGTGGATGTGGTAGCGGACCGGCAGCGGAAAGAGCGTGGCCGGGATCGGCAGGTAGGGCGCGCCGAACGCGCGGACCGGCAAGCGCGCGAGCTGCGGCATCTGCTCCTCGGCGCCGACGATCCCGACCGGCACCACCACCGCGCCGTGGCGGATCGCGAGCTCGGCGTGGCCCACACGCCACTGCTGGAGCTTGTAGCGCTGCGAGAACGGCTTGCCGATCCCGACCGTCCCCTCGGGGAAGATCATCAGGCACTCGCCGCTCTCGAGGAGGTCGCGGACATTGCCGCGACTGCCGCCCACCACACCCCAGCGCGAGAACGCGTTGCCGACGAACGGCAAGCCGGGCACGAACAGGTCGGCGACCGCTCGCGGCACCCGCGGCGGCTCGCTGTGGCGGACCACGTCGAGCCACAACATCAGACCGTCGAACGGCAGCGTGCCGCTGTGGTTGGCGGCGAGGATCACCGGACCCGACGCGGGGATGTTCGCGGCGCCGTGGGACAGCACGCGAAAGTAGCGCTCGTAGAGCGGCCCGAAGACCACCAGCGCCCACGCCACCCACGCCGCGTTGAGGCCGAACGGGTCGAAGCCGTGGCCGGCGTCGCGGATCGCCAGCCGCGCGACGCGCGCAGCGAGCGCCGCCGGCAGCGGCGCCCCACCGAGCTTCGCCGAAGCGGACGACGGAGCGGTGGCCGGCGCGGCGCTCGCGCCGCCGCGGTGCGCGGCCTTGCGTCTCGGCGCCGCCCGTCGCGGAGACGGCGGCGTGCGTCGGTGGGTCGAGCGTGGCGCGGCCATACGACCGAACCCTCTCGGGAGGAAGGTGCCCTCACGGCCCGGCGCGGCGCCCCTGCGCCACTCCGGCGAACGGAATCCGTAGCGCAAGTCCGGTGCCGCCGAGCGTGTGCGGGGAAACCCGCGCGATTCCGTGACCAGGGCGCGCGTCGAGCGCGGCGGCGCCCGGCGGTGGGTAACGCGGCCCACTGCCCGACGTCACAGCAACGAAACGGAACGAGCGCGTCCCGTGGGGCGCGGCGGTGCGTCGCGGACGACGCGCTGGGAGCGCCGCCTGCGTCCCACCCCCTGGCTCAAATTGCCCCGCCACCGGCTCGTCTCGGCCGTCTCCGTCTCACGAGTGAGCCGGACGGACCGGAATCCGAGCCACTCGAGGACGAAAAGCGCCCCGGAGCGGGCTGTTTGGGTCTGCTCCGCGTTGGCATCCCGGTTGCTGATGGGACAGGTCACCCTCACCCCTTTCTCCTCGGCCGACCATGCCCGACACCTGGACACCCACAGTCGCGTCGCCTCCCTCGAGCTTCCCCGCGCTCGACGGCGACGGGGCCGGCCCACTGGGCCGGATCGCCCAACGACTGCGGGACAACAGCGGTGTCGGGCATGGATCGGCCACCTCTTCTCGGGACGTCGACGAGCTCGTCGAGCGGCTGCTGGCGTATGCCGCTCAGGCCGAGCGCCAGCTCGCCGCGCAGCGTGAGCGCATCGCCCAGCTCGAGACCGTGTCCATGACCGACGAGCTGACCGGCATCGCCAACCGCCGCGGCTTCGCCGACTACCTGCGCCGCACGCTCCACGCCGCCAGCCGCCACACGGAGCACGGGGTGGTGGCGTTCATCGACATCGACGACTTCAAGCACGTGAACGACACCTACGGGCACGCCGCCGGCGACGCCGCGCTGGTGCACGTGGCCGAGGTGCTGACCACGAGCACACGCCTCTCGGACTTCGTGGCACGGCTGCACGGCGACGAGTTCGCGGTGCTCCTGGTGCGCGCCGACACCGACCAAGCCCTGGCACGGCTACGCACGATCCAGCGTCGCCTCGCCACCGAGCCGCTGATCTGGCGCGAGCAGGAGATCCCGATCCAGGTGAGCTTCGGCCTCGCCGCTTACGGCCCCGAGACCGAGCCCGCGAGCCTGATGCAGAAGGTCGACGTCGAGATGTACCGCCAGAAGCGCGCGCGCCGCGACGACCGGATCCGCGGGCGCCGCGAGCGCACCTTCCCCGCGATCGTCGACATCTCGAGCTCCACCGCCCACGCGGCGATGTGAGCGCGCGGCGCCGCCGCTGGAGGGCCGCGATCCTTCGCGGCCGCTGCGGCCGCTGCATTCGATCGGACGCGAACGCCGCGGCGGTGACGGCCCCCCCTCCAGCGCAGGATCGGAATCAATCGGCTGGAGGGCCGCGATCCTTCGCGGCCGGGGAGCGCCCTCGCCGTCACTCCGCCTTCACGACCCTGTAGACCATGTTGCCGGCGTCACTCGCGACGTAGAGCGAGCCGTCGAGCGGCGACACCGCCACGCCGACCGGCCGCACCGGGTTCTCGCCGACCTTCCCGACCTCCCAGCTCCACGGGCCGTCGGCGTGCTCCTTCCACGTGCCGCCGCCGAGAACCACCTCGTAAGGAAAGCGCGTCTCGGTGGCGGTCGACACCGGCATCGGCGCTCGACCCTCCGCGTCGAACGGCACCCACACCACCTTGTACCCGGTGTACGGATTGCGGTCCCATGAGCCATGGAAGGACACGAACGCGCCTCCCTTCCAGCGCGCCGGCAGCTTGCCCTCGGGCCCGTCGAAGAACGTGATGTCGAGCGGCGCGGAGTGCGCCTGGAAGAAGGTCACGGGCCGCTCCGAATTCGCGGCACACCACGCGTCGTCGTGGGGGCTCGGGAAGATCTCGGCCTTCACCTGGGTGCCGGTGGGCACCAACGAGCCGTCGTCACCGACCAGCCGCTGCGCCGTGGTGCAGAACGGATAGCCGTAGCGCTTGCCCTTCTCGAGCAGCACGAGCTGCTCGCCCGGGTTGTCGTTGCACGTCCTGGCCACGCCAGGTGAGGTTGTCGAGGCCGTTGACCACGCCGTACATGCGTCCCGCGGCGCTGCGCGCCAGAAGCCGACGGTGTTGCGCAGGCCCACCGTGAACACCTCGCCCTGCGCCCAGTGGTAGGGGTTGACGGGGTCGAGCTTCGTCATGTCGAAGCGCTTCACGAGCGAGCGCTCGGTGTCGTATTCGGGCGACATCGGGTTGGCCGCGTTTCCGGCCGAGCCGAGCTGGACGTAGAGGAAGCCCTCGAAGAGGTGGTTGGTGTGCTTGCCGTGGCCGCCGCCCGAGGGCTGCTCCACGATCACCGCTTCGCCGGGACCACCGCGGTCGATGTCCGGTGCCCACCGCCAGCGTCTCACGCCGTCCGGCGTGCTCGCGTAGAGGTAGCCGCCGGTGGCGTCGATGTGGACGCTGTTGCCGTTCCCACCCGAGTCCGCCCACACGATCGTCTCGGGCGCGCCCGCCGCGAAGGCGCCGTCGCGGTCGGCGTCGCGGAAGCGATAGATGACGCCCGACGCGGCCGCGCCGAAGAGGTCGCCGTCGGGCGCGAACGCGAGCTGGCGGAGGTTGCCGTCGGCGTGTCCCACCCAGCACGCGACGAGGCCGGGTGCGGCGTAGTGCTTGTCGCGGGGAAGCGGGATCGCGCCCGCGCCGCAGGCGGCGGTGAGCGCGTCTCCCGCGAGCTCGGTCCCCGGTCCCGAGACCGCCTCGCGCGGCGGGGCGCCCGGATGGGGATCGGCCACGCGCAGGTCGCCGAGGCTGATGTGGACCCGCGCCTTGTTGGCGCGGGCGCGCGACTCGGCGGCCTTCTGCTCGGCGGTCTTGGGCGCGGCCGACTTCTCGGAGGGCTCCTCCGCTGGCGTGGAGCGGCAAGCCGCAGCACCCGCGAGCACGAGCGCCAGGGCGAGCGGGAGGGTCGGGCGGCGGACGGACGGGCGCATGGGACCTCCGGATCGATCGAGCCGCGTGCGCACGCGGACGGAACGCGGCGATCGTGCAAGGATACCGGCGCCCCGATCGATCGCACCGCGCGCTCCCGTGACCACGGCTCCCGTCGCCGCGCCCCCGCTCGTCGAGAGCGACCTCGACGCCGGCGACGGCGTACGTCTCGGGCTCAGCTCGTGGAGCCGCGGGCGCGCGGCGGCGGTGATCGTGGCGCCGGGGTTCTTCCGCTCGCGGCACTCGCCGATGCTGGTGCGCGCCGCGCTCCACCTCGCCGCGCGCCACGACGTCTACTGCTTCGACTTCCGCGGCCACGGCACCAGCTCGGGCCGCTACACGTTCGGCCGCCACGAGACCCGCGACCTCCGCGCGGTCCTCGACCACGTCCACGGGCGCGGTCACGCGCGCGTCGCGGTGGTGGGCTTCTCGATGGGTGGCACGGTCGCGGTGCGCACGCTCGGCGCCATGCGCAGGGCCGGCACCGATCCACGCGTGGCGGCGCTGGTCACCGTGAGCTCGCCGACCGAGGTGTTCCGGCTGCGCCCCGGGCTCCCGCCGCGCGGGCTGCTCGGCGCCAGCTTTCGAGGGGAGGGGCACCGTGTGCCGCGCCTCGACTCGAGCGCTCTCTTCCGAGCTCGCCTCGGCACCCTCGACGAGGTGGCGTGGATCTCGCCCACGCCCTATCTCGTCCTCCACCACGAGCGCGACTGGTTGGTGCCGGCGGCCATGGGCGAGGCCCTCCACCGTGCCGCACGTGAGCCTCGCCACCTCCACCTCTTTCGTTGCGGTGAGCGCCTCCACGCGGACGCCTTGGTGCGCGCCATCCCGGACCAGCTGTTCGCCGTGCTCGATCCCTTCCTCGACGAAAACCTCACATCCTGACGCGGGCTTGGGCCGATCGAGCGGCCGAGCCGATGGGACTGCATACACTTGCCGCGCGATTTTCGGTGCGCTAATACCACGACGTTTTATCCACGGATCGAATGGGGATCCGTGGAGCTCAACACAAAGCGCGAGACCGAGTACGAGAGCGTTTCGAAGCCCCGGTAGGTCAGTCCTCCCCGTGGTTTCGGCAGTCGAGTCTGGTCCCGCAGATCGAAAGAGTGGCAGCGATGCCCATCGGTACGGTGAAGTGGTTCAACGACGCGAAGGGGTTTGGCTTCATCACGCCAGAGGACGGCTCGAAGGACGTGTTCGTCCATCACACGGCCATCCAGATGGACGGCTTCCGGACCCTCGCCGAGGGCCAGCGGGTCGAGTACGAGACCACGATGGGTCCCAAGGGTCCGGCGGCGGAGAAGGTCCGCCAGGCCTGACCTGAACCGGTCGCGCTCGATCGAAGACCCCCGGTGGCTCACGCCACCGGGGGTCTTTTCGTTCAGGCCATCGCTGTTGGGAAGGGCGCGGGCCGCGCGACCGGCGATCCGCGACGGCGCCACGGCGCGGACCGCGTCGATCCCTGCACGTCGCTGACCGTGCCGCGACGCTGGCGAGTCGTCCGGGCGCCTGCTAAATCGTCGCCGTGCTCGACCTGGCTCGACTCAAGCGTGTGCGGCTCCACCGGCGTCCGCTCGGGCAGCGCCTGGTGGCCGAGCTTTTCCTGCGGCCGAGCTACCGATTTCCGAGGACGAGCGAGATCGTCATCGAAGGGATCGAGCGCATCCCGCGGGACCGCTCGGTGTTCTTCGCGATGAACCACACCGATCGCTACAACTACTGGCCGTTCCAGTACGCGCTCCACCGCACCGGCGTGCACCGCTACGTCGCGACCTGGGTCAAGGGCAAGTACTACGAGCACCCGGCGATCGCGTGGTTCATGGATCGCACCAACAACATCCCGCTGCCGTCGCGCGGCTACGTGCTCACCACCGAGTTCCGCCGCACGGTGGGGCGCGTGCCCACCGAGAGCGAGTACCGCCAGCTCCGCGACCTCGCCGACGGCAACCTCGCCGCCCAGCAAGCGGCGTTCGCGGAAGCGAGCCCCGAGCTCCAGCGCTTCCTCGAGGCGCAGGGCGCCGACCCCAACCTCGCCCCCATCGAGAAGGGCCGGCGGGAGCCGATCTTCCTGCCGCGCTTCGAGGAGCTCTTCGACCAGATGATCGAGGAAGTGGTGCGGCTCAACCACGAGGCGCTCACCACCTATCAGTGCCACGTGCTGGTGTTTCCCCAGGGCACCCGCTCCAAGCGCCTGAGCCGCGGGCACACCGGGCTCGCTCAGATGAGCCAGCGCATCGGTGCACCGATCATCCCGGTGGGCGTGAGCGGCTCCGACCAGCTCTACCCCGGCAGCTCGCCGTGGGCGTCGGGCGGGCGCGCGGTGTACCGGGTGGGCCCGACCCTCGAGCCCGACGGGCCCGAGCTCGCGCCGCACCGGGTCCGCGAGGACTTCACACCGCTCTCGCGCGAGGCGGTGACGCGCCACGGCGACGCGTTCCGCGCCATCACCGACGTGGTGATGGACCACATCAACGGGCTCGTCGACCCCGACTACCAGCGCAGCGACAGCGACGAGAGCGACGGCGTGCGCGGCATCCGCCGCTTCGTCTGAGCCGGGCGCGCGCATCCGGAGCCCGAGCTCATGGAACACCTCTCGCCGGACAAGCTCGACTGGCTCGGCACCGCGGCCGGCTCGCTCACCACGATCGCGTTCGTGCCGCAGGTGTGGAAGACCTGGAAGTCGCGCTCCGCCGCCGACCTGTCGCTCGGCATGTGGACGCTCTTCTCGACCGGTGTGGCGCTGTGGACCGCCTACGGCGTGATGCTCGGCGCGACCCCGATCATCTGGTTCAATGCGATCACCCTGGTGCTCGCGCTGAGCCTACTGGTGTTCAAGCTGGTGTATCGGTAGCCGCTCGAGCCCGATCGCCTGGAGGCGCACGCTTCGTCGGGCGCGAGGGATCGAGCGGCGTCGTACCGAGATCGACGCGACCGGCGGCGCGCCCGCCTCGTCGTATCGCCGGGCACGCGACGCGTGCCCCTCCCCATCGTGCAACGATCGCCTGGTGCGCGCCCGCTTCGTCGGGCGCCAGGAAGCGAGCGGGGTCGTACCGAAAGCGACGCAACCGCGCTCAGTTCCAGGGCAGCGCGGCGCGGGTGGACCAGTAACGCGCGGGCGCCTCGGCGAGCGCCGCGAGCTCGGCGGACGCCTCCTCGCTCCACTCCACGTCGAGGGCGCGCAGGTTGGACCCGAGCTGCTCCGCGCTCGCGGCGCCGCTCAGCACCACGTCCACCCACGGCTGCGCGAGGACCGCGGCGAGTGCCAGCGCGTCGCGGGGGCAACCGAGCCGCGCGCCCCAGCGGTCGAGGAGCGCGTCCTGCGCCGCGAAGGCGGGATCGGCGTCGCGCGTGGCGAGCCGGCCGTTCGCCATGCCCTCCTTCACGATCACGCCGAGCCCGGCGGAGTGCGCCTCGGCGAGCGCCTGACCGGCCGACGTCTCGAGCAGGTTCCACGACGCCTGCACGCTCTGGAAGAGCGGTAACCCGTCGACCTCCACGGCGAGCGCGCTGCGGATGACGTCGCCCTGGTTGGCGCCGGTCACCGAGAGCCCGATCGCCACGCCCTCGGCGCGGCGCGCCGCGAGGGCCCGCAACACCCGCGCGTCCGTCAGCACGCCGGTCTCGAGGGTCGCCGAGTGGATCTGGTAGAGGTCGAGGTGCTCACCGAGCACGCCGCGGCTCTCGCGCCACTGGCGCTCGAAGGTCGCCAGCCCGTGGTCCTTCACCTCGTGGGAGGGTGCCTCGACCTTCCAGTCCGCGGTGTACGTGTAGCCCCACTTCGAGCCGACCACCACCGCGTCCGGCGCGATCCCGCGTGCCGCGATCCAGCTCGCCACGAACTCCTCGCCGCGTCCGTACGAGCGCGCCACGTCGAGGTAGCGGATGCCGGCGCTCCACGCCGCGTCGAGCACGCCGTGTGCACGCCGCTCCATCGCCGCAACGCTCGTGTCTTCGCCCAGCTCGCGGCCGTGGCCGAGGTTCATGTAGCCCGGCCGGCCGAGCGCCGCGAGCCCCAGCCCCACACGGCTGACGGAGGCCCGTCGCCCCGAGCGTGCGCGCGTTCACGACCGGGAGCAGAATCACGTCTGTGTCGACGGGGGACTCGCCGATGGGCACGTGCCAGCGGCACGCCACGAGCGAAGCCGAGTGACTCGGGGTGGACCCGCCGGGATTCACTCCCGGCGGGCGGGGCCGAAAAGCCCCCCGAAAGAGTGGCTCGGTCGACGAGTGAACTCGTCGATGGGCGCGCCGCAGCGAGCGTGTGAAGAACTCGAGCGAGGGCGAAGCGCCGCGGGGGACGGAGCCCCCCGCGCTACGAAGACCATCGTAGCGACGGGGGTTCCATCCCCCGTCGCGGGGCCTCGATCGGCCCGCGCCAGCGGCGCGCGGCGCGTTGCCGCGCCGGATTCGGGGTGGGGCCCCGTCCGGATTCACTCCGGACGGGGCGGGGTCTTGGAAAGACCCCGAGAAAACCCAGCGCGGGGCGCTTGGATAGCCCCCCGCAGTGACACGGCGGCAAGCCGGAAGGCCTGGACGCCGTGTCACGCGGAAACCAGCAGCGGCGCGATCCAGGCGCGGACGTCCTGGTTCACCGGCACCCGATAGCGATGGGTGCGCCACAGCTCGTCCTTGCCCTCGACGAGGAGGAAGGCGTCGGTCGGGAGCTCCGACACGATCTTGCGGAACGCCTCGCGCAACGTCTCGTCGAACCACAGACCCAGCCGCCCGCGCGGGGTGTCGCCGACCAGCGCGAACCAGCCATCGCTCTGGTCGAAGCCGCGCACCCGCATGATCGGCGCGTTCGCCGAGTCGGCGGCGCGGAACTTGGTGCAGTCGCTCTGCATGCGGACCTGCACGGCCCAGGCGAGACGCGTTCCGGTGCTCATCGCGGCCGCATCCTATTGATCGAGGTGCCTTCTCGCAAGGAGGTGTTGTCTCGACCCGAGCGTCGCCGTAGAGTCGAACCGAGGCCACCGCGGCCACGGGGGTTCCGCGAGATCGGAGGGAAAAGTGATCGTCACGTGCGCTGGTTGCGGCAAACGCTTCACGTCTCGGCTCACCGAGTGTCCGTTCTGCAAGACGGCCAATCCCACCCCCGATCTCTCCCCTCCGGCGCACGGCGCCGAGCCCTCCGCCGACGCGGCGGCACAGCTTCCCCCGCCGCCCCAGCAGTACATCCCGCCGAGCCGCTCGAGCCTGCTGCAGAAGCAGGTCGAGGGGCAGAAGGAGGGGACGAACCCGATCGTCTTCACCGTCATCAAGCTGGTGGTGGTGCTCGCGCTCCTCGGCGGCGGGGCCTTCGCGGTGAAGAGTTTCTTCACCCCCGACAAGCCCACCGTCTTCCTCGGCGCCTCGCGCGGCAACGAGGTCGAGATGCCGATCGAGAAGCTCGTCAACGCCGGGCCGGAGGTGCTCGAGCGGCGCCTGATGCTGGTGGCGAAGTTCGGCAAGCTGATGCCGGACGACGAGGGCATGAAGCGCTTCGAGGCGATCTCGGCGGCGGGCATCAGCCTGCCGATCTACGTCTCGGAGGCGCACGCGGGTGCGCTCGGCAGCCTCAAGCCCGGGCAGACCTTCGCCGCGTACGGGACCATCGAGAACAAGGGCCTCGGCTTCAACCCCAAGCCGGCGCTGGTGGTGAAGTGACGCGCGCGCGCGCGACCACCGGGGCTGGGATCCGTCGCGAAGGAACGGCCGCTCGAGCTCGGTGAGCTCGGCCCAGCGCGACCCACGGACCCGGGTGGAACGCCACGCAAGCTTCCGTTCCGTTCCGCCGGCGCCTCCTTTTCGGGGCGGTCGCGCTCGTCGCAACGGGTTGCGTGGCGTGGCTCGCGCTGGAGGTGGCCCTCAGGACCCACGAGGCGAACGCGCGCGCCTCCGGATCGCCTCCCGGTGATCTCTCCCCTCGGGGCCTCTATCAGGCGAGCGTCGATCCGGCCTTACGCTACGAGCTGATCCCGAACGCGCGTGCCATCGCCGAGACTGGCGTGCCGATCGAGATCAACGGCGCCGGGTTCCGCGGCGCCCTCCCCGCCATCCCGAAGCCGCCCGGGATCACGCGGATCCTGCTCCTCGGCGATTCGGAGGTCCTGGGCGCCAAGCTCGCCGAACGAGACACGCTGTCCGCGCAGCTCGAGCTCGCGCTCACGAAGCGCGACGGCGCGGTCTGGGAGGTCCTCAACTTCGGCACCGACGGCTAGACACGGTGCAGGAAGAGCGGCTCTTCGAGACACGTGGCGTGCCGTTCCAGCCGGACCTCGTGCTGCTCTACTTCGTCTCGAACGACGTGGTGCCTCCCGAGCTGGTGCGGTTGGCCGACGGCTGGGACCGCTCACACGTGATCCGGTGGATCCGCGATCTCGCGCTGATGCAGCGCGCGCGCCGGCTGCTCGGATCGGGCGGCGACTACCGAGAGTACGTCGAGCACGCGTATGGACCCACGTCGGGCGCGTGGCGGGTCGGTCGAGAGCGGGTGCGGCGGCTCAGGGATCGCGTCGAAGCGGCGCACGCACGCTTCGCGGTGGTGATCGCGCCCGAGATCTTCGGGATCGAGCGCCGCGAGGAGCTCGTCGACTCGCCGTACCGCACGTTCCACCGCGCGCTCGCGAGCTTGGCCAGCGACCAGATCACCGTGATCGACCCCCTCGCGGCGCTCGCGACCTGCGCGGAGCGTCCCAGAGACCTGTGGGCGACGCCGACCGACCATCACAAGAACGGCCGCGCGAACCGCTGCATCGCCGACTTCGTCGCGGCGTCGGGGGCGCTCCCGGTGGGTGCGGGATGAGCGGCGCCTGCTCACACCGACGGTTCGTGAGGGCTGAGCTCGCGAACGAGCTCGAGCGACGCCTCGGGGGCGAGGCACCCGGCCGACCGCAACACGGCGAGGAATCCGGGCTCCGGCTCGACCCGCAGCCGGCCCTCGAGCCACAGCCGCCACGCGCGCGCGGTCGCGTCCTCGCCCGGCGCCAGCGGGCTCGCCAGCGCGCCCGGATCGACGCTCACCTGCGACGTGGGCGACGCGCCGGCGAGCGCCACGGTGGCGGCGCGGTAGCCCACCCACGCGCTCGCGAAGCCGCCGAGCGAGAGCGCGACCAGCGCGGCCCCGGTGACGACCGCCGCGCGCAGCGCCGAACGTGTGACCACGAAGACCGCGAGCGCGAGCGCCACCGCGGCGAGGACGAGGAGCGCGGCGAGCACCACGAGGATCATCGGCGACCGGGTGGGCGCGCCGCGGCGGCGCGCCCGGCGCGAGGTCTACCATGAGCGGCGCCGAGGGCTCCACGGGCGGCGAGCGCCGCGCGGACCCTCGCCGAGCGCGGCGCTCGATCGCCCTCGCCTCGCTGGCCTTCGCGATCGGCGTGGGCGCGGGCCTGGCGCAGCTCCGCGTGGTCACGTTCGACGGCCTCCTCGAGTACATCCGCGACGCCACGGTGCTCACCGACGGCGGGCTCGCGGCCTACCGCCACGCGGTCCACCCGGTGGGCTACCCGACGGCCCTCGCGGTCGTCGCGCACCTCACCCAGGCCTCGCTGTTCGCCGCGGCCCGCATGGTGTCGTGGCTGGCGGGCCTCGCGGTGCTGCCGCTGCTCGCGGCCGTGGCGCGGCGCGCGTTCGGAGAGACCGAGCGCGCCCTCGCGCCGTGGGCCGCGATCGCGGGATCGGCGCTGGTCGCGCACACCCTCGAGCCGTCGAGCACGGTGCCCGCCGCGACCCTTCAGCTCGCGTCGATCGCGATCCTCCTCGGCGATCCGGGCTCGCCGCGACGGCTCGCGCTCGCGGGTACCACGGTCGCGCTCGCGTGGCTGGTCCGTTACCCGAGCATCCTCGTGTTCGGGGCGACCGTGGTGTGGCTGGTGGCGCGGCTCCGCCGCGAGCCGCGCCGGCTCGGGCTCGCGCTCGCCGCGTACGTCGTGCCGTTCGCCGTGCTGGCGAGCCCGCAGATGGCGCTCAACGTGGCGCACGGCCTCGATCCGTTCATCGCCAACAACGCGGGCTACATCCTGCGGGCCGAGCGCGGCCACTTCGCCGCGGACCAGACGATCGTCAGCATGCTGCTCCTGGAGGGCGGCCGCGCCGCCGCGTTCTGGCTGAAGAACCTGAGCCTGTTCGTGGTCTTCAACGCGCCGCTGATCGCCGCGATGGCGTGGGTCGGCTACCGCGAGCGCAACGCCCGCGTCGGCTACCTGGCGACGGTCGTCACGGTCCAGCAGCTCGTGCTGCCGCTCACCAACTTCAATCCGAAGTTCTACCTGCTCGATCGCTGGCTGCTGCTCGCCTTCACGTTGCGCGCGGGGGTGCTGCTCGCGCCTCGCATCGGCGCCGCGTGGACGAGGCGCGCGCCGCTCGACGCGCGCGGACTCGCGCGCGCCGCCGCGGCGGGCCTCGCGGCGTGCCTGGTCGCGCCACTCGCGGCGATCTACCTCACCTTCCGCGTCCTCGAGGTGCGCTCGATGCTCGGCGCCGACGACGTCGGCGCCGGCCACCAGGCGCTCACCGCCGCCCTCCACGATCACGGCTACTCGACACCCGGCGAGCTGCTCGGCTGCACCAACGTCCACTACGACCTGCGCGCCCTCGACGAGGACCGGGTCGTCTACTACCGCGAAGCCACGGTGGGGCTCGGCTCGATCCCCCGCTTCACCAGCGGCGCCGCGCTCGAGGAGTTCCTGCGCGCGCACGGCCTGCGGTTCGTGCTCTACGACGCCGAGGACCGCGCCAACTGCCCCGACCTGGCCTTCCTGTTCGAGCCCGAGACGCTACCGGATACGCTCGAACCGCTGTGGATCGACGACTTCTACAACCAGACCGATCGGCTCGCGCTCTACCGGCTGGTCGAGCCGCCCCCGGCGCCGCTCACCGGCGAGGCGCGGCGCGCGCGCTGGCAGGCGGTGCGCGTGCCGTCGCTCAAGGGACTCTTCGACGACTGGGCGCGACGGCTCGGGAGCACACCGGGATGAGCGGACGATCCACCTCCACGCGCTCCGTCACCGCGTTCTTCGCGCTCGTGCTGCTGCTCGCTCCGGACGTCTTCGCCGGCGAGCTCCGCCGCTGGGTCGACGCCAACGGCCAGGTCCACATCAGCGACGGCGCGCCACCGGTGGGCGCGCGCGGCGGGTCGAGCGCGGGCACCGGCGCGGTCACGACGGTCCCGAGTGCCGCGGCTTCTCCGATCCAGCGTGGGCGCGGCGCGGGCAAGTACACCCTGGGGCTGCTGTGGCGGATCGAGCCGGTGGCCGACGGCGGCGGAGCGCGCGTCGAGCCCAGCTACGTGTTCGGCACCATGCACTCGGCGGACCCGCGGGTGCGCAACCTCAAGCCGGACGTCGAGCGCACCTTCCACGACGCGACCAGCTTCTGCGCCGAGGCCACCCTCGACGGCAGCGCGCTGCTCTCGGTCGGCCACCGGATGATGATCGGCGACGGGCGCTCCCTCGACCAGATCCTGGGCGCGGATCTCTATGGCGAGGTGGCCCCGCTCATGGAAGCGCGCGGCATGCCGGACGCATTCCTGCCGATGCTGCAGCCGTGGGTGGTCCTGCTCAGCCTGAGCATGCCGGCCTCGGCGACCGGCTCGCAGCCCGGCGACATCCTCGACGTGGACCTCATGAACCGCGCCCAGGCCGACGGCAAGACGGTGTGCGGCCTCGAGACCCTCGACGAGCAGATCGACGCGGTCTCCAAGATCCCCGAGCGCGACTTGATCGCCAACATCCGCAGCGCCGCGAAGGCCGCGGCGGGCCTCGAGGCGGTGTACGCGAAGGCGACCGAGCTCTACGTGCAGGAGGACCTCGCCGGGCTCGCGGCGCTCGACGCGGGCGAGAGCGGCGACGCCGGCGAGCGGCGCCGCGCGGCCGACTTCGAGCGGCGCCTGCTCGACGACCGCAACGTGCGCATGGTCGACCGCATGGCGTCGCGCATCGACCGCGGCGGCGCCTTCATCGCGATCGGCGCCGGGCACCTGGGCGGCGAGCGCGGCGTGCTCGCGCTCCTCGAGCGCCGCGGCTACGCGGTGAAGCGCGTCACGCCGGTCGCGCCGTAGGAGGCGCGCCAGGTATCGATCGACGGCGCGTCCCGTAGGGGCGACCGCAAGGTCGCCCGCGATCGGGACCGATCGCCCTGGAGGGCGGCCGCTTCGTCGGCCGCCCCAGCGCGCGACCTGGGGTCGTCGACGAAGCGACCACCCTCCATCGGGCGCCACCGATCCGTCGAGTCCTACGGGGATACCGCTACGACGCCGGCGTGAGCGGCAGGCCGATGCGCTTGAAGAGGCTGGTGAAGTCGTCGTCCTCGATCGGCTTCTTCAGGAACTCGCCGCCGCGCGGGATGAGCTTCGCGAGGTCGCGGTCGGCCGAGCGGTCCGAGAGCAGCACGATCGGCGTGATCGCGGTGCGCGGAAACGAGCGCAGGATCTGGCTCGCCTCGAGCCCGCTGATCTTGGGCATGTAGACGTTCACGAACACCACGTCGGTGCCGCGCCCGAGGGCGGCCTCGACGAGGCCGTAGCCGTCGGTCACGCGCACCACGTCGAGCCCGAAGCGGTCGAGGACCTCGGTGAGCATCCGCGCCTCCTCCGCGTCCGGCTCGCCGAGGATCGCGCGCCGGCGCGACACCTCGGTGGGCTCCTTGTGGTGGAAGCGCTCGCGCGCGCGCTCGAGGTCCTCGAGCAGCGCCGCCGAGTCGCGGTAGCGCTCGGCGGGCGTCTTGGCGAGGCACTTGAGCACGATGCCCTCGACGTACGAGCTCACTCCCGAGTTCAGGGTGCGCAGGGGCCGGGGCCGCTCCATGAGGTGCTTCTGCGCGGTCGGGATGAGGTGCTGGCCCTTGCACGGCACCGTCCCGGTGAGCATCTCGTAGAGCACGCAGCCGAACGAGTAGACGTCGGTGGCGGGCACCACCGGCTTGTCCTCGAACTGCTCGGGCGCCATGTAGGCCGGCGTACCGAGCAGCATGCCGTCGTGGGTGATGCGGATGTCCTCGGGCCGCCGCGCCAGCCCGAAGTCCAGCACCATCGCCTTCCCTTCCGGCGTGACCATCAGGTTCGACGACTTGATGTCGCGGTGGACGATGCCGATGCGGTGGCAGGCCGCGAGCCCCTCGGCCGCCTGGGTCGCGATGTCGAGCGCCTCGTCCTCGCCGAGGAAGCCGCGCTCCTTGATGACCTCGGAGAGCGGCACTCCGGGCACGTACTCCATCGCCAGGAACGCGCGTTCGCCGATGCGGCCGATCTCGTAGATCGTCGCGACGTGCTGGTTCTTGATCTGGCGCGAGAGCCGGATCTCGTGGCGCAGCCGCTTGGTCCAGCTCTCGTCGTCCGACCACTCGAAGCGCAGCACCTTGAGTGCCACGATCTCGCCGAGCTCCTTGTCGTACGCCTTGAAGACCTCGGAGGTGCCGCCCCGGCCGATGCGGTCGATGAGCTCGTAGCGGCTGTTGCGCCCCACCGCCTCGCGCTGCGATCTGGGTGGCGCCTCGCTCCGCGGCTGGATCTCCTCGGTGGGCGCGTCGTCGGAGTTGAGGGCGGCCTCGCGATCCGCCTCGGCCTCGGCGGCGCGCTCCACGGTGCGCTGCGCCTGCCGCTCGAGCACCGCGAGCCGCACGCTCAAGAGGCCCATGTCGAGCGGCTTGGTGAGGTAGTCGTCCGCTCCCGCCTCGAGCACCCGCTGCACGGCATCGTGCTGGTTCTGCAGCGTGCACACCACGATCAGCGAGCCCGCGCCACGCGGCGAGCGGCGCAGCCGCCTGCACACCTCGAGGCCGTCCATGTCGGGAAGCTCGGCGTCGAGGACCACCAGCGGGAACTCGCCGACGGCGTACGAGGCCACCGCCGAGGTGCCGTCCGTGACGGTGGTGACATCGTGGCCGCGAGCGCGCAGCACCGCCTGCATCAGCGCGCGCATCGCCTCGTCGGCCTCGACGAGCAGCGTCTTCATCGGCGGCTCGCGTGCCCGCGCGCGATGGCCATCGGCGGCGGCTTCACGCGCCCGGCCCCAGCACGAAGACCGTCGACACGCTGCCCGGACCGCCGAGGGTGTGCGCGAGGCCGAGGTCCGCCTTCGGCACCTGCATCTTGCCGGCGCGGCCGCGGATCTGGTCGGCGATCTGGTTGATCATGCGCACGCCCGAGGCGCCGATCGGGTGGCCGCAGCTCTTGAGCCCGCCACCGGTGTTCACGGGCAGCCGCCCGCCGAGGCGGGTGACGTTGTCGTGGATCAGCTCCCAGCCGCGCCCGCGCGGCGCGAGCCCCAGGTCCTCGTAGTTGAGGATCTCGGTGATCGTGAAGCAGTCGTGGCACTCGACCACGTCGAAGGCGCGTGCCGGATCGGTGACGCCGGCGTCCGCGTACGCGGCCGCCGCGGCCCGCTGCGTGGCCTCGAAACCCAGGAAATCCCAGTCCGGCTTCATCTGCGCGCCAAAGTAGCCGTTCGCGACCGCAAGACCGATGCCGCGGATCACCACCGGATCCTTCACGTAGTCGCGGGCGCGGTCGGCGCGGGTCAGGATCACCGCGGCGGCGCCGTCGGTGGTGGGGCAGCAGTCGTAGAGCCTGAGCGGCTCGGCCACCGGCGGCGCCTTGCGCGCCGCTTCCTCGGTGATCGCCTTGCGGAAGTGGGCGCGCGGGTTGAGAGCGCCGTGCTCGTGGTTCTTGACCGCGACCTTGTCGAGGGTGCCCTCGTCGAGGCGGTTCTGCTCGAGGTAGCGCGTGGCGAGGAGCGCGAACATGCCGGGCGCCGTGCGCCCCTTGCAGAGCAGCGGGTGGCCGCGCTCGACGTGCTGCGCCACCAGGCTGCCACGCGACGGCACGTCGCGCATCTTCTCCACACCCACCGCGAGCGCCACGTCGAAGGCGCCCGAGGCGACCGCGAACGCGGCGTTGCGCACCGCCTCCATGCCCGTGCAGCACAGGTTGGAGACGCGCGTGACGGGGATGGGATAGAGGTGGAGCGGCTCGGCCACCGCGGTGCCCGAGGCGCCCTCGTAGCCCCCATGCCATGGGGAGATACGTGCCGAGCCACGCGGCCTGGATGTCGGCGAGGCCGAGGCCGGCGTCCTGGACCGCGAGGGTCACGGCCTCGGCGAGCATGTCGGTGAGGCTCTGATCGAAGTTCTCGCCGAAGCGGATCGTGCCGCTGCCGATGATCGCGACCTCGCCGCCGATGCCCATCACGCTCCTCGCCCGGACGCCGCCAGGGCGCACATCTTCCAGCCGTAGTTGGGGAACCCGCCGCCCTCGTGGATGCGACGGAAGGTGAGGCCCACCCGCGCACCCACCGCCACCGCGCTGCGCTCGGCGTCGACCAGCTCGGCGTAGTAGCGCCCGCCGCCGTCGAGGTCGGCCGCGACCATCACCGTGGGCGGCTCGGGGCTCGGCACCAGGTGGTCGGCGGTGAACGTGACGATGGTGCCGCTGCGGCCGAGCGCGACCTCGCCGAACTCGCGCCCGTCGCAACCGTGGCACACCGGCTTGGGCGGCAGCTCGATGGCGCCGCACGAGCGGCAGCGGGCACCGCGCCACCGCACCAGCGCGCGCTCGTCGCGCGCCAGAACCGCGGGCGAGGTCCAGGGATCGAGGTGCTCGCCGGCGAGCAGGCCGCGCATCCGCAGGTACTGGGGATAACGCGTGATCGCACGGGTGGGCGCGAGCGCCGCCGCGAGCCGCTCGGCGAGGCGAGGTGCGTCGTCGCCGGCGCGCACCAGGAGCGCCTCGGCGCCGGTGCAGGCACCCAGCACCAGCAGCTTCTCGCCGGGCTTCGACGTGGCGAGCCCGCGCACCAGCGCGAGCGGGAACGCCGCCGCGCCGAGGGCGCCGATGGCCTCGAGGGTACCGTCCTCGACGATCCTCTCGGCGGGTAGCCCGAGGCTCTTGCGGAGCGCGCGATCGGCGGCGCCGTCCGGCGCGGCGAGCGCGACGCGCACCTGCGCGGCCTCGAGGTCGTGGGCCGCGAGCACCTGGCGGGCCAGCGTCCGCATCGCCAGCGGGAAGCCCTTCTCCTGCACGAACGGCCGATCGGCCTCCGCGGTGAAGCGCTCGCCCCGGCGCCGCCAGCGCTCGCGCAGGCCGGTGGTCAGCGAGGCATGCGCGAGGACCTCGCCGAAGCGCGCCTCGCCGCCCAGCACCACCGCGATGCCGCCGTCGCCGAGCGCGCCTTCGGCGTTGCTGCCGGGCTCGGGCGCCTGCACTTCCGCGGCGGCCACCAGCGCGCGCGAAGCGCCCGCGCGGACCGCCTGCGCCGCCGCGCGCAGCCCGTGCGCGCCGGCGCCCAGCGAGCCGCCGAGCTCGGCGGCGTGCACCGCCTCGGAGAGGTCACAGCCGACGGCGAGCTGGTTGACGTTGCCGCCATCCTCGAGCGCGGACGTGGTCGAGGCGAGGAAGAGCTCGGTGATCGAGGCGCTCGGCACCACGCCGGTGTCGAACGCCGCGTCGACCGCGAGCGTCACCGCGTCTTGATCGTGGGCGGCCACCGAACGGGTCGCCGAGCCGCCCGATCCCCAGCTCGCGCGGAGCAAGGCGCCTGGCAGCCGGCGCACGGGGATGGCGACGCCGAGCGCCTCGATGCCGACCGTCACGGATCCAGAGCTCATGCGTCGTGGGTGCCTGAAGTGCGCCGCATCCTACCGCGCTCCCGGGAGAATGGCTGCCATCCGCCTGGAGCCAGGTCGGTGCGCGCGCCTCGCACCGTGAGATCGGGGCTGCTCGCGACCGCCGCCGCGACTGCGTAAGGCTTCCCCTTACGACATACCTAATGAGTAGTGACTAACCTCCTCTCGAGGTCTGGCCGGCGCTGCAACGACGGAGCGAGGCTCGGATCTTCGCCTCGCGACGAGCCACCTCGAGATGACCGAATCCCCCTCCGCCGCACATCTGCCCACGACCACCGCGGCGACCTCGCCGCCGAGGTCGCCCTGGCGGCGGGTGCGGAGCGCCTGGCGGCGCTGGAACGAGGCCTCGCACGCGCTCATCGATCGCGTCCTCGCCGCGGTCGGCGGGCCATCCCAGCACTTCGACGAGTTCGAGGGCTACGCGCGGCACATGACCGCGCGGGCGTGGACCGGCTTCGCCGTCGCGTGCTGCATCATCAACCTGGCCTTCTGGGGCTTCGATCCGCTCATCTTCCACGGCGACGCGGCGATGCTCGGCCTCTTCACCGCGTGGCGCGTGGTGTTCCTGGTGACGGCGGTGGCGGGCGGGCTCGCGATGTGGCGGATCGCCAGCCGGCGCAGCTCACCGTATGCGGCGGCGCTCGCGATCCTGATGGCGTTCACCGGCTTCACGTACGTCTTGTTCGGCTTCCTCGGCGGGCCCGACCGGCCGTGGCTTCACACCGGAATGATGTTCCCGCTCATCACGATGCTGTTCGTGGTACCGGTGCTGACGCGCCTGGCGTTGTCGTTCGGCACCGCGGCGCTGGTGCTGGCGAGCTCGTTCGGGTTCCATCCGTCCTACCTCCACGAGCCGTTCGTGCTGAACCTGTTCGGCATGACGTTCGGGATCGCGCTGCTCGGCACCATGATGGGGCACGCGTTCTACGAGCTGCTGCGCAGGAACTTCGTGCAGCGACGCGAGCTGACGCGGCTCGCCTACACCGACTCGCTCACCGGCGTGGCGAACCGCGCGCGATTCCTGGCGCTCGCCGAGCGCGAGGTGGCGCGGGCGCAGCGCTACCGCCGGCCGCTCTCGCTCCTGGTCCTCGACGTCGACCACTTCAAGCGCATCAACGACAGCTTCGGGCACCTCGCGGGCGACGCCGCGCTGCGCGAGCTCGGGCTCGCGCTCGCCGGCTCGGTGCGCGCGAGCGACCTGGTGGGACGCCTCGGCGGCGAGGAGTTCGGAGTGGTGCTCCCCGAGACCGACGTGCGGGCCGCCACCGAGCTCGCCGAGCGCCTGCGGACGTCGGTCCACCGCGTCATGGTGCCGAACGAGGGTGACGGGGCCGCGATGTCCGTGACGATCGGCGCGAGCGAGCTCGCCACCCAGACCGAGGGGCTGCGGGAGCTCCTCATCCGCGCCGACCGCGCGCTCTACCAGGGCAAGCGCGATGGCCGCGACCGGGTGGTGATCGGCTGAGTCTCGACGGGGGGGCTGTTCCAGCCCCCCGAAGGAACATCAGGCTAGCGTCGCCGGCGCCACCGGCGGATGGCCTCGAGCCGCTCGCGCAACAGCCACCGCCCGAGGCCGAGACCGATCACCGACAGCACCACCGCCTCGAACGACACCGGTTCCCCCGCGTGCGTGCGGTGGAGCGAGTGGTAGTAGAGCATCGTTCCCGAGAGCGTCGCGATCACGATCCCCTCGAGCTCGACCGTGCTCAGCTCGGGCCGGTGCACGAAGAGCCACACGCCGAGGCCGGCCACCGCGAGGCCGAGCCCGACGCCGAACGGGTGCTCGTCGGTGACGATCCGCCGGATCATCACCAGGTAGAGGATCGCGACCGACGCGAACACCAGGGCCGTCGCGACGAGCTGGGTGCGAAAGCCACTCTCTCCCCGGCCGATCCAGATCAACGCCAGTCCGGTGAGCGCGGCGGTGGCCACCAGCAGCAGCTGGCCCTGCTCGACCGCGAACGGGCTGATCCCCACCATCGCCGGCCCCACCACCGTGAACGCGAGGCCGACGAGCTGGAGCGCCAGCCAGCCACGCCGCGCGTCCGGGGAGCTGGTCGCCCGCGGCGTGGCGACTCGTCGGCTCCACAGCGGGAACGAGCCGAGGAAGAGGCCGGCGCCGAGACCGAGGACGGGCGTGAGCCACTGCTCGCCGAAGCTCGCGACCACCGCCTTCGAGGGGTCGTCCGGCGAATAGTAGAGCGGCACCGTCCGGCCCAGCCGGCGCTCGGCGCTCTGATCCGCGCCCACCATCGAGGAGTTGCGGTGAGCCGCGCCGCTCGCGTCCCGGAACTCGACGACCGGGCGATAGAGCGTGGCGTCGCCGAGCAACGACGCCGCTGGATCGGGCACGGCGCCCACGATCGTCCCCTCGGTGCGAATCCAGTCGCGGGTCACCGCCATGCTGTCGCGGGTGACGTACACCGTGACCAGGAGGCTCGCGAGGCCCGCCAGCACGAACACCACGCTCCACAGCCGCCCGTCGCTCGCCCCGCGCGTCGTCACGATCCGGCCGAGGCTACTCCCGCACGCCGCCGCCTGGTAGACCGGCGGCGCGCGGTTCCTCCGCGCGACCCCCGATGCGGCTCGAAGCGGCGACTCTTCGGCTTCGAGCGGCGCTGGGCCGAGGCGCTCTTCGAGGCGATCCTCGGCCTCGACGAGCGCGGCGCGTCCCATCGCGCGCTGATTCCGTTCGCCGCCATCGACCGCGCCGCGTTCTGGAGCGCGCTCGAGACCGCGCCCGCGCCATCGTTTCGCTTCGGGTTGCGCGGGTTCGTCTACGGGCTCACGCTCGCGACGCTCTTCGATCGCCGCTTCGCGAAGCCGTTCGTGCGCCTGGCGACCGACGAGCGGCTGCGCGCGATCGAGGCCCTCGACCGCGACCCGCGCTACGGCGTGCGCCAGGCCATGGCGGCGCTCAAGATGCTGGCGTGCTTCGCCTACTTCGACGCGCCCGCGGTCCGGGCCCGGTTCGAGTGCGGCGCGGCGCCGGCGACCGCGCGCGGTGCCGCGCCGTGAGCCCGCTCGTCCACGTCGATGGGCGCCGAGTGCGCCTGCCGCTCGCGATCGAGGCCGACGTGGTGATCGTCGGCAGCGGTCCCGCCGGCGCGGCGGTGGCGCGGCGCCTCGCGGCGGCGGGCGTCGACGTGGCGGTCCTCGAGGAAGGCTTCGAGGCCACGCCCGAGACCTTCGAGGCGAGCGGCGTGCGCGCGCTCGCCCGGCTCTACCGCGACATGGGGACGTCGATCGCCTTCGGCCGCGCGCCGATGCCGTTCCTCCAGGGCCGCGCGGTGGGTGGCACCTCGGTGGTGAACGGGGCCATCTGCTGGCGCTTCTCGCGCGAGACCCTCGACGACTGGGTGCGCGCCGACCCGGCGCTCCGCGACGCGCTTCCCTGGGAGTCGCTCGAGCGCGTCGAGGACGAGATCGAGGAACGCCTCGGCCTCCGCGCCACCGACGCCGCCGTCGCGGGCCCCAAGACCCTGCTCCTCGGCGCCGGCGCGGAGGCACTCGGCATCGCGCACCGGCCGATCCGCCGCAACGTCGGCGCGTGCGCCGGCGAGGGCCGCTGCCTGCAGGGCTGCCCACACGGCCACAAGCTCTCGATGGACCGCACCTTCCTGCGCGACGCCGCCGATCGGTCGGCGCGGATCTTCGCGGGGGTCAGGGTGCGGCGCGTGGTGATCGAGCGCGGCCGCGCCGTGGGGGTCAGCGGGCGCTCGGCCGCCGGTGGCGCGGTGGTGGCGCGCGCCCGGCGCGCGGTGGTCCTGGCGGCGAGCGCGATCCAGACCCCGTGCCTGCTGCTGGCGAGCGGCCTCGGCGACGCCGCCGTGGGCCGCAACCTCACCGCTCACCCGGGCGTGTCGGTCACGGCGCGGTTCGACGCACCGGTGCGCAACTACCGGGGCGCGACCCAGGGCCACGAGGTCACCGGCTGGCGCGACCAGGGGCTCAAGCTCGAGGCGCTCGGCTTCGACCTGTCGATCCTCGCCAGCCGCGTCCCGGGTGTGGCCGGCGAGCTGGCGCGGCACATCGACGAGCTCGATCACTTCGCGGTGTGGGGCGCGGCCGTGCGCGCGCAGAGCCGCGGACGCGTGCGGTCGGGACCCGCCCGGGCGCTCGTCACGTACAGCCTGGGCCGGGACGACATGGTCACGGCGCGGCGCGGGGCGCGGGTGCTCGCCGAGACCTTCTTCGCCGCCGGCGCGCGCGAGGTGTACCCCGGGATCGCCGGCTTCCCGGCCGTGCTGCCCGACCCCCGCCGGGCCGCCGACATCGAGCGCGACGCCCCCCTCGAGCCGCGCGCGTACGCGATGTCGATGACGCACCTGTTCGGCACCGCGCGCATGGGCAGCGACCCCGGGCGCTCGGTGGTGCGTCCCGACTTCCGCCACCATCGCGTCGATCGGCTCTACGTCGCCGACTCGAGTGTCTTCCCCGGCAACCTGGGCGTGAACCCCCAGGTGCCGATCATGGCGATCGCGACGCTCTGCGCCGAGCGGATCCTCGTCCCGAGCTGAGGCGGGACCCCGCTCCACCAGGTCTCCGGGCCCCTCCGCCCTCCAGCCGGAAATTGTCTCGAGGGCAAGACGATCCCGGGATCCGCTGCTAGGTTGCGCCGGTTGGAGGACCGGATGACGGACCATCAGCCGACCCGCGCGCAGCTCTCCCACCCGCGCGCCGCCATCTTCATCACACTCGCTGTCACCTGCTTCGCCTCCCGCCTGCTGCCCGCGGATCGCGTCGCCCACGCCGCCGACGCCCCGCCGGCGGCTTCGTTTCACGACCTCGGCGCCAGGACGCTGACCGGCCAGGACGTCCCGTTCAAGGACTACGCCGGCAAGGTCGTGCTGGCGGTGAACGTCGCCAGCCAGTGCGGCTACACGCCCCAGTACCAGGGGCTCCAGAAGCTCTCCGAGGCGCTCGGCCCCAAGGGGCTCGTCGTCGTCGGCTTCCCGAGCAACGAGTTCGGCGGGCAAGAGCCCGGATCGGCGGAAGAGATCCAGACCTTCTGCAAGCGAAACTACGGCGTCACCTTCCCGATGTTCCAGAAGCTCGTCACCAAGCCCGGCCCCGACCAGTCGCCGATCTACCGGTTCCTGACCGCGGGTCGCGAGGCGCCGGGCTGGAACTTCTGCAAGTACCTGGTGGGGAAAGACGGCAAGGTCGTCGCCTTCTTCCCCAGCAAGGTCGCTCCCGAGGATCGAACGCTTCGGGAGGCGATCGAGACGGCCCTGACTCACTGACCGACCTCGTGGCCGGGTGGTTCCGGTCGCGCCCTTTCCTCGAACCCACTCCCGGGGGTCCGATGAAGCGACGACGATGGTTCGTGATGGCAGCCGCGCTGATGGCAGTGCTCATCGGCCCGGCCGATCGAGTGCGCGCGAGCGAGCGAGGGCCCGGCGAGACCGGCCTCGCGACGGTTTACGCGGCTCGCTTCCAAGGCAAGCGCACCGCGAGCGGCGAGCGCTACGATAGGAACGGCCTGACCGCGGCGCACAAGACGCTGCCTTTCGGCACCCGCGTCAAGGTGACGCGCGTCGACAACGGCAAGAGTGTGGTGGTGCGCGTGAACGACCGTGGGCCGCATCCGGCGGGCCGGGTGGTCGACATGTCGTCGGCGGCCGCGGCGCGGCTCGGGATGCGTGGCAACCCGATGGCGCGCGTGCGCGTCGAGGTGCTGCCGCCCGCGACCCGGCCGCGGTGAGTTGTTTCGGGGAGCGCGCGAAGCGCGCGGGTTCCAGCCCCCCGCCGGACGGTCGCGCGCCGCGCGACCGGCGCTACGCTCCGGTGTTGCATCGCCGGTCCGGTCGATCGCTGTTCGCAGGCCACCCCCGAGGTGCTCGGCTTGCGCTCGTGGCGGTGCGCCGAGGGTGCGAATCGTTCCATCCGGGTCGCTCACGGAAGCCGCGTGCGCCCGGCGTCGGGGGGGGCCCCCGTCGCTACGAAGCTTTTCGTAGCGCGGGGGGCTCCGTCCCCCCGCGCTGGGGTTTCTCGGGGGTCTTTCCAGGACCCCAACGCAGCCGCCGGAGCGCGCGTTTGAGCCGCTCGACCCCCGGAACCGCTTCGGAGGGACCGCCGCGGTGCGCTACGCGCGGGCGGCGCTGCGCCTGCGCACGGCGGGCTTGCCCTTCGTCGCCGCGCCGCGGCGCGGATGGACACCCTCGGTGATCGCCCGCACCACGTCGAGCATCACGCGCACCGCTCGGGCCCGGTCCTCCGGCCCACGCTTGCTGTGGCGGAGCTGGTAGCGAATGATCTCGTCGAACGCGCCCATGTAGGCGCGGATCAAGAGTGGGTCGGCAAGGTCGCTTCCTTCGAGCCGTTGCTCGCGGTGCGCGACCTCGGTGATCACCTCGGCGGCCCTGTCGCGCGCGGCTTCGAGCGCCGAGCCGCGCTTGGTCGACTCGATGGCGATGAGGTCGAAGAGGTCGCCGGTCTCGAACGCGACCCCGACCTGCGAGTCGATGAGCTCGGCGAGGGTCTGCGGGTTGCCGCCGACACCGACGCCGGCCTCGCGGAACGTGGCGCCGACCGCGGCCTGGAACTGGTCGTTGAGCGCGGCGAACACGTCCTCTTTGCTGCGGAACGCCCGGTAGAACGTGGCGCGTCCCATGCCGGTCGCGTCGAGGATGTCCTCGACCGTCGCCTCCGCGACGCCCTTGCGCACGAACACGTAGCTCGCCGCGCGCAGGATCTCGCGGCGCGCCGAGAAGTCGCGCGGTGGCCGCCCGCTCGGCCGCCGGCGGCGCGCCGGGACGAAGCCCTTGAGGTCGACGCGCAGGGGCGGCGTGGCCCCGGCTGCGACGCGTGCGGTGTTGCTCTTGATCCCGCGCCGCGCGTTGCGCCGCGCCGGCGATCGCTGGCCGTTTCGCTTCGTCGTCTTCACGGATCGCATTGAAACACACCCGTCCCCATGGCCGCCGTGGCGCATTTGCACCATTTCCCCGCGCCGCCAGCCGGAAATCGGAATCCTGCGTGGCGCGGCCACGGCTCGACTGGCACCCGTGGCTCGCCTGGAAGGCGAGCCACGTTCGGTGCGGCCCACGCGCCACGATCGGCCGCCAGTCTGCCAGGCCGGCCTCCTCGGACGCCTAACCTCGTTCGAGATCGACGGGCGCGCGTCGCGCCGCGGGCCTCGTCGGTGGGCGCTCACGCCAACCGAGGTGCAGATCGTCACGCGCATACGGTAAAAGTCCCGCACCGGCGCGCGCCCCGCTCCCGCAACTCCCTCCCGACGAGCCCACGATCGCCTCCGATCCCGCGCCCCGCGCGTTCCTCCGCACCCTGGTCGCGTTCCGCACCGACGAGCACTTCGGCGTCGGCGAGGCCTTCGACGTGAGCGCGACCGGCATCTTCGTGCGCAGCGACGACCCGCCGCTGGTGGGCGGCGCGGTGGCGCTCAAGCTGCGTCTCGACGGCCACGCGCCCGACGAGGTCGTGGCGGTCGAGGGCGAGGTCGTGCTCGCCGCGCGCAACCCTGGCTCGCCGCGCTCCGGGTTCGCGGTGAAGTTCGCCCCCGGCTCGGTCGAGGCCGCGCGCCGCTTCCACGAGCAGGTCCACGGCAGCACGGTCCGCACGCACTTCGACGCCCAGCTCGGCCGCTGGCAGCTCGAGGGGCCGGACGCTGCGGCGCGGTTCGAGATCCTCGAGATGATCGGCTCGGGCGCCACCAGCGAGGTCTTCCGCGCCCGCGACCTCACCCACCACCGCGTCGTCGCGCTCAAGATCCTGCGCCTCCAGGTGGCGCGCGACGACGAGATCGTGGCGCGGCTCCACCGCGAGGCCGAGCTGGTGGGCCTGATCCACCACCCCCGCATCGCCCAGGTACACGAGAGCGGCGTGCTCGACGGCCGCCCGTACCTGTGCATGGAGCTGGTCGAGGGATCACCGCTCTCGCACGTGCTCTTCGATCACCACCACCTGAGCGAGCCCGAGGTGGTGCGCTTGCTCCTCGACGCCGCCGAGGGGCTCGCCGCCGCGCACCGCGCCGGCGTCGTCCATCGCGACCTCAAGCCCTCCAACCTGATGGTCACCCCCGACGGGCGCGCCAAGGTCCTCGACTTCGGCATCGCGCGCGGCCGCCTGCAGAGCCGCATCACCCACGCTGGCGCCTTCATCGGCACCCCGATCTACGCCGCGCCCGAGCAGCTCGTGGGAGCGACCGCTTCGCCACGCACCGACGTGTACGCGCTCGGCTGCGTGCTGTTCCGCGCGCTCACGGGCGTCGAGGTCCAGGACGCCGCGACCCTCGAGGCGATCCTCGATCGCCAGTACAGCGGCCAGCGCACCTCGGTCCGCGACCACCGCCCGGAGCTCGGCGATGCCATCGATCGCATCGTGGCGCGTTGCCTCGCGACCGACCCCGCCGACCGTTTCCTGGACGCGGGCGCCGTCCACGAGGCGCTGCTCGCGCTGCCGAGCCCGGTGGCGAGCGTGGACCTCGAAACCGTCGACCCCTGCGCCGCGGTGGCACCGCGGCGGGCACTGCTCGGCGAGCACGACGAAGCCGCGGTGCCGGTCATCGCGAGTGCCCTCGCCCACGACGGCTTCGACACGCGCGTCGTCGGCAACGGCTTCGCGCTGGTGGAGAGCGCGCTCCGTCAGCCACCCACGCTGGTGGTCGTGAACGCCTCGCTCCCGGGCATCGAGGGGCTCGAGGTGATCCAGATCCTGCGCAGCCACGCGCGAACGGCCAAGCTGCCGCTGGTGCTGACCTCGGCGTCGGAGAGCGACCGGCGCGCCGTCGAGTTCTCGGGGATCGCCGCCTTCGTGACGCGCCCGGTGTCGACCGCGGCGATCGTCGCGGCGCTGCGCGCCCTCGGCTCCGCCGGCACCCGCGCCACCGACGTCGTCGGCTGACGCGAGGCGCCGCGGCGGCTCACTGGCCCGGCGGGCGCCGCTGCGACGTCACGGCCAGCCGAAGCGGTAGTCGAGCTCGAGCCAAACGGTCCGTCCGTCCTGCCGGATCGCGTCCTGGGCGAAGTCCGCGGAGACCGGATCCAGGTAGGTGTCGTCGAACACGTCGTAGAGCGTCACGGTGGCTCCGAGCCCCTCGAGGAGGCGCTCGGAGCGCAGCGACAGATTCGTGATCCAGTAGGCGCCCACGGTCGCGCCCGAGAGCGTTCGCCGCGACGAAACGAAGCGCGTCTCGGGCGAGATCACCAGACGGCGATCGAAGAGCTCGATCCCCAGGCCGAGCTTCGCGAGGTGCTGCGGCGAGTTGGTCAGGCGCGTGCCCCGGTCGGCGTCCTCGGCCCCGACCAGCCCGTAGCTGGCGCGCCCCGTCACCTGCGACGTGGCGCGCCCCTCGAGCACCAGCTCGAGCCCGAGAGCACGGCTCGAGCCGACGTTACGGATCGCGCTCGGTCCGTCGTCCAGCGGATCCGTCGCCTCGAGGAGGTCGTCGATCCAGTAGTGATAGACGGACGCGGTGAGGCGAAGCTGCTCGAGGAGACGCCGCTCCCCCACCAGCTCGACGGTGCGGATGGTCTCCGGCTTCAGCGACGCGCCCGCGCCTCCCTCGGGCGTGGCGTACGCGAGCTCGCTCCGGTTGGGCGCGCGGAACGCCTCGGCGTAGATGAGCTTGACCGCGGTGTCGGGGAGCGGGTGCGTGATCACGGCGGCGCGCGGGCTCAGGTGCTCGCCGAAGCTCCCCTGGCGGTCGAAGCGCAGCCCGGCTTGCAGGCTGAGCCACGAGGTCCAAGTGAGCTCGTCCTCGACGTAGGCGGCGAAGTCGACGGTGCTGTCGTCGATGTCCACGTAGGTCGCGGGCGGCTCGACGTCGCCGTTGCGGAGGCGAAGATCGAAGTTGTAGCGAACCTCGGTGCCGGCCACCGCGTGGTGATGCTCGAACGCCGAGCACGTCACGTCGGCCACCGCACCGACGCGCTGTCCCGTGATGTCGTCGACGTTGAGCACCAGCTCGGGCGGATCGGCGCCGGTGTAGTCGAACAGGTAGTGACCGCTCTCGTGGAAGTGGTCGTAGTAGGCGTGGGCGGCGAGCTCCCAGCCACGCGCCAGGCTCGAGCCGTAGCTCAGGTCGGCCCAGCTCAGGTCGTCCTCGATGCGGTTGCGGTCCGAGCCGAACACCGTGCCGAACGAGCCCGTCGGGATCGTCTTGGCGCGGTAGCCGCGCGCCACGCTCAGCTCGAAGTCGCGATACTCGACTTTGCCGAACAGATCGTACGAGCGCTGGTCGTCGACACCCACGGCGACGCCATCCTGGGTCGCCGGATCGTCGTATTCCGGGAAGTAGAGGGTCGGCCGGCCGGCGCTGTCGAGGTAGGCGCCCCGACCAGCACCTCGAGGTCGGGGCCTGGCGGACGCCGCCGACGACACGCGCGCCATACGTGTCGAGCGATCCGACGGTGCCGCCGGCCTCGACCCCGTCGAGGTCACGACCGCGCTTGGTGATCACGTTCACCACGCCGAAGAACGCGTTGGTGCCGTAGAGCGACGAGCCCGGGCTGCGCACGACCTCGACGCGCTCGACCCAGCTCAGGTCGACCGACAGGCCGTGGCCGATGGTCGACGAGTCGTAGAGAGGATCGTTGAGCCGGTGACCGTCGACGAGCACCAGGATCCGCGAGTTGTAATCGCCGGGGCGCAGGAACCCGCGCACGCCAGCGTAGGCGAACGTGCGGTCGTAGGTGACGAAGAAGCCCGGGACGCTCGCGAGCAGGTCACCGAGGGTGCGGTAGCCGAAGTTGCGGATCTCGTCCTCGGTCACGATGGTCACGTTGGACGGCGCATCGGTGAGGGGCTGCTCGTACTTCGAGACCGCGAACACCGACGGGATCTCGGAGAAAAACACCGACTCCGCGCCGCCGGTGGCGCCCCCCTCGAGGGCGACCGCGGCGGAGGGCGCCTCCGCGAAGCCCGGCTCGAGCTCCCCTTGCGCGGACGCGAGCTCGTTCGCGCTCGACCACGCCACCACCGCGAGCAGCACGAGGGCCGTCCGGCGCGACGCGAACCGAGCGATTTGGGCCGACACGAGGGTTCTCCGCTGCGAGTTTCCCGGAGAGCGGTCCAGATTGCCCGCCACGGGCGCGCGTTCCCCCGAGGAGGAGCGCGCGACGGGTGAATGAGCAAGGGGCACGCCAACGCGCTGCGGCAATTGAACGACGGGGCTTCATCTGTCACCCTTCGGGCGCGTCTCGCCGCGCTCGCTTCGACCGCTTTCATCGACCGGTTGCATCGGCCGAAACCATCGGCTGCCGATCGCGGCGGCGCCGGCCCGTCGGGCCGGCGCACCGGACGACGCACGCGACACGAGGGGAGCTCATGGCGGACACACGTAGCGGCCACAAGTGGACGTTCTTCCGGACCGGCGGGCTCGACCAGGTCGTGCTCAAGACCGGCGCCGACATCGCGCACTTGGACGAGCTCGACCAGAAGCTGTGGGTCGCCCTCGCCTGCCCGACGCGAGGCATCGAGCTCGATCCGGCGACCCTCGACCTGATCGACGTCGACAAGGACGGGCGCATCCGCGTACCCGAGGTCCTCGCCGCAATCCGCTGGCTGCGCGAGGTGCTCGTGAACCTCGACGTGCTCCTCGCCGGCGACTCGTCGCTGCCGCTCGCCGCGATCGACGCCACGAGCGAGAGCGGACGCGCGCTGCTCGCGACCGCCAAGCGCATCCTCGGGAGCATCGGCACGCCCGATGCCGAGCGCATCTCGCTCACCGACGTGGCGGCGACCGAGAAGATCTTCGACGCCAAGAACTTCAACGGCGACGGCATCGTGCCCGCGGACACCGCGCCCGACGACGGGATCGAGACCGCGATCGAGGAGGTGATCTCGACCCACGGCTCGAAGACGGACCGCAGCTCGAAGCCCGGCATCGACAAGGAGATCATCGACGCGTTCTTCGCCGACGCGAAGGCGTTCTGCGAATGGCACGCGCAGGGCGCGGCGCCCGCGGTCGCGGCGCTCGCCGCCGCCAGCGCCGCGGTGGCCGCGGTGAAGGCGAAGGTCGACGACTACTTCGCGCGCTGCCACCTGGCCGGGCTCGATCCGCGCGCCGCCTCGTTCCTCGGCGCCACCGAGGCCGCGCTCACGGCGCTCTCGACGCAGGCGCTCTCGGCGAGCAGCGAAGGGCTGGCCCAGCTCCCGATCGCGCGCGTCGAGTGCGGCCGCGCGCTTCCGCTCGCGGCGGGTGTCAATCCGGCGTGGCTCGCCGCGCTCGGTGCACTCGCCCGCGACGCCGTCGAGCCGGTCCTCGGCGGCGCCAGGAGCGAGCTCACCGAGGCCGAGTGGGGGCAGCTCGAGACGCGCGTCGAGCCGCACCGCGCGTGGCTCGCCGCCAAGCCCGCGAGCCCGATCGACAAGCTCGCTCCGGAGCGCATCCGCGCGCTCCTCGACGGCGGTGTCCACGCCGCGCTCCTCGACCTGGTCGAGAAGGACCTCGCGGTGAAGGACGAGATCGCGCGCATCGACGCGGTCGAGAAGCTCGTGCGCCTCAACCGCGACTTCTTCACGCTGCTCCGTAACTTCGTGAACTTCGCCGCCTTCTACTCGAAGGCCGGCGCGGTGTTCCAGGCCGGCACGCTCTACCTCGACAGCCGCGGCTGCGATCTGTGCGTGCGCGTCGCGGACCCGGCGAAGCACGCCGCGCTCGCCGGACTCGCCAAGGTGTACCTCGCCTACTGCGACTGTGTGCGGCGCGGCACCGGGCAGACCATGACCATCGCCGCCGCCTTCACCGATGGCGACTCCGACCAGCTCATGGTCGGCCGCAACGGCATCTTCTACGACCGCGACGGCAACGACTGGGACGCGACGATCAGCAAGGTGATCGAGAACCCGATCAGCATCCGGCAAGCGTTCTTCGCGCCCTACAAGCGCTTCGTGCGCATGGTCGAGGAGCAGGTCGCGAAGCGCGCGGCGGCCGCCGATACCTCGGCGGGCGCGAAGCTACAGGCCGCGGCCACGGCGACCGCGACCGCCGATCAGACCAAGGCGGCCCCTCCCGCGCCCGGGCCGAAGGCGTTCGACCTCGCGCTCATCACCGGGATCGGTGTCGCGATCGGCAGCATCGGCACCTTCATCTCCTCCCTTCTCAACAAGTTCTTCGACCTCGGACCGTGGGTCCCGGCCGGGCTGATCGGGATCATCCTCGCGATCTCCGGTCCGTCGATGCTGATCGCCTACCTCAAGCTCAGGCAGCGCAGCCTGGGCCCGGTCCTCGACGCCAACGGCTGGGCGATCAATGGCCGCGTCAGCATCACGGTGCCGTTCGGCGGCGCGCTCACCAACGTCGCCGCGCTGCCCGCCGGTGCGAGCCGCAACCTCAGCGACCCGTATGCGGACAAGAAGCGGCCGTGGGGCTTCTATGCGTTCGTGGCCGCCGTCCTCGCGCTCGCCCTCGGCTGGTACACCGGAAGGCTCGACAAGTACCTGCCCGGGCCGGCGAAGAGCACCTCGGTGATGGGCGACCTCGCGCCGGCGGCACCGAAGAAGCCGGCCGAGGCGCCCGCGCCAGCGGCGGCTCCGGCCGCGAAACCCTGACGCGGCGTACGACGACACTTCCCCGCGCTCGCGCGCGGGGGCGCCGCGCGGAGTAGGATCGGGCTTTCGCTCGAGGAGGCCCGATGCGCTTTCCCAGGATCGTTCCTGCGTTCGCGCTGGTCGCGCTGGCGATCGGCCCGGCGTGCGCCACGCTGAAGGCGCCGCCGTTCGAGGCCCCCGAAGCCGAGATCCACGGCGACGTCGCCGATCTCGCGTGGCTCGTCGGCCGCTGGACCACCGACGCCGACGACGTCGAAGACGACTGGTACCCCGCCGGCGACGCCCTCTTCGGCGCATCGTTCCAGGTCAACAGCGGGCGAACCTCCACGTGGGGCGTGCGCATCGTGGCCCGCGACGAGCAGGACCATCTGGTGCTGCGCGACATGCCGGAGGGCGCGGCGCCGACCCCGTTCGTGCGCTCCGCCTCGGCCGATCGCGCGATCCGCTTCACCAACCCCTCGAACTCCTTCCCCAAGGGCATCTCGCTGGCGCGCCGCGACGCCGGCGAGGTGTCACGGCTCGGCACCCGGCTCGCGGACGACAAGCGCTCGCTCGAACGTCCGATGCTGTTGATCTCGAGCGAGCGCGCGCCCGCGCTGGAACAGGCCGACCTCGCGTTCGCCGCCGCCGTCGACGCCCGTGGCACGGACGCGTGGGTCGAGGTCTTCGATCCCGAGGGCGGGATGGAGTCGCAGGGAAAGCGGGTCCAGGGTGCCGAGGCGATCCGCGCCGCCATGGCGCCGCTGCTCTCGGATCGCTCGCGGCGGCTGCAGTGGGCGCCACAGTGGAGCGGGCTCTCGCCGGCCGGCGACGTGGGCTTCACGATCGGTGCCTGGGCGCTGCGCAATCACGCCGATGGCGCCTGGCAAACCGCCGCGACCGGCAGCTACGTGACGCTGTGGCGGCGCCAGCCCGACGGTTCCTGGAAGGTGCTCTTCGACGCCGGCGAGGACGACCCGCCGCCCGCGCAGGCGCCGCGACCGTAGGCCACGCAGGCTGGAGGGCTGCGGTCCCTCGCAGCCGCCGACGCCGTACCGAACGCGGCCGCGAAGGATCGCGGCCCTCCACGGCCGATCGTGACCACGCAGGCTGGAGGGCTGCGGTCCCTCGCAGCCCTCGCAGCCGCCGACGCCGTACCGAACGCGGCCGCGAAGGATCGCGGCCCTCCACGGCCGATCGTGACCACGCAGGCTGGAGGGCTGCGGTCCCTCGCAGCCGCTGACGCCGTACCGAACGCGGCCGCGAAGGATCGCGGCCCTCCACGGCCGATCGTGACCACGCAGGCTGGAGGGCTGCGGTCCCTCGCAGCCGCTGACGCCCGAGCCGAACGCGGCCGCGAAGGATCGCGGCCCTCCACGGCCGATCGTGACCACGCAGGCTGGAGGGCTGCGGTCCCTCGCAGCCGCAACCGAACGCGGCCGCGAAGGATCGCGGCCCTCCACGGCCGATCGTGACCACCGAGGCTGGAGGGCTGCGGTCGCTCGCAGCCGCCGACGCCCTACCGAGCGCGGCCGCGGAGGATCGCGGCCCTCCACGGCCGATCGTGACCACCCAGGCTGGAGGGCTGCGGTCCCTCGCAGCCGCCGACGCCGTACCGAACGCGGCCGCGAAGGATCGCGGCCCTCCACGGCCGATCGTGACCACCCAGGCTGGAGGGCTGCGGTCCCTCGCAGCCGCCGACGCCGTACCGAACGCGGTCTCGAACGATCGCGGCCCTCCACGGCCGATCGTGACCACCCAGGCTGGAGGGCTGCGGTCCATCGCAGCCGCCGACGCCGTACCGAACGCGGCCGCGAAGGATCGCGGCCCTCCACGGCCGATCGTGACCACCCCAGGCTGGAGGGCTGCGGTCCCTCGCAGCCGCTGACGCCGTACCGAACGCGGCCGCGAAGGATCGCGGCCCTCCACGGCCGATCGTGACCACGCAGGCTGGAGGGCTGCGGTCCCTCGCAGCCGCTGACGCCGTACCGAACGCGGCCGCGAAGGATCGCGGCCCTCCACGGCCGATCGTGACCACCCAGGCTGGAGGGCTGCGGTCCCTCGCAGCCGCTCACGCCGTACCGAACGCGGCCGCGAAGGATCGCGGCCCTCCACGGCCGATCGTGACCACGCAGGCTGGAGGGCTGCGGTCCCTCGCAGCCGCCGACGCCGTACCGAACGCGGCCGCGAAGGATCGCGGCCCTCCACGGCCAATCGTGACCACGCAGGCTGGAGGGCTTCGGTCCCTCGCAGCCGCTGACGCCGTCCGAAGCGGCCGACCGCGCGCGGCCGCGAAGGATCGCGGCCCTCCACGGCCGATCGTGACCACGCAGGCTGGAGGGCTGCGGTCCTCGCAGCCGCCCACGCCGGCCGCGCGCCGAATGGCGGGCGCGGCCCCTCCACGGCCGGGACCCCAGGCTGGAGGGCTGCGGTCCTCGCAGCCGCCGACGCCGTACCGAACGCGGCCGCGAAGGATCGCGGCCCTCCACGGCCGATCGTGACCACCCAGGCTGGAGGGCTGCGGTCCCTCGCAGCCGCCGACGCCGTACCGAACGCCGGATCGGTGACGGGGACCGACGCTCCGGCAGGTCGAAGCCGCCACCCGCCCGCGAGCAACGCGCGTCGCCCTACGCGACGCTGCGGCTCGCCGCGGCGGCGGCCTTGCCTTCGAGGCGCTTGCGCAACGCGAGCACCGCCGAGTTGCGCAGCCGGTTCATGTAGCCGAGCCGATGGTCGACGCCGCTCCCCGCCGCGCCCTCCTCGACCGCCGCGCCGTCGACGTAGAAGATCCCACACGGGACCCCGTCCACCACCACCGGATAGAGCGCGAACGCCGCTGCCCGATACGGACGGTACCAACCGGGGAGCTTCGAGGCGACCTCCCGCAGGTCGCTGTCTCCGACCACCAGGTCCTGCCCCTGGAGGAGCGTTCGCACGAAGAGATCTCCCTCGGCGTCGCCGAGCGTGAAGTGGACGTTGCCGACCGCCGATGGCAGCCGCTTGCCGAGGGCGTGGGTGATCGTCGCCTCGCGGGTCAGCGGATCGACGCCCGCGAAGAAGACGTTCTCGAACTCGAAGCCCGTGAACGCGGTCTCGAGGATGATCTCGACCACCTCCTCGACCTCGAAGTCGCGCGACAGGAGCAGCGAGATCTCGTGGAGCCGCTCGAGCAGGATGCGCACGCGATCGGCGGCCCCGGGAACTGGCGTGAGCGTCTCTTCGGTCGGGTCCGCCGCGCCCGCGTGCTTGCCCGCCGCTCGCGTCGCCTCCACGGGCTGCTCCCGTCCCAGGAATCCGCGCGCAGCCACCAGCGGCGAGGTCGGCGACAGCGGCAGGCGAGCGGCGCGCGCCGTCGACTCCACCTGTTTCACCGCGCCGTCGACGAGCGCCGTCACCGACTTCTCGTCGAGCCGGGCGGTGTGGCCGAAGCGGCCCGCGAGCGCCGCCACCTTCGCGGCGCGCTCGGCGCCTTCGCTCGAGGTCAAGGCCGACACCACCTCGCGGCTCAGGCACGCGAGCTGGCGGACGTGCTCGGCGGTGGTGCGCGGTCGCGCCACGGTCCCCGGCGGCAGCGTGGCCATGCTGTCCGCGACCGTCGCCGGGAACCCCCAGGTCTCGGCCACCAACCGGCCGAGCGTCGCGAGCGGCACGCCGAGGAGGTGCTCCGCGGCGGTGTCGACCGAGGTGCCGCTCGCTCCGGCGACGCGCTTCGCCTCGCGCCACTCGTCCGGGAAGTAGAAGGCCGCGAGATAGCGGCCGAGGTCGCCGAACAGGCCGCACAGGTATGCCTGCTCGCCGATGGTGCGGCCGCCGATGCGCTCACCCAGCTCGCGCGCCATGTTCGCGGCGAGCAGCGAGCCGACGACGATCTCCGCGAGCTCGGGCGCCGAGCCCTCGCGGCGGGTGCGATTGACCAGCAACAAGGTCAGCGCGGCGTCGCGGACGGCGTCGAAGCCGAGCAGCACGATGGCGTGCGAGATCGTCGAGATCGTGCCGGCCGCCGGCCCGTGGTAGGTCGAGTTGACCAGGCGCAGCAGCTTGGAGGCGAGCGCCACGTCGCGGAGGATCACGCTCGCGAGCTCGGCCGCCGAGGTGTTCTCACGGCCGGCCTGCACGTTGATCTCGCCGATGAGCTGGGCGAGCGCCGGAAAGTCGGGGTTGGCGCGCATCCGCTCGAAGAGCCGCTCCACCGCCTCGGGCGGTGAGGCCGGCGCGGCCGTGGCGGTGGCCTTCGCCGGCTCACGCTCGGGCGTGGACGTGGCGGCGGCGCCGGCCGTGAGTGAAGGCGACGAGTCGACCGGCCCCGTCCCCTCTCGCGCGGCCTCCGCGGGCACCTGGGTGATCGCCGTGACCGGCACCGGACGCGTGCTCGGCTTGCGCTCGCGCACCGCGGCCGGGGGGCTCGGCGCCGGGGGCGCGATCGGCGCTGGCGTCACCAGCGGCGGCGGGGGCGGACCGACGCGCGGTGCCGGTACGTCTTTCGGCACGACGAGCTGACCCGTCTTGTGCTCCTTCTTGGCGGGCGGCGGGTCGGTGAGCACCAGCGTCGCCGCGGGTGCGTCCGGGACCGGGCCCGAAGACGGCGAGATCTGCGACGCCTCGGGTGCCGCGCTCACGGCGGGCCGGCTCGACGGCGTGGCCACGGCAGCCCGCAGCAGTCCTTCGAGGCGCTCGGCGACCTCGCGCATCGACGACGGCCGCTGTTCCGGGTCCTTCTCCAGCATCCTCAGTGTCAGGGACTCGAGCCCGAACGGCGCGTCCCAGTCCGGCCGCAGCCGGCTCGGGCGGAGCGGCTCCTCCATCAAGTGCTGGGTGAGCAAGCGCGCGACCGTCTTGCCGGCGAACGGCGGGCGGCCCGCGAGCGCCTCGTAGAGCATGACGCCGAGGGCGTAGATGTCGACGCGGTGGTCGATCACCTCGCCGCGGATCGACTCCGGCGCCAGGAACTGCGGCGTGCCGAGGAGAGCACCCGAGCGGGTGATCTGCTCGCTGCCGTCGGCGAGCTCGAGGAGCTTGGCGACGCCGAAGTCGAGCACCTTCACCTGGTCGCGCTCGGGGCCGCGGTCGAACACCATCACGTTGCCCGGCTTGAGGTCGCGGTGGACCACGCCGTGAGCGTGGGCGTCGTCGAGCGAGCGGGCGATCTGCGCCATGATCGCGGCGGTACGCCGCCACGCCAGCGGCCGCTCCTCGTGCATCACCTCGCGAAGGTCGCGGCCATCGACGTACTCCATCGCGATGTAGAGGGTGCCGGTCTCGGTCTCGCCGAAATCGTAGAGCGTGACCGTGTTGGGGTGGTTGAGGCGGCTCGCGGCGGCGGCTTCGTTCACGAACCGCGCCTTGAGCGACGCGTCGGGTGCCAGGTGCGAGTGCAGCACCTTGAGCGCGACTCGCCGATGGATGGGCTGCTGCTCGGCCCGGTAGACGACCCCCATCCCGCCCTCGCCGAGGCGCTCCTCGACCCGGAAACGATTGCCGACCACCTGGCCGATCAACGGGTCGGTTCCTGCCCACTCGTCGAGGGTGCTCGCCGGGGTGCCGCAGTGCGGGCAGGTGTCGTGGCCGGCGGCCCAGGCGCTCGTGCAGCGCGTACAGCCCGTTCTGGTTCGCACGATCGCTCTCCCCGCGCTGGCCGATCTCCCCGAAGTCGTCGCTGGATTCGGGATCGAGCACCCGGTAGGTCCGGTGTCGCTGCCGCGGGAGTGCAAGCGCCGCGCCCGGAAGGGCTGGCACTCGACCTCGGGTGCACGCGGCGCGGGCAGCGCCCGCTGGACTCGAGGTTGCACCGGGCTCGGCGGCCACCCTTGGCCCACCGGGACGCCACGCGTACGATCGAGGACGGCCGTCGGCAGGTCCTTACGCAACAGTCCGGAGCGGAGGGTGCGATTCCGCGCCGCTTCGCTGGAGAGACCATGAACGAACGCGCCCGTCGCCCGCTTCGGCTCCCCCCCGCTCTCGTCGCCACCGGTCTGCTCGCCGCGCTCGTGGTGGTCCCGAGCCACGACGCCCGCTCCGCGACGCGCTTGCCGGTGATCCGGGAGGACTTCGAGAGCTCCCAGGTCGGGCCGTGGAACCCGCCGAGCGGCGTGCTCACCCGCGGCCAGCTCTACATCGAGGCGCCCGAGGTCGCGGGCGGAACCCGCACCAAGGCGCTCGCGACCCGCGGGCTCCTCAAGGGCGAGCGCTTCGTGCTCGCGCCGGTGGTGAACGGCGACCTCACCTACGACGTCGACATCCAGCGCCTCGCGCAGGTGCTCGACACCAACCTCATGTGGCACGTGAACGTCGACCCGAAGACCGGCGCGCAGCGCTACTACCAGGCCTCGATCGGCTACGGGCACAAGGGTCTCGATCGCACCGTGTGCCGCATCCAGCTCATCGAGGAGGACCCGACGCTGCCGCGTGGCTTCACCGCGCTCACCCTCGGCGAGGCCGACGGGCCGATCATCAAGCGCGACGAGTGGCACCACGTGCAGGTCAAGGTCGATCACCTCGGCGACGACGTGCACATCCTCAGCATCGACGGCGCGGAAGTGCTGCGCGTCGAGGATCACCGGCTTCGCAAGGGGCGCATCGGCGGGCGCGTCGGTGGCGACATGAGCCACTGGGACAACATCGAGGTGACCGACGACCCGTGACGATGCTTTCCGCGAGCCACCCGTGGTGATCCCGGAAGTTGCTCGGGCGCGCCGGCTCGCAGCGCGCGGCGATTCGGAAATGCCTGTATTTCTGAGCCACGACCGCCCGAGGCTGGGCGCGGCACGGGCCGTGCACCTCGCTCCCCTCGAACCATCCACGACTCGCCGCGGTGCGCGGCGAGTGATTCGAGCGGGGGAGCGTCACCATGAGACGTCGGGCCACGGGTGTGTCCAGCATTCGCTTCGCGGGCGTGATCGCGGCGATCGTGATGATCGCGGCGCCGCTCGGTGCGCGCGCGCATTCCTCGGTCTTCCACGAGGACTTCTCGGATCTGCGCTCCGGCGACTGGCTCGTACCACCGGGCCAGGACTGGATCTTGCGCGCGGCGATGCTCATCGCGAGCATCCCTCAGCCCGACGGCACCGTCGGCGCCGTGCTCACGACCCGCGGGCTCTTCGGCGGCGAGCGGGTGCTCTTTCCGGCGCTCATCGAGACCTCGCCGGCGGCGTTCCGCTTCGACGTCGACTTCCAGCGCTTCGCGGCGATCATCGACAGCGCCCTCATGTGGAACGTCGAGGTCGATCCCGCGACCGGCGCGCAGCGCTACTACCAGGCCGTGATCCTGCACGGCGCCAAGCCCGGCGTGTCGCCGACGCTGCGCATCCAGTACGTCGAGGAATCCGAGCGCTTCGAGCGCGGCTTCTCGGTGGTGACGCTCGCCGAGACCCACGGCCCCACGATCACGCCCGACGGCTGGCACCACTGGCAGGTGCGCAGCGAAGGAGCGGGCCACGACGAGTTCGTGGTCAACCTCGACGGCGTCGACCTGCTCTCGGCGCGAGATCGGCGCTTGCGGGGGGGTCGCTTCGGCGTGCGCGTGGGCCTCGATCTGACGCGCTGGGACAACGTCGACATCACCACCGCGCCGTGAGCGGGGATCACCCGTGACGGCCCGGCGGTTCAGGAGCGACGGACCGCGCCGCGACCGGATGCGACGGGGGGCACCTCGCGGCGCCCGCAAGCTGGCGCGGCTCGCGCGCACCGCGGCCCTCGACGTGGCGGCGATCGCGGGACGCCTGAGCGCGGGACGCGAGGCGCGGGGCGGGACGGTGGACGCGCGCGCCACGATCTCCCTCGAGGCGGCGTGCTTCACGCGCCCGCCGAGCGGCGTGGCCCGCTACGTCGCGGCCCTCGCGCGCCACCTCCCCGCGGTGCTGCCCGAGCACACGATCGAGCTGCGCGGCGCGGGCGGCACCGACCTGCGCGGCGCGGCTCGCGACGCACGCGCGGTGACCGCGCCCGGCACCGCGCTTCACCACGTCACCTGGCAGGACTTCGCCGGCCATCACAACTGGCCGCTCGGCTGGGCACCTCGTTCGGTGCTGACCGTCCACGACCTCATCAACCTCGAGCACCCCGACTACCACCCCGGGTGGGAGCGCTGGTGGTACGGGCGCACCTTGCTCGCGGCGTGCCGCGACGCGCAGCGCGTGATCGTGCCGAGCCGCGCCACCGCCGCGGCGCTGACGCGCTTCGCCGGCGCCGAGCTGCCCCACCTGCGTGTGGTGCCACACGGCGTCGAGCCGGGCTTCGGCGACGACGTGCCCGCGAGCGGCGACGCCGCGGCGCTCGAGCGCCTCGGCATCCACGGCGAGCTCCTGTTGTGCGTCAGCACGCTCTACGCCCACAAGGGGCTGACGACCCTCCTCGACGCCTACGCGTCGCTGCGCGAGCGGCGCGCGGCGGCGCTGCTCGCCACGCCGCCGCTGGTGCTCGCGGGGGAACCGCTCTGGGAGCCGACGGTGCGCGCGGTGCACGCGCGGGCGAGCGAGCCGGGGCTCACGGGCCACGTGAAGGTGGTCGGGCACGTCGGCGAGGACACGCTCGTGGCGCTCTACCGGCGCGCGCGGGTGCTGGTCTTCGCCTCCACCGCCGAGGGCTTCGGGCTGCCGGTCCTCGAGGCGATGGCGCTCGGCACTCCGGTGGTGTGCTCGGATGCGGCGTCGCTGCCCGAGGTCGCGGGCGACGCTGCGCTGCTCGTGCCCTGCGGCGACGCCGAGGCCCTCGCCGCGGCGATCGGGCGGGTCCTCGGATCCGCGCGCCTCGCGAGCTCGCTCGCCGAGCGCGGACGCGAGCGCGCGCGCACCCTCACCTGGAGCGCGTGCGCCCGCGCCACCGCGGCGGTCTACGGCGAGCTGCTCGCGGAGCCGCTCCCGGAGGTCGCGTGAGGATCGGGATCGCGGCGGTGCTCGGCACGTGTGGCGGACCGCGGACCTACGCGCGGGCGCTGGTCGAGGCCCTCGCGCGCTCCGACGCCGTCCACGAGTACTGGGTGCTCACCGACTGCCCCGCCGCCGTGCCGCGCGCGCCGCAGGTCCACGCGGTCCACGTCCCGCTCGCCAGCCGCTACGCACAGCCGTGGTGGGACCACGTGGGCGTGCCGGGCGCGGTGCGATCGCTCGGCCTCGAGCTGCTCCACCACACCAAGGCCGCGCTGCCGCTCGGCCTGCGCGTGCCGAGCGTGGTCTCGGTCTACGACGCCGCGCCGTTCTCCACGCGCGCACCTTCACCCGGCTCCAGGCGCTCCACCACCGCGAGCACATCCGCCACGCGGCGCGGCGCGCCGGCCGCATCGTGACCGTCAGCGAAGAGGCGCGCGACGAGCTGGCGCAAGCGCTCGCCGTGGACCGCGAGCGGATCGCCGTGGTGCCGCCCGGCTCGGCGAGAGCGCGGCACCGGCGGTCGGGGTGCGGCCCGCAGCGATGGACGACGCCGCGAAGCCCGAGTCAGCGGCGGCGCGGCGGGTGCTCACGCGCCACCGCATCACCCGGCCGTACGTGCTGGCCCTCGGCACGGTCCAGCCCCGCAAGGACCTGCGGACCGTGGTCGAGGCGTTCGCGCGCTTCCGGGCGCGCACCGGCGCGCGTCACCAGCCCGTCATCGCAGGGCGAGACGGCTGGCGCGATGGCTTGCGCGACGGCGACCTCGGCGGGCACGGCGAGCGCTGCGCGGCGCTCGGCGACGCCGCCTCGGCGATCGTTCGCACCGGCGTCCTCGCGGACGCCGAGGTCCAGGCGCTGATCCGCCACGCCCAGCTCGCCGTGAACGCCTCGCTGTACGAGGGCTTCGGGCTCGCGGTGCTGGAGGCGATGGCGCACGGCGTGCCGCTGGTCTCGACCGCGGTACCGGCGCTCCGCGGCGCTCAGGATGGCGCCTACCTGCGGATCGGCGCGGGCGACGTGGGCGGGCTCTCGTGCGGGCTCGAGCGGCTCGCGCGTGAGCCCGAGCTGTGCCAGACCCTCGCCGCGCGCGGCCGCGCCCACGCGGCGCGGTTCTCGTGGACGACACCGCGCGCGCCACGCTCGCGGTCTACGGCGAGGTGCTGCGTGGGTGAGCCGGGCGACGCGGCGGCACCCGACTTGATCGCGGTGGTGGCGAGCGTCGTGCCGGCCGAGCACCTCGCGCGCTGCTTGCGCTCGATCGGGAGCGAGGGGCTGCGCACCATCGTCGTCGACGACGGCTCGCGAGACGCGCTCGTGAGCGCGATCGCCGCGGCTCACGGGTTCGCCGACGTGGTTCGCCGCGAGCGCAACCGCGGCTTCGCGCGCGCGGCCAACGCGGGGATCGCACGCGCGGCGACCGCGGCGCGTCGCCGCGACGCCTGGGTGCTGCTGCTCAACGACGACGCGACCCTCGTCCCTGGGTTCGTCGAGGCGGTCCGGCCGCACCTGAATGCGGCCGGGCCGGTCGCGATGCTGGGCGCGCTGAGGCTCCGGGCGGCCGAGCCGGCGCGGATCGACTCCGCCGGGATCGAGCTCTTGGGCGACGGCGGCGCCCGCGACTGGCTGGGCGGGAGGCCGCTCGCGCTCGCGCCGGCCGAGCCCACGGAGATCCTCGGGCCGAGCGGTGGCGCCGCGCTCTACCGCCTCGACCTCCTCGCGCGGCTCGGCGGCTTCGAGGAGAGCTACGGCTGCTACTTCGAGGACGTCGACCTGGCGCTACGCGCGCGGGCGCTCGGTGCGCGGGCGATGCTGGTGCCCGCGGCGCGCGTGCTCCACGAGGGCGGCGCGACCACGCGGCGGCGCCCGTACCGGCGCCTCGTGTACCTCGAGCGGAACCGGGTGCGGACGGTGCTGCGTCACCAGCCCGCGCGGGCAGCACGAGTGACGCTCGCGACGGCGCTGCTCGATGCGGTCCGACGTTCAGCCGGAAGCGAGCGACGGACCGCCGCACTGGGCGCGTCGCACCCCTCGGACCTGGAGCGCGCCCGCTTCGTCGGGCGCCAGGGATCGATCGGATCCCCGGTCGCCGACGGAGCGCCGACGCTCCTGGCGCGGTCGGGCGCGCGGTCGGGCCTCCCACGGCCACTCGCGGCCCTCGCCCACGTCGAGGGCTGGGCCCGCGCGATGGCGAGCGCGCCGCGCGACCTCCGCTTCGAGCGCGGCCGACGCGGCGGCGCGACGCGGCCGCGCGTGGTGGTCGTGGTGGAGCCCGGATCCGTGGAGGCGAGCGGCGTCGGACGCACGGCGCGACTCATGGCGCGGGCGCTCGCCGCCGCTCACGCCGGCGACCTCGAGATCGTGCTCGCGGGCCCGGGTGCCGCGCCCGCGTGGGCCGATGGGCTGCCGTGGCTCGCCCTGCCTGCGGTGCCGCGGTTCCCCGGCGGCACCGCCCTCTGGCACCTGCGTCTCGGCAGTTCTCTCGCCGAGAGCGGCGCCGCGCTGGTCCACGTGGTCTCGGGGTTCCCGGTGCCGCGACTGACGCGGCCCTACGTCGTCACGGTCCACGACCTCGACGTGCTCGAGCATCCCGCCCGCCACCCACGCGCGAAGGCGCTCCACTTCCAGTGGGGCGCGGCGAGGACCTCTTGCGGCGCGCGCGCGCTCCACGCCGTGAGCGAGGCGACCGCCGCGCGGGTACGGGCGCGGTTCCCGGCGCTCGGCGCGCGCGTCCGCGTGATTTCCAACGCGATCGACCCGCGCTTCGCGCCCACGCGCGATCCGGCGCGTGTCGCCGAGACGCGCGCCCGCCTTGGGCTGCCGCCGCGGTTCGTCCTCCACTTCGGCTCGCGCGGACCGCGGGTCCGAAGCGCGCTCGCGATCGACGCGATGCGCGCGGTGTGGGAACGCGGGTGCGAGGCGCCGCTGGTGGTGGCGGGCGGACTGGCGAGCGAGGCCTGCGCGCGCGCCCGGGCTGGTGATCGACTCGTTCGCCTCGGGCCCATCGCCGAGCGCGACCTGCCCGATCTGCTCGGTCTCGCCGAGCTCCTCGTCCACCCGGTGTGGGACGACGGCTTCGGCTACCCGCCCCTCGAAGCGCTCGCGTGCGGCACGCCTGTGGTGGTGTCGGACCTCGCCGTCACGCGCGAGGTGTTGTCCGCCTGCGCTGTGCGCGTCGCGGGAGACGATCCCGCGGAATGGGCGCGGGTCATCGAGCGCGCGCTCGACGATCCGGCGCGTCGCGCGCGGGTCGCCGCCGACGGACCCGGCTTTGCGTCACGCTTCGCGACGGAGCGCCTCGCCAGCGACCTCCTCGCCCTCTACCGCGAAGCGCTCGGAGTGGCCGAGGGCGCGCTCGCCCCGGGCGAGCGCTTCGACGAGCGCGAGCCAGCGGGCGCCGATCCGCTCCACGCTCCAGCGCTCGCGGAAGGCGCGCGCTGCGCGCTCGCCGAGCCAGCGCCGCTTGAGTGGATCACGCGCGAGGGCGCGGATCGCGTCGGCGAGGGCGTGCGCGTCGGCCATCGGCACCAGCACGGCGCACGGATCGGCGCCCAGTAGCTCGCGAGCGGCGGTGCTGTCGCCGGTGACGAGCACCTTCCCCATCGCGAACGCCTGGTACGCCTTGTTCGGCATCACCAGGTCCGCCTTGCGGGTGCCGCCCACGATCCCCAGGCACACCTCCGCGCCCTCGATGAGCTTGGGCAGCTCCTCGTACGGCACCCACTCGATCAGCGTCACGTGCGGCACGTCGCGGGTGCGCGCGGCGCCGTAGACCGCGCGCGCCTCGTCGGCGAAGTCGCCGCGGCCGATGAACGTGAACGACACGTCCTCGGCGGCGAGGAGCCTGGACGCCTCGAACATGGTGCGCACGCCGTGGAGCGGCAGGTACTTGCCGTAGTAGAGGACGCGCAGCGGGCCGGCGGCGCGGCGCACGCCGAGCGCATGGAAGACGCGCTCGTCGGCGCCGGTGTGGATCGTGATCAGCTTCTCGAGCGGCACGCCGAAGCGCTCCGCGAAGTAGCGGCGGTGGGCGCCGGTGTCGGTGACCACCACGTCGGGCAGCGAGTAGATCCAGCGCTCGGCGCCGGCGATGGCGCGCGCAGCGAGCGAGCCCGGCGCGCAGAAGCGCTTGTCCTCGACCAGCGTGTTGTAGACCGAGACCAGCGGATCGAGGACCAGCGGACGGCGAGTGAGCCGCGTGAGCAGCCACGCGAGCGGCACGTCGAGGTGGCCGTTGAAGCCGACCACCATCACGTCGTAGCGCGGCAGTCGCGCGTGGCGAACCGTGAGGACCGCGAGCGCCGCCAGGTAGCGGAGCGCGAGGCGTACCAGCGACGGCGCGCGGAAGTAGTCGCGCAGCTTGATGCGCGTGAGCCCCCACACCTCGACGTGACACTCGACGACCTCGACGCCGTGGCGCGCGAGCCCGTCGATCGCGATGCGGTTGCGCGGGTAGTCGCGCTCGTACGTGCCGAACCAGCAGACGCGCATGGAACGGGTCCTCGGAGAGGCTCGCGCAACTTTGGTTGCGTGATGAGCCTAGTGCGCCCCGATCGTGCAAGCTACGTTCCCCGCGTCACGGCCGCGACGGAGCGCGGCCCTCACGCCACTGTGTGACCTGGAGGGCGCCGGTCCCTCGGCGCCGCAGCGGGCGAGCCCGAGCGATCCCCCGCCCGCGACGGAGCGCGGCCCTCCACGCCACTCGTGTCCACGACGCTGGAGGGCGCCGGTCCCTCGGCGCCGCAGCGGACGAGCCCGAGCGATCCCCCGCCCGCGACGGAGCGCGGCTCTCCAGCCCAATCGCGCCCTCGGCTGGAGCGCGGCCGCTCCGTCGGCCGCCAGGAATCGACCGCCGGGTCGGTGACGGAGCACCGACGCTCCAGGCCCGCGGCCCGCGGCGCGCCTCAGCCCTTCGGCGGATAGTCCCCCAGGTCGTACTCCCTGAGCTTCTCGTAGAACTTGGCGCGCGACATATCGAGCAGCTTGATCGCATTGTCGCGGTGGCCACCCGTGAACTCGAGGGCGCGGCGGATGTGCTCGCGCTCGGTGCGCTTGATCAGCACCTTCAGGCTCTCCGGCGCCTCGCTCGGCGTCGGCACGCTGTCGCTGCCCTCGCGCGCCAGCGTGCGCGGCAGATCGGCGAGCCGGACCATGTCACCGGGCACGACGATCGTCGCGTATTCGATCGCGTTCATGAGCTCGCGCACGTTTCCCGGCCATGAATACGCGCACATCGCCCGCAGCGCCGCCGCCTCGAACGACTTGCCGGGTGCCAGGCGAGCCAGGAAGTGGTGGGCGAGCGGCTCGATGTCGTCGCGCCGCTCGCGCAGCGGCGGCACCTCGATGCGCGCCACGTTGATCCGGTAGAAGAGGTCGTCGCGGAACCGCCCCTCCTTCACCTCGCGATCCAGGTTCACGTTGGTCGCGGTGATGACCCGGACGTCGACCGGAACCTCCCGCTTGGCTCCCATCGGCCGCACTCGCTGCTCCTGGATCGCGCGCAGCAGCATCACCTGGATCTCGGGAGACGCGGTGGTGATCTCGTCGAGGAAGAGCACGCCGCCGTTCGCCTGCTCGAAGAAGCCGTGGTGGTCGTGGATGGCGTCGGTAAAGGACCCCTTCACGTGGCCGAAGAGCTGCGACTCCGCGGTCTCGCGCGAGAGCGTCCCCATGTTCACCGGGACGAACGGCCCGTCGCGGCGGTCGGACTCCTGGTGGATCGCCCGCGCGACGACCTCCTTGCCGACGCCGGTCTCGCCCAGGATCACCACCGGGGCGCGCGCCGCCGCCACCCGCCGCGCCAGCTCGAAGGCGGCGCGCAGCGCCGCGCTGCGCCCCACGAGGTGATGGGTGGCGCCGTAAGCGCGCTCGAGGGTCTCGGTGCGCGCCTTCGCCACCGCCCGCTCCGAGTGGAGGCGGGTCAGGTTCCCGATCGCGATGCACGCGTAGTGGGCGAGCGCCTGCAGGAACTTCAGGTCCTCGTGGTCGAACGCCCGCACCCGCACGTTGTTGTCGGCGTAGAGCAGCCCGATGGGCTCGGCCGGGTTGCCGAGCGGGCAGCACATCACCGAGCGGATCCCGTGCGCCACCACGCTCGCCGAGCCGCTGAACTTGGGTTCCTCGGCCGCGTCGAAGGTGAGGATCGACTCGCCCTTGTCGAGCACCCGGCCCGTCATCGTGGTGGAGAGTGGCATCTCCCCGCCCGGAGTGATCGGGACCTGATGAGCCCACTGCGGGACGAGCTTCCCACCCTCGCACGTCGCGAGCAGCGCCCGCTCCGCCCCCAACAGCTCGACCGCCGCCCCCACGATCCGCTCGAAGAGCCGCGGCAGCGCCTCCGCCGAAAAGAGCTGCCCGGCCAGCTCGTAAAGCTTGGCCAGGCGGCGGTAGGAGCGGCGGAGGTCGGCGGGGGAAATGGCGTCGGGGTCGGCCGGAAAGGGAGTCGACGCCTGCACACTCACCCCCGACGGCGTGTCGGCCTCTCGCGATCCGCGACTGTCAGCCACCTGCCCGTTGGGCTCGTCCGGCTCCCGCATTTCCCCCTCACGATGGACCAACGCCCGCCCACATTACGGCGACCGGGACTTCCGGAACAACTCACGCCGTCGGGCGACGACTCTGTGACGAATGGCACGGAGGCATTCCGGTGCGATCTAGGTGCTTCCCGAACAACGATCCGCGCTCGTCTGATTCTCGGATACCCGACGTCTCGGGATCGGTCGATCGATCGCGCCGAGCCTCTCGACCAGGATCAGAAATACGCCACCGTCGACACGTAGAGGTTGTGCTGCGTGACGTCGATCGCGTTCTCGGGCTGGGCGAGGACGTTGTTCAGCACGGCGACCCCGTCGAGGTTCTGGCCGGTCCGGAGCTGGTACGCGAGGTCGATGCTGGCTCGATCCCAGGTGAAACCGAAGCCGATCGACCCGCCGTAGCAGTCCTCCGGTGCGCCGCGCGAGGGCTCGGGGTCGTGGAAGGCGCCGAGCCGGAGCGCGATCACACCTTCACTCAGCCTCAGCAGGTATTCGCCACCGGCGCGCACGGTGGTGACCGGGTCCGCGTGGTAGCCGCCGGGCGGGCCGTCGGACGGGTAGAGCGGGTTCGCCGGATCGACCGGGTCGCCGCTGATCAGGTATTCGTTGCCCTGGCTGTCGGAGAGCCGGAACTCGTCCCAGCGCACGTGGGTGACGTCCACCGAGACGCGTAGCTCGTCCGTCGGCTGCACCGCCACACCTAGGCCCACCTGGAGCGGCAGCTCCATCCGCAGCCGCGCGCGCCGCTCACCGGTCTGGACGCCGCTGTCGAAGGCGGTGGTGACGTTCCGAAACCCCGCCTGGAACGGCAGCTTCACCACGGAGCCCACGCGCAACACCTCGGTCGCCCGCCACAGCACCCCGAAGGTCGCGTTGGTGCCGTCGAAGAGGTCGTTGCGGGTCTTGAACGTGCTCTGCGACTCGCTGTGCTCGCCCGCGAAGTCGAGGGTGTTGTGGACGTCGAGGCGGCTGTCCCACGCCACCGCGCGGCCGATCCCGTCCATCCAGAAGTTTACGGCTACGCCGAGCGAGAGCTCGGGAAGCACCTCGGCGGCGAACGCTGGCGAGAGCGCGTAGAGCGCCCCGCCCTGCTCGAACGTGCCATCGGCGGTGGAGAAGCTCTCCGGGCGGGTCTGCTCGTAGTGGAGCGAGAACTCGCGGTCGAACGAGAAGGTCTGCTGGTAGTTGAGCGAGGCGATCACGTTCCGCCCGCCCCACGAGAACGGCACCGCGACGCTCAGGTAGTCGAGGTGGGCGGCGCCGACGTCCGAACGGCCGACGCGGTCGTCCTCGAGGAGGTCGGCGGTCTCGGTCACGTTCCGCGGAACGTGGTCGGTCTCGTAGACGCCGAGACCGACGGCGGAGATCTCGGGGCGCTCGAGCTGGACGAGCCCGCCCGGGTTCCACGACGCGGCGGTGGCGTCGTCGGCGAGCGCGATGAAGGCCGAGCCCACGCCCGTGGCGCGCGCGCCCGCCCCCACCGGGCTCGGCGCCGAGCTGATCGCGACGTCGAAGCGGCCCACTTGCGCGTGCGCCGGAGCGAACGCCAGCACGGCGAGCACCACGGATGCACCCCAGGCGGCGCTACGGCTGCGCCCTCGGTGCTCTTGCCCGCCGACGCTTCCCCGCATCATCGCCGGGGACTCTAGCGATCCGATGAGGGCGCGTCGAAGCGCCTTCGCACGACGCTCGTCCGATCCTCGGACTCCGGCATTCGGAGATCGAACGCGGCCGCGGCCGCGCCGCGACCGCCGTACCCGCGTAACTCACTGATCTCATTCGGGCATCCTGGGATACCAGGAGCGAGGCCTGACACCGGCGCCGGCGGGCGCGCAGGATGCAACCCGCATATTTGGATCGCGTGATACGGGTTGCGGTGTATCGCGCCACGGACGTAGTATCGGCACGCCCGTGTCTCGCCCGCTGCACTTATGAGCCCACTTCGCGCCCCATCGCTCGCTCGACCGGCCAAGCCGGACGGCATCCAGACGCCTCGGACAGCCAGGTGCGCGCGCCTCGCGGCGGCACTCGCCGGCCTCACCCTCCTCCTCACCGGCTGCCCGCCGCCCAACTACCACGCGCCGGTCCTCAAGGACGGCAAGGAGTGTGGGGCTACGTCTGGGTGGATCTGGCGCGCCACCTGGTGGAATTTCTACGAGCGCGGCCAGTCGTGGGCCGAGTGCGACCTCCTCGACTACGCCGTCGACGACTTCCGGATGGCGATCGAGCGCCGCGAGGCCGACCAGCGTCATGCCCGCACCTACGGCATGCACTTCCTCGACGACTACTTCCCGCACCGCGAGCTCGGAATCGCGCTGCTGCGCCAGGGCAAGCTCGAGGACGCCGCGCGCGAGCTCGAGAGCTCGCTCGGCGCCGAGCCCTCGGCGCGCGCCAAGTTCTACCTGAACGAGGTGCGCCGCAACTCGCTGCGCCGCCGCGGGCTCGGCCCCCTGCCCGGCCCGGCGATCCTCCTCGACGGCGCCGCCACCTTCGCCACCCGCGAGCCGAGTGTGTGGATCTCGGGGCGGGCGCGGTCGGACCAGTACGTCGGCGCCATCGCGGTCAACGGACAGGCCCAGCTCATCGAGCTCGGTGAGGTCGAGGTGCCGTTCCGCGCCGAGGTGCCCGTCCCCCTCGGCGCGAGCGCGGTGACGGTGGTGGCCACCGATCTCCTCGGCAACCAGAGCCGGTCCGTGATCTCCATCACCGGCGACCGCGAGGGCCCGGTGCTAGCGATCCAGGACATCGTGCCGGGCCGAAGCCGCGAGATCACGCTCACCGGGACCGTCCAGGACGCGGCCGGGCTCGCCGCCGTCGAGATCGCGGGCGCGAACCTCATTCGAGACCGGTCGTCCGTATTTCGGATCCAGCAGACCATCCCGCTCCCCGCGGACGACCGCATCACCTTCCGCGCCCAGGACCTCCTCGGTAACGAGACCACCGGCACCATCGTCCTCGAAGGGGGCGGTGCGACGCCCGTAGCGCGGGGGCTCGTCCCCCGCCCGGTGCTCGTCGCGTCCCTCGACTCGGACCTGCCCTCCCCCACCGTCGCGTTCCGCGGAACGCGCTCGGCCTCGTGGGACGCCACCCCCCGCCTCGCCGCCTCGTCCCTCAACGAGATCCGCTGGAAGCTCGGCGAGAAACTCGACACCGCCCTCGACCGCGAGCCGCCCCTCGTCCGCATCGATGGCCTCACCGACTCCCAAACCGTCTACCTCGACCGCATCTTCGTCACCGGCAACGTCTCGGACGACTCGCGGGTCAAGACGATCCGTGTCAACGCGAAAGAGCTCGAGTTCACCCCGGGGCGTAGCGTGTTCTTCAGCTCGCTCGTCCCGCTGACCGACGGCACGAACGAGATCCGCGTTGCCTCGACGGACCTCACCGGCAAGCGCACCGAGCGGGTGCTCCACCTGGAACGGAAGCGCCCGGCAATCGAAGACCCGAGCGTTCGCCTCGCGGTCGCGTCCATGCCCTTCCGCGAGGGGCGAAGACACCCTCAGCTCGTGGTCCCAGGTGATGCAGCAGTTCCTGGTCGACGGCCTCGTCGACCAACGCCGATATCGCGTCGTCGACCGCGAGACCATCGACAAGGCCATGCAGGAGCGAAAGCTCTCCGCCAGCGACCTCGTCGACCCCGACGAAGCCCTCGACCTCGCGAAGGTCACCCCCGCCGAAGCGATCCTCATCGGCCGCGTTTACCGCCGCGGCCCCTCGCTCGAGGCCTGGGTGAAGATCATCGACACCGAGACCTCTCTCGAGCTCGCGATCGAAGACGTCTACGGCGAGAACGCCACCACCCAGGACCTCAAGCCCATGATGACCGCGCTGGCACAGAAGCTCGCCCTCGCGATCCCCCGCCTCGAAACGCCCGTGGACGCCGTGGACGGCGATGACGTCACCATCGCGAAGGGGTCCGCCGACAAGCTCAAGCCTGGCCTCGCCGTGATCGTGTTCCGCCGCAGCGATCCGATCGACAGCCCGGGCAGCGGCCACCCGCTCGGGTTCGCGTACGAACGGATCGCGCCGGGGCGCCTCCAGTCAGTCACCACGGCCTCGAGCCACGCAAAGCTCGCCCCTTCCAAACCGAACCACCCCTACACCCTCGCTGGAGATCTTCTGGTCATCCGATGATTCGAAACCCTCGCTGCTGCCGCCCAACCTCCTCGACTTCGTCCGCCGCCGCTGCCAATGCACTCCATCGTCGCCGCCGAGCTCGTTATCGCCTCGCGGGCATCCTCGCCGCGATCGCGGCCCCTGGGCGCTGGCGAGGCGATGGCGCAGGGCGTCTCCATCTCGACCGTGTTCAGCTCGCCGCCGAGCCCCGTGGGCGCCGGCGCCCGCGCCACTGGCTTTGGCTCGGCGTTCATCGCGATCGCGGACGACGCGACCGCCGCTTCCTGGAACCCGGGCGGCCTCACCCAGCTCGAGAGCCCCGAGATGTCAGCGGTCGGACGCGGCTCGTACCAGAAGGTGCGCTACGGCGCCGGCAGCCGAACCGGCGACTTCGGCGGCGGCTTCGACGAGACCATCTCGACCGCCTGCCAGACCGACTCGTTCGGGACGATCGGACTCAACTTCCTGAGCGGCACGATGCCCTTCACCGTGGCGGATCGGAACCTGGTGGTCTCGATGAGCTACCAGCAGATGATCTCCTTCGACCACGACCTCCACTACAACAATACCGTCGAGTCGCCCGGTGGCACAGTCAGCACCGCCACTCACCTCGAAGAAGAGGGCGGGCTGGACGCGGCGACGCTCTCGATGGCGTTCGACGTGTTGCCGGACCTCGCGATCGGCGCATCAGCCAACTATTGGTTCGACTCCTTGATCCACCCCTATGCATGGCGCGAGCATTACACCAACCACTCGGAACTCATCATTCCCGGGATCGATCCCATCGTCAGCGACGGAGCCGGGCAATTCACGGTGCGCGGATTCAACGGTCTCAACGGCACCTTCGAGTTCCTATGGAAGTTGCCCGCCAACCTGGCGCTTGGCGGCGTCGTGAAGATGCCCGTGACCTCGGACCTTACTCGCGTCATCCGATCCGCCGAGTCGGCCGACGCACCGGACTATAAAGACCGCTTCCGCCTGCACCTGCCGACCACCGTGGGTGGCGGAGTGAGCTGGGCACCGGCCGACAACGCGAAGCTCTCCGCCGACGTCACGTACGTGGACTGGGGTAGCTTCCGCGTCACCGATTCCACGGGCGCCTCATACCTCGTGACCGGCGACCCCGTCGGCGAATACGACGTCGATGGCACGATCACCGGCCGAATCGGCGGCGAGTACATCTGGATGCTCGACGCCGGCAAGCTGGCCGCGCGCGGCGGTCTCTTCTACGACCCCGAGCCTACGCGGGGCGCCCCCAGGCCGCTCTACGGCGCCGGTCTCGGCCTCGGCTTCTCGAACGAGAGCTTCGCGTTCGACCTCGCCTACCAAGCGCGATTTGGCTTCGATGTCCGAAACACGACGATCGCGATCCAGATCCTCGGCGTGCCATCCGTCGAAGCCGACATCTTCCAGAACTTCTTCTATGCGTCGTTGATCAAGTACTTCTGAGCATCAGGCAGGTGCCTTCGCCAGCACGACGCTCATCAGTCGCCCCGTCCTGAACTCCAATCTGGTCACTACTGCGCCGGCACCTCGATGAGCACAGGTGACGCGGTCATTGGGTCGACGCCATCATTCGGAAAAAACACGAACTGCCAAACAATCTTCAGCTCCGCCTGCGCCACGTTCCCTGGTTCTTCCTTGTAACCCCAGCGCGAGAGCTCTGGATCTAGGTGATACTGAGACACACGCGTCCCGACCATCTCCTTAAGCTGCTCAGTTGCGAGTGCCGCCGCATCCGACTCCTTCGTCACGGTCTTGCACGCTGTCGGTCCGCCGCTAGCCTCGATCTCCCTTAAGACGATCGCGACACGCAGGATGCGACCATCGCCGCCCATCTGGATCTTGACCACCCCCCCACTTCCGACACTGGGCGCAAGAGCCGCACCCGGGCCCCCGACACACTTGCTTCCCACGTCGATCAACCGCCGGAAGGTCAAGAACACGTCCTTGGTCCTGAGGTGGTCGTTCAACGGCTTCGTGATGAGGGGCGTCCCGTCCGCGGCGCGAGCGACCCGCATGATCTCATTCACAGCCACATCGAGCGCAAACCTCTGACCAAGCAACGCCTCGATCATTGATTGAGCGCCAGCCACCGAACCCGCGCTCGTCGCGCCGCCCCACGGCTTCACGGGCCCCACCATAGGTCGCAAGCCGGTGTCATAGTACACGGCGCCGCTCTGCTCTTCCGTCCGCCTGGCCGTTACCCCTCCAACCAACGCACTTACGCCTTCGAGCGTTTTTCTGTGGCCAGCTCCCGAAGAGCTGAGATCGAGAGCCCTGAACACCGGCATCGAGTCCTGCGGTTGTGCCATCACCGCCACTCCGAACGCGGTTTTTTCTTTGATGATCTGCTTGCGAAACTGCAGGTAGTAATGGCTCCCCGTTGTCGCATTCTCTTCCGCGGTGAAGCGCTGGTCGAAGAGAGGGCTATCGTCCCAATTGTCGCCCCCAACTGCCATACAGACGGGGACGGTTTCACTGTGCTGCCCGCCAGCGACGAGACCCTCACTGAACGAATCGGCGACATCATAGCCAAAACTTAAGTAGTGGTTCCATATAGAGCCATAGACCGACGCGTTCATACATGGCGCGTTCGTCGACGACCCACAAGCGAGACGAAGCCGTCGGCCGAAATGCGTGCCTCCCCATCGCTCAAACGCGTTCGCCATAACCACCGAATCCTTCGATCCGTCAAACTTCTCCGGCCAGGAATAGGCCAACGTCAGGTCGCCCTCGATCTCCCGCGGGCCGTGGGCTAGCGTCTGGCAAATGCACTGCCAGAAGTAAGACAACCTTCCTCCCTCGTTTGGATTCCCTAGCGCCACCTTGCGCAGATCCACCTGCGAGTTCCAAGCTGCCCACTCGCTTGGCACACCATGACTTGCTATGAAAAAGACGGTCGGAACATCCACGCCCTCATCGGCGTCGGTGTCGGCTCCAGCTAGGCCAGCATCCACGAAATAGCGAGCGGTATCCCCGGCTTCGAGATGCACCGGCATTCGCAGCCACGTTGACGGCGCGTGGTTAGGATCGGACGGTGATCCGAACAAGAACGGGTAGATATGACCCTTGAAGTCCGCGTGCCCTGCACCCGCCCGGATTGCGAGAGACTGACTGCAGGAACAACCAACTGCGCACGAAGCCGCCAAGACGACCAGCAGCACGGCAATCCGCTCAAGCCCGCAAAGAGGGCGACTGCTAGCGTTCATTGCGGAGCGTTCGAGAGCACGCACCGATCAAAAATCAAGGAAACGAGACGTTTCGTTGACTCACGCTGTCGGCGCAATCGAGATACTTGTACGCTCCCGTATTGTTGAGCCGAACGGGGTTTGTGCCCTGAGCGCAGTTCGGGCAGTCATAGAACCCCGTTGAATCGTTGATCTGTATGTTCGTACCATACGTCGTGAATTTGAGGTAGTCCGACGCCGGCGGAACGGATCCATTCTTCAAGACGTAGCCCCACAGCCTACACGGCGGCGCGTAACAGGTCGCGGCCCCGCTCTTCACGACTAGATCCTGAGGCACCGACGAGTTGAAACACGTCGATTTCACCTTGGCCTCTTTCGCCGTACCTTTGTGAAGAACCGCCTCGAACTCGCCGCCGGACTTGGAGCAGTTGATACACTCGTAATGGCCGTCCTGAGGCTTGATGCCGGCCGCCTTGGCCCCGTCAATGTGAAGCTCAGCCGCCGCACCCTGGTTATTGCTGGGGCAGAGCCTCTTGCAGCCGTGAGGATCCTGGCTTTTATCGCAATCATGCACCATCGTAGTCCCATCGGTGTCGAGCACGAACCCACTAGTCGTACATGCCGGGCCTGGCTCCCCACCAGTTGCATCCTTGAAGTAGAAGTTCGTGGCAACCCCCGATACGGGGTAGCAGGAAACTGGAAGCTTCTCCGAGTCCGCGTTTTTCAACCAAGCGGACCCCGCTCCCACGGAGGCGTTGCTCCAGCGATAGGACCCGTCTGTATTGGCGACCTTGACCTCTTTCTTGATCGTGATTCCTGGCTCATTCGTCAGTTCGATGACAAGCGAGTCATTTTGAGGAACGCCATCTTTGATTCGCACGTAGCCCCATAGCTCACAGGTTGTAAACGGCGGATCTATCGTGAGGGTCTCAAGAGTCGGGGTACGCGCATCTGACACAGGAGGATGCTGAGCAGAACACGCCGAAACCAGCGCTCCGAGCAATGCCATCAGCACGCATGCGTAACCCGCTCTCGCTTCGACAACCAATCGCGACGCCATTGGCATACTTCTCTCTTTCTCCAGCATGGCTGGTTTCAGTTAGAGGACCCTGGGAGGACGGAGCAGCAGCCAGCACCTTGAGCGGTTAAGCGTTCGAAGTGGCTGTGTGAACATAGTAAGCATAAAGGCACCTACTCGTAGAGGCAATTATCGTTTACGAGCTCCAGCCATTCTTTACGAGCCTCAGCGACCTGAAGATAGGCATCTCGTCGCAACGGTCGCATTCGGCCCCAAGCGAGCCACCGCCTCATTCGCAGCGCAGCCGACGGATCGAGCCGGCGACCACCCAAGCATCGGCGCCGCGGTTTCCGATGCGGCCGGCAACGACTGCAATCCGGCACGTAGTCCCGTCAGCTCGAGCCACCATACTGTTGGCTCCAGGATCCGGAGCCCTTGGGCTGATCGCGTGACGCGGCCTGCGGTGCTCCGCCTCGCCGCATTCATTGGGATGGAAGCGCTGGCTCCAGGATCGGCATCAGTCTGCCATCGAGTGCCGCCACGATCGTCCCCGCCAGCTCGTCCGGCTTGGTGTCGGCGGTGATCGGGATCGTGTCGCTGGCCTTGATCTCGGTGGTCTCGACGTCGACGACGTCCCAGTGGGCGACCATTCCGCCCTCGAGGTTGTTGAGGACGGTGCGGAGGATGAAGCGTGCGCTGACGAGGTGGCCGATCTCGACGCGGCTTGCGGCATCGGTAAGCGGCGAGGCGCCGAGGTTCAGTTCGTTCAGGATCTTCCCGATGAGCTGACGTTCCACGACTTTCGTTCCTGGCTGGGCGAGCAGCTTGTCGTGAATCGCGAACTCGAGGGCGATGTCGAAGCCCGAGGAACGGTTGAAGGCACCGCCGCGCGCCGCGGGCAGCACCCAGATCGTACGGGGGCGCGGGGTGGACGGGTCCCGAGGCGGGCGCGGTCGCTGGTTCTTGATCGCCTCGATGGCGTCGTCGAGCTGCTTGTTGAACTCGGCGTCTTCCTGGAGCTGGAGCTGGCGGTCGAGGGCCGCGATCGCGTGCGCCGTCGAGAGGTCGCCGGGTAACGCCGCAGCAACTGCGCCCAAGTGCGTGCGAGCCTGCCGGTAATCCCCACGCTTCATGTCGAGCTGTGCGAGCAGGTGGCTCACCTCTGGGCTCGACGCTCCCGTGCGGCTCGCTTCGTCGAGGTAGCGCGACGCGGCGTCGAGGTCGTTCTTGTCGAGGGCGAGGCGGGCGAGGCGGGCCCAGGCGAGGGCGCGCTCGGGGGCGGTGCCGACCTTGGCGGTGGTGGCGCTCTCGTAGGCACGGCGAGCGGCGTCGGGGTTGCCGTCCTGGGCGGCGAGGTCGCCGCTCAGGACGGTCGCCCACACCAGGTCGGGCTCGAGGGCGAGGGCCTCTTGGACTCTAGCGGTCGCTTCGGCGATCTGGCTGTTCACGATCGCAACAGCGGCTCGTTCCTGCAGGCTGCACGCCCGGCCCATGCGGGAAAGCCCACCGCCGACGATGCTCGCCTGCACGACGTGCGTATTGCCGGCCTCGATGCGCTGGACGGCGTCGCAGCGGTAGATGCTGAGCTCGTGGGTCTTCCAGGCCACGACCGCGGCGATTCCCACGCCACCGAGCGCCAGCAGGCGCGCGGCGGGCTTCTTTGGCGCGCGGCGCTTCGTGCCGGAATCGCCCGCCAGGCCCCCCGAAGGGTCCCTCCGGATGTTTTGAGTGGGGATGTTGTTCTGGAATGGGGGCACGCCCACCCCTGACCCTGGCGTGGGGGTGCCCGCGTTGCGGTACGCGTTGGCGAGCTCCTCGATGGGGACGTCCGCCTCGCGCATGGCGGCTGCGAACGCCTCGCGCAGCTCGGCGACGTTGGCGTAGCGCGCGGCGGGGTCCTTCTCGAGGCAGCGCATCACCACCGCGGCGAGGGCGAGCGGGGTGTTGGGCTCGATGTCGCGGATGGGCGGCGGGGTCTCGTAGACGTGGGCAGCGGCGACCCCGATCGGGCTGTCGCCGCGGAACGGCAGGCGTCCGGTGAGCATCTCGTAGAGCACCACGCCCCACGAGTAGATGTCGGAGCGGGCGTCGAGGTCTGGCCTCCCCGTCGCTTGCTCGGGGCTCATGTAGCCGGGGGTGCCGACCATCACGCCCGGGGTGGTGTGCGAGCTGATGCGCAGCGCCTGCGCCACGCCGAAGTCGAGGAGCTTCACCGCGCCGGCGCGGGTGAGGAAGATGTTCTGGGGCTTGAAGTCGCGGTGGACGATCACCTGCTCGTGCGCGAACTCGAGCCCAGCGAGCACCTGGAGGCTGATCCCGGCGATGCGCGTCAGGTCGGGGCAGGGCTCGCGGTCGAGGAACGTGCGGAGGTCCTCGCCGTCGAGGAGCTCCATCGAGATGAAGTAGAAGCCCGCATCCTCGCCGATGTCGTAGATGTGGATGATGTTGCGGTGGTTCAGGCGCCAGCCGATCATCGACTCACGCTTGAAGCGCTCGAGGCGCCCGGGCTCGGCCTCGGGCGCCGGGATCAGCACCTTGAGGGCGACGACCACGTCGGTGAGCGTGTCGCGGGCGATGTAGACCTTGCCCATGCCGCCCGAGGCGAGCTCGCGGACGATCTCGAACTTGCCGAGGCGAACGCCCGGGGCGAGCGGGAAGCCGGAGAGCGGCGGACGCGGATCCGAAGTGGGCATGGCGGCGGCTTGCATGGTTTACCCCGAGTTGGGCGGATGATACGGCCCCACACTCCTGCGTTACAAGGTTCCTGCCAAGAGCGAGGGTGCGCGGGCTCGGGGCGAGGTGCCGTGATTCCGGTTACTTGGGGTCGGGGGCGCCGGCGCCGAGCGGGGGCGATCGTTCGGATACCGCACGGGCGGGTTCGGAAGGTGGACGGTGATCGAAGGCGCGGACGCCGCGGCGCGCCGGAGGCGTACTGGGATCGACGGGGGCGGCGACGCTGGCGATCTCGTCGTATCGCCGGGCACGCGACGCGTGCCCCTCCCGGGGGCCACGATCGGCCTGGAGGGCCGCGCTCCGTCGCGGCCGCGGCACGTGGGGGGACTGGATCGACGGGTTGGCGGTGGGGACGCCGGGGCGATCGCGGGCAACCTGGGGGTACTGGGACGACGGACTTGGCGATGGCGACCGTGTCGCCGGGCACGCGACGCGTGCCCCTCCCTGGGCCACGAGCGGCCTGGAGGGCCGCGCTCCGTCGCGGCCGCGGCGCACCGGGGGTGTACTGGGATCGACGGAGTTGGCGGTGGCGACGCCGGGGCGTATCGCCGGGCACGCGACGCGTGCCCTCCCCCAGGCCACGACGGCCTGGAGGGCCGCGCTCCGTCGCGGCCGCGGCACGTGGGGGTGTACTGGGATCGACGGAGTTGGCGGTGGGGGCGTTGGCGCGTATCGCCGGGCACGCGGCGCGTGCCCCTCCCCCGGGCCACGATCGGCCTGGAGGGCCGCGCTCCGTCGCGGCCGCGGCGGGGGTACTGGGATCGACGGGTGCGGGCGGGGCGTATCGCCGGGACGCGCGCGTCCCTCCCCCGGGCCACGAACGGCCTGGAGGGCCGCGCTCCGTCGCGGCCGCGGCACGTGGGGGTGTACTGGGATCGACGGGGTTGGCGGTGGGGACGCCGGGGCGTGTCGCCGGGCACGCGACGCGTGCCCCTCCCTGGGCCACGAGCGGCCTGGAGGGCCGCGCTCCGTCGCGGCCGCGGCACGTGGGGGTGTACTGGGATCGACGGGGTTGGCGGTGGGGACGCCGGGGCGTATCGCCGGGCACGCGACGCGTGCCCCTCCCCCGGGCCACGAGCGGCCTGGAGGGCCGCGCTCCGTCGCGGCCGCGGCACGTGGGGGTGTACTGGGATCGACGGGGTTGGCGGTGGGGACGCCGGGGCGTATCGCCGGGCACGCGACGCGTGCCCCTCCCGGGCCTGTCTGTAAAGCACTTGCTATACAAAATCGTAAAGCAGGTGCTTTACAGATTTTGTACGGCTTAAGCTTTACACGCGATTTTGGCCGGATTCCACTGCGAAAGTGCCCTATTTCGGGGCCCCTGCGGGGGCGTATCCGGGCTCTTCTTCGAGCAGATCGAGGGGGCCGAGGGGCCAGAGCTCGGGCCATTTCTTCATCACGATCGCGACCACGACGAAGGTCGCGACACCGCCGAGCAGCACCGAGCCGACCGGCCCCACCAGCGCCGCGGTGACGCCGGACTCGAACGCACCGAGCTCGTTCGAGAGCCCGATGAACACGAAGTGCACCGCTCCCACCCGGCCGCGCAGGGCGTCGGGCGTGACCACCTGCATGATGGTCTGGCGGATCACCACGCTCACGTTGTCGAAGAGCCCGGTGAGGAAGAGGCAGGCGAGCGACCAGCCGAACGAGCGCGAGAACGCGAACGCGATGGTGGCGGCGCCGAAGCCCATGACCGCGATGAGCAGCGCCCGCCCGGGGCGCCGAAACGGCGCCATGCGGGTGGTCACGAGCGCCATGGTGAGGGCGCCCGCGGAGGGCGCGGCGCGCATCCAGCCGAGCCCGGTGGGGCCCACCTGCAGCAGGTCGCGGGCGAAGATCGGCAAGAGCGCGGTGACGCCGCCGAACAGCACGGCGAAGAGGTCGAGGGTGATCGCCGGCAGCAGGAACCGCGAGCGCCGCACGAACTCGAAGCCGGCGCGGATCTCCTCGCGGCGGTCGCGCGCGGCCCGCGCCCCGCCCCGCCCCCACCCGCCTCCTCGCCCGCGCGGATCTCCGGCAGCCCCACCAGCGTCACCGCGAACGCCAGCGCGAACGCCGTGACACAGCCGTACGCGAGCGCCGGCCCCGACCACGCGAGCAGCGCCCCCGCCACCGCCGGCCCCGCGATCGCCGAGAGCTCGAAGGTGGTGGCGTTCCACGCGTTCGCCTGCACGAACGCCGCGGGCGGCACCAGGTTGGGCGTGATCGAGCTGATCGCCGGCGCGCTGAACGCCGTCACGCACCCGCACCCGAGCAGCACCGGGAACATCCACCCGATGGGCGCTCCCGAGCGCGTGACCTCGACCATCGCGAGCCCGAGCAACGCCAGGACCACCTGGGTGATCACCGCGATCCGCCGCCGGTCGTAGCGGTCCGCCGCCATCCCGGCCGGCACCACCAGCGCCACCACCGGGAGCACCTGGATCAGCCCGATCAGCCCGAGCGCCCACGCCGAGCGGGTGCGGTCGTAGACCTGCCACCCCACCGAGACGCTCAGGATCTGCCGCCCCAGCACCCCGAGGACACGCCCCACCAGCAGGCGGCGAAACGCGGGGACACGCAGCGGGTTCGACTCGGGATCACGCGGGCTCACGCGGGGCCTCGGCTTCGGTTCGTGGCGAGTGGGGACACGCGTTCGCGGGGGCGCGCGGACACCGCTCCGCGCTGCCCACACGCCGCGAGCGCGCATCTTCGCCTACAATCGCGCTCCGCATGAACGACGCGCTCCTCCCCGAGCCGGCCGCCCCCGGTGCGCCCGCCGTCACCTGCCCGAGCTGCAACGCCAAGGTGGCCGCGCCGGCCTCGCGCTGCTCCGCGTGTGGCGAGTGGCTCACCGACCCCGAGAAGCTGATCGAGCCGCGCGCCGGCGAGGTCCTCGGCGGGCGCTATCGCCTCGAGAGCCTGATCGGCGTGGGCGGGATGGCGCGGGTGTGGCGCGCCCTCGACCTCACCCACGACCGCGAGGTCGCCCTCAAGCTGCTCCAGCCCGAGCTGGTGGGCGACCGCGTCGCCGAGCAGCGCTTCCTGAACGAGGGCAAGACCGCGCGCGAGATCCGCCACCCCAACGCGGTGGACGTGTTCGACCACGGGCTCTTCCCGAACGGCATGCCGTACATCGCGATGGAGCTGCTCGAGGGCAAGCTGCTCTCCGAGCTGGTTCGCCAGGTGGGTGCGCTCTCCGCCGAGCGCGTCGTGCGGCTGATGCTGCAGGTGGCGGGCGCGGTCGGCGAGGCGCATCGCCGCGGGCTCGTCCACCGCGACCTGAAGCCCGACAACATCATCATCGTGGGGGCCTCCGACGACGCCCACGAGCGCGCCGTGCTCCTCGACTTCGGGATCGCGATCCACGCCGAGGGACTCGAGGCCGGCGAGAGCAAGGACGGGCTCGGCACGCCCGCCTACGCCGCCCCCGAGCAGGCGACCGGCGAGCCGCTCGGCACCCGCGCCGACGTCTACTCGCTCGGCGTCGTCATGTACCAGCTCTTGACCGGCGAGCTGCCCGGCTCGCGCGGCGGCGCCGACGCCACCTCTCCCCGCCGCACCACGCGGGTCATGCCGCCCGATGGTGGCGGGCGCTCGTCGCCGGTGCTGCGCGGCGCGCTGCAGAAGGTGGTGGTGCAGGCGCTCTCGCCGGATCCCCGCCAGCGCCACGGCGACGCACGGGTCTTGCTGCGCGATCTCGAGCGCGTGGCCGTCCACCTGCCGCGCGAGCGCGACGCGAGCTTCTCGCTCGAGCGGCTGGTGCGGAACTGGTGGTGGTTGCCGGCGCTCCTGATCCTGGTCGCGGCGCTCGCGGCGCTCATCTGGTTCAACGCGGGATGAGCCCTCCGGCCCGCCGCGCGCGCCGGCGCCAGCGACGCCGGCCGGCGCTCGCCACGGCACTGGCGGCGTGGAGCGCGGCGGCGGGGGTCGCGATCCTCGCGCAGGCCGAGCCCGCCCCGCTCGCGGCGGCGGAGCGCGGCGAGGCGCCCGCGGCGGCGGTTCGCCCCGAGGCCGTGCACGCGATCTACGCGATCGGCGACTTCGGCTGGGCGCGCCCCGAGCTGGCGCAGGTCGGCGCCGCGATCCGTGCGCGCCTCGCCGGCACGCCCAGCCCGGCGCTGGTGCTCGAGCTCGGCGACAACGTCTACGAGAGCGGCCTCCCCGCGGATCCCACCGCGGCCGCCGCGCGTCTCGGCGAGATCCTCGACACCCTCGACGCGCGCGCTCCCGCCGAGCTCGGCGGAGCGCCGCTGCCGCTCGTCGCCGTGCCGGGCAATCACGACCACGACGCCGGCATGAACCAGACCTGGGAGACCGACCCGAACGCGTTCGGCGCGATCGAGAACCAGATGTTGCCCGCGTTCGAGCGCCCCGAGTGGCACTACGCGCCGGCGCACCTCGCGGCGCCCGGCAGCGCCGAGTGTCCCGTGGCGGTCACCCTCGACCGCGAAGCAGTGCGGCGCGTCCGCTCTGCCGCCGAGCCCGCCAGCGCCGGTATCGGCCCGTGGGCGTGCCTCACGCGACCGCAGCGGATCGCGCTCTCGCCGCCCGGGCTGGCACTCATCGCCGTCGACAGCCAGGTGCTCATCGGCCTCCACCACCACCGCGAGGAGGCGGCCGCCGAGTTGCAGTGGGGCGCCCTCGAGAGCGAGCTCGGAGCCGCGCGCGCCGCCGGTGACGTGCCGGTGGTGGTCGCCCATCATCCACTCGAGAGCTACGGACGCCACCGGCCGCTCCAGGTGGGGCGCTTCTTCTTCGGCACCGGCTTCCCGAACTACACGCGCGCGCTGGATTACGTCACCGCGGTGCCCGGGATCGCGCAGATCACGGTGCTCGGCTGGTACGCGACCGGGTCGATCCAGGAGCAGGACGTCAACGGCCGCGGTTACGATGCCTACCGTCGCCGCATGACCGAGGTCCTGGTCCGCAACGAGGTGGCGCTCTTCATGGCTGGGCACGACCACTCGCTCTCGTTCATGGACCTCGGCGCGAGCACCGACCTGGCACCGCTGGTGGGCGGACGCGAGCGGCTCTTCCAGCTCGTCTCGGGAGCCACCGCGAATCTCGACCCGCTCAGCGACGGCGCGGCGCTCCTCTACCGCCGCTCGGCGCGTGGCTACGCGCGCCTCACGTTCGCGAAGGCGAGCGCGGGCTCGCCGGCGCGGATCGCGATCGAGATCCAGCCACTCTCGGGCGCCCCGTTCGAACGCTCGATCGCGGCGCGCTGAGCCGAGCGCCGCCCGCCCACCCGCCCGAGGAGCCAGAGCCATGAGACCGCGATCGACGCGAGCGGCCACGCTCGCCGCCACGCTGCTGGCGCTGGTGAGCGCCGCCACGGCGCCGCAGGCGCTCGCGGCACCCGGCCTCGCGCTGACGCCGGTGGTGAGCAACCAGCCCGACGTCGCCGCGATCGCGAACGCGGGCGACAGCCGGCTCTTCCTGGTCCAGCAGCAGGGCAAGATCGTGATCTGGAACGGCAGCCAGGTGCTCGCCACGCCGTTCCTCGACATCCACACCAAGGTCCGCTACTCGGGCGAGCAGGGCCTGCTCGGCCTCGCGTTCCACCCCGCCTACGCGACCAACCGCTACTTCTACGTGAACTACACCCGCGCCTCCGACGGCGCGACGGTGATCGAGCGCTACCGCACGTCCTCCGGCAACGCCAACGTCGCGCCGGCGAATTCGGCGAAGACGCTGCTGGTGGTCGCCCAGCCGGCCTCCAACCACAACGGCGGCAACCTGGCGTTCGGCGCCGACGGCTACCTGTACGTGGGCATGGGCGACGGCGGCGGCTCGGGCGATCCGAGCTGCAACGCGCAGAAGGACTCCACACTGCTCGGCAAGATGCTGCGCCTCGACGTGAGCCAGAACCTCGACCAGGCGCCCTACTACGGCATCCCCGCGGACAACCCGTTCGTGGGCGCCGGCGATCCGCCCGACGAGGTGTGGGCCAAGGGCTTCCGCAACCCGTGGAAGTTCTCGTTCGACCGCGTGACCGGCGACCTGTGGATCGGCGACGTCGGCCAGAACGAGTTCGAGGAGATCGACCTCGAGCCGGCGGGTGTCGCCGGCGGCCGCAACTACGGCTGGAAGGCGCACGAGGGCTTCTCGTGCTTCGGCAACCTGGACGGCTGCCCGGGCGGCACCCCCGCGTGCGGCAGCGCGGCCTACACGGCGCCGCTGCTCGACTACGACCACGGCCAGGGCTGCTCGGTGACCGGCGGCTTCGTGTACCGCGGCGGCCAGATCCCGGCGCTGGTGGGCACGTATCTCTACAGCGACTTCTGCGCCGGTTCGATCTGGGGCGCCAAGCGTGGCCCGGGTGGCGCCTACACGACCGCCACGCTGGCTCCGGCGACCGGCCTCAGCATCGCGACGTTCGGCGAGGACGCGGCGGGCGAGGTCTACGTCGCCGATCACCAGAACCCCGCCGGCGCGGTCTACAAGGTCGTCGCCTCGTGTAGCGGCGCGGACGGCGACGGGGACGGCGACAAGGACGTCTGCGACAACTGCCCGGGAACGGCCAACGCGAACCAGGCCGACGGTGATCGCGACGGTGTCGGCGACGCGTGCGACAACTGCCCCGCCGTGCTCAACCCCGGCCAGGACGACAGCGACGGCGACGGTGTGGGCAACGGCTGCGACACCTCCGACTGCGCGAGCGCGATCGGCGGCGTCGCCGGCCACGGCCCGCGCCTCGCCACCGTGGTCTGGCCGTGGCTCGCCGCGGCCGCCGCCGTCACCGCCCTCAGCCGCCGCCTCGCGCGGCGGTAACGATCGGCGCGGTCGCGCGCCACCCGGGGAGGGGCACGCGTCGCGTGCCCGGCGACACGCACGAGCCCGAGCACCGACCCGATCGACGATCGCTGCACGAAGCCGTGTCCTACAGGAATCCACGCCATCCGCGCCGCAACGCCAGCGCGTATCGCCGGTCGCGCGACGCGCGACCCTCCGGGCCGCGGCCTCGCACACGAACCGGGAGGGGCACGCGTCGCGTGCCCGGCGACACGAACCAGACCGAGCACCGAGCCGCGACCTACGGCGATCCACGCGATCGGCGTCGCAACCTCGGCGCGTATCGCCGGTCGCGCGACGCGCGACCCTCCGGGCCGCGGCCTCGCGCACCAACCGGGAGGGGCGCGCGTCGCGTGCCCGCCGACACTCACGAGCCCGAGCACCGAGCCGATCGACGATCGCTGCACGAAGCCGTGTCCCACAGGAATCCACGCCATCCGCGCCGCAACGCCAGCGCGTATCGCCGGTCGCGCGACGCGCGACCCTCCGGGCCGCGGCCTCGCACCGGGGGCGTCGCGGCCCGGCGACCGCCAGCCGAGCACCGAGCCGCGACCTACAGCGATCCACGCGATCGGCGTCGCGGCCTCGGCGCGTATCGCCGGTCGCGCGACGCGCGACCCTCCGGGCCGCGGCCTCGCGCACCAACCGGGAGGGGCACGCGTCGCGTGCCCGGCGACACGAACCAGACCGAGCACCGAGCCGCGACCTACGGCGATCCACGCGATCGGCGTCGCAACCTCGGCGCGTATCGCCGGTCGCGCGACGCGCGACCCTCCGGGCCGCGGCCTCGCGCACCAACCGGGAGGGGCACGCGTCGCGTGCCCGGCGACACGAACCGATCCCCGCACCGCCGAGCGCGTCGTGCCCGGTACGGCGCGCCGCGGCCGCGAAGGATCGCGGCCCTCCAGGCCGAGCCTTCTACCGCGCGCTCGGCGTCTCGATCACGCGTAATGCCGCTCGCGCGGCCTTGCGCATCCGCGGATCGGGATCGCGCGCCGCTCGCTCGAGCGCGCCCCGCGCGAGGTCCGCGCACGCCGCACCCGCGGCACCGCTCGCCGCGAGCCGGGCGAGCGCCGCGCTCGCCGCACGCCGCACGCCCTGCACCGGATCGCCGCCGAGCGCCGTCAGGACCGCGTCGCGCGCCGCCTCGTCGACGCGCTCGGCGCGGCTCGCGAGCGCGAGCGCGGCGAGCCGCACGGTCGGATCCGCGTCGCGCAGCCCTTCGACCACCAGCGACTGCACGGTGCCCTCGGGCGCGCCCCACTCGCGCAGGCTGTAGAGCGCCATGCGGCGCCGCGTCGGCTCGGCGTCGCGCGCGCTCTCGACGAGCGCCGGCAGCACGCTCGCGCGCTGCTCGCGGATCAGCGCCAGCGCGTGGTGGGCCGACCAGCGCACCTCACTCACCGGATCGCCGAGGGCGTCGATCAGCACCGTCACCAGCCGCGCCGCCCGGCCGCCGAGCCGCGCGAGCGTGAACGCCGCCGCCCGGCGCTGTTCGGGCGCCGGCGCGTCGAGTCGATCGCGCAGCCGCGCCTCGATGAGCGGCTCCACCGGCGCGAGCCGGACCAGCTCGTCGGACGCCGCACGCTGCACCGGTCCGGAGGCCTCGTCGAGGCAGCCGAGCAGCTCGTCGACCAGCCCTCCGGGAAGCGGTCGCGCGGCCGGCAAACCCGCCGCCCAGGCAACCACCGTGGCCCATCCTTCTCGGCTCGACGACACGAAGACCCACGGGCCGAGGACGGTGGATGCGTGTGGAACCGCGCTCCGTGACGCGCCGCCGGCCTCCGGCGCTACGCGAAAGCGCACACCTGAACGAGAATGACGACCACGCGGCCGCGCGGCAAGCACGCGCGCCCCGCACCGACCCGATCCCGTCGAGGCCCGCATGAACGATCGCCAGTCCCCCGCGAGCGACACGCCGAAACGCGGTGGCTTCCCCGCCGAGTCGCCCACCGCCGAGAACCTGATCGCGTCCCTCGATGCGGAGGCCCTCGGCGACGCCGACGCCCGGCGCTGCTTCCTGAGCCTGCTCCTCGGCGAGCGCTTCGGCGTGCGCTACCGCGGCGCCGACGCCGAGCGCCTGCGCCGCGCGCTGATCGAGGACCAGCGCATGCTCGCCGAGCCTCCCGGCGAGCTCGGCCAGGCGCGCTTCAGCCCGCCCGGCGCCGATTCGGTGTTCCCCGACCGGGTGGTGCTGCGAACCCACACCCGCGACGTGCCGTACCTGGTCGAGAGCCTGAAGCAGCTCCTCGTCGAGCACGGCTTCGAGCCGGCGGTGGTGCTGCACCCGATCTTCGCGATCGAGCGCGAGCCAGGCGGCCGTGTGCGCTCGGTGCGTCCCGCGAGCAGCGAGCTCGACCCCGCGTTCCACGAGTCGTTCATCCACATCGAGGCCGACGGCCCCGCGGGCGCCGACGGCGCGGCGATCGAGCGCGCGGCGCTCGACGTGCTGCGCGCCGCCCACGCCGCCGCCGCCGATCGAGACGCGATGCGCCGCCACATGAGCGAGCTCGTGATCCACGAGATCGGCCTCGCCGACAAGGCGCCGCCGCCGGGCCCGGACCTCATGCCGGCCGACGCCGTGGCGGACTTCTTCCGCTGGCTCCTCGACGACAACTTCATCTTCCTCGGCGCGCGTGGCTACGTGCTGCGCGAGCTCGCGGGCCGCCCCCACGTCGCGATCCGCGCCGGCAGCGGGCTCGGCCTGCTGCGCGACGACTCGGCGAGCAGCGTCGCGCGGCCGATCGACGTCGACACCCTCGCCCCCGAGCACCGCGAGCGCATCCTGCTCGAGCGCCGGCTGGTCCTCGACAAGACCAACCGCCCGAGCCCGATCCACCGCCGCGTGCCGATGGACTCGGTGAGTGTCCGACTGTTCGAGAGCGGCCGCTTCGTGCGCGAGGAGCGCTTCCTCGGCCTCTTCACCCGCAAGGCGCTCTTCGAGCAGGCGAGCACGATCCCGATCCTGCGCACCAAGCACCGCCGCTTGCTCGATCGCGCGGGCGCGGTCGAGGGCTCGTTCGACGAACGCGAGCTCACGGTGCTCTTCAACGCGCTCCCCAAGGAGGAGCTCTTCCTCAACGACCCGGACGCGATCCTGGGCGCCATCCGCACGCTGCTCGACGCCCACGCCCAGGACACGCTGCGCATCGGCCTGCGCCCCACCTTCAGCGGCCGGCTGCTCGCGATCGGCCTCGCGATCCCCGATCGCTACTTCAGCGTCGACGGCCTCGATCACGTGGTCCGCCACCTCGAGGCGCGCCTCGACACCAAGGTGCTCGAGCGCCGCGAGGGGCGCCCCGAGCAGGGCTTCCGGCAGGTCTACCTGTACGCCGCGCCGCGCCCCGCGACCCCGCCCGATCCAGCCGCGCTCGAGACCGAGGCCCTCGGCCTGCTCAAGCCGTGGACCGAGCGCCTCACCGACCTCCTGCCGAGTGACCTCGACCCGGTGTGGGCCGACGCCTTCCCACCCGCCTACCAGGATCTGGTGCCGGTGACCCGCGCGGTCGCGGACGTGGCGCTGCTCGCGTCGCTCGGTGACGCCAAGCGCTTCGCGATCGGCGCGGTGCACCCCGGCGATCCCGACGGCGGCGATCCCACCGCGACACTGCTGCGCATCGCGCACCCGCAGCCGCTCACCCTCGGCGCGGTCATGCCGGTGCTGCGCAACCTGGCGCTCGAGGTGATCGACGAGGCCGCGTTCCGCATCACGCCGGCGGGCCGGCCCGTCGCCCACCTCCACGTCTTCCGGGTGCGCGGGCGGCGCGGCGAGCTCCTCGATCGCGCGGTGGTGGAAGCGGCGGTGCTGAAGGGGCTGGCGCGGGTCCTCGAGGGCCAGGGCGAGGACGATCCCCTGAACGGCCTCATGACCGCGGCGGGCCTCTCGTGGCGGCAGGTGTGGATCGTGCGCGCCTACGTCCACCACGCGTTCCAGCTCTGCCTGATCCAGTCACGCGCCACGGCGGCGGCGAGCCTGGTCGGCAACGCGTCGCTCGCGCGCAGCCTGGTGCGCTGGTTCGAGACCCGCTTCGATCCCGCTCACCCGGACGCGGAGCGCACCCGCGCCGACGCGGACGTGGGCGCCGAGGTGGCGCGCGCCATCGAGGCGGTCGAGGACCCGACCGACTACAAGGTCTTCCGCGTGCTGCGCGACCTGATCGCCGCGACGGTGCGCACCAACCACTTCCGCGAGGCGTCGAACCGCAGCCGGGCGCTCGCCCTCAAGCTCGAGCCCGGGCGGGTGCCCGGCGTGCCGCGCCCGGCGCCCCGCCACGAGATCTTCGTGCAGGCGCCCGGCATGGAGGGCGTCCACCTGCGCGGCGGTGACGTGGCGCGCGGCGGCATCCGCTTCAGCGATCGGCCCGACGACTTCCGCACCGAGGTGCTCGACCTGATGAAGACCCAGATGGTGAAGAACGCCATCATCGTGCCGGTCGGGGCCAAGGGCGGCTTCATCGTCACCGCGCCGCCCGCCGATCGCAACGAGCTCGCCAAGGTCGCCCTCGAGGCCTACCAGACGTTCATCTCGGCGCTCCTCGACGTGACCGACAATCGCGCCGGCGGGCGGGTCGAAGCACCGCCACGGGTGGTGCGCCTCGATCCCGAGGATCCCTACCTGGTGGTCGCCGCCGACAAGGGCACCGCCGCGTATTCGGACGTGGCGAACGGGATCGCGGCGCGCTACGGATTCTGGCTCGGCGACGCGTTCGCCTCGGGTGGCAGCCGCGGCTACGACCACAAGAAGCTCGGCATCACCGCGCGCGGCGCGTGGGAGTGCGCCAAGGTGCACTTCTGGGAGCTCGGGCTCGACCCCGAGCGCGACCCGATCACGGTGGTAGGGGTCGGCGACATGTCGGGGGACGTGTTCGGCAACGGCCTCTTGCGTAGCCGCACCGTGCGGCTGCTGGGCGCGTTCAACCACCGCCACGTGTTCCTCGACCCCACCCCCGACCCCGAGCGCTCGTTCCGCGAGCGCGAGCGCTGCTTCCAGATGGCGCTCGGCTGGGACGGCTACGACACCAGCACGATCTCGGCGGGCGGCGGGGTGTTCCCGCGCCGCTCGCGCGCGATCCCGATCCCGGCCGCGCTCAGGCCGATCCTCGGCACCGAGTGCGAGAGCGCGTCCGGCGACGAGCTCATCCGTCTGCTCCTCACGGCGCAGGTGGACCTCCTCAGCAACGGTGGCATCGGCACCTACGTGAAGGCCTCCACCGAGGCCCACGCGGACGTCGGCGACAAGGCCAACGACGCGGTGCGCGTCGACGCGTCGCAGCTCCGCTGCAAGGTGGTGGCGGAGGGCGGGAACCTCGGCTTCACGCAGGCGGCGCGCTGCGAATACGCGGCGAACGGCGGACGCATCCACACCGACGCCATCGACAACTCGGGTGGCGTCGACTGCTCCGACCACGAGGTCAACCTCAAGATCGCGCTCGCGGTGGCGCGCTCGCGCGGTGACATCGACCTCGAGAGCGAGACCGCGGCGCTGGTGGCCGCCACCGAGGAGGTGTGCGAGCAGGTCCTCGACGACAACCGCAAGCAAGGGCTGGTGCTCGCGTACGACCAGCGCGCGAGCCGCACCCACTTCGACGTCTACCAGGACATGATCGGGCGGCTCGCCGCGGCGGCGCTCCTCGACCCCGATCGCGAGGGCTTCTCGAAGCGCGAGCTCAAGAACCAGCGTGGCGATGGACACGGCTTCTTCAAGCCGCAGCTCGCGGTGCTGCTCGCCCACGAGAAGCGCCGCATCTGCGAGGCGCTGGTGCGCGGCACGCTCATCGACCGGCCGGCGCTGGCCGGGATGCTGACCGGGTACTTCCCGTCGTCGATCGCAGCGCGCGTCCCGGACGCGGTGCGGATGCACCCGCTGCGCCGCGAGATCGTCGCCACCGCGCTCTCGAACGAGGTGGTGAACCGCTCGGGGCTCACGTTCGTGAGCGAGATCGAGGTCGCGACCGGCGCCGGCACCGAGGACATCGTGAGCGCCTGGCTCTCGGCGCAGGCCGTGCTCGGCGGTGAGGCGCTCTTCGAGAGGCTGGCGCGGCTACCGTCCGCCACGCCGCGCGTCGAGGCCGGCGCCTTGCTCGGCGTGCTGGAGCGGATCAACGCCGTGTTCGCTCGCGCCGTGCAGTGGAACGTGGCGCGTGGGCGCTGGCTCGCGCCGGCCGGCGACGAGGTGGCGAGCGCGGTGGCGCGCGCCGCGGCCCACGCCGCCACCGTGGCGAGCCTCGGCTCGGTGGCCGAGGGCGAGCACCGCGCCGCCGACGCGCAGGCGCTCAGGCTCGCGGGCTTCCCCGAGGAGCTGGTCAAGGACGTCGCGACGCTCGCCGAGCTCGACACGTTCTTCGTGATCGAGGCGCTCGCCGCGGAGAGCGGCGCCGACACCGGCCAGGCGCTGCGCGCCTACACCGAGCTCGGCCGGGTGCTCCGTCTCGGTGAGATCCAGGCGTTCGTCGAGCGCACGCCCGTCACGGATGCGTCCGACCGGCTCGCGGCGCGGCGGCTCCTCGATCAGCTCGCCGGCGCGCGCTACGAGCTCGCCGAGCGGCTGCTCGCCGGCGGTGGGGCGGCGGCCGTCGACGCGCTCGCCCGCGAGCCAAGGCCAGCCGTGCGTCGCTATCTCGAGGGCGTCGATCGCCTGCGCCCGGTGACCGCCCCCCGCAACCTCCACCCCGCGTACCTCGCGGTGCAGGCGCTCACCGACCTCGCCTCCTCCGCAGCGCTCTAGGGCTGTGGAGCGCCGCGATCCTTCGCGGCCGCCGAGGGACCACGCCGGGTCCGGGATCGAACCGCTGGAGCGTCGGTGCTCCGTCACCGACCGGCGATCGATCGCGGGCGGCCGACGAAGCGGCCGCGCTCCAGCCGATCGGCCCCGTGATGGAGGGCCGCGATCCTTCGCGGCCGCCGAGGGACTACGCCACGTCCGGGATCGAACCGCTGGAGCGCCGGTGCTCCGTCACCGACCGGCGATCGATCGCGGGCGGCCGACGGAGCGGCCGCGCTCCAGCCGATCGGTCCCGTGATGGAGGCCGCGATCCTTCGCGGCCGCCGAGGACTACGCCAGGTCCGGGATCGAACCGCTGGAGCGCCGGTGCTCCGTCACCGACCGGCGATCGATCGCGGGCGGCCGACGGAGCGGCCGCGCTCCAGCCGATCGGTCCCCGTGATGGAGGGCCGCGATCCTTCGCGGCCGCCGAGGGACCACGCCGGGTCCGGGATCGAACCGCTGGAGCGCCGGTGCTCCGTCACCGACCGGCGATCGATCGCGGGCGGCCGACGAAGCGGCCGCGCTCCAGCCGATCGGTCCCTGATGGAGCGCCGCGATCCTTCGCGGCCGCCGAGGGACCACGCCACGCCCGGGATCGAACCGCTGGAGCGTCGGTGCTCCGTCACCGACCGGCGATCGATCGCGGGCGGCCGACGGAGCGGCCGCGCTCCAGCCGATCGGTCCCGTGATGGAGGGCCGCGATCCTTCGCGGCCGCCGAGGGACCACGCCGGGTCCGGGATCGAACCGCTGGAGCGTCGGTGCTCCGTCACCGACCGGCGATCGATCGCGAGCGGCCGACGGAGCGGCCGCGCTCCAGCCGATCGGTCCCGTGATGGAGGGCCGCGATCCTTCGCGGCCGCCGAGGGACCACGCCGGGTCCGGGATCGAACCGCTGGAGCGTCGGTGCTCCGTCACCGACCGGCGATCGATCGCGAGCGGCCGACGGAGCGGCCGCGCTCCAGCCGATCGCTCCCCTGATGGAGCGCCGCGATCCTTCGCGGCCGCCGAGGACCACGCCACGCCCGAGATCGAACCGCTGGAGCGTCGGTGCTCCGTCACCGACCGGCGATCGATCGCGGGCGGCCGACGAGCGGCCGCGCTCCAGCCGACCGGCCCCGTGATGGCGGGCCGCGATCCTTCGCGGCCGCCGAGGGACCACGCCACGTCCGGGATCGAACCGCTGGAGCGCCGGTGCTCCGTCACCGACCGGCGATCGATCGCGGGCGGCCGACGAAGCGGCCGCGCTCCAGCCGATCGCTCCCCTGATGGAGCGCCGCGATCCTTCGCGGCCGCCGAGGGACCACGCCGGGTCCGGGATCGAACCGCTGGAGCGTCGGTGCTCCGTCACCGACCGGCGATCGATCGCGGGCGGCCGACGGAGCGGCCGCGCTCCAGCCGATCGTCCCCTGATGGAGGGCCGCGATCCTTCGCGGCCGCCGAGGGACCACGCCAGGTCCGGGATCGAACCGCTGGAGCGCCGGTGCTCCGTCACCGACCGGCGATCGATCGCGGGCGGCCGACGAAGCGGCCGCGCTCCAGCCGATCGGTCCCGTGATGGAGGGCCGCGATCCTTCGCGGCCGCCGAGGGACCACGCCGGGTCGGGATCGAACCGCTGGAGCGTCGGTGCTCCGTCACCGACCGGCGATCGATCGCGGGCGGCCGAGCGGGAACCGCGCGGAGGAGCGGCCGCGCTCCAGCCGATCGGTCCCGTGATGGAGGGCCGCGATCCTTCGCGGCCGCCGAGGACCACGCCGGGTCCGGGATCGAACCGCTGGAGCGTCGGTGCTCCGTCACCGACCGGCGATCGATCGCGAGCGGCCGACGGAGCGGCCGCGCTCAGCCGATCGGTCCCGTGATGGAGGGCCGCGATCCTTCGCGGCCGCCAGGCCACGCGGCGGGATCGAGCTGGAGCGTCGGTGCTCCGTCACCGACGGATCGGCGGCGGGGCGCAGGATCGGTCCCGGATGGAGGGCGGATCCTTCGGCCGCGGGGGGGTCGAAAGACATCCCCCGCTCCCCTCGGTAGACTGACGCATTGCGTCGGCCGCAGCACCGAACGCCGCCGCGGGGGAGCGAGATGATCGTCATCATGACGCCGGGAATCGGCGCCGCGAGCGCCGAGGTCGAGGAAGTCGTCCGCCAGGCGCACACGTACAAGGACATCCGTACCGACGTCCACGAGATCGTCGGCACCACGCGCACGTTGACCGAGATCTACCTCCTCGGTCCCACCGCCACCGTGCCCACGGACGGGTTCGCGGCGCTGCCCGGCGTCGAGCGCGTGGTGCGCGTCTCCGAGCGCTACAAGGTCATCGGCCGCCACCGCGGTCAGGTCGAGGTGATGGGCTTCGACTACCGCGGCATCACGTTCAGCCAGGACACGTTCCACGTGTTCCCGGGGTTGTGCGCCGTGGACACGCCCCAGCACGTCGACCAGATGTTCGCGGCGATCGCCGAGCACGGCCTCCGCACCTCGCGGATGGGTGCTTACAAGCCGCGCACCAGCCCTTACGATTTCCAGGGCCACGGCAAGGATTGCCTGCCCTACGTCTTCGAGCTCGCCGGCAAGCACGGCGTCCAGGTGGTCGCGATGGAGATCACCACCGCGCGCCACCTCGACGAGGTGCGTAGCGCCTTGCGCGCGAGCGGCGAGGCCACCGGCGTGATGCTCCAGATCGGCACGCGCAACGCGCAGAACTTCGAGCTGCTGAAGTACGTCGGCCAGCAGCAGCGCTTTCCGGTGCTCTTCAAGCGCGGCATGGGCATCACGCTCGAGGAGTCGATCAACGCCTGCGAGTACATCGCGAGCGAGGGCAACCGCCAGATCGCGTTCTGCTTGCGCGGCGTGAAGAGCCACCTCGGCGACCCGCACCGGAACCTCGTCGACTTCGCGCACGTGCCGGTGGTGAAGCGGCTCACGCGCATGCCGGTGTGCGTCGACCCCTCGCACTCGGTGGGCGGACGCGTCGAAGCCTCCGATGGCCTCATGGACATCTTCCACGTCACCGCGCAGGGCATCATCGCGGGCGCCAACATGGTGCTCGTCGACTTCCACCCGGCGCCGGCGAAGGCGCTCTGCGACGGGCCCCAGGCGCTCACCCTCGACGAGCTGCACGGCTTCCTCGAGGACACCGCGATCGCCCGCGAGGCCTACGAGAAGCGCGTGGCCCGAGTCCGCGCGAGCGCGGCGCGCGCGGCGTGACCGACGTGACCCGCACGGGCGAGGCCCCGCCGTCCGTTCCCGGCGTGCTGCGCTGGGAGCACGTCACCAAGGAGGACTTCGACCGCATCGACCGCCGCGAGGCGCTGGTGCTGGTCGCGTGCTCTCCGCTCGAGGTCCACGGGCCGCACCTGCCGCTCGGCACCGACGCCCTGGAAGCCGAGGGGCTGATGCTGCGCATGGCGGAGCTGCTGCCGGATCGCCACCGCGCACGGACCGTGATCCGCCTACCGATGGTCTACGCGGCGCCGGACGCGGTGCCCCAGCCGGGCTCGCTCAGGTTCTCGACGGGCACCACGGTGCGGGTGATGACCGAGCTCGGCACCACCCTCGCCCGCCAGGGCTTCCGCAACATCGTGGTGTCCAACTTCCACGGCTCGCCGCGCCACTTCGTCGCGATCGAGGCGGCGTGCGAGAAGGTCAACCGCGCGGTGCGCGGCACGCGGATGGTGAGCATCTTCTCGGTGCTCGTGGACCGGCTCACCGGCGGCTCGGCGCAGCTCGAGCGCTTCACCGACGGCTTCGGCTGCTTCCAGCCGGGCGACCTCGAAGGTGACACCCACGCCGGCGTGATCGAGACCGGCATGATGCTCGCGCTCCACGAGGAGCACGTGAGCCCGCGCTATCGCGAGCTGCCGCGCAAGACCGTGAAGGAGTGGGCGAAGGCGAACGGCTACGACCCCGACGTGCTCAAGCCCGAGGCGCGCGCCGGCAAGGCCGGGTTCCTCGCGATGCTCGCGGTGTGGAAGCCCAACCTGCACTACTGGTTGCACGAGACCTACTCGGGAAACCCGAGCCTCGCGAACATGGGCAACGGCCGCGAGGTCCTCGACACGCTCTCTCGCAAAGGCGCCGAGGTGGTCGCCGAGCTCCTCGACGGCACCCTCGACCCGCTCGCCGCCCACTCGCCGCTGTGGCCCAAGCGGTTCCTGTTCCTGAACCCGTGGGTGAGCCGGATCGTCGAGGCGTACCTCCGCTACCCGCACCCGATCGGCTGACCGGCTCCCGATGGCCGAGCCGTGCCGGGGCGGCGCGGCGTGGGGCGTGCTCGCCCACGCGGTGCGCGGTGGGTTACGGTCGAGCCGTGGCCGGCGAGCGCATCCTGGTGGTCGACGATCTGGAGCTCAACCGGCTCCTGCTCCGTGATCTCCTCGAGGCCGAGGGCTACCGGGTCCGCGAGGCGGTCGACGGCAACGAGGCGATCCTCGCCGTCGCGCACGACCCTCCCGACCTGATCCTCCTCGACGCGGTCATGCCGGACCGCGACGGCTTCTCGGTCACCGCGGCGCTCAAGAGCGATCCCGCCACCCGGCTGGTGCCGATCGTGATGGTGACGGCGCTCACCACGCTGGAGGACAAGCTCCACGCGGTGGCGCTCGGCGTCGACGACTTCCTCACCAAGCCGATCAACGCCGCCGAGCTGCGCACCCGGGTGCGCTCGCTGCTCGCCCTCAAGCACTTCACCGACGAGCTCGAGCACGCCTCGCAGGTCCTCGAGTCGCTCGCGATCGCCGTCGAGCACCGCGACGGGTACACGGGCGGGCATTGCAAGCGCGTGGGCCGCTACGCGCGTCGCGTGGGCGAAGAGCTCGGCCTCGACCCCGCGACCCTCGACGTGCTGCGCCTCGGCGGGGTGTTCCACGACATCGGCAAGATCACCGTGCCCGACGAGATCCTGCGCAAGGAGGGTGCCCTCGACGTGCACGAGCGCGGCATCATGGCGCGCCACGTCGACGCGGGCGCCGCGATCTGCTCGCCGATGAAGACGCTGCGCAAGGTGATCCCGCTGATCCGCCACCACCACGAGCGCCTCGACGGTAGCGGCTATCCCGAGGGCCTGAGCGGCGGCGCGATCCCGCTCGCGGTGCGCATCGTGAGCGTCGTCGACATCTTCGACGCGCTCTCCACCCGCCGGCCGTATCGAGAGCCGCTCACGCCCGAGGACGCGCTCGCCACCCTGCGCACCGAGGCCGCGCAGGGCTGGTGGGACGCCGAGCTCGTCGAGGTGTTCGCCCGCATCCTCGCGCGCGACGGCATCGATCGGAACGACGGCTAGGCGGCCGGGCGGCGCGCCCGCGCTCCGAGCTCTCGATCGGTCTGTCTGGAGGGCCGCGATCCTTCGCGGCCGCCGGCGGTACGACACGCAGCGGCTGCGAGGGACCGCAGCCCTCCAGCGCATCGATTCCATTCGAACCGCTGGAGCGTCGGTGCTCCGTCACCGACCCAGCGGTCGATCGGTCCTACCAGCGCAGGATCAGCGTGCCCACGGCCAGGCCGGCGCCGGTGCCGATCAGCATCAGCGTGTCGCCGCGCTTCATGCGCCCTTCGCGGTTGGCGTGGGCGAGCGCCATCGGCAGCGAGGCGGCCACACAGTTGCCGTACTCTCCGATGATGTTGACCACCCGCTCGGGGGCGAGCCCGAGGTGCTCGGCCATGGTCGCGAGCGCGCGTCCCGAGGCCTGGTGCGGCACCACCAGGTCGACCTCGCTGGTCGCCGTCAACCCCGCCTCGCGCAGCACCTGCGCCACCTGTGCGGTGAGCCGGGGTCGCGCCATGCGGTACACGCCGGGGCCGTTCATCGAGAACAGGTAGTCGCCGGTCACGGTGCCGGGATCGAGCGGATGCCGCGCCATCCCGCCGCCGCGAAGCTGGGTCAGCTCGGCCCCCGCCGGGTGAGTGGTGATCGCCATCGCGAGCATCCCGCTCGGCGAACCCGCCGGGGCGCGCTCGAGCACCGCCGCCGCAGCGCCGTCGCCGAGCAACGAAGCGCTCTCCGGCTCCTCGACGTTGCGCGCGATGCTACCGATCTCGGCCGAGACGATCAGCACCCGTCGATACCCGCCCGCCGTGATGAGCGAGCCCGCGGTCCACAGCGCCGGCATGAACGACAAGCACGTCGCGTGCAGGGTGAACGTGGTGACGCCGTCGAGCCCGAGCTCACGCGCCACGAACACCGAGGTGTCCGGGATCATCTGCCGCGGCGTGGTCGCCGCGTAGATCAGCAGGTCGGGCGGCGCGCCGCCGGCGCCCTCGATCGCCTCGCGCGCCGCGCGCGCGGCCATGCGCTCGACGGGCTCGTCGGCGATGTGGCGGCGCAGCACACCGCTGCGGCGCGCGATCCAGCCCTCGCTGCGCCCGATGCGGGGCGCGAGCTCGGCCGCGGTCTCGACGCGTTCTGGAGCGTGAAAGCCCGTCGCGACGATCTGGACCGGAAGCACGGGGTTCGAGGCGACGGAAGAAGGAGAGCGCGGGCTCGAGGCGCGCGTGAGCAACGACCCGATCACTTACCGAAGATCAGGTCGAGGGGATTGATCAACAAACTGTAATAGAGGCGCAGCCCGACTTCGAAACCGTCGGTGGGGCGGAAGTTCTTGCCGGCGATCAGCGTCTGCGTCTGGTAGCCGCCCATGATGTCCACCGGCACCCCGTAGCGCAGCAGCGAGAGCGCGCCCGTGAACTTGAAGTTGTGCTTGTAGAGGGCCTTGTTGTCCTCTTCCTGGTCGCTGTCCCACACCGCCGACAGCGAGTCGTAGTCGGTGTCGAACCCGCGCTGGTGTACGTAGGACGCCTGGACCGCGAACAGCGCCGGCAACGCCTTCTGGAACTCCGGGTTGGAGCGCGTGAGCCAGCTCGGCTCGTCGGGTCCGCGCAGCACGTCGTAGCGCAGCACCGAGCCGATGCCGTAGAGGTCGCCGCGGGTCACGGTGTAGGTGGGCCCGATGTACGGCGCGTAGTTCACGATCAGCGGGTTGTACTTGCCGACCGGGCTCGCGAACTCGCGCGGCAGGTAGTGCTCGTAGAAGAGGTCGAAGCTGAGCGTGAAACGGTCGACGACCGAGTCCGGCAGCCTCCAGTCGCTGGTCAGGTGGAAGCCGATGTCGCCGTTGGTGATGAAGTCGAACCCGGAGCTGCCGATCGCGCCCAGGATCTCCGGGTTCGCCTTGGCGCCGGTGAACGTGTTGCCGAACGCGAACACCGTGACCTGGCTCCACGGCTGACGGTACAGGTTCACCAGCACCGCGAGGATCACGTCGCCGGGGGTGGAGTAGGCGGACCAGTTGGGTGGCTTCGGCTGACCGAGGCTGCCGGCCCAGTCCCAGAAGTCGTCACCCGTCATCTGGCGGTTGAACTCGGGGATGAAGTCGCCCGCTTCCCAGTCCAGCTTGAGGTCGGTCTTCTGGGAGATCAGGAACGGGAAGACCACGGCGACCGAAAACCAGTCGGTGACGCCGATGGCGAGGCGGTTGACCTGGACCTCGGTCTCGTTCACGCCCGGCACCAGGATGTTGCCCTGGAACTCGCCGGTGGGGGCATAGCGCTCCACGGGGTCGGCGAGGTCGACCAGGTTGCCGGAGCCGTCGTAGCGGCCCTGGGTCGCGGTGCTGCCGTAGGTCGAGTCGAAGATCACCGCGCCCTGCGGCGGCGTGTCGGCGATCCCGGCGCGGGCGGCGCCGGCCAGCGCGACCACGACGAGCGCCGCGAGCGAGGACGCCAGCCCGGCGACGCGGCTGGCTCGTCCCCGGCCGGTCGCTCGCCCCGCCAGAGCGGCTCCCGTCACTGGCCCGGCCTCGCGAAGATCTCGGGGCCGTAGTGATTGAAGCGGCCATCGGTGGCGGGCAGCCGCCCCATCGCCACCCACAGCTCGCGGGCGTCGGGCGCGAACAGCGCGTTGTGCATCGAGATCTGCGGGTCGAAGAACCCGGGCCGCTTCTGCAGATCGAGCAGCCACTGGGCGTCGACCGGGCCGCCCGCCTCGGCGAGCGCGGCGTCGAGCTTCGAATGGATGCTCACCGAGCTGAAGTACGTGGTGCCCCAGTTGCGCTGATCGGGCAGGCCGAGGCTGATCGGCAGCGGCAGCGGCACGTTCTCGGGTCCGTCCGTGAGGTTCTTCACGTAGTGGATCGCGTTGCGCAAGTCGTCGCTCGTGACGCTCCCGAGCGGCGCCCCTTGGCGTCGAGGTTTCCCGGATCGGAGAGGTCACTGGTGAACTCGTAGAAGCCGTCGTCGGGCTTGTGATCGATGTTGGCGTCGAGCTCGACCACGCGCATGTCGTCGTGAGGACCGTCGGCCAGGAAGACGTTCCAGCCCGTCACCGGGCTCTGCCGGCGCAGGATCGCCTCGGCGTCGCCGAGGCTCTCGGCGTCCTCGACGATCTCGCGGATCATCCACGGTCCGAGGGCCCCCTGCGGGTTGAGCCGGTAGGGCTGCGCGGCGAACAGGTTCCCGACCACCGCGTCGTCGAAGGTCTCGCAGCGATTGATGGCGGCCACGATGCCGCGCTCGCTCATCCCCGACAGCATCCAGCCGATCCCCGTGTAGCCGACGCTCGCGAACGACGGACGCGGCGCGCCGTCCTCGCCGACCGGGTGGTAGACGATCAGCGTCGTGAAGTCGTGAAGGACGTTGATGTCGAGGAGCGCCATGGCGCGCGCCACCAGCATCTGGCCGTCGGCGCTCATCGCGCCTCGCACACCCAGGTTCCACGCCGGGATGCTGCCCGAGGCCTCCTCGGGGCGAATGTTGCCGAAGTCCTCGAGGGCGCGCTCGGCGGCCCCGACCACGAAGGTGAAGCGCAGGAGCCGCGCCACGTTCGGGTGCAGCGGCGGCGGCACGTCGATCTGGTCGAGGTCCGCCGCCTCCACGTCCACGGCCACCGGAGTGCCGGGGGCATAGGCCTCCGGCGCCTTGATCGTGATCACCGGGTGGAGGTCGTCGCCGTTGTCGCTCCACACCGCGGTGTCGGCGCGGGTGAAGACCCGATCGTTGAGGCGGACCCGCAACGTCGAGAGGTCGACTCCCTCGGGATCGAAGAAGTTCGGGAACGCGATGTCGCCGAGACGGAAGACCAGCGTGGGCTGCGCGGGCATCCCCTTCACGACCGCGAACGGCGAGGCGGGGAACGGGTCGAGGACGTTCTCGCCGGGCTCGTCGGTCTGGCCGTCCTCGTCGTTGTCGACGCCGTCGCTCGTGAGCGCCGCCGGCAGCGTCACCGATTCGAGCACCGGCGACTGGAGGATCTTCAGGAACACCGTGATGTTGACGAGGCTCAGGATCGAGTCGAGCAGCGTGTTGAGGATCAGCACGTCCTCGTAGTCGTACTGCGCGCCGTCGGCGATGCCGCGGATCTCGTCGCGATAGCGCGCCGGGATGTACGGCTCGAGCCCGTGCGCCGCGTCCTTCAGGAACTCGTACGCGAACTGGCCGTTCTCGAAGCGCGGATCGTCGTAATAGGTGAGCACGCTCGCGATGCTGGGCTGCTCGCGGGCGAAATACGGGATCAGCGAGGCGGTCAGGAACTGGGTGAAGACCTGGCGGATCTCGGACGAGTAGGCCTGGCCGATCTGATAGCCCATCTCGTAGTAGGTGCCCGAGACGTGCAGCACCCGGTTCTCGTCGGGGTCGATGAGCTTGGTGCTCTGGGCGCAGCCGGCCGCCATCGGCAGGAACGAGACGAGGGCGAGCAGCGCGACCCAGCGCCGTCGCGGACGCACCGATCGGGTGGCGCGGGGTATTCGAGGACGCGTCATCGCGAGGGGCCCGAGCTGGTTGGAGGAGGCGCCGTCGACGACGCGGCGGCCGATTCTGTCACGCGCATCCGACGAGGCGCAATCGCGCGCTTCTGGCGCGCCGCGAGGTGCGGTTTCCTTGACGCGGGCGGCACCGGCGGGTAACCCGCCTCGGTCTCGCGAGCGCGGTCCGTCCGCGCCCACGAAGCGCGACAAGGGTGCGGCGACTCTCCGCCGCAGGAAACTCGGGTGGTCGGGCCGCCACCTGGCGAAACCGGTGTCAGCCCTGCGTCGCCCCTGGATGCCGCCGTCCCCGGCGGGCGTTCGCCGCGATGCAGTCACCGGCGCGGAGCCAGGCAAGATGATCCGTCCCCGACACCGACCTGCGTTCGCCGGCCGAGCCGCCTCCACGCCACGCCGGCCGCCGAGCCTCGGCGCGTGTCTCGTCGCGAGCGCGGCGCTCGTGATCGGCGCGCTCGCGCTGGCGGCCCCGGCGCTGGCGTCCGGGGAGGCCAGCCACGTCGATCCGGTGGCGAACCTCGCGATCCAGCTCGTGGTGATCCTGTGGGCCGGCAAGCTGGGCGGCGAGCTCGCGATCCCGCGCCGGCCAGCCGGCGGTGCTCGGCGAGCTCGTCATCGGCATCGCGCTCGGCGCGCTCCCTCACCTGGGGATCGCCTGGCCGGCGACCCTGGCTCACGATCCGACGCTCGAGATGCTGGCGCGGCTCGGCGTGCTGATCCTCCTCTTCGAGGTCGGGCTCGAATCCACCGTCTCCCAGATGCTCGCGGTGGGCTGGACTTCATTGCTGGTCGCCATCCTCGGCGTGATCGCTCCGTTCGCGCTCGGATGGGCCGTGAGCGCGTGGATGCTCCCCGAGGCCAGCCGCTACGTGCACGCGTTCATCGGCGCCACGCTGTGCGCGACCAGCGTCGGCATCACGGCGCGGGTGCTCCAGGACATGGGCGCGTCGCAGAGTCGCGAGGCGCGCGTGATCCTGGGCGCGGCGGTGATCGACGACGTGCTGGGCCTGGTGATCCTCGCCGTGGTGAGCGGTGTGATCGTCGGCGCCGACGGCGGCGCGCCCATCACGCCGGTCGGCGTCGCGGCGATCGTCGGCAAGGCGGCGGCGTTCCTCGGCATCGCGCTCGCGCTCGGTGGTGTGTTGACCCCGCGGGCCTTCTCGCTCGCCTCGCGGCTGCGCTCGAAGGGGGTCCTGCTCGCGGCGGGCCTGACGTTCTGCTTCTTGCTCTCGTGGCTCTCGGCGGAGATCGGGCTGGCCGCGATCGTCGGCGCGTTCGCCGCGGGGCTGATCCTCGAGAACGTCCACTACCGCGACTTCGTCGATCGCGGCGAGCACGAGCTCGAGGAGCTGGTCCACCCCATCGCGAGCTTTCTGGTGCCGATCTTCTTCGTGCTGATGGGGATGCGCGCCGACGTCACCGCGTTCGCCGACCCTGCCGTGCTGGGGCTCGCGGCCGCGCTCACCGTCGTGGCGATCCTCGGCAAGCAGGCGTGCGCCCTCGGCGCTCTCGGCCAGGGCCTCGACAGCTTGTCGGTCGGGATCGGCATGATCCCCCGTGGGGAAGTGGGGCTGATCTTCGCGAACATCGGGCTCTCGCTCACCGTCGCCGGCAGCGCGATCGTGTCGCCACCGGTGTACTCGGCGCTCGTGGTGATGGTGGTGGTCACCACCCTCGCCACCCCACCCGCGCTGCGCTGGAGCCTGGGCCGCAGCACGCGGGCCAGGGCCGCGGCCGCGGAGGCATCCCCGCCCGCGCCTGCGTGATCTCCGTCCCGAGGGCCACGCCATGTCCCGCCGCGTCCAGCACTTCGATCACACCCCGATCCTGATGGTGCTGCTGCCGTGTCTGGTGGGCGTGCTCACGGCCGGCGCGGCGATCGCGTTCGTGTACCTGATCGCCGGGGTCCAGTGGCTGGCGATCGGCTCGACCGACCTGCCGCTCAAGGTGCTCCATCAGGTGCCGACCTGGCGGGTGCTGATCGCGCCGATGCTGGGCGGGCTCGTGGTGGGCCCGCTGGTGCGCTACCTCGCGCCCGAGGCGCAGGGGCACGGCGTGCCCGAGGTGATCGAGGCCGTCACGATCCGCGGCGGTGTGATCCGCGGCCGTGTGGCGACGGTGAAGTCGCTGGCCTCCGCGCTCACCATCGGCAGCGGCGGCTCGGTGGGCCGCGAGGGTCCGATCGTGCAGATCGGAGCGGCGGTCGGCTCGGTGGTGGCGCAGGCGCTCAAGCTTCCGCCCGCATCGACGCGCACCCTCGCCGCGTGTGGAGCGGCGGGCGGGATCGCCGCGGCGTTCAACGCGCCGATCGCGGGGGCGTTCTTCGCGCTCGAGGTGATCACCGGCAACTTCGCGATGCCGTCGTTCGGCCCGGTGATCCTGTCGTCGGTGATGGCCACGGTCGTGTCGCGCGCCTACTTCGGCGACCACCCGGCCTTCGTCGTCCAGCCCTACGCGCTGCAGAGCATCTACGAGATCCCGCTCTACGTCGGGCTCGGGCTGGTGTGCGGGCTGGTCGCGGTGGTGTTCGTGCGCGTCATGAACTCGTTCGAGCACGGCGCAGCGCGAGTACCCGTGCCGCGCGAGTGGCGCCCGGCTCTCGGTGGTCTGATCCTCGGCGCCATGATCCTCGCCCTGCCCAACCTCTACGGGGTGGGTTACGTGACGATGGACGGCGCGCTCAGCGGCAGCCTGACCTGGACGCTGCTCGCGGTGCTGCTACCGGCCAAGATCATCGCCACCAGCCTGACGCTCGCGAGCGGCGGGTCGGGCGGCGTCTTTCTCCCCGCGCTCTACCTGGGAGCGATCGCGGGCGGGCTCTACGGAAAGCTCGTTCAGCACCTGCTTCCGACGGTCACCGCGGGATCGGGCGCCTACGCGCTGGTCGGCATGGCGGGCGTGCTCTCCGCCGCCACGCACTCGCCGCTCACGGCGCTCCTGCTGCTCTTCGAGATGAGCGGTGACTACAAGATCATCCTGCCGGTGATGCTGGTGGTCACCCTCGCCACCTCGGTGGCGCGCTCCCTCGAGCGCGAGTCGCTCTACTCGAACGCGCTGGTCCAGCGCGGCGTCAAGCTCCACCGCCGCGAGGACGTGATCATGCGCAGCCACACCGTCGGCGAGGTGATGCGCCCGGTGGACTTCACGCTGCGCGAGTCGGCGCCGATCGGGGACGTGATCGCCGCCTTTCTCACCCGCGGGCTGGTGCGCGCCTACGTCGTCGACGACGCCGAGAAGCTGGTCGGCGAGGTCTCCATCCTCGACATCCAGGACCCCGAGGTGCGGGCGCTCGGCGACCTCGTGAACGCCCGCGACCTCGCGCGCTCCGAGGCGCGCGCGATCCGCAGCACCGACACGCTCGCCGACACCCTCGACGAGCTGGTGTGGGAAGAGCGCGACGAGCTGCCCGCCGTCGACAGCGGCGGCAAGCTCGTGGGCGTGGTGTCGCGCCGCGACGTGCTGCGCGTTTACACGAACGAGCTGCTCACCGAGGACTTCCTGGGGATCGCCGACCACGCGTCCGATGGCCTCGGAGTGGGCCGTCCGAAGGTGGCCAGCCAGGTCCACCTCCACCCCGGCCTGGTCACCGAGCGGGTCCCCGTTCCCCAGGCCATGGCGGGACTGTCGCTGCGTGACGCCGACCTGCGCGCGTCGCACGGCCTGACGGTGGTCGCGGTGCGCAGGACCGGCGAGAGCGTCGAGCGCGTACCGGATCCGACCGCGCCGCTTCGTGCCGGGGACCTTCTCGTCGTGGTGGGCACCCTCGACCACATCGACCGCTTCCGCGCCACGAGGTCCGCGGCGCCGCCGGCAGCCGGTCCGTCGCCCGGGGCTCCCCCCGCGGCCACCTCTCCCGAGCGGAGCACGTGACGTGTCTCGGCTCCTGATCGTGTCCAACCGGCTACCGGTCAGCGTGTCCGTCAACCGGGGCCGGGTCGCGCTCGGGCGCAGCACGGGCGGGCTCGCTACCGGACTCGAGCGGGTGCACCGCGACGGCGACTCGCTCTGGATCGGATGGCCGGGAACCCAGGGCTCGTTGGGCGCCGAGCTGGACGCTTCGATGCACGCGCGCATGGCCGCGCGGCGCTTGGTCCCGGTGCACCTCGAGCCCGAGGAGGTCAGCAGGTTCTACGAAGGTTTTGCCAACGAGGTGCTGTGGCCGAGCTTCCATTATCTCCTCGATCGAGTGCCCATCGAGATCCAGGACTGGCAGCTCTACGAGCAGATCAACGACCGGTTCGCGGAGGTGATCGCCCGCCATCACCGACCCGGCGACCTGGTGTGGATCCACGACTACCACCTGATGCGGCTGCCGGCGCTGCTGCGCGCGCGCGTCCCCTCCGCGCGGATCGGCTTCTTCCTCCACATCCCCTTCCCGCCCAGCGATCTGTTCCGCACCCTGCCCGGCCGGCGCCCGCTGCTCGAAGGCATCCTCGGCGCGGACCTGGTCGGGTTTCACACGGCGGGCTACCTGCGCCACTTCGCCGCCTCCACCCTCAGGATCCTCGGCCTGCCGGTGGAGATCGACCGGGTCGAGGTCGGGGGCCGGACGGTGCGGGTCGGCGTCTTCCCGATGAGCGTGGACGCCGCCCACTTCGCGGCCCTCGCGGCGACCCCGCGCGTCTCGAAAGACGCGGAAGCGCTGCGTGTCGATCCGCGATGTCAGATCCTGGTCGGCATCGATCGCCTGGACTACACGAAGGGCATCCCGCGGCGCTTGCTCGCGTTCGAGCGCCTCCTCGCGCGGCATCCGGAGCTTCACGGGCGCGTCCGGCTGGTGCAGGTCGCATCTCCGTCGCGCTCGGTGGTGCGCGCCTACCGCGAGTTCCGCGCCACCGTCGACAGGCTGATCGGTCGCATCCACGGCGCCTTCGCGACGCCGAGCTGGGCTCCGGTTCACTACATCCACCGGAGCTTCTCCGAACGACAGGTCGCGGCGCTCTACCGCGCGGCGGACGTGATGCTGGTCACACCCATCCGCGACGGCATGAACCTCGTGGCGAAAGAGTTCGTGGCAAGCCGCGTCGACGACGAAGGCGTCTTGGTGCTCAGCGAGTTCGCCGGCGCCGCGGACGAGCTGGCCGGAGCGCTGATGGTCAACCCGTACGACCTCGACGAGGCCGCCAACACGTTCCATCGCGCGCTCACCATGGCCCCGGAGGAACGCCAGCGCAGGATGAGGACGATGCGAGAGCACGTCGCGCGTCACGACGTGTATCGCTGGACTCGACGCTTCATCGAGGCGCTCGAGCGATCTTCGACCGTGACCTCGCTCACGGGTCCAGCCGACCTGCCCGGACCACCTGGCGCCGAAGCGCTCGCGTCCTTGCGCGAGGCCCGGCGGCTGGTGCTGCTGCTCGACTACGACGGGACGCTGGTTCCATTCGCGTCTCGCCCCGAGCTCGCCGGCCCGGATCCGGCGCTGCTCGACCTGCTGACGGCCCTGACGGCGCGCCCGGCGACCGAGGTGCACATCGTGAGCGGGCGGACCCGCGAGAGCTTGTCCGGATGGTTCGGACAGCTCGCGGCCCACCTCCACGCCGAGCACGGCCTCGCGTCGCGCTCGGCCGACGGTACGCGCTGGCGCTCGCTGGCCCTTCCCGACCTGAGCTGGCGGGAGCGTGTCGCGCCGATCCTCGCCCAGTTCGCGGAACGCACGCCGGGTGCGTTCGTCGAGCGCAAGGGTGCCGGGCTGGCCTGGCACTGGCGTGTCGCGGATCCGGAATTCGCCGCACACCAGGCGGACGAGCTGCGGCTCCACCTCTCGGAGCTGCTCTCCTCCAGCCCTGCCGCCGTACTGGTCGGTGACAAGGTCATCGAGGTGCGCCCGGTCGGCGTCAGCAAGGGACAGATCGTGGGTCCCATCGCCGAACGCGTCCCCGAGGGAACCGCGTGGGTCGCGATCGGCGACGACACCACCGACGAGGAGCTGTTCGCGGCGCTGCCCGAGGGTGGGATCGCGATCCACGTCGGCTCGAGACCGAGCCGCGCTCGCTACCGGCTGAGCGACGTCGCCGCGGTGCGGGCCCTGCTCGCGAGCCTCGTCCCGACCGTCCCGACCTGACCTCGCGCGAGCGTCACACGCTCATCGGCCCCCGCCGGGGAACCGCAGGCTCGCGTGCGAGGCGGACTCGAGTGCCCCGACGAGCGCGCGCGCCTCGGGGTCGGCGTCGGTGCCGCGCATCCGCAGCGCCAGGCTGAGCGCGAACGGCAGATCGAGCGCGAGCCCCGCACGGCAGCGTTCGCGATGGCGCTCCGCGAAGTCGTGCGTCAGCCTGAGTGACCAGTTGCGCTCGGACACGGTGCCGGGGGTGTTGTAGGGCTCGCGCGCGCCGAAGAGATCGGTCCAGAAGAGCATCACGTTGCGCGCCGGGCTCGCGAGCAGCGAGGCGAAGAGCGCGTGCACCAGCGCACCGTCCGCCCGCGCGAGCCACACCGCGACCCGCGTCCGGTGCGCCGGCGCGAGCGCCAGCCGCGCCGACAGGTCCGCGACCCACGGATCGCGGCGATCCGGAACGCTCCACTGCTCCACGGCGTTCCAGATCGGCGGCGTGTCGTGGTTGCCCAGCATCACCCAGTCCTCGGGATGCGCGTTCGCCACGTGGTAGACGTCGCCGGGGTCGCGGGGATCGGCCTTCTGTAACACCCGAAAGCGCCCCAGCCCGTGCCGGGCGAGCACCCGCGCCAGCGGGTGCGGCAGCGTGCTCAGCACCTCGCACACCAGGCTCGACGGCGCCCGTCCGTGCTCGCGCGCCACGGCCACGAGCGCGTCGAAGATCCCGGCAAAGCGCTCGATCTGTCGCCCGGAGAGCGCCACCACCCAGTCGTCGGCGAAGCGCGCCCTCGCCGGATCGGGGTTGAGATCGCCGCGCGCCACGCGGGCGAAGCGCGCCAGCGCCGGATGGTCGGGAAGATCGGGCGACTCGAAGAGCCGCGCGCCGTGCCGCACCGCGTGCAGCGCGTCTGGGTCGGCGGCGCGATACACCCACGGGCACACGTAGCCGTGGGGATGATCGATGCGCACGCCGTCGTGCTCGCCGAGCATCTTGCGGAACCGCGCGGTGAGCCAGGCGAGCGCGCCGCCGCCGCTCGCCCCTTCGTCGCCGACCTGATCGGGATCGAGCACCGGGTAGTTCCACGGCTGCCCGGCGGGAGTGGTGCGGCTCGGCGGTGCCCCGAGCCGGTAGCCGTCGAGGAGCTGCCGCCGCGCGGCCCACTCGTCACGCGGCGAGAAGCCGATCTGAAGATCGCCGAAGAGCGCGAGCCCGAGCGATCGCGCATGACGACGAACCGCCGCGTGCGTCTCGTGGACGAGCCACTGGCCGAAGGCGAAGCGGGCGAAGGCACCACCGTGAAGCACCTCGAGCGCGGCGCGGCGGCACACGGCCGCCTCTTCGCCCCCGGGCGGCGGCGCATGGAGCGTCCGATCCACCTCGGCCTCGGGGGTGCCTCCCCAGCTCGTCCAGTCCTCGCCGTGGTGGATCCGGCGCAGCCACTCGAAGTGAGCGTCGCGGGTGAGCCACTCGCCCTGTGCACTCAGCCAGCGCTCGAACGGAGCGCGCTCGGCGGGCGGAGCGCGAACGAACGTCAGGTACGCCTCGTCCAGGAGCCGATCCATCGCCGCGTGAGCGTGGCGGTGCTGGGTGCGCTCGGCCGGGCCGTGCGGACGGCTGGCGATCGCGGCGTCACGACTTTCGTGGCGGACCGAGCGCGCCAGCGTGACGGCACCGTCGTCGTCGCCGGGGGAGCCCAGCAGCGGGATCGAGAGCGTATCGCGGGAGAACTGCGCGCCGTCGTAGGGCGAGGCGTTGCCCTCGGCGAGCAAGCCGCGCGGCCCGAGCTGCAGGCCCGTGAAGCCGCTCGCGTGGGCGAGCTCGAGCACGCGCCGGCCGGCGCGAGTGGCCGGCGACCCACGCCCGACGTCCTCGTCGGGATCGCACGGGAAGCTCGCGTCATGGATGCCGAGCAACAGCCGCTCGACGCCCAGGTGCGCCCGAGCAGCGGAGATCGGGTCGTGGCAGGCGTCGCTCACGACCGCTTCGCCGATGCGGGATCGGTGGAGTCGAGGACCTCGAGGATCCCGCGGACCGGGATTCCCACCCACTCCGGCCGGTGCTCGAGCCCGTGGCCCACTTCGTGGACGTTCTTCTCCAGCACCAGCACGCGCAGCAAGAGCGCCAGCGGGTCGCGCGCCTCGGGGACCAGGCCCGAGCCGGCGACGCCACGCAGGTAGCTGCGCAGGAACGACGAGCTCACCCACTGACGCCAGAAGCGCGCCCACGGAGCGAGCACGGGCACGTCCTCGAGCCGGATCCGCTCGCGTCCGCTGCGCCGCAGCAGCGGATGCTGGGTGGCGTAGTCGAAGGAGCGCAGCATCCCGGCGACGTCGCGCAGCGGCGAGGTCTTGAACCGCCGCTCGCCGAGCGGGCGCGTGGGCTCGCCCTCGAAGTCGATCACCACGAAGTCGCTGCCCGTGCGCAGCACCTGGCCGAGATGGAAGTCGCCGTGGCACCGGATCCGCTTGCACGGCAGCGGCGAACCGAGCAGCGCCCGGCAGGCGGTCACCAGCTCCGCTTCCCGGGCGAGGAGCTCGCGGGCGCTCGAAGCCGCGTCCTCGCGCAGCGCCGCCGCGCTCTCGCGCAACGCACCGAGGACACGCGCGACGAGGTTGCGGATCGACTGGAAGCGCCCGCGCTGGTAGAGCGCCGTGAACGGTTCGGGCGCGAACGCAGGATCGTCGGGATCGGACGCGAGCGCGAGGTGCAGCTCGGCGGTGCGGCGACCCAAGAGGCGCGCCATCTCGATCGAGTCGCCGAAGAGATCGCCGACCAGCGGGGGAGGGTCTCGGTCCACCAGCGCCAGCACGTCGTGGCCCGGATCCGGCGGATCGCCGAGCTCGTCACGCCGAGCGAGCACCACCTCGAAGTAGTGCTCGACGCGATCGAGGGTGTGGCCCCAGAGGTCACCCTCGTTCGGGATGAAGGCACTCAGCACCGCCACGGTCGCGGGGTCCTGACCGCTCACGCGGTACTCGATGGCGCCAGCGAGCGGCGGCACGTGGACGAATCCGCCGTGCTCGGCGAGGAAGCGGCCGACCTCGAGGTCCGGGCTCGTTCCTCCGGGCAGACGCCGCACCAACTTCAGCAGCAGCCGGTCACCGAACACGACCACGGTGTTCGAGTGATCGGCCCCCAGCACGCGCACCTCGCAGCGCGCCCCGGTCTCGCCGCGCAGCGAGCGAAGCGCGCGCAGGTGCGTCCCCACCAGCTCGCCCGCCGCGCCTCGGCGATGCTCGTGCTGGACGATCCAGTCGAGCAACGCCTGCGCGACCTCGGGCACCCCCGCACCATCGACCAACCAACCGTCGACGACCTCTCCGTGCTCTCCGTGCGGGCGGGCGCTCAACTCCGCGAGCACGCACTGCGGCTGCTCGCGACAGATGCGCTCCCCCACCGCGCCGCTCACGAACGCGATGGGGATGACGTAGGTCGCCGCCGCTCCGCGGTCGAGATCCACCCGGACGAACGCCAGCCGCGCGCCCTGCTTTCGTCCACCGAGCGCGATCGCGTCGTCGATCCTCACCAGGCGGATGCGCGCCGCCTGGCCGCCGAACCAGCGGCACGCCGGGAGAGCGGCCTTCAGCGCGTCCTCGAGCGCGCTCCGCGCCGGCTCGTCGAAGACACCCGTCCAAGCGCCATCGATCACCAGCCGGCCGCGCGACTGCGCCCCGCCGGGCTCTCCCGCGCCGGCGAGCGCGCGGGGCTCCTCGATCGTGAACCAGTAGAACGAGTGCGGTCCGAGCGTCACGAAGTACGGGCGATCGTCGACCGCCGGAAACGGACGCGCGCTGAACAGCTCCACCGGCACGCGCCCCCGGAACGCGCTCAGATCGAGATCCACGTATTCGACGAAACGCGACAGGTTGGCGAGCACCAGCAGGTGGTCGTCGCCGTGGACGCGTACGAACGCCAGCACTTTCCGATTGGACGGCGACAGGAACTCGATCCTCCCGCGCCCGAAGGCCGGGTGGCGCTTGCGAAGCGCGAGGAGGCGCTTCATCCAGTTGAGCAGCGAGGAAGGGTTGCGGCTCTGCGACTCGACGTTGATGGTCTCGTAGTGGCACTCGGGGTCGATGATGACCGGCAGGATCAATCGCTGCGGCGTCGCGCGTGAGAAGCCGGCGTTGCGATCCGGGCTCCACTGCATCGGGGTGCGCACGCCGTTTCGGTCGCCGAGGTAGATGTTGTCGCCCATGCCGATCTCGTCGCCGTAGTAGATGACCGGCGTGCCGGGGAGCGAGCAGAGCAGCGCATTCAAGAGCTCGATGCGCCGGCGATCGTTCTGCAACAGCGGTGCGAGGCGCCGTCGGATCCCGAGGTTGACCCGGGCCTGCCGATCGTGGGCGTACACCCGGTACATGTAGTCGCGCTCCTCGTCGGTCACCATCTCGAGGGTCAGCTCGTCGTGGTTGCGCAGGAAGAGCGCCCACTGACACGACTCGGGGATCGGCGGCGTCTGGGAGAGGATCTCGACGATCGGGAACCGGTCCTCCATGTGCAGGGCCATGAAGAGCCGCGGCATGACGGGGAAGTGGAACGCCATGTGGCACTCGTCACCGGTGCCGAAGTAGGTAGCCGCGTCCTCGGGCCACTGGTTGGCCTCCGCGAGCAGCATGCGGTCGGCGTAGCGGGCGTCGACGTGCGCGCGGAGCTCGCGGAGGAACTCGTGCGTCTCCGGGAGGTTTTCGCAGTTCGTGCCTTCGCGCTCGAACAGATAGGGCACCGCGTCGAGGCGCAAACCGTCCACGCCCATGGCCAGCCAGAAGTCGAGCACTCCGAGCACCGCCTTGCGTACGTCGGCGCTGGCGAAGTTCAGGTCCGGCTGGTGCGCGTAGAACCGGTGCCAGTAATAGGAGCCGGCGACCGGGTCCCAGGTCCAGTTCGAGGTCTCGAAGTCCTGGAAGACGACCCGCGTGCCCTGGTAACGCGTGGCCGAGTCGCTCCACACGTAGAAATCGCGGAATCGGCTTCCCGGGGCCGCGCGCCGGGCTCGCTCGAACCAAGGATGCTTGTCGGAGCTGTGGTTGATGACGAGCTCGGTGATCACGCGCACGCCGCGACGGTGGGACTGGTGCAGCAGCTCCTGGAAGTCGTCGAGGGTTCCGGCGTCCGGGTGCACCGCCGTGTAGTCGGCGATGTCGTACCCGTCGTCGCGGCGGGGAGACGGATAGAACGGCAGCAGCCAGAGCGCAGTCACCCCGAGGTCCTGGATGTAGCCGAGCTTCTCGATCAGCCCGCGGAAGTCGCCGATGCCGTCGGCGTCGGAATCCGCATACGAGCTGAGACGGACCTCGTAGAAGACCGAGTCCCGATACCAGAGGGGATCGCTCGCGAGCCCCGGGTGGCTGCGCAGTGGGCGCTTCGGGGCGCGGCGTCGATAGGTCATGAGGAGCCGAGGGGGGTCATCCGGGCGCCGCGCGCGGCCGGATGGGGGGGCGTGCGCGGGAGCTCCGGGCGCGACGATCGTATGGGATTCTATCGTTCCCCTACCCCGCTCGATACGGACGCGGACACCGCGGCCACGACGAGGTCGGTGACCTGCACCGGGATCGGGAGCGCGACGCTCACGGTCCACCCTCGCCGGATCGCCGCGCGAGCGCCGAGTGGCGCACGAGGCGAGAACCGGCTACTCGGGCGGTCTCGCCGAGCGAGCGAAGGCGCCGACCCGCTCAATGGCCATCTCCGACGAACACCGGGTCGTCGGCGTCGACCCCGTCGGCCGGGGTGATTCGCCTGGTCTCGAGCGTGACGAGGTCGAGCGCGTGCAGGTCGGCCTCGCCCTCTTCGGTGCGCTGGACGATCAAGGCGCGGCTGCCGGCCCAGGTCGGCGAGTCGCCCGCGGTCGCGACGCGCCGCTCGCTGCCGGCCCACAGGTCGGCGACCCAGATCCCCGAGTCGGATGCGAAGGCGAGCATCGACCCGTCGGGCGAGAACGCAAGGTCGCGGGCTCCGAGATGCGCGGACACGACCGTCACCAGCGATCCGTCGAGCTCCTGGACGACGACCGCCCCGTCGTGCGCTCGCGCGATGCGCCCGCCGGCCCGGTCGAACGTGACGTCGTCGGCGGGACCGAGGCCCTCGCCGAATCCACAGCCCTGGCCAGCGGACACCTCGGCGACCACCGCCTGGGTCTGGCTGCCCGATCGGTTGCTGACGAAGGCGAAGCGGCGCGCGCCGCCATCGAGGGACGCGGCCCGGTCGAAGCTGACCCCGCTCCCGGGATCGACCGTCAGCCGCCGGAGGGAACCGTCGAGGCGGTCGAGGAGATGGATCCCGCGGCGCTCGCCAGGCGCGCGGCCCGTCGCGTCGAAGGCGATCCACCTTCCATCGGACGACGCCGACGGACGGCGCGGGTCGAGGAGGACGGGCCCGGTGAGCGCCCCCGGCTCGCCCACGGCCACCAGCGACTCGTCGAGCGGAAGGAAGGTCAGCCGGCTGCCGACGCCGGGGATCGACTCCGCGTACACGACACCCGGCGCGAGCTGGCGGTTGTCGCGATCGAGGTCGTCCGCGGCGACGTCCACCGAGAACCTCACATCCATCGTCGATCCCGGCTCGGCCTCGGTCGCCAGGAATACGTTGACCGTCTCGTTCGCCTCCGGGTTGATCGAAGCGAGATCCGCGGCGACCTGCGCCCGCTCGACGCTCACCGCCGTGCGCGGCGGACGATCGAGGGTGATGATCAGATCGGCGCGGTCGCGATACGGAATCCCCGGGTGGTAAGAGAAGTACGTGCCCGCCCGCACGTGCTGGCTCTGGTCGAGGATCAGCCGGCCCGAGGGCGGCAGGTCCTCGATCAAGCGACGCCGCTCGACCGCGTGTGCGCCCAGTGGCGGCACCAGCAGGTCGTGGATGACGTGTCCGTCCGGAAGGACGACGGACGCGGTCTGGACGTCGTGGAAGGCTGCGATGCCTCCCTGGGGCGGCGGCTCCCCGCATTCGTCGAGCAGGCCGTGCAGCGTGGGGCCACGCAGCGCGTTGCCGCCCACGAATCCGAGCCGCGCTCGCACCCGGGCCCGCAGGGCCACGCGAAACGCCAGCGTCGGCGCTTCGCGGGCGGCGTCCCACCGCAGGGTGCACTCGACCGCGGCCAGCGCAGCCTCGGAGTCGACCAGGTACGTCAGCTCGATCGTGTCGGCATCCAGCTCGCGCAGCACGACGTCCTCGACGTGCTGCGCATAGTCGCCGTCACCGAAGGGCTCGCCGATGATCCCGGTGCGCAGCGTGGTCCCGAGCAGCTTGGGCGCCGAGGCGCCCCCCACCACCATGAAGCCGTCGGCGGTGAACACCACGGTCACGGGGAACTCACCCGACGCGGCCGGGTGAAGGAACCACAGCCGGTTGATGGACTTGCCGAGGCGGAAGTGGTCGTCCACCTCCTCCATGGGGATCGACGTCTCGGTGGGGTCGAAGTCCGTCGGAGCCGGCGCCGCGAGCTCGTCGCCGACGCGGATCGAGGGGAAGCAGTGAAAGGGCCTGCCGCCGATCCGGGCCTCCACCGACCAGCCCTCCGCGCGATCGAGCAGCTTGCTGCCACGCAAGCGGTTCAGATCGACGTAGCTCTGGCGGTCGAGCGCGGTCTCGCTCGCCGCGCAGTGGTGCGGGGTCCAGACCTGCGTCGCTCGCGCCGCGAGGCCCTCGCGAAGGCGAGCAAACGCAACGCCCGGGGCGAGCGTAGGGTGCGAATCGGAGGCAGCGTGGGCGTTCGTGCCCGCCACGATCGCCAGCCACGCCAGCCCGCGCGCGGCGCGCACCACTGCGCCCCGCCTCCGCGGCGGGCAGGTGGGGCGGGTCATCCGACGGCACCCGTGGCGATGGCGCGGGCGTAGAGCCACGCCACCGCGAACGCGTACACGGCGATCATGAACAGGCTGGTCATCGGGCATGCACCGGTCGCGCCGCGAGCGGCGACGACGGAAGGCGGCCCGACCTCCCGGAAGTCCTGCGACGGCGAATCCGCGTCGCACCCTTTGAGCTCGCCGGTCCGCCACGACCGGCTGGCGATCACGCGGAGAACCTACCGGCGCCCGATTCGCCCCGTCAACGCAACGCGCCTGGGCGCCGCCGCGCACAGCAGCGCCGGTTCGTCCGCAACCGCCGGCACCGAATCGGCACGCCTGTCGACCGGAAGGCCATGCTCATCTCTGCAGCGCCAGGATCGCATCGACCGCGCGATCGGAGCCGTCGACGCGCTCGGGGAAGCGCTCGGGCATCGCGAGGATCCTCTCCAGCGCCTCCGCGATGCCGCGGGGCTCGAGCTGCTCGGGCGGGATCTCGAGCGAGGTCAGCTCGCGTTCCAGCCACTCCACCATCGGTGGCGTCTCGGGGAAGTCCGCGCGAGCCGCGTACAGGAACCGCGTGCGGTTCCCGGCGGCCTCGGCGATGGTGCCGTAGCCGGGCTTCGAGAACACCACGTCGCAGCCCGCCACCAGGCTCGGGTACGCGACGTCGGGGACGTAGGAGGCGTCGTCGCGGGACGCGAGCGGCGGCAGCGGCGGTGCGGTGATCCACCGCACTCCCGCGATCCGTGGCAAGCGGCGCTCGAGGCCGGCGAGGCCGAAGCCGCCGAACGAGAGCAGCACCAGCTTCTCCCCGGGCCTCTCCACGGCCGCTCGCCACGCGCGCGCGTCGCCGGTGGCGAGCCGGGACACGATCCCGATCTCGCGCACCGCGGGAAACCCGACCAGCTCCGGCCCCGGGGTCATGCGCAACGCGAGCGGCGTGACCGCGTGCGCGGCACGTGCCAGCTCGCTCCACGGCGCGAAGCGCGCGTCGCTCGCGGCGTAGTGACCGTAGATGAAGGCCCAGTCGAAGTTCGTCGAGGCGAGCCGCGGCAGCCCGAGCTCGGCCGCCGCGCGCAGCGCCGCTGGCGGCACGTCGGCCACCACCCGGTCGGCTCCGCTCGCGCGTAGCTTGTGCACCAGCTCGGGTACCGGGCCCGCGCCGCGCCACAAGGCGTCGAGGAGGCCGAGGGTGGCGTCGAGGTCGTGGGTGATGCCGTCGGCCTGCGCGACGCCCACGTCCATCTTCACCGGCTCGATGTTCCAGCGCTCCGACTCGCCCAGGAAGCCCGCGAAGATCGCGCGCGGGATCCTCGACCAGAAGGTCACGCGCGCGCGCGGCTCGCGCTCGAGGAGGCGCTTCGCCACCGCCATCTGGCGGGCGCCGTGGCCGTAGCCGTGGTCGGTGATCGCGAACAGCACGTGCATGGAATCCCCCGGACCGCCTGCGCGGCGGCGCGAGCGTGTCACGAGCGCGGTGGCTCGTCACCCGGATCGCGGCGATGTGGCAATCTCGTCGTCATGGAACGCATTCGTACGGTTGCGGTGATCGGCGCGGGGTCGAGCGGCATCACCGGCGCCAAGTGCGCCATCGACGAAGGGCTCGAGCCCACGGTCTTCGAGCAGTCCGCCGAGATCGGCGGGAACTGGGTGTATCGGCCCGAGGAGTCGCACTCGAGCTGCTATCGCTCGCTCTACATCAACACCTCGCGGGAGATCATGGCGTATTCGGACTTCCCGATGTCCGAGACGCTCCCCGACTACCCGCACAACACCCACATCGTCCGCTACTTCGAGGACTACGTGGAGCGGTTCCGGCTGCGCGAGCGCATCCGCTTCCTCCACACCGTGACGCGCGTGACCTCGAGCGGCGCGCGCTGGGACGTGACCACGACGCGCCCCGACGGCACGTCGGCCACGAGGACCTTCGACGCGCTGATGGTGGCGAACGGCCACCACTGGTCGCCGCGCTGGCCACGCCCCGCCTACCCCGGCGCCGACACGTTCCGCGGCCGCCAGATCCACAGCCACTCCTACAAGGAGCCGAGCGTTCTCGCGGGGCGGCGCGTGGTCGTCGTCGGCATCGGCAACAGCGCCGTCGACATCGCCGTCGAGGCCTCGCACGTCGCCGAATCCGTCCACCTGAGCACCCGCAGCGGCGCGTGGGTGGTGCCGAAGTACTTCTTCGGCAAGCCCCTCGACCATCTGGCGATCACGCGCCTCGGCGCCAAGGTGCCGCTCGAGATGACCGGCCAGATCGCGCGCAAGCGGCTCGCGAAGTTCCAGGGCGCGCTCGGGAGCTGGGGGCTGCCTCAGCCCAGGTTCGGGCCCCATCAGGCGCACCCCACGATCTCGAACGAGCTCCTCGGGCGGATCGGCCACGGCGCGGTGGTGATCGAGCCGAACGTGGCGCGGCTCGAGCCCGAGCACGTGGTGTTCGACGACGGCTCGCGGGTTGCCGCGGACCTCGTGATCTGGTGCACGGGCTACGACCTGCGCTTCCCGTTCTTCGACGAGGCGCTGGTGCGCGTCGAGGACAACCGCCTCGATCTCTACAAGCGCGTGTTCCATCCCGACCTCGGCGCGAGCGTCGCGTTCCTGGGCCTGGTGCAGCCGCTCGGCGCGATCATGCCGATCGCCGAGATGCAGGCGCGCTGGGCGGCGCGGGTGTGGACCGGAGACGCGCGGCTCCCCGACCGCGACGGGATGCGCGCCGACATCGCGCGCATGCACGACGCCGTGGCGCGCCGCTACACCCCATCCGCGCGGCACACCATCCAGGTCGACTTCTTCGCCTACATGGACGAGCTCGCCGACGAGATCGGCGTGCGCCCGCGGGTGTGGAAGCACCCGAAGCTGTGGGCGGCGCTGATGCTCGGTCCGGCCGCGCCCGCGCAGTACCGGCTCGAAGGCCCGGGAGCGTGGAGCGGGGCGGCGGACGCGGTGCTGGCCGCCTTCGCGCGCGGCCTCGGCAAGCGGCCGGCGTCGGGCCGGCCTCTGCCGGGCGCGCACGGATGAACGGCGGGGTCGTCGACGAAGCGACGCCCCCCCACCCGATCGCTCAGGATCGAAGCCGGTAAGGACTCTGGAACGCCGGCAGGTAGGGCCCGTCGCCGAGCTCCTTGGCGAGCGCCTGGTGCGCCGGTGTCGCCGGCAGCTCGCGGCTCCAGTCCGTCCACCCGGCGACGAGCGCGGCGCGGAAGAGCTTCACCGACGCCTCGGTCGGCAGCTTCGCGGCGACCTTGCCGGCGCCGTAGCGAAGCGACGCCACCTCGCCCCCCACCGCCTTCGCCGCGGCCGCGGGCTCGGCGAGCGCTTCGAACAGGCAGCCGAGCGCGCGCTCGCCGTAGCGCGCCACCACCGAATCGGCGAGCGGCGGCACCTCGCCCGAGCCGCCCTGGAGGAACTCGTTCATGACCACCGGCATCGCGAGCAGCGCGACGGCCTCGCGGATCGCGCCGTCCGGAAGCCCGGCGTCGGGCAGCGCGACGAGCTTCGTGAACGTCTTGTCCTCGAAGTAGCGGGTCTTCTTCACGACGCTCCAGCGCGGGTCCGCGTCCGGGCACGGCAGCGGTCGCATCGGCCTGGCGAGCCCGGGATCGGCGTGGAACCGGAAGCGCTGGGCCGCCGGGCTCGGGTAGAGCGTGACGAGCGCGCGCAGCACGTCGGACTTGGCCGCGTAGCTCGTGTAGCCCCACTTCGCACGCTGAACCTGCTCGGCCGCGGAGCGCAGCATCGCCTCGGCGTCGCTGCCCCAGCGCTGCCGCGCCTCGATCAGCTCACCGGCGCCGCGGGAGATCTCGTCCGGCCCCTTCTTGAACTCGACGCCATCCGGGCGCTCGACGATCGACTTCTCGAGGAACTTGTAGACTGCGTCGGGGTCGGGGATCGGCTCGCCGGCGAGCGATCGGGCGGCGGCCTCGACCAGCTTCCCCACCGACTCGGCGGTGGCGGGATCGGGGAGCCCGAGGAGCGCCGCCACGTCTGGCTTGGCTGGCTCGGGAGATGGTGTGGGCTCGGGGGCAGCTGCTGGCGCGGGTGCCGCAGCGCTGGCGACGGTGGCAGCAGGCGCGCTCGCGGCCCCCGGCGGAGCCGCGCCACGGTCACAGCCCGTGAGCCCGGCCGCCAGCGCGAGGATCGCCACGCCCGTCCCGAGCCCGCGCGTGCGAATCCAGTCGACGACGGCTCGCGATCGATTCATGCGCCCCCCTGGTGAATCCGGCTGGTGTGCCCGGGACACGGACCCGCGCCCGAGAAACGTGCTAACTCTTTTCGGCGGCGACGGTGCCCGCGGTGGGCTCGTCGGCTCCGGACTTCGCTCTCGTCAGCACAGGAAGAAACCGCCGATGCTCGGACGGATCGTTCGCGCGTACCTCACCGTCGGCCGCACCTTCGGTGCCTGGCTGCCGCCCCTCGTGACCTTCGTGCTGTTCTCGATCCTGCGGACGGTCATGACGGTCGGCTGGGCGCTCGATCCGATCTTCTTCCCGAAGCTGCGTGGGACGAAGGTCGTGAGCCCGATCGTGCTGGTCGGCAACCCGCGCACCGGCACCACGTTCCTGCAGCGCTTCCTCACCGACCACGGCGTCGGCAGCGGGCTCGAGCTGTGGCGCATGCTGTATTCCTCGCTCACCATCCAGGCGCTGATCAAGCCCTTTCTCCCCTTCCTCGAGAAGGTGAGCCCGGCGCGCCACCACTCGACCGTCGCCCACGAGACCAGCCTCACGTCCGTGGAGACCGACGACGTCTCGTTCATGTTCCGGTTCTTCGACGGCATGTTCCTGTACGGATTCATCCTCGCATTCGACGAACAGGACCGCGTCGACCTCGTCGATCCGCGCCGCCGCGACACCACCCGGCGCGACGCCGACTGGCTCGAGGCGCTGTGGCGGCGCAGCCTGGTCGCGCACCGCAGCGACCGCGTGGTGGCGAAGCTGTTCTCGCTCTCCGCGTGGCTGCCCACGTTCCTGAAGCGTTTCCCGGACGCGAGGATCCTCTACATGGTGCGCGACCCGCTCGAGGTGTTGCCGTCGGCGCTCAGCCTCACCACCGGGGTGCTCGGCAAGGCGTTCGACTTCTGGGGACGCCCCGAGGCGATCAAGCGCCGCTACATCGATCGCATGGTCGCCGGTTACACGCTGCTCCTGCGTCGCTTCCACGACGACTACACCTCGGGCGCGATCCCGCGGGAGAACGTCTACATCGTCCGCTACGACCGGCTCATGCGCGAGTTCGACGTGGTCATGGACGAGATCCTGGCGTTCACCGGCACGCCCAAGGGATCCGCGCTGGCGGACGCGATCACCGCGCAGGCCGAGAAGCAGCGCGGCTACAAGAGCAAGCACAGCTACAGCCTTGAGCAGTTCGGTCTCGACGCCGACGCGATCCGTCGCGACTGCGCGTTCGTCTACGAGGCGTTCGGGATCTGAGCGGGGCGAGGAGGTCGGGGATGCGGGACTGGGCTCGGATCGAGGCGACGCGGCGGACCCGCGCGCTCGCGTGCGCCGCGCTGGTGCTGGCGCTCGGGTGCGGCGGTGACGAGAACGAGGTGGTGGTGGAGCTGACCCGGGGCGAGCAGCGCTCCGTCGAGCTCACGGTCACGGCGAGCCAGATCTTCGGCGGACGGCTCCTCGAGTGCGACTTCGTGTCGCTACGGCCCAAGGATCCCGACAACCAGCTCGCGCTCCAGAACATGGAGATCGCGGTCAGCGACTCGGGGAAGTCGAGCGACGTCGCGTGCACGGCGCGGATCGAGATCTTCGTCCACCCCGACGCGATCCTCGGCGACTACGGGATCGACGTCGACTTCACCTACACCTACACCGACCAGAACGACATCCTCACCGGTGAGGACCAGGGCCGAGTCAAGGTGAGCGTGGTTCGCTGATCGGCGTGCCACCGTCGCGGCGGCCCTGCGGCGGCGGATGGCCCCCCCGCCGCTACGACGGTCCGAGCCGGCACGTTTTCGTAGGGCCGGGGCCTCCGAGCCCCCGCCAGCCGCTCATCGACCGAGCGCTACCCGTCCCACCAGGTGGCGGCCGTCGCGGGTCGCCGGGCGGACCTCGACCGTTCGGTCCCCGTCGGCGCCAGCGGCACCCCGGGAGGCCAGCAGGCTCACCCGGCTCGGTAGTGGGATCGGCTGCTTGAACGTCACGTCGGCGCTCACCCGCGGGTGGGGCCGCCCGTCACGCTCCAGAGCGGCGAGCAGCCGCGCCAGCGTCCACATGCCGTGCGCGATCGGCCGCCGGTAGCCGAGCGGCCGGGCCGTGAAGCTCCACAAGTGGTGCGGGTTCACGTCGCCCGAGGCGCGCGCGAAGCGGCGTCCGGTGGGCTCCGCCACCTCGACGTCGGCGATCACGTCGAGGAGCGGTTCCGTAGCGGCGGACGTCGCCACCGGCGGCCCGGCGCGACCGTGACCGATGCGGCGGCGCGACAGCACGGTCGCGACGCCGCGCCAGCGACGGTCACCGGCGACCTCGACCTCCAGGCTCCAGTCGATCTCGACACCGCGCTCGGTGGCCCGCGTGCCCGCCAGCCGGCACGTCAGGTCGAGGCGCTCGCCGACGTGGATCGAGCCGCGCTGCTCGATCGCCTGGCGGACGTGGATCAGCCCGAGCGGGCTGAGCGGGAACGACCGATGGGTGACGAGCGTGCCCATGAGCCCGAGGAAGAGCGCCTCGGGATACGCGGGCGGCAGCACCTCCGAGGCGTCCTCGATGGCGCACACGTCGCGATAACGCGCGAGCCGCGCCGGGTCGACGGCCACTCCCCTCACCCGCGCCGAGAGCTCCGGCAACGCCGCCAGCTCGGCGGCCGTTGCCCGACCCTGCCGCCTCATCAGCGCGAACGCGAGCCCGCGCCCGAACACCGCCGCCACCGAGGGCAGCCGCTCGAGCTCGACCGCGAGCGGCGCGCCGCTCATTCGTGCAGGCTGGGTCCGCTCGTCGGCGCGGTGTCGGCCTTGACGTGTTTCGCCGCGGAGCGCTGCGCCGCGCGGCGCGTGTTCGCGAAATGCATCAGGCCGGGCGCGTGCCGGCCGAGGAAACCGAACACCTTGCCGTGGACGGTGAACACGTACTCCCGCTCGCGGCGCGCGATCGCGTCCACCATCACGCGCGCGGCTTTCTCGGTCGGCCACATCAGCTTCGAAGGGCGCTTGTCCTTGCGGTTGCCGTCGAACCGGCCCTGGTTGTCGACCTGCGCGATCTCGCTGGCGACGAAGCCGGGATGGATGGTGGTGCAGCTCACGCCGGTGCCGTGGAGCTCCATGGAGAGCGTCTGACCGATCGCACGGACCGCGGCCTTCGAGGCGCTGTACGCGGCCTGGCCCGGCACCGACACCATCGACGACACGCTGCCCACCAGCGCCAGACGGCCGCGGGTCTTCTTGAGCTCGGGGATGGCGTAGCGCGCGGTCATGGCGAGGCCGATCACGTTGGTCTCGAACTGGCGACGCCAGTCGGCGGCCTCGAGCTGCTCGACCCGCCCCGAGACGCCGAAACCCGCGTTCGCCACCACCACGTCGACCCGGCCGAGGTCACGGGCCACCGCCTCGACCGCGAACATCACCGCGCTCTCGTCGGTCACGTCGCACGGCACCACGAGCCCGTGGCGACCGAGCTTCTCGATCTCGCGGATGACCTCGCGCAGTCGGTCCTCGCGCCGCCCCGAGACCGCGGCGTTGGCTCCCCGCGACGCGAGCTCGAGCGCGACACAGCGCCCGATGCCAGCCGTCGCACCCGTCACCCACGCCACCAGTCCCGCGAAATCCTGCTTCGACATCGGCCCTCCCCGCGCTCCATGCGCCTCGGAACCACGCGCCCGGACCGCAAGCGGCCGATTGTACGTGACGATGCGAGGATCGTCGCGCGTGGGGCGCGCCGCCTGGGATCCCGGACCGCGCGACGAGTGGATTCGTCGAAGGGCCGGTCGCAGCGCGACCGCACGAGCGAAGCGAGTGACTCGGGGGTGGGACCCGCCGGGATTCACTCCCGGCGGGCGGGGGGCTTGAAAAGCCCCCCGAAAAACCCCGTGCTACGGTGAAGCGCCGTCGAGCGGAGCGCCTGCATGCACCAGATCCACGAACCGATGATCCTCTCGGTGTCGGGCCCGGACCGGCCCGGCATTCTCGCCGAGCTGGCCGGCATCCTGGCTCGCGGCCAGATCGACCTCGTCGACGTCGAGCAGGCGACGCTGCAGAACTTCTTGGCACTCTCGTTCCTGGTCGACCTCGGCAACCGCCCGGAGCGCGCCCAGGTGATCCTGCGCGAGTTCCTCCCCGCGGCGGCCCGTCAGGGGCTCGCCGCCGAGGTGCGCGCGATCACCTTGCCGGAGCTGCGCATCCTGAAGGAGCAGGACCTGTGGGCGGTGACGCTGCTCGGCGAGAGCTCGAGCGCACTGATGGTGACGACCGTCGCCGCCGCCACCGCGCGCCACAACGTCAACATCGTCACGATCCGTCGTCTCGCCGAGCGCGACCTGAGCGCCGCGGAGCTGATCGTCGACGTGTCGCGCACGCCGTACGTCGACGCCTTCCGGCGCGATCTGCTGAGCGCGTGCGAGGCGGTGGGCCTCGACGTCGGCATCGCGCCCGAGGACGTGCACCGCAAGAGCAAGCGCGTGGTGGTGATGGACGCGGACTCGACGCTGGTGGCCGGCGAGGTCATCGACGAGCTGGCGCGCCGCGCCGGCGTCGTCGACAAGGTCGCGGCGATCACCCGGCGCGCGATGGAGGGCGAGCTCGACTTCGCTGCGGCGCTCACCGAGCGCGTCTCGCTCCTCGCCGGGCTCACGCGCGCCGACCTGCAGGCCGTGATCGAGTCGATGGTCCTCACTCCGGGCGCCGCGGATACGATCGCGGTGCTCAAGGCGCTCGGCTTCAAGGTGGGCGTGATCAGCGGCGGCTTCACGTTCTTCACCGAGCACCTGCGCGAGACGCTCGGCCTCGACTACGCGTTCGGCAACGTGCTGGAGATGGACGGCGACCGGCTCACCGGCCGCGTGGTGCCCCCGATCATCGACGCCCAGGGCAAGGCGGAGCGCGTGCGCCAGATCGCCCGCGAGCTCGGCGTGCCGCTCTCGCAGGTGGTGACGGTCGGCGACGGCGCCAACGACATCCCGATGCTCGAGACCGCCGGCCTCGGGGTCGCGTTCCGCGCCAAGGAGGCCGCGCGGCGCGCGGCGCGCGGCTCGATCCAGCGCAACGACATGAAGGCGCTGCTCTACCTGCTCGGGATCTCGGGGCGAGATCTCAAGAAGCTCGTGCACGCCACGCCGCCATGACGCTTCACGTCGAACCGGATCGGCGCTTCGTCCAGGACCCGGTCGAGCCCGTGTTCTGGGCGGACTTCCTGGCGCGGCGGGCGCCCGACGAAGAGCTCACCCAGATCCTGGTGCGCTTCACCGTCACCGATTTCCGCGCGCTTCAGGATCGGCTCGGGTGGGACGACACCCGCGAGAACAACCTGATCCTGTGCGAGTCCGTGCTGCGCGCAGCGGTCGCGACCGGCTTCTGGGACCAACGGCTCGAGGCCCGCGAGCACTGGTCCCTGGTCGAGGCCGTGGTCACGGCGCTCGAAGCGGCGACCGAACCGACCGACGGATGAGCGGCGGCGCGCGTCACGGCCGCGCGAACGCGCTCGCCGGCCGGGCGGCGAGGTTCGGCCTCGGCTGGCTCCTCGACAAGCTGCGCTGGGGGCCGGGCATCCTGTTCGTCGGGATCGGCGGCGCGTTCCTCTCGGGCGCATGGCTCGCGGGACCCGAGCGGCTGGTGCTCGCGCATAGTCTCGAGCGCTTCACGGCGCGCGGCGAGGGCCACGCGTCGCGACCGTTCTGGGCGTTCGAGGTCGACATCGATCGCCTCCACGGCGGCTGGAACTGGCCGGCGGTCACCAGCGCCGAGCTGTGCACCGAGGTCGAGGTTCGTGGGCCCGCCACCGGCGCGGTCCACACCGTGGTGTGCGGCGCGCGCCACGCGCGCCACGCCCCGTGGGAGATCGTCGAGACCGTGTCGCTCGCTCCCGACACGCCGATCGCCTGGCGGCGCGACGAACGCGGATTTCCTCGCTACGAGGTGCGCTTCTCGCCCGGCGCTGCCGCCTGGCTCGGCGAGCGGCCGGCGGGTTTCTGGCCGCTCGTCGGCCAGTCGGACGAGGCGCGCGCCGCGATGCCCCCGCCGGGCACGGAGCTCGATGCGTTCTGGCTCGAGGTCGATCGGCCGCTCGAATGGCTGGTGCGCTGGTGGCCAGCCGAGGCTGCGCCACGCCTGGTCCCGATGGCCTTCGACCCCGTCGATCCGCAGGGAGCGCTGCCGGCTTCGGTGGTGGAGGATGCCCGCGCCCTCCGGCCCGCGTGGGCCATGACCGCGGCCCTCGGGGTGTTCGGTCTGGTGACCTGGTTCGTCGGCTGGGGCTACGCGATGGGCGGCGCCCCGCGCACGAGGTTCCTGGTGGCCGCGATCGGGCCACTGCTCGCGCTGCCGTGGTGGGGAAGCCACTTCGAGCCGGTGCTGCTCTGGCTCGAGCCGCGCGCCGGCGAGGTCGGCGCGGACATCGCGCGCGACATCACGGAGGGGCTGCGTCTGCCCGTCGAAGTGCGCGATCCGTTCGCGTTCGCCCGCTACGATCGCCTCGCCTTCGACGCATCGCGGTCGTATTACGACCCCCTCGGCGGTCGGTTCGGCGTCGCGCGCCCGGAGCCGCCGCCGGCGGACGCCGACGCGGCCCTCGGCTCGGCCGTCGCCATGGTCTCGACCGCGATGGATGCCGCCGACGACGCGGCGCTGCTGCCGCTCCTCGAGCGCCTCCGCCAAGACGAGCTCGTCGATCGCGGACAGCTCGGGCTGCTCTACCTCGATGGCGCGCGGCGCGTCGCGCTCGACGAGCGCCGCGCGCCGGACGTGCGCTGGACCGCGGCGAGCTTCCTGTGGTGGCTGACCGTGACACCCGTCGAGCCCCGCCGCGGGGAGCCGGCGTTCGCGACCCGCCTCGCGCTCTGGAAGCAGCTCCTCGACTTCCCGCCCGACCCGGCTGTGGTGAACATGACGCGCTCGATGCTCGAACGGATCGAGGCCAGCCCCGCGTCGTGATCGCGGCAGCGAGGCGTCAGCGCGACGCGAGCTTGCGCAGGTCGACGACCACGAACGCGTCGTCCTCGTACACGGTGGCGCGCGCCGCGAGCGCGGCCCAGAACGAGCGCGCCGTCCCCTGACGTGCGCCGTTCCAGTACGCCCTCACCTGCGAGCGGACCGGCTCGTACGCGAAGTTCGCCGGCAGCTCCTCCCAGCCGAGATCTCGTCGCCTCAGCACCAGGAGCTGCACACCGTCCGCGGCGAGCGCGGCGACGTCGCGCGCCGGATCCTCGGGGAAGAGCGCGCGCGTCACCCGCTCGGTGCGGCGACGCACGGTCTTCTCGAGGTAGTCCCGAAAGAGCGGGTGGGCGAGCTCGGACGCGATCTCGATGCGCCGCTGCACCATCGCGATCAGGGTGTCGGCATCGCCGCGCGGATTCGCTGCGTAGCGAGTCGAGGAGGGCTGCGCGGCAAGGAACCTCGCGACGCCCTCGTAGCCGCCGCGTGGGATCCCGTAGGCGAGCGGCCCACCGTCGAAGCGAGCGATCGAAGCGAGCACGAGGACCGCCGCCACCGCGAGCGTCCGCCGTCGCGCTGGCGCACGGTCGGGACGGTCACGGTGCTGCTCGAGCCCTGCGGCGAGGAACCACGCGAGCGCCCCGAGGAAGGCGAGCGGCTCGTACGTGGCGAGGAACCTGCGCGGGAAATAGAGCCGCGGCAGAACGAGGTAAGCCACCGCGTTCCAGCCCGCCGCGACGGCGACGCTGGCGGGCACCCACCAGGGCAGGTCGCGAAAGCTCGCCCGCGTGAGCCAGCGCAGTCCCGCGAGCGCGGCGGCCGCCACGGCGAGCACGCCCGTCGCCCACCCGAGCTGCTCGCCCAGCGGCGCGAACGGCGGCACCCGGACCAGCACGTCGTCCGGCACGCCGAGGTGCGCTGCGAGCATCCGCGCCGCCTCGATGGGCAGCGGCGCTGGCCGCTCGTTGCGGAAGCGCCCGCCGGGACCGTAGTCGACCGAGCCGAGGACCTCGTCACGCGTGAGCAGGGTGCCGAAGCGCGCCTCCACTCCACGGACGTGCCACGCGTTCGTCACGCTCAGCGCGACGGCCACGAGCGCGGCCGCCGCCATCGGCGCGAACGGCGCGCGCCCCCCGGGTGCCCCATCGCTGGAGCGCGCGCGCCGCGCGCGGGCGAATCCGACCGCGACCACGCTCGCTCCGAGCACGAGGCTCTGCGGGTGGAGGAGGCCCGCGAGCGTGAGCCACGCCACCGCCAGCCACCAGCGGCCCGCGACCACGCTCGCCAGCACCGCGAGCTGTAGCGGCGGGCCGTAGCTCCGCGCGAGCCCGCCCATGAGCTCGCGGAGCCACACCTCGTCGAGGAGCCCGGCGGCCACCAGGAGTGGCGCGAACGCGCCGCGTGGCGAGGACCGCTCGCCGAGGCGCCACAGCGCCACCGCGAACGGCGCCACCAGCACCAGCCCGATCCACTTGGTGAAGAGGTAGGGATCGATCTGCTTCGCGAGCGTCTGGTAGAGCCACGCCAGCGCCGGAGGTTGGAACGCCCGCGCGTACGCGGTGAGCGGATCGGTCGCCGAGAAGTCGACGCCGGCCCGCACCTGTTCGAGCCAGAACCAGTTCTGCCGGTAGTCGTCGTGAAGCGCGTCGGTCGCGACGATCGGCCACGCGACGCGCACGACCACGTGCGCCACCGCGAGGGCCGCGAGCGCGAGGCTCCACCTCCGGGCCGCGCTCGCCGCGCTGGATCGCGAGTTCGGGGACTGGTCGAGCTCGCTCAAGTGGCCTCGCTGCCGCGCCGCCTCGCCGGCACGGGGCGCGCAACCCTGCCTCCAGCGAGCGCGCGGCGCAAGCACGAACGTCGCGGTGACAACCCGGAACGAGGCTGACAAGCTCTGGCGTTCTCCGCGTCGACCGATCCAGGAGCCCCCCGCCATGGCCAGCGATCCCAAGCTCAACGCTCACAGCCGTGAGGTCACGAGCGGCGTCGAGCGCTCCCCCAACCGCGCGATGCTGCGCGCCGTCGGCTTCACCGACGCCGACTTCGCGAAGCCGATCGTCGGCGTCTCCAACGCCCACAGCACGATCACGCCGTGCAACGCCGGCATCGGCCCGCTCGCCGCGCGCGCCGAGGCGGGCGTGCGCGCCGCCGGCGGCATGCCGCAGATCTTCGGCACCATCACGATCTCGGACGGGATCGCGATGGGCACCGAGGGAATGAAGTGCTCACTGGTGAGCCGCGAGGTGATCGCGGACTCGATCGAGTGCGTGGTGCGCGGCCAGAGCATGGACGGGCTGATCGCGGTGGGCGGCTGCGACAAGAACATGCCGGGCGCGATGATCGCCATCGCGCGGCTCGACGTACCGTCGGTGTTCGTCTACGCCGGCACCATCAAGCCCGGAACCTGGAAGGGGCAGGACCTGACCGTCGTGAGCGTGTTCGAGGCCGTGGGTGCCAGGAACGCCGGCAGGATGAGCGACGAGGACTTCTCCGGCATCGAGCACAACGCGTGCCCCGGACCGGGGGCGTGTGGTGGGATGTACACAGCGAACACCATGTCCTCGGCCATCGAGGCGCTCGGCATGAGCCTGCCGATGACCTCCACGATGGCCGCCGAGGACGCCGAGAAGGCCGACTCCACCGAGGAAGCGGGCCGCGTGCTGGTGCGCTGCATCGAGGGTCAGCTCCTGCCGCGCCAGATCATGACGCGCGCCGCGTTCGACAACGCGATCACGGTCGTGATGGCGGTGGGCGGGTCGACCAACGCGGTGCTGCACCTGCTGGCGATCGCACATGCCGCGCAGGTGCCGCTCACGATCGACGACTTCGAGAGCATCCGGAAGCGTGTCCCGGTGCTCTGCGACCTGAAGCCCTCCGGCAAGTACGTCGCCACCGACCTGCGACGCGTGGGTGGCATCCCGCTGGTCATGAAGATGCTGCTCAGGGCGGGCCTGATCGACGGCTCCTGCATGACCGTGACCGGGAAGACCGTCGCGGAGAACCTGGCCGAGGTCCCCGACTCCCCGCCTGCAGGGCAGGACGTGGTACGTCCCTTCGACAAGGTGGGGTTCGTGACCGACGGCCGGTTCTCGGGCGGCACCTTCGGCATGGTGGTCGGGCATGTCGCGCCGGAGGCGCAGGAAGGCGGCACGATCGCGCTGGTGCAGGACGGCGACTCGATCACCATCGACGGCGACCACAACGAGCTCGAGCTGCACGTGCCGGACGACGAGCTCGCCCGACGCCGGGCCATGTGGACGGCGCCCGCGCCGCGCTACCCGACCGGCGTTCTGGGGAAATACGGCCGTAACGCCGCGTGTGCGTCGGTCGGCGCCTACACGGAGTGAGCTCCCGGTAGAGCCACGCGCCAGCGGCGCGTGGCTCGTGGCCGCGCCGGATCCGCGGCGAGGCGCCGCGTACCGTGATCGACCGCCTCGGCGGTGCAGCGCCGCCGCGTATCTCCGGTCGCGCGACGCGCGACCCTCCGACGCGTGATCGGCCGCGTGAGCGCAGGCGACGCTCCGCTCGCGCCACGAGCGGAGTCGGAGACCGGCGCGTCGCGGCGCGCCGCCACGAGCGAAGCGAGTCTCTCGGGGTGGCACCCGCGCGCCGCGCGCGCTCCCCGAGCAACTAGGGCGCGACCTGGTCCGCGTAGGCGCCGCGCGTGTAATAGGCGACGATCGCCGAGCGCGTGAGGCCGGCGACGTGCTCCATGCCGTCGTCGTCGAGGTGGACCTGATCCGGGTCGTTGCTCGCGAACCACGAGCGGTTCGAGTCGTACTCGAAGTCGCTCTCGACCAGGATCGCGTCGTACTTGCCCGCGAGCGTGCGGATCACGTTGTTGGCCGCGCCGGTGCCGCCCCTGCGGTCCTCGCGCTTCTCCCCGTGGACCGTCACCAGGACGGGCTTGATGCCGGCGTGGGTCACGTTCTCGAGGACCGTCGTGTAGGCGTCACGGAAGATCCCGATGTTCTCGTCGTCGGGATAGAAGAGATAGGCGTGCACGTCGTTGAGCCCGTAGCGCAGGAGAGCGAAGCGCATGCCCGGGAACTCCTGAACCCCCTCGCGGACCTGGGTGGCTCCCTCGTGGTCCGCGCCGGAGACGTAGGCGATCGGCGTATCGTTCTGAGCACGGTTGGTCACGGTGAAGCTGCCGAAGAACGACGCCAGCGCAGGATCCTCGTCGAGATAGCTATCGATCGACGTGCGCCGAAAGGGGCTGTGATCGGCGGTGTCGGAGTCGCCGAAGGTCACCATGCGTCCCGTGTTGAGGACGAGCGGCAAGCTGAACGCCAGGTTCTTGGGAAAGAACACGCCGAACCGGACCGAGGTCGGCACCGTACTGACGTCGTAGTCGGGCGGCAGGCCGTCGAGCGCCAGCGTGTAGTTGTCGGCGACCAGGTCGGCGACGTGCGCGACGCCGTCGGCGCCGGTGACCGCCTCGGCCGCGAGGCTGCCGTTGCGGCTCACGATCACCTTCACCCCCACCAGCGGATCGCCGTGTGGAGATTCGGTGAGGCCGATCGTGATGCCCGAGATCGTCGGTGGCGGCGGCGGAGGCTCGGGGTCGCCGCCACCGCCTCCACCGCCACCGCCACCGCCGCCACCGCCTCCACCTCCGCCGCCACCGCCGCCACCACCACCTCCCGAGCCACCGTCGTCAGGCGGCGGAAAGGCGCTCGAGGTGCCGCCACAGGCCGCGGCGGACGACGTCAGCGCGGCGAGGAGCAGGTAAGCGAGGATGTGACGTCGGGACGACTTCACGCGCGGGCTCCGGTGAGAGGGGTGGACGGCGTCGAGGGATCGTCGTCGCTCGCTACCCCGCGATCGCCGGGAGGACGGACGCAACTCGAAGCTGCGCTCGCTACGACGCGGTGCGGCAAACCCTGTCCATTATAGCCCGAAGTAATCCCGTCGCAAATGATAAATTTTCCCGTACGAATTCGACATGCTGTCCCGTTCGGGCTCGATCCACCCGGTTTCGACGGCGATTCGTGGGCGCCGATCCGGTGTTCGAGCCGCGCCAGGGCGCCGCACGGTTCGGTGAAGGGTCCGTCTGGACGAGAGTCGGCCTTCGAGTCGCGAGGGTCGGCGCGAACATGGCCCATCACCCTCGGATCCGTGTGGTCGAAAGCCCGCGCTCGCTCTGTTACCCTTGCCGGCCCTTCGCGTCCGGCGGCGGACGTACCACGATCGGAATCTCGATCCGAGAGGCACCGTTGGCCACAGGGTTCAGCAAAGATCGCTCGAACATCTATTTCTGGTTCGACTCCGAGTACACCACGCTCGAGCTCGACAAGGCCTGTCTTCTCCAGGTCGCGCTGGTCATCACCGATTCCGAGCTCAAGCGGCTGACCACCGACCCCGGCCTCTCCATGTACGTCCGGCTCCCGCCCGGCCACGAGCCGGCGGCGTGGGTGAAGGAGAACCAGGCGGACGTGCTGAAGGGGTCGGCGGCCCAGGGGCTGCCTGTCCTCGAGGTGGACCGCCGCCTCGCTCAATACGTCGACAACGCCATCGGACCTCCGGGAGATTCCGAGCGCTTCCGGCCCATCCTGGCCGGCAACAGCATCCACTCGGACTGGATCCTGGTGCGACGCTTCCTGCCCGAATTCGTGCGGCGCATGAACTACCGCCTGCTCGACGTGACGGGCCTGAAGCTCCAGTGGGACCAGTACTGGAAGGGCGACCGATTCGACAAGGACACCCCGGAGCAGATCCGGCGCTTCTTCCCCGAGGCGCAGCTCGACGCCACGTCGGTTCGTCACGACGCGTTCTTCGACGCGCAGGCTTCGATCGCCGAGCTCGCCTATTACCGCTCGCGTCTCGAGATGCGTCGCTGACGCGCCGGCGGCTACATTCAGCGCTCGGGCGGGCCGGCGCGTCCCCGGCGGCCCCGCGGTGCGCCGCATGATCACCGAGACCCGCCTCGTCGACCGTGCCACCGGCCGCCTCGTCACCGAGGAGGTGTTCGGCGGCGCGATGTTGTCCCTCGCGTACGAGAACTCGGTGGGACGGCGGGTCGGCGGCTGGCCATGGCTACAGCGCGCGATCTCGCGAATCCTGGGCTGGTACCAATCGAGCCCGCTCTCGGCGCGAGGGATCGCGCCGTTCGTCGCACGATACCGGATCGCGAGCGGCGACTTCGAGGCGCCGAGCGGCGGCTACCGCACGTTCAACGATTTCTTCTACCGGCGGCTCGCCACCGGCGCGCGCCCCTTCCCCGCCGACCCGGCGGTGCTCGGCGCCGCCGCGGAAGGCCGGCTCAGCGTCTTTCCGATCGAGGCCGCCGCGGTGCCGATCACGGTGAAGGGCGTGCCGGTGGCCATCGGCGAGCTGCTCGGCTCGCGCGAGCTGGCCGAACGCCACGTCGGCGGTCACGTCTTCGTGTTCCGTCTCTGCCCCGTCGACTACCACCGATTCCACTTCCCCGACTCCGGCGTGCCGAGCGCCGCACGCCGCATCGAGGGCGTGCTGCACTCCGTGCACCCGGTGGCGCAGCGCGTGGTCCCCGATCTGTTCCTGCGCAACGAGCGGCAGGTCGCCACCCTCGTGAGCGACCACTTCGGCGCGCTGGTCCTCGTCGACGTGGGTGCGATGTGCGTGGGGCGGATCGTCCAGACCTACGAGCCGGGTCAGCCCGTGGCGCGCGGCGCGGAGAAGGGCTACTTCGCGTTCGGTGGCTCCACGACGATCCTCGTCACCGAGCCCGGACGCGTGATCCCCGACGCCGACCTCCTCGAGCACACCGCGCAGGGGCTCGAGTCGCTGGTGCGTGTCGGCGAGCCCGTGGGCCGCGCCGACCGCGGCTGACGAGCGCGTCCCCCACGATCGGAGCGAGCATGAACGTCGTCGATTGGTCGAGCCTGGTGTCGTTCGCGGACGACAAGATGAAGAAGGTGCCGCTCTTCTCGAGCGAGCGGATGTTCTGCGATGTCTACTGCTTCCGTCCCGGACAAGAGCAGCGCGCCCACCGTCACGAGGGCTCGGACAAGGTCTACGTGGTGGTTCGCGGCACGGGCACGTTCCGGGTCGGCGACGAGGAGCGCGAGCTGGTCGCGGGACAGGCGGTGTTCGCGCCGGCTGGCGAGGAGCTCGGCGCGCGCAACACCAGCGGGGACGACCTCGTGGTGCTGGTCACGATGGCGCCCAAGCCGGCCTGACACGCCCGCAACCACCCACTGCTTCACCCGACGGCCACCCGAGAGTCGAGGAACCGATGCCGAGCGCGTGGGCCGCGGCTGCCGCCGCGGCGATCACCTTCCGGACCGTCGCGGTGCCCATCGTCGCACCCGACATCGACGTCATCCCGACCCATCCCGCGATCTCGTCCCGGGGCTGGGTCGGGTTCGTCGCGCAGGACGGCAAGAAGCACTGCGAGGTGTCGCTGTGGCGGGTGACGGAGGGGCGCGCCGACGCGGCGTTGCGCCGTCCGTGCGAACGCGGTGACGCGTTCTACAACATCGTCCCGACGCCGGACGGCGGAGGGGCCGAGCTGGTCGCCCTCGGCGCCGACGGCGTGACTCGTCTCTTCCCGGGTCCCCGCGCCCGCGTGATCCGCTCCACCACCTTCGCGGCGGTCGCACCGGTGGTGCGCTCGCCCGGGCCGGAGCTGTGGCTCGCCGACGGCTCGCCCCTGGACCCGCTCCGGGTCGCGATCCCGAGCTTCAACGACGTGACGATCTGGGAGCGCGAGGCGCCTGCCTCGGCGCCGCCGGCCGACGCCACGGCCGGCGCTGCGCCGGTGCTGCGCGCCCCCGACGCGTCCGCCACGGGTGCACCCGGAGACGAGCACTGGCATCGCGTCGAGCGCTACCGCGTCCAGGTCGACGCGCGCTACAACCCGCGCATCGGCCGCGACACGCTCTCCCCCGACTTCGCGATGCTCGCCCACCTGCGCATGCCGAAGTGGGCGCGCGGGGTGGTCGACGCGAGCGGTCAGACCGGGCTCCTCTACGCTCTCGAGAACGAGGTCACCGGTGTCCGCGCCGACGACGGCGATAGCTCGGACGCCGAGAGCTTCCGCGTCGAGAAGGTGCTCTTCCCCGACGACCCGGACGGCAACGATCCGCGCCTGGTGCGCGGCAACCGCATCGGCGACGTCGACGGCGACGGCCAGCTCGACATCGCCATGGTGGCGTCGCGCGGCGGCATCACCCGCCTCGAGACCGCCTTCGACGTGTGGTTCGGTCCGCTCGCGGACGGGCTGAAGCGCGAGCCCGACGTGAGCGTTCGTGGCGCCGGCGCCGCCGTGGGCACCGAGCTGGTGGACGTGGACGGCGACCACCGCCTCGAGGCGGTGCGCCCCAAGGTCGAGGTGTCGATCTCGGCGTTCGTGCGGATCCTGCTGTTCGGCGAGGTGCGGATCGACTACGAGATCTACGATCTGGCACGAGGCAAGAGCGGCGAGATCCGGCCCTTCTGCACCTTCCCCCGCACCTTCCCGGTGGACCTCGAGGGACTGTCGGCGAAGGCCGTCCCGCTCTTCACCACCGAGGGCGACTTCGACGGCGACGGGCTCCGCGACGTCCTCACCGGCGAAGGCACCAAGGGCTACTCGATCATCCGCGGCCGGCGCGCCGAAGGCGGCCGCTGGTGTCTCGCCGAGGGCGACGGCTCGCCGATCGACGTGGCGAAGGCGGAGGCGCTCACGGTGCGCGCCCTCGACGACGACGACGCGAGCGACCTGATCGTCGTCCACGGCGCGGGCGGGCACGACTCGACGGTCGCGCTCTTGCTCTCGGCGCGCACCGGCTCGAGCACGGCGCCCCCATCCCGTCCCTAGGAGTCCGTGCGTGAAGCGGAGCAGCCGGCATCCGGATCCGCCGAACGCCCGTTATTTTGCCCGGCGAACATGAGAGAGCTCCTGCGGGTCGTCGAGGCGCCGCGCCCCTGCTCGTACCTGCCGGGCGAGGTGGCGTCGCTCGAGTACCGGATCATCCCCGAGATCGACCGCAACACCTACGCGTCGATGCTGACGCGTGGCTACCGGCGCTTCGGCATCCAGTACTTCCGGCCCGCCTGCCGCGGGTGCTGCCGGTGTCGCAGCATCCGGATCCGCGTCCCCGACTTCCGCGAGACACGCCGCTACCGGCGGGTGCTCAAGCTCAACCAGGACGTCGACGTCGTGATCCGCGCTCCCGAGCTGACCCGCGCTCACCTCGAGCTCTATCGCCGCTACCACCGCTTCATGGAGGACCACCGCGAGTGGCCCCATCACGACGGACGGGCACAGAGCTACGCGCAGGCGTTCCTCCTCGGCGGCGAGGGCTTCGCGCGCGAGGTGGCGTACTACCGCGGCCGTGAGCTGGTGGGTTGCGCGTTCCTCGACGACGTGGGCGACGCCGCGTCGCTGGTCTACTTCTACTACTCGCCCGACTGGCGCGACGCGAGCCCGGGCGTGTTCTCGATCCTCACCCAGCTTCGCTACGCGCGCGAGCGCGCCTACCGCTACGCCTACCTGGGTTACTGGATTCCGGAGAACCGCTCGATGTCGTACAAGTCGCAGTATCAACCCCACGAGCTGTTGCTCCGCTATCCGGGCGACGACGAGGCGCCCGTCTGGGCGGAGCCCACCGAAGCGGCGTCGACGGGCGTCGCCCCCCCTCCCACGATGGAAAGGAACGTCTCATGACGTCGTCTCCCCGCTTCGAAGGAAAGCACGTCGTCGTGACCGGTGCCGGGACCGGTATCGGACGGGCGATCGCGATCCGCCTCGCCGACGAAGGCGCGCGCCTGACGCTGTTCGCGCGCGACGCGGTCCGGCTCGGCGACACGGCGGCCAAGCTCCCCGCCTCCGCGAAGGCCCACGTCTCCTCGCTCGACATCCGCGACCGTGCCGCCGTGGATCGCAGCTTCGCGGCGGCCGCCGACCACCACGGTCCGATCTTCGGGCTGGTCGCGAACGCGGGGATCGGCGGCGAGAACCGCCCCGGCCCCGAGGATCGCTTCGACGCCCTGATCGCGACCAACCTGACCGGGACCTACAACTGCGTGCGCGCCGCCGAACGGCACCTCGAGGCGGGTCCGGACCCGCGCCATCTGCTGATGGTGGCGTCGATCCTCGCGCGCCTCGGCGTGCCCGGTTACACGGGGTACTGCGCATCCAAGGCCGGGATCGTCGGGCTCGCGCGTTCGCTCGCGGCGGAGCTCGCGCCGCAGAACATCCAGGTCAACGCCGTGCTGCCCGGCTGGGTCGACACCGAGATGGCGCGCCAGGGCATCCACGGCATGGCCGAGGGCATGGGCGTCACCTACGACCAGGCTCACGAGATGGCGATGTCGGCGGTGCCCATGCACCGCATGAGCCGCCCCGAGGACATCGCCGGGATGGTCGCGTGGCTGCTCTCTCCGGACGCGCGCGGCGTCACCGGTCAGGGCCTCGACATGAACGGCGGCGCGTTCATGAGCTGAGCGGGTTTCTCGGGGGGCTGTTCCAGCCCCCCGCCCGCCGGGAGTGAATCCCGGCGGGTCCCACCCCCAAGTCACTCGCTGCGCTCGTGGCGTCGCGTTGCGACGCGCCATGGGACGAGTCCACGCGTGGCGCAAGCCGGCCGAGTGGTTACCCGCGATAGCACGTTCCAGCCCCCCGCCCGCCTGCAGGGCAGGCGCCAAGGGCGCCGTGGTCCCTCGGCGCCGCATTCGGGCGGGTCCCACCCCCGAGGCGCCTCGCTTCGCTCGCGGCGTCGCGCTGCGACGCGCCCGGCGGCGAGTCCGTTCGTGGCGCGAACGGGCACTGCGCGCGATGCTCCTCGACCCGCCCCAAAGGCCGTCGCGCCGGCTACGATGGCGGCGCTACGATCCCGCCAGCCACGCCGCCCACGCCGGTTTCTGGGTGCCATCGGCGCGGCGGAGCCCGCACGACTCGAAGAACGCCACCTGCGGCGGGTTGACCGACCCGGGGGGGAGGCTGCTCAGGTCGGGATCGTGGAGGAAGGCCCAGATCGACCCATCGACGGGCAACCCCGCCACGAGCTCGTCGAAGCGCGCGACGAAGCGCGCCTGATCATCCTCGCTCGCCGGGAGGAAGATCAACGACGGCTGCGATGGGTAGCCGAGCTCCGCGAAGAAGAGCGGGTGGGTGAGCGCGCCGGCTAGGCGGCCGTAGTAGTCGTCGGGCAACGCCACGGCGCTGCCGGTAGCGCCGCCGAGCAGCGCCGGATAGCTCGAGAGCCCGACGAGATCGAGCTTGGGCTCGAACGGACCCAGCAGCCCGCGGAGGTTGGCCGCGGCCAACGCGGGCCCACCGAAGAAGTCACGGTAGATCGCCTCGTACTGGAAGTAGACGAACACCCGGGTCTCGGGACGGATCGCCTTGACCCGGTCGTACGCCTCACCCGCGAGCGACGCGAAGTCGTCGTAGTCGTCCGGGTGCGCGAGAAAATAGCCCTGGATCTCGGTGGCGAGCGAGAGGTACGCGGGTGCGATCTCGCGCGTCAGCCACTCGACCTCGTCGAGGAACGCGCGCCGGACCTCCGGGTTCGAGAACTTCGCGGCGCCGGTGTACGACGCCGGCAGCGCCACGGTGTCGCGCGCGGGTCCGATCACGGGGAGCACCGCGAGCACGAGCTGGAGTCCGCGCTTGCGCGCCTGCACCGCGATCTCGTGGGCGCTCGAGTGGACCGTGACGTTGGCCGGCCCGCCGAGAGACTCCCAGCCGATCGGCTCGGCGTGGAAGAGCTTGCGGCCGGCTTCGCCGGCGAGGTCGTACGCCTCCCCGAACACGTCGCCGCCACCCACCGACCGCGGCACGAGGGAGGTCCCGCGGTCGAGCGGACCGCTCGCCTGCCTGACGTCCTCGCTCACCGCTCCGCAGCCGAGCGCCGCGGCCACCCCCAGGGCGACGAGCCACCGCGCCGAGACGCACCGCGAGCGCGCGTTCATGCTCGCCTCGTGGGCCGGAAGGCGAGCACCGCCTCCGCCCAGCGCGCCGGGCTCTCGAGCATCGGGTAGTGGCCGAGCTCGTCCAGCCAGGTGAGCATGGCGCCCGGGGTCTCGGCCGCGAGCGCCTCCGCGATGGCGGGCACGGCGATCGGATCGCGCCGCCCCCACAAGACGTGGGTGGGGCGATCGAGGCGCGTCAGCGCGCCGATCCAGCGATTCCAGAATCGTAACCGCTCGTCGAGGTACGACGAGATCGGCGCCAGCCGGCGCTTGCCGTCCTGGCAGGCGAGCGCTTCCCACGCGAGATCGAGCTCCTCGTCGGCGACGGCCTTCGGATGGCCGAAGATCCGCCGCAGCTGCAGCTTGAACACGGCGCGGCTGCCGAGCGCGGCGAACGCCGGCCCGACCGTCTCGTGACGCAGGAGTCGCTGCGGCAGCGACAAGTGGGCGAGCTCGAGGTGGACGCTGCCGTTGGCGAGCGTGAGCGCGTCGAGAGCCACCGGCAGGCCGCCGCGCTCGCGGCGCGCCACCAGCTCGGTGGCCACGCTGGTCCCGTAGTCGTGCGCCAGGACGTGCCCTCGATCCACCCCGATGGTACGCCACACCGCGAGCGCGACCTCGGCCTGCTCGACGAGCGAATACGAGTAGTCGAGCGGCTTGTCCGAGAGCCCGAAGCCCAGGTGGTCGTGGACGATCACCCGGTGACGCTCGCCGAACGCCGCGAGCACGTGGCGGAAGTCCAGCGACGAGGTGGGGAAGCCGTGCAGGATCAGCAGCGGGGGCGCATCCCGCGGCCCTTCGTCGATCACGAAGACGGTGCGGCCGAGCACGTCGAGGAATCGCCCGCGATCGCGCCAACCGGCGAGCGCCGGCGAGAGGGCACAGGCCCCCGACCCGCTGGTTTCGGCCACCTTCGCTCCTCGCGCCACGGACACCTCGGTGCGCGGCGCAACCTATCACGCCACCACCACCGGAGCGCCGCCCGATCGCACGGCCCGACCGACGCCGGCTCGCCGACCGGCGTTGCGGAATGCGCAACGAAGGTTGCGACGCGCACCGCCCTCGGGACGCTCCGCCGGGTCGAGCCACCCCCCCACGCCGCGAAACCACCGGCGCTTTCGGACATCCTGGTCGCGGCAGCGGGTTTGCTCGAGGTCCCCGGCGCTCCCGCCGAGCCACAGGAAAGTCGCCTTGACCCCCTTCGAAACGCACTGCTACGCTCGACCCGTCTCGTCGGGGACAGGCAAGCTCGAAGTGCCAGTCAGTATAAACCTCAGGCCTGCGCGACCGTTTTCCATCCCCCTCGGCCGGTGGCGAAGTTCGCTCGGCACGACCGTGCCGGGGCCCCTTCACGGCGCACCCACCACGCCGGGCTGCCGAGATGCCGGCGCCTGCTGGTCTGGTGCCGCCGGAGACCGCTCATGAACGGATTCTCTTCTCGTCGTTCGGCGCTCGTCGCGTTGGTCGCCGTGCTCGCGCTACCTGGAATATCCAGCGCTTCGCTGCTCTTCGACCGCCTGAGCCCGACCCCGTCCACCACCAACTCGGTCGGCGTGGACATCACGTTCGGAGTCGTCAAGAGTGCGACGTCCACCGTGCAGGCCGGCAGCTTCATCGACCTCCACTACGACACGGATAGCCACGCGTTGACGATCGCCGACGCTGACGTGCTGGGCTCGAACGTCGCGTTCAGCTTCCCGCTCGCGAGCCTGACGATCGCCGCCAGCAACCTCCGCGTTCAGTACGCCCCGGACATCCCCAACGCGCCCACCCCGACCACGACCGTGAACGTCAACACGGGCGCCTTCTCCAACCTCAACGTACCGGTCCGCTTCACCGGCAGCGTGTCGGTGAACGGCGGCAGCCAGATCCCCGCGATCGGCGACACCGTGATCGTCCTCAGCGGCACGTTCGGCTACGACCCGAGCGACGGCTCGTTCACGCTCACCAACGTGACCGGCACCTACGGTCCGCTGCTGCTCCAGATCACGCAGTCGGTGAGCGTCTCGATCAGCGGCAACACCACCTTCAACTTCGACGCCGCTGCGCCGATCGACGAGATCCCGGGCAACGCACGCGTCGGTGCCGCGCTCAGCCTCACCGGCCGCGGGTTCACCCCCGGGAGCCTCCTCAAGGTGTTCGTCGCGACGTCCGGCGGCGTGGTCGACGTCATGCCCAGCGGCCTCGCGCCGACCACCGTCTCCACGGACGGCACCACCGGTACCTGGACACTGCCGTGGCCGTGGCCCGTGGCCGCGCCCAACGACGTCCTGGTCGGCAACGGCTACGCGTCGGCGTTCGTGGTCCGCTCGGACTTCGGCTACAGCGTGTCGAACACCCAGGGCGTGGTGTTGCTGGGCAACCCCAACCTCAACCCGAAGGTGCCGAGCATCACCGGCATCGGCGGCACGGCGCTCAGCGCGACCAGCTCCCAGGAGAGCATCGCGACCGCCAACGTCGAGGCACTCGTCACGCCCAACGCCCAGACCACGATCCAGGGTGACGGCTTCGTGAGCCCGGTGGTCAACATCTTCTCGGCATCGGGCAACTGCGCGCCTGGCGGCGGCATCGTGCCGAGCGCCTCGACCTCTACCACGATCACGTTCACGGTGCCGGCAGGCTGCCCGGTCGGTCCCGGCTCGGTGCAGGTCATCAACGCGACCGGCAGCTTCCTCGCGTCGAACGCGGTGTCCATCCCGATCGGCGAGTTGGTGACGGTCTCGCAGGTCTCGGTGAACGGCGACACCGTCACGGTCGACGGTACCGGCTTCAACAGCCTCACCGTCATCAACCTCTTCGGCTCGAACGGCAGCACCGTGATCAACGCCGGCGGGCTGAACGGCGGTAGCCCCAACATCCCGCTCTCGCTCGTCAGCTCTGCCCAGTTCACCTTCACCCGGCCGGTTGGCCTGGTGGCTGGGAGCGCGTTCCTCCAGGCCATCAATCCGCCCTTCATTCCCTTCACGAACTCGGGGACCGGGGCCTCCGGAAGCTTCGTCCTGCCGTGAGCTCCTCGCGGCCGCACGCCGCACAACGCTCGATCGCCTGGCAGCGCCACCGCGGCCCGGCCGAACACGAGGTTCGATTCATGACCAACACCGTCGCTCGCCTCTCCGCTCGCGCCCCACTCGCACGCCACCGCGCCGCTCGCACCCTCCTCGCCCTCGGGGTCACGCTCGCGTGCCTCGCGACCGCGAGACCAGCGAGCGCGACCCTCGTGAGCGCGCACATGACGCCGATCCCTTCGACCACGAATCAGGCGAGCCTCACGCTCACGATCGTCCAGTCGAGGACCGACGAGAGCGTCATGGAAGCCGGCAGCTCGATCGACATGGCGTACGACACGGTGTCGCATCAGCTCACGATGACCGACGCCGACCTGACCGGCTCGGACGTACTCTTCGACTTCGGCGTCCTCAACAAGGTCGAGGCGAAGAACATCCACGTGACCTACCTGCAGACCGTGACCCCCGCGACGGTCAACCCCGCCGACGGCACGTTCACCGGCCTCACCATCGCCGTGACCGTGTCCGCGGACGTCTACCTCAACGGTTCGCCGGTCTTCGCCGCCAACCAGGCTGCTTCGATCACGCTGAGTGGCAAGTTCACCATCGACCAGAGCGGCGTCATCAAGCTGGTCGACTTCACGGGGCCGATCGCCGCGGTGCAGATCCCGATCGGCCCGTTCACCTTCGTCCTCACCGGCAACATCACGCTCAACGTCCAGGACAGCTCGGTGACGCTCGATCCGGTCCCCGGCGTCGCGCGGGTCGGCGGTGACCTCACGCTGACCGGTCAGGGCTTCACGCCGGGAACCGTGCTCAAGATCTTCGTCGCGACCTCGGGCGGCGTGGTCGACGTGGCTCCGAGCGGCATCTCCCCGACGAGCGTCAGCGCGGACGGCCTGGTGTGGAACGCCACGCTGCCGTGGCCATGGCCGGTCGCCGCGCCCAACGACGTGCTGGTCGGCAACGGCTTCGCGGACATGTACCTGGTGCGCACCGACGTCGGCTTCACCACCTCGAACGACGAGGGCGTGGTGTTGCTCGGCAACCCGAACCTCGACCCGCAGGTCCCGAGCATCACGGCGATCGACGGCACGGCGCTCAGCGCGACGAGCTCGGACACCAGCATCGCCACGTCGAACGTCGAGGACTTCATCGTGCCCGGGAACCAGACCACGATCGACGGCTCGGGGTTCGCGAACCCGGTGGTCAACATCTTCTCGGCCTCCGGAAACTGCGCGCCTCCGGGCGGCATCGTGCCGTCGAGCTCGAGCTCGACCAGCCTGACCATGACGGTTCCTGCGAACTGCCCGATCGGCCCGGGCTCGGTGCAGGTGATCAACGCGACCGGCAGCTTCCTCGCGTCGAACGCGGTGTCCACCCCGATCGGCGAGCTGGTGACGATCTCGAGCGTCGAGGTGAACGGCGCGACCATCACCGTGAACGGCACCGGCTTCAACTCGCTCACGGTCATCAACCTCTTCGCCGGCTCGGGCGGCAACGTGGTCAATGCGGGCGGGCTCGCAGGCGGGAATCCGAAGATCCCGCTCACGATCGTGACCCCCCAGCAGTTCACGTTCACCCGCCCCGACGGGCTCGACGCCGGCAACGCGTTCATCCAGGCGATCAACCCGCCATTCATCCCGTTCACCAACTCCGGCACCAGTCCGGCCGGATCGTTCGTGTTGCCGTGATCCGCCGGAAAGCGGCGCGCGTCGGCGGATAGTCGGCGCGCGCCGTCGGATTCGTGTCGCGCCGCGCGCGTTGGTCGAGCCGCGGCGCGCGCTGTATGTTGCGAACCCTCACCGTCCGTGCGCGCTGCCGGCGCGCGGACGCTCTTCCGTTCGGCACGCGTGTCCCCGTGCAACCGCGCCCGTCCGCCGATTCCGAGCCGCTGAGCTCCGCCGAGCTCAACGCCGTGCTCACGTCACGCCTCAGCGCGGCGCGTGGTGGCCCGGGCGACGCACCAGGCCCGGCGTCCGATCGCGAGCTCTTCCGGCGCATGCCGGGCTCCGCCCTCGGGAGCATCGTCGAGACCGAGATCGACGAGATCACTCGGCGCACCGACGACCTGCTGTTCCCGATCGACGGGGAGGCGGACCGCTCGGCCGGATCCGCGGCGCCATCAAGCGCACGGTACGGCGCCTCGGCCTCCACTACCTGATCCGCCAGACCGAGATGAACAAGCGTCTGGCGCGGTCGGTGGCCGCGATCCAGTCCTACCTCGATCATGGGCTGGCCGCGCTCGAGCGCGCCGATCATCGCCAGCTCGCCCGGTGCGAGGCCCTCGAGGCCCGGCTGCTCGAAGCCGCCGGGCCGCGGGGGGGGCGAGGAGGGGGCGGGCCGGGGGCGCTCGTCGCGCGCTCCGAGGAGAGCGCTCGCGCCGTCGACGAGGGCCGGCGCCAATCCGCCGCCGTGCTCGAGCGCCTCGACGTCGGCGAGCGCAGGCTCGCCGAGGACCTCGCGAAGCGCGACGCGTGGCTGCTATCCCTCGAGGGCCAGCTCCGCGCGGTGCTCGAGGACGTGCGCGCTCAGATCCGCGAGCGCGACGGCTGGATCGAGTCGACGCGCCGCACGGTCGACGAGGCACTCGCCGAGCTGCACAGCTTCGCCTCGGGACGCGACGAGTGGCTGCGGAGTCTGGAAGCGCGCCTCCTCGAGCACCGCGGCGACGTGGAGCGCCAGTCCACGGACCGGGATCAGTGGCTCGCGCGGCTCGAGTCGTCGGTGGGCGAGCTACGCCGCGAGACCGAGCTCGGGCTCGAGAGTCGTGACCAGTGGCTACGAGCGCTGGAGGGGTCGATCCGCGCCGTCGGCCTGCGGGCCCCGGGCGCGACGCACGCCCTCGGCGCCGAGACCGACGTCCCCGAGGACACCTGGATCGTGGCGGCTCGCACCGCGGCGACGCCAGCGGTCGAGTCCCTCGGTGCGCCTCCGCGCTCGGCCACCCCCGCCGCGCCCGACCCCTCGACCAGCCAGCTCGAGACCACGCGGGCGTTGCTGACCGACGTCGCCGAGCTGCGCCCCCGCTCGAAGGTGGCGGCGGAGCTCGAGCCGCTCCGCGAGCGCCTCGCCGGACGCCGCAAGGTCGTGGACGTCGGCTGTGGCGAGGGGCATGCGCTCGCGTTCCTCCGCGACCTGGGAGTCACGGCCGAGGGTGTCGATCTCGACGCACGGGCTGTGGCCACGTGCAGGGCCGAGGGCTTCGCCGCGGTCCACGCCGACGCGATCGACTACCTCGGGAGCGATCGAGCTCGAGGCGAAGTCGACGCGATCGTGTGCTTGCACCTGATCGAGCACCTCGACGTGAACCCGGCGCTCGAGCTGTTGATCGCCTTCGCGAAGGCACTGCCTCCCGGGGGGCTGCTCGTCCTCGCAACCCCCAACCCCGAGAGCGCGAGCACCCAGCTCGTCCACTTCTGGCGCGACCTAGGGCACGTACGGCCTTACCCCCGCATCACCCTGGAGCGAATCCTCACCAAGCTCGGGTTCGCCGTCGAGGCTGCGCCCTCGGCTGGCTGAGTCCTCGCGGGCCCGGGGCCGGACCCGGGCCTCGGGCGACCTGCCCGATGGGTGCCCCGCGGGCGTTCGTGTGCAACGGTCGAGGATCGTCACTTGCTGTCGCGGCGTTGACGGCGTGGCTCAGCGCGGCCTGCCCGTCCCGACCCCGCGACGGGGCCACCGAGCCTTCCAGTACTCGCCCGCGCGCGTGGACTACGGAATCACGAAGGATTTCCGGATGGCCGAGACGAATTGACGCCCGGTCCCGGTGCTCGCCCGGACCCGACGAGCGGCAAGCTCCTTGCTTTGATCCTCGACTCGGCTCGTCCCGCCAGCCGTCCGGCCCGTCCCCGCGAGCCCCTTGGTCCATGCCCTCGATCGCCCGCCGACCCCAGGATCTCCTCCTCGGGGCGTGGCTCGCGGCCGCGCTGACGCTCGCCACGGGCTCCAACGCGGCCGTGAACCCACAGGCCGACGCCGCCCTGGGCCAGCCGAGCTTCGTCGCCAACATCCTCAACCAGACCTCGAGCCAGAGCCTCTTCTTCCCGTACGACGTCGCCCGCGACGGCTCGGTCGGGAACACCCGGCTCTACGTCGTCGACAACTTCAACAACAGGGTCCTCGGCTACGAGTGCGCCGGTAGCAACTGTGTCCTCGGCAACGACGCCGCCGCGGTGAAGGTGTTCGGACAAGCCGGCATGACCGGCTTCTATTCCAACGGCGGCGTCGGCGGCGCGGTCACGGCGAGCACGCTGAGCTCGCCGCGGGGCGTCGCGGTCGATGCGTCCGGCACGCTCTACGTCGCGGACACCTCGAACAACCGCGTGCTCGTCTTCCAGAACCCGTGGTCCGACGCGGTCGCGGACGTGGTGATCGGTCAGACCGGCATGGGCGCGGCGTCGGCCGGCTCGACCCTGGCCAAGCTGCGCGCTCCGGAAGGGGTGTTCGTCGACGCCGGCGGTGCCTTGTGGATCGCCGACACCGGCAACCACCGGGTGCTCAAGTTCACGAGCATCGCCACCGGCGCCACCGCCGCGTTCGCGATCGGTGGCTCGGGTGCGGCGAGCGCCACCACGATGTCGAGCCCCAAGGACGTCGCGGTCGACGCCTCGGGTTGGCTGTACGTCGCCGACTGGGGCTTCAGCCGCGTGCTCGGGTTCTCGGCTCCGGGCTCGGGGGCCACCGCGAGCGTCGTGCTCGGGCATGGCGGTAGCTTCACCAACGGCTCCGCCAACCACGGCGGGGTGAGCGCCGCGAGCCTCGGCCTTCCCGAGAAGCTCGGCTTCGACGCGGCCGGCCGGTTGTGGGTGTCGGACACCGGCAACCACCGCGTCCTCGAGTACGACAACCCCCACGTCGCGGGCAACGCGACGCGCGTCTTCGGCCAGGCCGATCGCGGTCAGAACGCGACGTTCGCGACCAACGTCACCGACGCGCCCGACGGCTTCCCGAACGCGCTCGGCATGAACGGCCCGCGCGGCATGGCCTTCGACGGCAACGGCACGATGTGGCTCTGTGACCACGACTCGAGCCGCGTGCTCGCCTTCGACAATCCGATCGGCGGCAGCTCGGCTGCGCTGGTCGCGGATCGCGCCCTCGGCAAGAGCGTGTTCGTGGACGCCGCCGCGAACGTCGCCACGTCGCGCTCGATGAACAACCCGACGGGTGTGGCGGTCGACCGCTCGGTGTCGCCCAACCGGGTGTGGGTCGCCGACATCGGCAACAACCGGGCGCTGGGCTTTCCGTCGTCGTCGCCGGCGCCCACCAACCAGGCCGCGAGCAAGCTGCTCGGCCAGGCGAGCTTCACGGCGAGCGCCACCAACGCCGGAATCAACGGCTCGCTGCAGAACGCCGCCAACGCCGTGGCGAGCGCGACGTCGCTCTTCTTCCCCGAGGGAGTGGCGGTCGACCGCTTCGGCAACGTCTACGTCGCCGACACCTCGAACAGCCGCGTGCTCGAATACGACGACCCCTTCGCCCGTGACGCCACGGCGGACACCGTCCTCGGGCAGAGCAGCTTCACCGCTCGCAACCCGTCCTATCCGTACGGAAACGCCGCGAGCCTCGCCGGCCCGCGCGGGCTCGCGATCGCGCCCGACGATGACCTGTGGGTCGCCGACACCCTCGACCATCGAGTCGTACGCTTCGCCAACGCGCCCAACCAGCCCGCCACCGGCGGCACCGCCAACCTGGTGCTGGGCCAGGCGTCGTTCGCATCGTCACAGACGTTCCCGGCCTACACCTCGGGCTGCAGCGCCACCCGCATGAACGCGCCGGGGGGCGTCCACGTCGGCCCGAGCGGACGCGCCTACGTCGCCGACTCGATGAACCACCGCGTGCTGGTGTTCGAGCCGCCGTTCTCGAACGGCATGGCGGCCGACTTCGTGATCGGTCAGACGAGCCTGACGAGCTGCAACGCCAATCGCGGCGGCGCGGCCTCCGCCGCGACGCTGAACGAGCCGCGCGCCGTGCTCGAGGACGACGCCGGCAACCTGTACGTCGCCGACTACGGCAACAATCGGGTGGTGGTCCACGAGGCGCCGTTCGGCGGTGGCGACTTCGTTGCCGACGACGTGCTCGGCCAGCCCGACTTCACCAGCAACACGTACATTCCGGCGGGGCCGGACAGCCTCTACAACCCGTCCGGGCTCGCGCTCGACGACTCGAACCATCTGTTCGTCGCCGATCGCGAAGGCAGCCGGGTCACTCGCTACGTCGTGGACGGTGCGCCGACGGTCCTGCTCGACCCCATCGCGTCGCCGATCGTGGCGGGCCAGTTCCTGTCGCTGTCCGGCGCCGGCTTCACCGCTGGCTCGGTGATCCAGGTCTTCGTCGCCACCTCGTCGGGGATCCAGAGCTACGGCCCGTACGCGCCCAACAACTGGGCCACGGGGTACCTGATATGGCTGGTCGATCCGACGATCGAGCTCGGCGTGGGCTTCGCGACCATCGTCGTGATCAACACCGATCAGGGCTACATCCAGTCGAACCCGGAGGGCCAGCTCCTCTACGGCGATCCAGCGCGCAACATGCCCACCATCACCGCGGTGAACGGCGTGGCGCTCTCTGCGGCCGACCCGTCGGTGCCTCTCGCCAACGTCACCACGCAGCTCGCGCAGGGCTCCACCGTGACGCTGGGGGGGACCGGCTTCTCGAGCCCACTCGTCAACCTCTACACCGCCCAGGGCAACCTCGGCCCGCTGACACCCCAGGCGGGGGCCACCTCCCCCCAGATCCGTGTCACGATCCCCGCCAACGCGCCCACCGGACCGGGCTCGCTCGAGGTGGTGAACTCGCCCTACACCGGCAACGTGAAGTCGAACGCCGTGTCGGTTCCCATCGGCGAGCCGCTCGACATCACCTCGGTCAGCCAGAGCGGCGGGACCGTGACCGTCGACGGCAGCGGCTTCTCGACGCTCACCGTGATCAACCTCTTCGCCAGCAACGGCGCAGGCGGCGTCACCAACTTGGGCGGGCTCGACGGCAGCGGCGCGGGACGCGTACCGATCACGTTCGTGTCGAGCTCGCGCTTCACGTTCACGGTGCCCAGCGCGGCAAAGTCCGGGAAGGCGTTCGTCGAGGCGCTGAATCCGCCGTTCATCCCGGCCAGCTCGACCGGCAACGATGCGCAGGGCGCTTTCACGCTGATCACTCCCTGAGCGCGCCGGATGACGGCCGTCCGCGGGTGCTCGGCGAGGGGCGTCCCGTGAGGGGCGTTTTGTTGACGGGTGCGGAGCCTGCCTGGTACCGTCGAGTGGGTGGACTCCGCCGAGAGGCTTGGCTGGAAATATCATGAATCAAAGACATTTTTGGTTGATCGGTGACGTGCGGTCGTGGCTCGGAGGCGGGCGTTGCGGTGCCCGCGCACGAGCCAGTGCCCCGCTCCTCGCGCTGGCCATCGCGCTGCTCGGCACGAGCAGCGCTCGCGCCGCGGTGGTCACGGACACGCTCGATCCGATCCCGGGGACGACCAACCAGGCGCCGCTCAACCTGAAGCAGACGGCTCCCGCGCCGGCCGGCCCGGTGAATCAGACGATGACGGTGCAGAGCGGAAGCACCATCGACGTGGCGTACGACACCAACACCGGCGTGCTCACGGTCACCAACGCCAACCTGATCGGCAACAACCTCACCTTCACGTTCGGCCCCTTCGTGCACCCATGCGTTCGCAACGCCTTGGTCAGCATCGACACCGCGAGCGCGCAGTACCCGCCGCAGGGCCAGGTCGACAACCAGGGCAACTTCTCGATGCTGGTGCCGGTCAAGTTCTCCGGCAAGGTCGGGAACAACTGCAACGGGGACGAGGTCCAGTACAACCAGACCGTCAACACCCCGATGCAGGGGAATTTCACGTACGACGCCGAGTCGGGGTTCATGCAGCTCACCGACTTCGAGACCGTCGGCACCATCCCGCCGCTCACCTTCAACTACTCGACCTTCACCTACGAGCTCAGCGGCACGGTGATGTTCAACTTCTCGGGTGGCGTGAGCCTCGACGCGCTCCCGGGCTCGCAGCAAGTGGGTAGTGCGATCTCGCTGACGGGCGCGGGGATCACGTCCGGCTCGCTGCTCAAGATCTTCGTCGCGACGTCGAACGGCGTGGTCGACGTGATCCCGAACGGGCTCGCGCCCACGTCCACCACCTACTCCACGTGGAGCGGCACCTTGCCGTTCCCGTGGCCAGTCGGCGGTCAGAGCGCCAACATCCTCGGCAACGGCTTCATCTCGATGTTCCTGGTGCGCTCCGACAAAGGGTTCGACTCGAGCAACCTGCAGGGCGCGGTGCTGCTCGGGAACGCCGGCCTGGGCGTGCCGAGCATCACGCAGCTCGGCGGCGTCGACCTGAGCGCCACCAGCTCGCAGCTCTCGATCGCGACCGCCAACGTCGAGGGCGTGATCGCGCGCGCGGCGCCGCTCACCATCACCGGCTCCGGCTTCACCAGCCCCGTGGTGAACATCTTCACCGCGAGCGGCAACGTCGGGCCGCTCACGCCGACGTCCTCGAACGGCACGACGGTCACGGTCGACATCCCGGGCGACGCTCCGATCGGGCCCGGCTCGGTCCAGGTCGTGAACGCGACCGGCAGCTTCTTCGCGTCGAACGCGGTGTCGATGCCGATCGGCGAGCTGGTCACCGTGAGCAGCGTGCAGGTGAACGGCGACACGATCACCGTGAACGGCACCGGATTCAACTCGCTCACGGTCATCAACCTGTTCGCGGGGAGCGGCGGGAACGTGATCAACGCGGGAGGCCTGAACGGCGGCGCGCCCAACATTCCGCTCAGCCTCGTGGACAACACCCAGTTCACGTTCACCCGCCCCAATGGGCTCGACGCGGGCAACGCCTTCGTCGAGGCGATCAACCCGCCCTTCATCCCGTTCGCCTCGTCCGGAACGAACCCGGCGGGCGCCTTCGTGTTGCCGTGAGCGGCGGCCGCTGAGCGGTGGCTGGCCTTTACGGCCGGCCGTCGATCGAGCACGGTCTGGGGGAGGGGGTCGACCCCGCCCCCGGTTTCGTTCCAGCCCCCGCGCTCTGCGCTCCGACCGATCATGGACGCCTTCCGCGTTCGCCTCAGCCACGTCAGCCGCTCCTACCAGATCTATCCGAGCCCGTGGCGCAAGCTCGCCGCGCTGCTCCTCGGTGGGCGCCTGGGCGGCAAGCCGGCGCAGATCACCGCGGTCCGCGACCTGTCGTTCACGCTCGGCCCCGGCGAGGCGCTCGGGCTCATCGGTCCCAACGGCGCGGGCAAGTCGACGCTGCTGCGGTTGGTGGCCGGGATCGAGATGCCGAGCACCGGCACCGTCGAGGTGCGCGGGCGACTCGGCTCGATCCTGGAGCTCGGCGCGGGCTTCCATCCCGACTTCACGGGGGTGGAGAACGCGCGCCTCGGCTGTTCGCTGATCGGGCTCGGCAACGAGGAGACCGCGGAGGTGCTCCCCAGGATCCGCGAGTTCTCGGGCCTCGGGGACGCGATCGACTACCCGATCCGCACCTACAGCTCGGGCATGTTCTTGAGGCTCGCGTTCAGCGTGGCCGCGCACGTCGCCCCGGACGTCCTGCTCATCGACGAGATCCTGTCGGTGGGCGACGCCGAGTTCCAGAACCGCTGTGTCAAGAAGATCGACGACTTCCGCTCGGCGGGCGTGACGCTGGTGTTCGCCAGCCACGACCTCGCCACGCTCACCCGCATCTGCGACCGCGCGCTCCTGCTGCGCCGCGGCGGCGTCGAGGCCGAAGGGCCACCCGAGCTGGTGTGCCGCACCTACCACGCCCTGGTCGCGCGCGGTGCCTTCGAGCACGACCGCGCCGCGGACTACCGCTCCACCGACACCGTCGGCGTCGGCGTGACCGACCACGGTACCTTCGAGGCGCTGGTCGCGTCGGTCGAGCTTCTCGACCCCGAGAGCCAGGCGCCCCTCTCGACCTGGCCGAGCGGCTCGCGGGTCACGATCCGGGTCCACGCGCTCTTCAGCCGCCGCGTCGCCGAGCCGGTGATCGGCATCCTCCTCAAGAACCGCCTCGGCATCGAGGTGTTCGGCACCAACACCCTGCTGCGCGGGCTCGAGTTGCCGGCCGGCGAGGAGCGCTCGGCGGTGACGGTGGACTTCACCGTCGCGCTGCCGCTCGGCGAGGGCGAATACGTGCTCACCGCCGCGGTGCACAGCACCTACAACGAGAACTACCACTGGGCCGAGGGCGTGCGGACGATCCCGGTGGTGACGGCCACGCCCTCCAGCCGCGGTCTCCTCGACCTGCCGTGCGAGATCACCTGGCACGCCGAGCGCCTCGCCACGCGCGCCTACGGCGAGCGCCTCGAGGGCTCGGTGGCGGGCAAGGTCGGGAGCGAGGTCCAGGTCGGCAACCCGGCTCACCGCGCGTTCCTGGTGGATGGATGGTACGACGCCGAGGACTGGGGTCCCGTGGGCGCGGTGCGCTGGACTCGCAAGGAAGCGCGGCTCTTCCTGCGCATCCCCGTCGAGGCGAGCGCGCTCCACCTCGCGGGCTCGAACCCCGACCCAGAGCGCTGGCCGATGACCGGCCGCATCCGGATGTGTGGGGTCGAGCTCGGCCGCTACGACCTCGCCGCGAGCGGCGGCGGAACGAGCGTGGTGCCGATCCCGACCGAGCTGCGCGGCACGGTGGTCGAGGTCGACATCGTCGCCGACCAGCTCCAGCAGCCGAGCACCCTGCTCGGGGTCGACGATCACCGCATGCTCGGCGCCGCCCTCACGCGGGTCTGGGCCGAATGAAGCTCGGCGGGTTCGTCGGCAAGCGCATCCTCTTCGTCGCGCCCCGCTACCACGACTCGATCGTGGGGGGCGCCGATCAGTACACCCGCGCGCTCGCGTGGGAGCTGTCACGGGCCGGCGCCAGCGTCCGGGTGCTGACCTCGCGGAGCGTGCGGTTCGAGCCCCGTGGCGAGCTCGGCATCGTGTGGCGCGACGACCTCCCCGCGGGCGAGGACACGGTCGACGGCATCCCGGTGCGCCGCTTCGGCGTGTGGTCCCCACCCGAGCGATGGGCCGAGAGCGCGAGCGCGCGCGTGCGCGCCCAGCTCGATCGCGACACCGCAGCGGCGCTGCGCACGCTCGGCCGGGTCGCGTTCGGGGCGGGCTGGTACGGCGCGGAGCCGTGGGGCGAGGGGCGCTTCGGGCGCTGGTCGAGCGGCGCGGGTGAGGTGGCGCTCCCGGCGTCCCCGGTCACGGGGCTCACGGTCGACGCGCTGAGCCTCACCGAGCAGCGGGTGACCGTCGTCGGCATCCGGGGGGCCACCCGCGAGACGCTCGGCGCGTTCGAGCTGCCACGCGAGCGCTGGTGCGAGGTCGTCCTCGACTGGGACGCCCGGCCGTTCGACACGCTGAGGCTCGAGGGGAGTCACCGCTTCGTCCCCGGCGCGCAGGATCCGCGCACGCTCTCGTTCGTCGCGAGCGCGATCACGATCCGCTGCGCTGATGGGAGCGCGCCCGTGCTCGGAGCCCGCGACCGCGCCGAGGAAGTCCTCGACTCCCTCGACGACGAAGCGTTCGCGCGCACCTGGCGCCCGCTGGTCGAGGCTCGCCCCCGCCGGCTCGACTTCGCGTACGCCGCGCTCCGCGGCCCGCTCTCGCCTGGGCTCGCGGCGGCGTGCTTCGCCGAGGCGTGCCGCGCCGACGCGATCGTCGCGAGCGGCTTCCCGTTCGTGACGATGCACCTGGCGCTCGCGGCGGGGCGACGCGCGAAGGTCCCGGTCTACGCGCTGCCCTTCTTCCACGACCGCGACCTCACTCACCACTGGCGCCATCTATACGGCGCGCTGCGCGGTGCGCGGAGCACCCTCGCGCTGTCGCGCTTCCACGAGAGGCACGTCGCGGCGGCGCTCGGCGCGCGCACCTGCTACGTGGGCGCGAGCTCGCCGCACTGGTCGCTCGGCCGCGCGCTCCCCGACGCGCCCCCGCCCTCGACCGCGGAGGCCGTGGGATCCGGGGATCACGTGCTGCGCGTCGCGTTCGTGGGTCGCCTCACGCACTCCAAGGGGGTGGCGACTGCGGTGGAGGCGGTCCGCCTGCTCCGCGCGCGCGGCCACGACGTGCGGCTGTGCGTGATCGGTCCCGACGAGAGCCACGGCCTCGGCACCGGCGACGGCATCGAGCGCCTCGGTACGGTGCCCGTGGAGCGGCTGCAGGAGGTACTCGCCGCGTGCGACGCCCTCGTGCTTCCGTCGCGCCACGAGAGCTTCGGGTTGGTGGTCATCGAGGCATGGGCCGCGGCGCGGCCGGTGCTGGCGGACGGCGCCTCGGGCTCTCTCCGCACCCTGATCAGCGATGGCGTCGACGGCTACCTGTGCAGCGGCGCCGAGGCGTACGCCGCTCGACTCGCCGAGTGGCTCGCCGACCCGGCGCGCCGCCTCGCGATGGGCGCGGCGGGCCGGCGCGAGGTGGAAGCGGAGCACCGCTGGCAGCACGTCGTCGCGCGCTTCGCCGAGCTCCTCGCGCCGAGCTCCGCGACGAGGGCGTGAGCGAGCGCGCTCACCCGCCGGGCGGAATCTGCAGCACGAGCGGCTCGGCGCTGCCCACGCCGCCGTCCTCGATCCGCGCGTCCTGACCGCGGATCGCCTCGAGCCTCTCCCGCTCGCGGTCGATCTCGGCGGTGGTACGAAAGCCGAGGCGGCGCAACACGGGCACCGGTGGACACCAGCCCTGGAGCGCGTGCTGGAGCAGAAAGGCACCCACGACCGCCGGGATCGCGAAAAATCTACGATCCACGATCGCGCCGAGCGCCGTCCCCGCCAGCACCACGGTGGCCGCGTTCGCCTCCAGGGCACGCTCGATGTCCCACTCGCGGTCGAGCTCGCGGAGCCGGTCGTCGATCGCTCGCGGGCCGCGGGCCGCTGCGCGTGCGACGCTTTCGTCGCTGCGGCGACGGATCTCCTCGTTGACGTGAGGCGCGGTGTGGAGCGGAACGCGCCCTTCGGTGGCTGGGATCATGGCTGCACCTCCGGGTCGGCCCGCCCGGGCGTCACCGATCGGACTGCAGCCAGCGTGCCCACAGCAGACTCCAGCCCGCATTGGCCGCGCGGTCAGATGACGAGCGCCCAGGTTCGGGCACCCACTCCCAGCACGCGCCCACCGAGCCCCGGCTCCTGGCGGGTGGGCCAGGTCACGAGGTGCAGGCGGACCTCGCCGGCCGGGATCTCCACATCGAGGACCTCGGGGCGCCACCGCACCAGCCCGTCCTCGAGCCGCGTGATGCGCCCGCCCGTGCCACTCTCGACGTGCTCCCAGAACACTTCGACCACCCGCGGCAACGGCTCGCCGATCGGCGGATGGCAATACGTGAGCCGGATGCCGCGCGCGGGGCGCTCGAGCGTCGCGACGCCTCCCGCGAAGCCGTCGGTCCACCGGAAGTGGCCCTCGGGGTCCGGGTCGACGTAGTACCAGCCATAGCGCAGGCGTACCGGGACGTCGCTCGCCTCGACGCCGTCGCCGTGGAGGAGCACCTGATCGACCGGCGCCTCGATGTTGTACGGGCGCCAGTCGGGGAAGCCCCAGGAGGGCTGTACCTCGGCGAGACGATCGGGCCGGAGGCGGCCGCCCCCGATCGACACGCGCCGCCTCAGCGTCCTCGAGAGCTTGCGGAGGTTCCAGCGCCACGCGCGCAGGTACGCCTGCGCCAAGTGCTCGTCGACGTCGCGCCGCGCGCGCAGGAATCGCACTTCGCTGGCCAGCCAGCGCGGCAGATAGCGCGTCCGGAAGTGCAGGAGCGCGCAGCGGATCCGATTCTTCTCGCAGAGCTCGACCTTCTCGATGGCGTTGCCGCCCTCCTTGAGGAGGAAGTGGCGGATCACGGCCCCGGGCTCGGTCTCGATCGGGATACCGACGGCGCGCGCACGCAGGCACAGATCGACGTCTTCGTAGTAGTTGACGAAGTCCTCGTCGAAGAGCCCGACGCGTTCGAACACGCCGCGGGTCGCCGAGAAGCCGTTGCCGCACGCGTAGAGCGGTCGCTGGTCGGCGGCGTGGAACGCGGCCGGCTCGCCGTAGCCGATGTCGAAGCCGAAGCCTTGCAGGTTGAGGCTGCCCCCCAGCCCGTTCAGGACCTCGGGGCTGTGACCGACGAGGAGCTTCGACGCCACGATCCGGTCCCCCGGCGCGCGCTCGAAGTGGGCGGCCAGGAAGGCGAGCCACTCGGGCTCGGCCTCGGCGTCGTTGTCGATCAGGCAAATGACGTCGCCGCTCGACTCGCGGATGCCGAAGTTCCGTCCACCCGCGCAGCCGAGGTTGGTCTCGGAGCGCACCAGCTTGCAGCGCGGATCGTCGCGCACGAGCGGCACGAGCCGCTCGTAACTGCCATCGTTCGAGCCGTTGTCGAGCACCACCAGCTCGAAACGTGGATGGCGTTGCGCCTGGATCGAGCGCACCGCCCGCTCGACCAGCGGCCCGCCGTTGCGGTTCAACATCACCACGGTCATCGCGAGGGTCATGACGCGCTCGGTCCCGGGCGAAGGCTGTCGCTCAGATCTCGGACACGATGTCGCGGCCGAGGCGCTTCGACACCACGAAGCCGAGCACCAACGCCGCGCTCCCCGAGCCCGCGATCAGCGCGAGGTCGCGGTGGGACGGCGGACGCGCCAGCAGCAGCACGTCGCGGTAGCCGGAGGTGAGTGCCGCCGTCGGGCTCCACGCGAGATAGGGCGAGAGGCGCGCGGGGATGTGCTCGGGGCTGTACACGATCGGCGTCATCCAGAACACCACCATGAGCACGACGCCCATGAGCTGCGCCACGTCGCGGACGAACACGGTCATCGCGGAGAGCACCAGACCCAGCCCGAACACCAGCACGGTCTGCGCGACGAGCAGCACCGGCACCATCAGGAACCACACGCTCCACTCGACGTGCGCGACACCGATCAGGAACGCCAGCAGGAGCGTCATCGCGATCGCGGTCGAGAGGAAGCTCGAGATCGCCGCCGAGAGCGGCAGGAAGGCGAGCGGGAACGACGAGCGCCGGATCAACGAGCGGTTCTCGACCAGCACCGTGCACGACTTCAGGATGCCGTCCTGGAGGCCGACCCACGGGATCACGCCGCTGCACAGGAAGGCCGTGTAGTCCTGGGCGCGGCCACCGAGGTCGGCGCGCAGCCCCAGGAACTTGCCGAACACGATCGCGTAGATGGCGAGCTGCAGGATCGGGTTGAGGACGTTCCAGAAGAACCCCATCGCGGTGCCGGCGTAGCGCGAGGCGAAGTCGCGGCGGACGAGCTGGATGAGCAGTGAGCGGTTCAAGGGGGTTCGCCGGGGGATCGAGAATCGAGCTCGACAAACTAGCAGGTCGCCGGGCGCGCGGCCGTGGCTCGGCGCTACAATCGGCCGCCGCCGCGCGGGGCCGACCGCCGCCGCTCGCCCGGCAGAGGATCACTCATGGACATCGTCTCGCTCTATGCCAGCTCGAAGCCCGCCGCTCCCGCCCTCGTGGAAGGCGAACGCGTGGTGAGCTGGGCCGAGCTCGCCGCGCTCAGGAACCGCTGTGCCCGCGCGCTGCGCGCCCTCGGGCTGGGCGCCGGCGAGCGGATCGTCGCGTACCACGCGAACTCGATCGACGGCTTCGTCGCGTCGCTCGGCGCCCAGGCCGTCGGCCTCACGGTGGTGCCGCTCAACCATCGCCTCACCGCGCCCGAGGCGCGCTACATCGTCGACGACAGCGATGCCGCGGGTCTGGTCCAGGGTGAGGAGTTCGACGGCGTGGTCGACGAGCTGGAGACGGAGTGCGGGAGCGTACGCCACTGGATCCGCTTCGGAGCGCCGCGCGGGAGGCGGCTGAGCTTCGGCGCGCTGCTCGCGGGCGAGGATGACGCGCCGCTCGACGACGCCGCCGAGCAGGCCGCGACGATGATCTACACCTCGGGCACCACCGGGAAGCCCAAGGGCGCGATGCGCACCAACATGTCGGCGCCCGCCCAGCTGGGATACCTGCAGAGCCTCATCGCCGAGCTCGGGCTCAGGCCCGGCGAGGCCCACCTCGCCGCGGGCCCGCTCTACCACTCGGCGCCGCGCGCGTTCGCGGGCGTGGCGATGGCGCTGGGCAACACGCTGGTGCTGATGCGCAAGTTCGAGCCGGCGGCGGCGCTCGACCTCATCGAGCGCCACGCGGTCGGCGACACCTTCATGGCACCGGTGCTCATCAAGCGCCTGCTCGCGCTCCCCGACGACGCGTGGCGTGGCCGCGACCTGTCCTCGCTGCACACGCTCATCGTCGCCGGCGCGCCGTGCCCGATGACCGTGAAGCGCGGCGTGGCCGAGCGCCTCGGGCCGGTGCTCTACGAGTTCTACGGCTCGACCGAGCTGGGCGTGAACACGCTGCTCAAGCCGGCCGATCAGCTCCGGAAGCCGGGCTCGTGCGGCCAGCTCTTCCCGGGGGTGGCGATCCGGCTCGTCGACGCCAACGGCGACGAGGTGCCGGAGGGCACGCCCGGCGAGGTCCACGTCGCGCGCAACCAGCAGGTCTTCGACGGCTACCACAAGCGCGCGAGCGACGTGCACGATGCGGACGGCGTCGAGTGGATCTCGGTCGGCGACATCGCTTACCGCGACGCCGAGGGCTTCTACTTCATCTGCGACCGCAAGAACGACATGATCATCTCGGGCGGCGTGAACATCTACCCGGCCGAGATCGAGCAGGCGCTGGTCGAGCACCCCGCCATCGCCGACGCCGCGGTGTTCGCGATCCCCGACGAGGAATGGGGAGAAGCGGTCCACGCGGTGCTCGGGCTCGAGCCCGACGTGGCGCTGAGCGACGCCGAGGTGCGCGCCTGGCTCGAGCCGCGGCTCGCCCACTTCAAGCACCCACGCTCGATCCAGTTCGTCGACCGGCTGCCGCGCGACAACGCCGGCAAGCTCCTCAAGCGCACTCTGCGCGAGCCGTTCTGGGCCGGCCGCGAGCGCGGAGTGAACTGAGATTCGACCGGCGGCGAGGGACCGCCGCCCTCCAGATCTCGCGCGGATCGACGGGTCGCGCGCGCGAGCGGCTGGAGGGCCGACGCTTCGTCGTCGGCCCCAGCGCGCCCCCGGGGGCGACCGACGAAGCGGCCGCCCTCCAGGCCATCGAACGCGACCGGACGGGTCGCGCGATCGGGAGCCTGCGGCAGCGAGGGACCGCCGCCCTCCGGGGCGCGGATCACCCCGCGAAGTGCGGCATGACCCTCGGCGAAGGTGCGGATCGACTCCATCACCAGCTCGTTCGGCACGGTACCCGCCTGCATCACGAGGATGAGCTCGTCGACGCCCACCTTGGCGTAGCGCGACACGATCTCGCGGCAGTGCGCCGGATCACCGATCACGTTCATCGCCGGCGCGTCGATCGAGCCGCGGAACGCCATCGCCTCGGCGAGCTCGTCGTCGGGCAGGAACTCGCGCGACACGCCGCGCAGCACGCCGGTCGGCCGCTTGCCGCTGAAATAGTAGGTCGCGAGCGACTCGGCGAAGAAGTTGGCGCCGCGCATCCCGTACCGGCACGCCTTTCGGTCGTCGTCGAGGCAGAGCGCCACCGGCGTGCACGCGAAGTGATCGTTCTTCGCGTAGCCCCTGGGCTCCGCGGCCTTCACGGCCTTGCGGTACTCACTCACCTTCTTGCCGAGGTAGAGGTCGTTGCCGACGGCGAAGTTGAGCGCGCCGATCCCGAGCTTCCCGACCTCCACCGCCGACTCGGGCTTCGAGCACGCGGCGAAGATCGGCGGGTGGGGCTCCTGGACCGGCTTGGGGATCACCTGGGTCGGCGGGATCTGGAAGTGGCGCCCCTTCCACTCGAACACGTCCTGCTGCCACATGCGCGGGATCATCTCGAGCGCCTCGAGCCACTGGTCGTGGATCGTGGCGACGTCGTTCTCGAACGCGAGCTGCTCGGTCCGCGACGAGCTCTTGCCCGAGCCCCAGCTCACGCGCCCACCGGAGAGGATGTCGAGGGTGGCGACTCGCTCGGCGATGCGGATGGGGTGGTTGTAGCGGTGAGGCGTGAGCGTGATGCCGTGCCCCAGCCGCACGTTCCGGGTCTTGGCCGCGACGAAGGCCAGGAAGACCTCGGGCGCCGACGAGTGCGAGTACTCGTACAGGCCGTGGTGCTCGACCTCCCAGACACAGTGGTAGCCCAGCTGATCGGCGAGCACCGCCTGCTCGACGCAGTCGCGGAAGGTCTGCGCCTCGCTCTGACGCGTCGGGTTGGCGATCTGCATCTCGAAGAAGAGCGAGAACTTCATCGGCACCCCCGGGGACGGATGGCGAGCGAGGCGTCAGCTCGCGGACGGCGGCGGATCCGAGCGGCCGGCCTGCGCGAGCACGAAGCGCGTGAAGTTGCGGTGGCCGATGCCAGCGAGCCCCTTGGCGCGGCGTGCCTGCCGGAACTGCTCGACGATGGCCCCCAGGATGATCACCAGGTTGCCGTCGCCGCGGTAGCGGACCCGCCCCGTCATCTGGGCGCGCATGAACGGCACCTTGCCCGAGAGCATGTCGTAGAGCGTGCTCTCCTTGAGCGTGACGGTGCCGTGCGCGGCAGGGTCGAGGCCCGAGGCGAAGCGCACGTCGCCGTCGTCGAGGATCACCCGCCACTCGCTCGGGTGATCTCCGGTCAGCGCCACGTTGAGGACGCCGCGGATCCCGCGCAGCTCGGCGCGCTCGCGCGCCGAGACCGGGATCTTGCCGAGCAGGCGCGTGGTGGCGACCGCCGAGCCGAACAGCAGCCGCGTCGCGCGGCTCGACGCCGCCGCGGGCCGGCGTGCGATCGCGCGCACCACCGCGCCGGCCGAGTCGAAGCGTGGCGCCCAGCCGAGCTCGCGGCGGATCTTCTCGCTCGAGACGATCAGGTGGTCGGCCGAGGGCGCGGTGAGCCACGCCGGGTCGATGTCGCCGAGCCCGCGCGCGTACGCGAGCTCGTAGGCCCGGATGGCGGCGCTCGGGATCCGGACCGTGGGCTTCCCGACCGCGCGGCCGATCGCGGCGAGCGGGAGCGGCTCGTTGGCGGCGACGTTGAAGGCCCCGCGCGCGTCTTGCTCGAGCGCGAGCACGAACGCGTCGGCGACGTCCTCCTCGTGGGTGATCTGGAGCGGCACCGGCGGGCCGGGCGGGATCGCGAGCACCGGCGCGCGCAGGCTCGCGGTGCGCGCGGGGTCGGTCCTCGGCCCGAGGAAGAGGCTCGGCCGGAGCCGCGCCACCGCGATCGTCGGATGCTCGTCGGCGAGGTCGCCGAGCATGCGATCGGTCATCGCCTTGTGGCGCGGGTAGTAGAAGCCCTCCCCGCCGTGAAGGGGCGCATCCTCGGTGAGCGCCACGCCCTCGTTCTCGGGGCGAAAGCCGTACGACGCGACACTCGACGCGAACACCAGCTGGCGCACGCCGGCCGCCACCACCGCGTGCGCGACGTTGCGGGTGCCGCCCACGTTCACCGCCTCGGCGAGGACGGCGTCGCGACTGCCGCGCTCGACGATGAACGCGAGGTGCAGCACCGCGTCGACTCCCTCGAAGTGACGCACCAGGGCCGGGTCGCGGACGTCGAGGCTCACGAGCGAGAGCCGCACGTCTTCACGCGGTGGCGGCCTGCGGTCGAGGGCGATCACCCGCTCGACCGACTCGCTGGCGAGGAGCCGCTCGACGATCAACCGGCCGAGATTCCCCGCTGCCCCCGTGACCGCGACCGTGCGTGCCATCGTGAGCCTCCTCGGTGCAGAGCGACGCGCGGCGGTCGGGCGCTCAGGCGTACGCCGCCAGCCGCGGCGAGCGGCCGGCCGCCGCGAGCAGCGCGCCGAGGATGTAGCGCTGCCCGGCGAGACCGGAGCGGAACATGGGGTGGGCGAGCGCCGCCTGGGCGCGGCGCGGGATCGCGTTCACGCGCGCCAGGTAGCGGCGCACCACGGCCGGCTCGGTGACCTTGCGATGCAGCGAGCCCATCACCGGCTTCATGGCGGCGAACGCCATGAGCGTCACGCTGAAGCCGGCGGCCAGCTGCGCGCGGCCGAGTATCCGCCGCGGCAGCGAGCGGCGACCGAGGAGGTGGTCGAGCCCGCCGTCGCGCCCGGCCGCCTGGAAGATCTGCCCCTTGCGATCGAGGAGCCAGTAATCCATCGCCAGATGGCGCGCCTCGTCCTGATCGATGCGCTTGAAGACCTCGTCCTGGAGGGGATCGCGCACGCTCTCCTTGAGCGTGGGGATCAGGATGCCGTCGAGCGCCAGCTCGAACAGCACGATCGTGGCCGCGGAGAACTCGTGGACTCCGCGGTCGTTGCGCTCGAGATCGGCGCTCATCGCCTTGAACATCGCCCGCGTCGGGAGCGGAAGGTCGTTCCACGTCACGCCGTAGCGGCGCGCGAGGCGGATCTCGGCTTCGGCGTGGCGCAGCTCGTCGACGTCGAAGTGCCCGTAGATCGCACGCGCCCGCTCGTCGTCGGCGAAGTGCGCCGCGAGGCGGAAGATCCGCGCGGCCTGGCGCTCGAGACCGGCGGTGAAGAGCAGCGCGAGCCCGGCCTCGCGCCGCTCGCCGGTCGAGAGCGAGCCGGCGCCCGCGAGCGGCGCGCTCCAGTCGAGCTCGTCGACCGACCACTGGCCCTTTTCCGTCTGGGCCAGCATGTGGTCGAGGTCGAGGTTCACGGGCGGCTCCGCACCGGCCCGAGGTCCGGGCCAGAAATCAACACGTCTGTATACTAAAAACTCGATCCGATTCGGTCAATCGCGGGATCTGGCCCAACGCGACGCGGTGCGTTGCACGCAAGTAGCCGCGTCTGTATGTTTTTTTCGACCATGCCTCGGACGACCTCGAATCCCCGCCCCCGTTCCGCGCGGCGCTCCACGGTGGTCGGCCTCGCCCTCGCCGGGCTCGGCCGCTCGGCTCGTCGCCGCCCGCGAGGCCGCGGACGGCCAGCGGCCGGCTTCGCCGCCGACGCCGAGATCCTGCAGGGCGCGGCGGTCGCGTTCGGGCACAAGGGCTACGCCGACACCTCGGTCGAGGACATCCTCGCCGAAGCGCACGTGTCGCGACGTACCTTCTACCGGCTCTTCCGCAACAAGGACGACGTCTTCGAGCGGCTGTTCGAGGTCGCCTCCGAGCTCTTCCTGGAGTCGATCCGTGCCGCCGCGTCGTCCGCCACCGACCCCTTCGAGAAGGCCGAGCGGTGCGTCGAGGCGTACCTTCAGCTCCCCATCGCCGCCGGCCCGATCTACCGGGTGTTCTTCGTCGAGGCGATGCGCCCCGGCACCCAGCTCGCGATGCGCCGCCAGCGCGTCATCGACGCGCTGATCGGGCTGCTCGACGAGGAAGCGATCCGCGCCCAGCGCGGTCGCATCGACCCGCTGCTGGTGCGTGGGCTGGTCGCGGCGATGGAGCACATCGCCCTGCACCTGATCGTGGAGGGACGCACGAGCGCCGCCGACCAGAGCCGCGCCAAGCGCTCGATGCTACGGATCTTCCTCGCGACGCTCGCCCGGGACGGCGAGACGCCGCCCCCCATCCCCCTGCTCCCCGACTGACGGTCCAGCCCGAGGAGCTCGCGAGCGCGCCATGACCACCGCCGTCCGCTCCGCCCACGAGGCCCTCGCCTGCCCCACCTGCCACGACCCGCTCGAAGCCGAGGCGGCGGCGCTGCGCTGCGTCTCGTGTGGCCGCTCGTACGGCGCGCGTGGTGGGATCTGGGACTTCGCGCCGGACCTCGCCTCGCAGCCGGGCCTCGCGCAGCGCTTCATGGAGGCGCCGGCGATCGTGAGCATCTACGAGCGGTGGTTCCGCCCCACGCTCACGCGGCTGGTCTCGCCGCTTCGCTACGACGAGGAAGAGCGCTACCTCGAGCGCTGGCTCGGGGCGACCACCGGCGCGATGCTGGATCTCGCGTGCGGCACCGGCCGCTACACCCGCTGGCTCGGTGAGCGCGCCGGGGATCGCGCGGTGCTCGGCCTCGACCTGAGCCGCGCGATGCTGCTCGAGGCGCACCGCCGCGCCGCGGCGGTGGGTCGCTTCGACCTCACCTTCGCGCGCGGCAGCGCCCTCGCGCTGCCGATCACGAGCGGCGCGCTCGGCGCGGTGTGCTCGTTCGGCGCGCTGCACCTCTTCCCCGATCCCCCGCTCGCGATCGCCGAGATCGGCCGCGCTCTCGCCCCTGGCGGCCGATTCGTCTGCCTCACCGTGGCGAGGGCGCCGAGCGGCGCGCTGCGTCCCCTCGAGCAGGCGTTCTCGAGGGCCGCGAGCCTGCGCTTCTTCGAGCGCGACGCGCTCACGCGCTGGCTCGGCGCCGCCGGCCTCGAGGCGCTCGACCTGACTCAGCAGGGCGCGATGCTGCTCTTCGCCGCGCGCAAGCGGTGAAGCCCACGACCTGGCTGGAGGGCCGTCGCTTCGTCGACGGCCCCCACCTTCAGAGGTGCAGCACCCAGAGCGCGCCGAGGGTGAGGATGAAGTACGGCACCAGCGCCGCGGCGCCGGCGTAATCCTTCGCCACGCGCTGGCCGAAGAACAGGCTCACGATCGCGACGTTGGCGAGCAAGGCGCCCACCCACGCCAGCCGCGTGCCGCCGAACACCGCCCACAGCGCGCCCAGCGCCGAGGCCGCGCCCGCCAGCACCTCGACGACGGTGATGAGCGCGAACATCCGCGGCACCAGCGGCTTGAGCGGCGATTTCTCGAAGTGGCTCTCCAGGTACTCGAGGTTCCCTTGCGAGTCGACGACCTTGTCGAGGCCCGACTGAAGGAACAGGATGCCGAGGAAGGCCGCCACCAGGAGCTGGATCAGGTGGAGCGTCCCGTCCCCCGTACACGAGGAACACATGGCGAGCGTCACGGCGATCGTCGAGCCCATCGAACCCTCCCGTCGCCCGCGATCCAGCCGATCCGGGCCGGGCGAGCTTTGCCAACCGCGCCGCACCCGGCAAGCGCCGCGCGCCGCGGCGCTCGCTTCCCTCGCCCTGGCCCTCGCCGCGCCGACCACCGCGGGCTGTAGCGGCGGCTCGGGCGCCAGCGCCCGAAGCGAGCCGCCGGTGGGCGATCTCTCGTGGCTGGCGCGCGCCGAGGAGAGCTACCACGAGGCCGGCGCGCGCATCACCGAGCAGAAGGACACCGCCCAGTACTTCCCGGACGTGTTCCGCGAGATCGACCGGCTGAAGGCGTTCTGGGCCGAGGAGAACGCGACCCAGTTCGTGAACCGCCCGCGCATCACCCTCGAGCAGTGGCTGGTGCTCGTGAACCTCGGCGAGCCGTGGCGGAACGAGGTGTCCTGGAAGGGAGGCGTCCACCAGCGCGTGTATTTCCTCAACCGCTGGGGCGCCAAGCTCACCGGCGACCTGTGGGGCCCACCCGATCTCTTCGAGCGCCCCGCGCTCCATCCCGCGGTCGTGATCACCGATGGCTCGATCCAGGCGAGCGCGCGGATGTACTGGTGGGCGGCGCAGACCCTCGCCGAGAACGGCTACGTGGTCCTCACCTACGACGTCCAGGGCCAGGGCGAGTCGGAGACCTACGGCCACCGCCCCGATGGCACGGTGTGGTGTGGCGGCGCGGATCAACCAGCCGACACGCCTCCCTTCCTGAGGGAGCTGAGCGACTGCCCCGGCTTCCCGTTCCAGCAGTCGGCCAACTTCGGCGGCGGCCACATCGACGCCCACAACTGGCTCCTCTCCACGCCCGAGGCGCCGCACGCCTTCTTCCAGGACGGCACCGGCACCGAGCCCTTCGACCCCTGGCACGCGTTCGTCGATCCCGCGCGCGTCGGCGCCGCCGGTCACTCCCTCGGCGCGGCCGCCGTGTCGTTCGTGCAGGGACACCCCGAACTGCTGCGCCAGCCGATCCGCGCCACCGTGGCGTGGGACGCCCTCTCCACCTGCGACGACTTCGGGAGTGCCTACGAGGGCACGTGCGACCCCGCCTACGTGACGCGCCCGACGGCCCCCGCGCTCAACCTCACCAACGACTTCTTCCTGCCCCGGCGACTCTCCGAGCTGCCCGACCCCGGCGCGGCGCTCGCCGGCTTCGAGCTGTGGCGCTCCGCCGGTTTCGACGCGATGTCGTTCGCGATCGCGTCCGGCACCCACCTCGAATACACCCTCGGGCCCATCCTCCCGGCGACGCGTCACGGCGCCGAGGTGGCCGCGTACTACACCCTCGCCTTCTTCGATCGCTACCTGCGTGGCGACCTCGCCGCCACCGACCGGCTGCTCGCCCGCGAGCTCTCGATCGTGCACCGCGACCCGCGGGGGACCCCTCAGGGCGAGCCCACGACGCTCGCGATCCAGGAGCTCGCGTCCTACCTCTCGTACTCGGCGGTGTCCGTCGACGGGGCCTGCTACCGCGACTGGCGCTACCGCCGCGACCGCTGCTGAGCCCGAAAACCCCGCGATCCCGGCGAATTCGCACCATTCGACGCAATGTCGTTCCGGCGCGCTGCAAGGTCCCATATACTGGGGCCCTCGACCGCGCGCCCCCGGCGCTGCGCCGCTGCGAGTCCCGCGCGGCGCGGGACGGGCGGCGGGGCCCCACTGCAAGCGCGGACCTACCCCGACATGACCTCTTCCTCATGGTGAGCGGCAAGGCAACCGCCAAGGGCACCGCGCGCTTCGCGACGCGACGCCAGGCCGCGAGCGCCGAGCCCGATGCCAAGCCGCCCGTCGCATCTCACTTCCGCGTCACGCCCGGCGACGGATTGACGCTCTCGTCGATCGGCCTCGGCACCTACCTCGGCAGCCCCGACGCCACCACCGACCGCGGCTACGCGGAGTGCCTGCGGCTCGCGCTGGCGTGCGGCTGCAACGTCGTCGACACCGCGATCAACTACCGGTTCCAGCGCAGCGAGCGCGCCGTCGGCGAGGCTCTCGCCGACCTCATCAAGAAGAAGCTCGTCGCCCGCGACGAGGTCTACGTCTCCACCAAGGGTGGCTACGTTCCGTTCGACGGCCGGCGCCCTGGCGACGGCGAGGCGTGGATCGAGGAGAGCTACGTGCGGCGCGGCATCGCGCGCCGTGAGGACTTCGTCGGCACCCACTGCATCGCGCCGGCCTACCTGCGTGACCAGATCGGCTGCAGCCGCCAGAACCTCGGGCTCGACAAGATCGACCTCTACTACGTCCACAACCCCGAAGGTCAGCGCCCGATCGTCGGCCCCAAGGACTTCGCCCGCAAGATGCACCTCGCCTTCGAGGAGATGGAGGCGGCGGTGGCGCGCGGCGAGATCGGCAGCTACGGCGCGGCCACCTGGAACGGCTTCCGCCAGCCGCCGACCGCCCGCGAGCACCTCTCGCTGGCCGAATTGGTCGCGATCGCCAAGACCGTCGGTGGCAGCAAGCACCACTTCCGCGCGGTGCAGGCGCCGCTCAACGTGAAGATGCCGGAGCTGGTGCGGTCCAAGACCCAGGACGTCGACGGCGAGCGGCTCACGCTGCTCGAGGCCGCCGAGCGCCTCGGCATCGCGGTGTTCGCGAGCGCCTCGATCCACCAGGGTCGGCTCGCCGCCGGGCTCGATCGCAACGTGAAGCGCTACTGCACCGGCCTCACCAGCGACGCGCAGCGCGCCCTGCAGCTCGTGCGGTCTTCGGCGGGGCTCACGACCGCGCTGGTCGGCATGAGCAAGCCCGACCACGCCCGTGAGAACCTGCTGCTGGTCTCGATCCCACCGCTCGACGCCAAGGCCGCGTTGCCCGCGTTCCGCTGAGTTATCGCGGGGGGCTCTTCAAGGTCTCCCGGGGGGCTTTTCGAGCCCCCCGCCCGTGTTTCTGCGGGGTCTTTGCAAGACCCCGCCCCGTCCGGAGTGAATCCGGACGGGGCCCCACCCCAAACCCGGCGCGGCAACGCGCCGCGCGCCGCTGGCGCGGGCCGAATCACTCCCTTCGTGGGCCGCTCCGGCAATCCCGGCGGGGCGCACCCCCGAGGCACTCGCTTACGCTCGTGGCGTCGCGCTGCGACGCGCAGCTTGGCGAACCCGGTCGTTCCGCGATCCGGGATGCCGCTCGAGCCCGCGTCCCGATCCGAGTGAGTGCGGGCTCCGGACGGAGGGGCACGCGTCGCGTGCCCGGCGATACGCGAGGGCGCTGCACCGCGACACCGTTCGATCCCAGTAGACCACCCCCGAGGCACTCGGCTCACGCTCGTGGCGTCGCGCTGCGTGCCGAGTCCGATCGCCGCCCGCGGGTGGAGGCGCCCGCTTCGTCGGGCGCCAGCGATCGAGCGGCTTCCCGCCGACGAAGCGGCGGGCTCCACGGACTCCCGTCGCTCGTGCCCTGCCGCTGGCACGCGCCGCGCGAGTCGGGACCGGGCGTCAGCCCGCCCGCGACCATCGAGTCACCGATACGCGGCGGCGAGCGCGGGCGCGATGAGGCCGAAGAAGTTCACCCTCGGCCGGAACCGGAACACCAGCCCGCCGAGCGACGCGAACACTCGCCCGAGCATCACGAAGTGTTGCGGCACGTGCGCCACCGGGTTGTCCTGGACGAGTGACATGAGGCGCTTCATCTCCGCCTCGGGGTCGAGGTTCGCGAGGTCGAGCCCGCCCTGGGCGCGGAACACGTCGAGGAACACGTCCGCCATCTTCGCGAGCGCCTGTGGGTCCTCGCCGCGCGCGCGAAAGCCCAGGCGTTCGAGGAGCTCGGCCACCTGCGCCCCGCTGCCGCCGAGCACCGCGGTCGCGAGCTCCGCGTAAGCACGGCGTAGCTCGGGCGGATAGGTCACCACCGAGCCGAAGTCGAAGATCGCGAGCCGCGCCTCCTCGAGCACCAGGAAGTTCCCGGGGTGCGGGTCGGCGTGGAACGCGCCGTGCTCGAGCACTTGCGTGCAGAAGCTGCCGATCAAGGCGGCGAAGAGCCGATCGCGATCCCGCTCACCCTCCGCGCCGCGCCGCTCGCACTCCTCCAGGAACGGCACCAGCCGCTCGCCGTCGAAGCGCTCGAGGGTCAGCACGCGGCGCGCGGTGAGCTCGAAATGGACCAGCGGCACTCGCACCGAGGGGTGGCCCTCGAAGCGCGCCGCGAACGCGCTGGCGCGCTGCGCTTCTCCCGCGAAGTCGAGCTCCTCGCGGATCGCGCGATCCACCTCGAGCGAGATCGACACCAGGTCGAGCTGCGGGAAGAGCTCGGAGAGCAGCGGCGCGAGCAGCTTGAACGCGGTGAGGTCCACGTCCACGTCGCGCTCGACGTTCGGTACCTGCACCTTGACCACCACGCGGGTGCCGTCGGCGAGCTCGGCGCCGTGGACCTGGGCGAGCGACGCGGCGGCGATCGGCTCGCGCTCGAAGGCGCGGAAGAGCGCGTCCGGCGACCCGCCGAGCTCGCGCTCGATGGTCGCGGCGATCACCTCGTACGGGACCGCCGGAACGCGGTCCTGCAGCTCCGAGAGCCGCTCGACCCACGGAGCCGGCAACAGATCGACGCGCGTCGACGCGAACTGACCGAGCTTGAGGAGGCCGCCGCGCAGCTCGGTGCAGAGCGCGTGGAAGCGCCGCGCCTGCTCGCGGTGGAGGCGCTCGGTCGCGGCCGCACGGGCGGCGGGCGACAGGAACTCGGCGCGCAGCGCGTGAACGCGGTAGGCGGCGGCGATCCGCAGCACGTCGCTCACGATTCGCGCGAAGCGCGGGCTCGCGTTCCACCACAGCTTGATGTCGTCGGAGCGGCGCGCGAGCAGCAGATAGAGCGCCTGCGCGTCGGCGGCCACCGCGGAGGCATCGCCGAGGACGTCGCCGACCAGGCGATCGACGTTCTGCAGCACGTTCACCGCGAGCGCGCTCGAGGCCGCCACGGCGCGCGCGCCCACGGCCAGACCGCGCAGCGTCTGGTCGAGCCACAGCGGGATCGCGGTCGGCGCGGCCGAGCCGCGGTCATTCGTCGTCGTGTGCGTGGTCATCGTCGAGGGTCTCCTTCAGGCACTTCGAGCACAGCACCGTGCGCGGACCGGGCAGCTCCCGGACCGCGATCGCGCCCTTGCTTCCCTTGGCCAGGATCTTGTTGCAGCGATCGCACACCGCGTTCACCGCGAGCAGCGACTCCTGCCAGCCGACGATCGGCGCGGGCGGAGCGCCCGCGGCCACGGGCTCGGCGCGCTCACGCGTGCGAATCCCTCCACCCTCGCGCGAGCCAGCCGCGGGCGCCGCGCGGCGCGCCGCCGTGTCGGGGGGCTCGCCCCGCGCCGAGCGCGCGATGCTCGCGCTGTCCGAGAGCACGTCCTCCACGAGGCCGAAGGTGTTGAGGAGGATGTTGCGCACCAGGTTCGACACCGAGAGCCCGAGGCTCGCCGCCTTGGTGCGCAGCTCCTGGTCGAGGCTCTCGGAGATCCGCGCGTGCAGCACCTTCTCCTTGCGCTCGCGTTCGTCCTTGTCGTCTCGATCGTCGATCTCGGCCATTCCCTGCCCTCCGCCCGAAGTATCACTTTGTGATACATCAATGTCATACGTGTCACACGCCGTCAAGGGCTCGAGCGCCGCGCGGCGCGGGCTCAGCCGGAGGTCAGCGTGTCGATGGCCTCGATCGGCGCCGGCTCGCCGCGCGCCGCGAACGCCAGCACCACCGGCCCCGCGAGCGAGAGCGCGACGCCGATGCCACGGTGGGCGTCGAAGCGCTCGCCGAACACCCACGCCGCCGCGATCATCGGCACCACCGTGGTGACCCCGGTGCAGATCGGCGTGATCAGCGCCACCCGCCCGTGGGCGAAGGCCGCCTGCACGAACACCGTGCCGAGCACCACCCACAAGAGCACCGCGTAGAGCGGCGCGCTCGTGACCACGTGGAGCCACGACGCGAACGAGCTCAGGTCGAGATGTCCGAGCGCCTCGCCGGCGTGCCACGTCATGACCTTCATGTAGAGGTTCTGGAGCCCGAACGCGAGCCCGGCCGCGAGCGCGAGCATGAACTCGGCGCTCACCGCGCCGCGCCGCTCACCGCGCCCGAGCTGTGTGCCCACGATCAACGCCACCGCGAGCGCGGTCAGCCCGGCGAGCGGCCCGAACGCCGGCCGCACCGAGGTGCTCTCGAGCGGCGACATCGACACCACCACCGCACCCGCGATCCCGATCGCCACGCCGAGCCACTCGCGGCGCCCGAGGCGCTCGCCGAAGAGCCCGACACCGATCGCCATGGCCCACAGGTTGCTGGTGTTGAAGAGCGGCTGGACCAGGCTCAGGTCTCCATTGGCCATGGCCTGGACCTGGACCAGGCCGCCGACCACGCCGAGGCCCATGCCGAGAAGCCACACCCAGTTGCCGAGCAAGGCGCGCACCACCGCTCGCCACCGATGCAGCAGCGTCGCGAAGCCGATGTCGGGAAAGTCGGACGCCACTCCGTGTTTCTGGAGGGTGAAGCCCACTCCGATCATCGCCGCCGAAGCGAGCGCCAAACCGACCGCGTTCCCCGCCAACGTGCTTCCCCTCGATCCCGGCACCGGCCGGCGGTGAGCTCGCGGCGCGCATCCTCCCCCGCGCCGCGCACCACGATACCCGCGCGGGGGCGGCGCTGGCACGCGCACCCCGGCAGGGGCCAGCGGCCCGGAACCCGTGGGGCTCCGGGCTCGATCTCAGTGCCGGTGGACGAAGCGTCCGTCCGCGGCGGGGGCGCGCGGGTCGGCGGCGCCCGGCAGCACCCAGCGATCCACCAGGAGCCCGTCGGGAGGCGCGACCGTGGCCTGCGCGGGTCCGCCGGCGCCGGGTCCCGGCGCGATCCAGCCGGCCGGCACGTTCCCGAACACCCGCCGCGGCGGCTGCATCGGCTGGCGCCGCGGATCGTCCTCGGCGAGCGTCGCCGCGTCGTACGCGAGCGCCGCCTCGGAGAGCCCGCCCTGGCCGTGCGGGGTGTGGCAGGTCAGGCAGAACGGGTTGCGCGACGAGTCCGGACGCGGCGCGCCGGCACGCAGCGGCCCCTCGGGGAAGTTGATGCGGCGCCGCTCGGAGACCGTGCCCTCGGGGAGGTTCGCGACGTGCGCCCCGAAGTCGCGGGCGTAGTCGTGGAAGCACGCGAAGCGCGCGTCGCTCCCCTCACCCACCAGCGCCGCGGTCTCGCCGTGCGCCCACCCGGGGTAACGCGCCGCGATCGACTCCCACCTGGCGTTCCCCCGCAGCCCGAGCAGCGTCCCCTCGGCGTGGTTGCACGCGACCTCCGGGTTCACGTCGTGGGCGAGGACCTTGAAGTCGTCGACCCAGCCGCGGAAGCCGGCCACTCCCGGGCCGGCGGCGCCCACCACCAGCTCACCCTCGCCCACCGTGAAGAGCGGGCTCGACGACTCGAAGCGGTCGAACGCGAATCCGTCGACGAGCAGCGTGACTACCCGGTTTCCCGCCGCGAGCCCGAGTCCGAGGTGCAGCCAGCGCTCGCCGACCTCGCGCGCCGGCACCTGCACGGTGTGCACCACCGCGCCGCCCGCGACGTACTCGAGGCGCTCGGTGCCCGCGAGGCGCAGCGCGCTGCCGTCCGGGAAGGTGACGAGCACCCGCGCGTCGCCCCCGTTGGCGCGCGCGTCGACGAAGAGGCCCACGTACCACGGCACGTCGAGGATCGAGCGGCTGTGCGCCGGCACCGGGTAGACGATCCCGTCGGTGCCGTCAAGCCAGGAGCCGTTCCCCTCGATGCCACCGAGCGCCACCGGCTCGATGCGCCCGCTGCCCGCGGCGACGCGTCCGAAGGGCGGCACCTGCCAGCCGAGCGAGGTCGCGGCGTTCTGCACGTGGACTTCCTCGGCGAGGTCGGGGACGAGGATCAGCACGTCCGGCGGCAACCGGATCGGCACCAGCAGCGTGCGCACCTGCCCGTTCCAGTAGTGCGGGACGCCGAGCGTCTCGCCGCGCTCGTTGCGGTGCTGCGTCACCGACCCTTGCATGTTGGAGACGATGAACGCGTTGGGATCGACGTAGTCGTCGAACGCGATCTCGTCGGTGCCCACCCCGGTGCCCATGATCCACACCACGTCGCGGGGCGTGATGGGAGTCGCGTCGAAGTGGTGGTTGGGGAGGTTCTGGAGCGAGTCCAGGATGTTCGCGTTCCCCGAGTAGCCGCGCGGCGACGGCGAGTCGGCGCCGCCCTCGGCTCCTGACGCGCGCCCGGCGCCGAAGCGCACCGCCACGTCCGCGCCGCCCGCGTCGCGGTAGAGCTTCACCCGCTGGTGGGTCGCCGCCGCCACGCCCACCGCCCAGTCGCTGTTGTTGATGAGCCCATCGAGGTGGACGAGCTTGCCGTGGGTCCAGAGCCCCGCGACCAGGAAGCCGCGGTCCCAGTCCACCGGCTCCGGGTAGCGTTCGCAGCCCGGCCACCAGCACTCGTGCGGGAACAGGGTCTGCGAGGTCTCGGAGAGCCGCCCCGGGACGCCGGTCATGAACACGTTGGTGCCTTCGCGATCGACCCACGGGTAGCTGCCGCCCATGTCCTCGCCGTCCGGGATCGGCGCGCCCTCCGAGTCGCGGAACGGGTAGGCCGCGAGCCCGTACGTGCCGACCATCGCCGGATCGAAGGGCGCATGCGACATGGGGTTGAACTGGGTCCAGCCGCGCACGTCGCAGGGCGCCGCGTCGGGTGACAGTACCGAGTAGCCGAGGTCGTAGAAGCGCACCAGGGTCTCGCCGGTCACCGGGTTGGTCCACGCCCGCGGCGCGCCGCCGAAGCGACCGGTGAGCAGGCGGCCGTCCTGGGTGATCGCGGGCTCGGTCCACTCGGTGGAGAGCGGCACGACCGCGCCCGCCACCGGCTCGCCGAGCTCGACGCGCGCCAGCCGCGCGTCGCGGGTCTTGGGCGCGGCGACCTCGACGTGGACGGGCGTGCCCCAGAACTGGATGCCGAGGAAGGACTGCGAGGTGGTGCTGACGATCGTGAAGTCGTAGCAGTCGTGCGCCTGGGCGTCCCCGCAGGCGTACGGGTTGGGCCGCTCGCCCGGGCCCGGGAACTCGCCGGTCGGATCGCAGATCGCGTGGTGGCCCACCGTGGTGACGCCGGGCAGCATCCCTGCTGGCAGCGGCACCTCGAGCGGTGACGCCTCCGCGAGGATCTCGGGCCCCGGCGGCCCGCTCAGGATCGGCTGACCGAGCTTCTCGGGAACGAACAGCCAGAACGAGATCGTCCGCGGGCCGCCCTGGACGCGCACCGCGACGCGGCCGTCCATGGTGGTGCGATGGCCCGGGACCTGGGGGTGCGTGTACTCGGCGGCATCGTCGACGAGTGCCACGTCCCGCGCGATGGCCGGCGGCTCGGGGCGATCGGTGCTCGGGCAGCCCGCGAGCGCGAGCGCCGCCATGACCCTCATCGAAGTCAGCCACGGACGCGACACGATTCTCTCCTCCCGCGCCCGCGCCAGCCCGGCGCGCACGGCACACCTTCCGCTCGAGTACGACCGTTCCGTTTCCTCGACGATAGGTGCGTGGCCCGAGCGCGGTCAAACCGCGCCGACCGCCGCCGCTCTTGTGAGCCACGCGCAGAGGGACTAGCGTCTCGCGGCTCTCGAAACCGTCTGCCCGCGCGGAGCGCGCGCGAGCGAGGTGAGGACATGAAGATCGGACTTTCGCCGGGCTCGCGAGCCCCTTCGCCACCCGCGACGTGGTCCTCGAGCTGGCGCGCGGCGCCGACGAGCGCGGCTTCCACTCGATCTGGCTCGGCGAGCACGTGCTGCTCTTCGACGAGTACCGCTCGCGCTACCCCTACTCCGAGGAAGGCCGGCTGCCGGGCTCCTCCGAGAACGGCATGCTCGAGCAGTTCACGACGCTCTCGTTCATGGCGGCCGTGACCACCCGCATCCGCCTCGGCACCGGCGTCGCCCTGGTCCCGCAGCGCAACCCGATCTACACGGCCAAGGAGGTGGCGGCGGTCGACTGGCTCTCGGGTGGACGCTTCGACTTCGGCGTGGGCGTGGGCTGGCTCGAAGAGGAGTTCGCGGCCCTCGGCGTTCCGTTCGAGCGGCGCGGCGCGCGCTGCCGCGACTACCTGGCGATGATGAAGAAGCTGTGGAGCGAGCCGGTCGCCGAGCACACGAGCGAGTTCTACCGCCTACCCAAGAGCTACCAGGACCCCAAGCCGCTCCAGCAGCCACACCCGCCGATTCACTTCGGCGGCGAGAGCGACGCCGCCCTCAAGCGTGTCGCCGACCTGGGCCAGGGCTGGCACGGCTTCTCGCTCCAGCCCGAGGCAGTGGGCGAGCGGCTCGCGGTGCTCGAGCGCATGCTCGCCGAGCGCGGCCGCAAGCGCGCCGAGATCGAGGTCACGATCTGCCCGTACTTCACCGGCTGTGACCTCGACAAGGTGAAGCGCTACCGCGACGCGGGCGTCGACCAGGTCACGATCCTGTTCTTCGCGCCGAGCCCGGAGCTGGTGGCGCCGACCCTCGACGGCCTGGTCGAGGAGATCGTCGAGCCCGCGCGCGCCCTGTGAGGGCGAAAAGCGGCCTTGGGGGCGTATTTTCGCCCTATTTCACCGCGGTCTCCGTTGATCCTGATAGCTGTTTGTTGCAGTTTTCCATGGCGAAAAGTAGTAATTCTCGCTGGCGACTTGTGATCATTTTCACTGGCAGATTGTGAATTTTGCGAAGGACGCCAGGATCGAGGTCGGGCGCGGCGGCGGTGAGGGACCACCGCCCTCCAGCACTGGATCGGGAATCGATCGGCTTGGAGGGCCGCGATCCTTCGCGGCCGCCGCGCCCGGTCCAAATCAGCGCGGCAGCTCGCTGCTGAGTCCCGCGAGGGCGTCGAGGTACTTGGTGCCGTTGCCCTGGACGACGGCGCCTTCGGTGAGGAACGGATCGGAGGTGGGCCCGCCGACCGCGGGTTCGAGCTGGCTGCCTTCGTTCCACTCGTTGAAGGTCGTGCTCAGGACCAGGGGTGACTCGCCGATGAACGGGCGCACCCAGCGGTCCCACGACTGCGCGAGGAAGAGCTCGCCCGAGGCGCGCTCGCGCGGCACCGTGCAGTAGGCGAGCCCGGGGCGCACGCCACGGTCGTTGTAGCCGGGCAGGAGGGTCGGCACGAACTCGACGCCCACCCGCCGCGCGGCGTCGCGATAGCTCACGTAGAGGTCGTGGGTGTCGGAGAGGAAGCGATCGATCCCGGCGTCGCCGCAGAAGCGGCCGTCGCTGTAGAGCGGGTTGTAGGTCCACACCGCGTCGAAGGCCGCCAGGCGCGTCAGGTTGGGCTCCCGTTCGTTCAGGATGCGGCCGTCCTCGCCGGTCACGTACCAGTAGACCTCTTCGCCCACCAGGTAGGGGTCCATCCCCTGCGCCCGCATCGCGTCGCGCAGCCGCCGCACGGTGTCGCCGAAGCCGCCGGTGAAGCTGCGCGTGAGGTAGAGGAACACCACCGGCCGGTCGTCCACCTTCAGGTACGAGGGGTGCCCGAACACCTCGCGCCCGAGCGCCGTGAGATCGTCGATCAGGATCCGCTCGCCCTCGGCATCGAGGCGCAGGATGCCGGTGCCGGAGACGTCGACCAGCCCCTGCACCTCGTAGAGCAGCGCGGTGCGCTGCCGGCCCAGGCCAAAGCCCGCGCGGTAGTAGTCGAGGACGCGCTCGCGGGCGCGGACCAGCGTCTCGTCGCCACCGGTGCCCGGACGCGGCACGGGCCACACGTCGAACAGGAAGAAGTCGAGCCCGCCCTGGCGCGCGAACACCGAGTGCGCGGCGAGCGTGACGGAGCCCGAGCCGTACTCGCCGAGGAGCGGCGCGATCGGCGGCTCGAGCTTCTGGCCATAGGTGCCGAAGCCCCAGTTCTCGGGGAACCACGAGTAGTAGGCCGCGCCGAGCGCCGAGGTGCGACTGCGGCCCTGCAACGGGTCACCGCCGCCGCTCGAGCCCCCGCAGCCGGACGTCCACACCGTCGAGGCGACCGCGACGGCGGCGAGCAGCGCCGCGCGCACAGCGCTCGGGCCACGCACCGCGCCGGTGCGGCGGAGAAACGGAGCGATCACGAGCGAGTCGAGAGGGAACGGAACGGTGCGGTTCGGAAGCGGTGGCGAGCGCCGCTCGCCAAGCCGGATTCGTACCCGTTCTCTTAGACTTCGGCAACCACGCGGCGCGGAAACGAGGGATCGATGGCGGCGGTCGGCAACTGGGTGGAGATCGTCCGGACCTGCAATCTGCAGCCGGAAAAGAAGATGGACCTGGTGAGCAAGTGGCTCATCATCACTCGCGCGTGCGTGTTCGCGATCACGGTGCTCTCCGCGGCGATCGGCGGCCTGCTCGCCGCCAACGACGGCCACTTCCACCTCGGCCACTTCCTGCTGGTGACGCTCGCGCTGGTCGTCGCGCACGCCGCCAACAACATGGTGAACGACCTCTTCGACGTGATCCACGGCGTCGACACCGCGGACTACCACCGCGCCAACTACGCGCCCCACCCCATCCTCGGCGGCCTCGTCACCCGGCAAGGGCTGATCGGCGCGATCGCGGTGTGCAACGTGATCGACCTGGCGGTCGCGTTCTATCTCTCGATCACGTGCGGCTGGACCGTGATGGTGTTCGCCGTGGTCGGGCTCGCGACGAGCGTCTTCTACGTGGCGCCGCCGCTCAAGCTCAAGCACCGCGGGCTCGGCGAACCGGCGATCTTCCTGATCTGGGGCCCGCTCATGATCGGCGGCACCTACTACGTGCTGGCGGGCCAGGTGCCCGAGCACGTGTGGCTGGCGTCGGTGCCGTACGGCCTCGCGATCACCGCCTCGCTGATGGGGAAGCACCTCGACAAGGCCGACAAGGACCGCGCCAAGGGTGTCCGCACGCTGCCGGTCGTGCTCGGCGATCGCCTCGGCCGCAAGGTCACCCAGCTCATGGTTTGGGGCTTCTACCTGCTCACCGTCGGGCTCGTGGCGTCCGGGCGCCTGCCGTGCTGGTCGCTGCTCACGCTCTTCACCCTGCCCGCCGCGAGCCGCTTCATCGAGACCCTCGGCGATCCGCCGCCCGCCACTCCGCAAGAAGCGTTCGAGCGCGCCGCCGACGTGATCCCCTCCGACCTGAAGAAGCGCGTGCGCATGGACGCGCCCGCCGCCGCGTATCCGCTGTGGCCGCTCTGGTACGTGGCGTGGGGGATGTGGTGGGGCCGCTACGCGGGCGGCGCCTTCGTCCTCGGCCTCGCGATCGCCGCGCTCACGTAGTCGCGAGCGGTGACGCGCGCACACCTCGGGCGGCCGCAGGGGCCGCCCCTACCGAGTACGGCCCACGACACCGGCCCTGCGAGGCGTTCACCGCGGACCGTGCCGGCATCGATACCTGGCGATGCGTCCGTCGTCGCGTGAAGCGCGTGCGCATGGACGCGCCCGCCGCCGCGTATCCGCTGTGGCCGCTCTGGTACGTGGCGTGGGGGATGTGGTGGGGCCGCTACGCGGGCGGCGCCTTCGTCCTCGGCCTCGCGATCGCCGCGCTCACGTAGTCGCGAGCGGTGACGGCACCTCGGGCGGGGGCCGCCCCACAGTAGGACACCGGCCCTGCGAGGCGTTCACCGCGGACCGTGCCGGCATCGTACCTGGCGACGCGTCCGTCGTCGCGTGAAGGCGGGCTGGGCGTTGTGGCCGGCTGGTACGTGGCGTGGGGGGATGTGGTGGGGGCCGCTACGCGGGCGGCGCCTTCGTCCTCGGCCTCGCGATCGCCGCGCTCACGTAGTCGCCAAGGGCGACGCAAGCACACACCGGGCGGCCGCAGGGGCCGCCCCTACGAGGACGGTCCACGACACCGGCCCCGCCGGGTGAATGCCTCGTAGGGGCGGGGCCTGTCGCCGGTTGGAGCGCGCCCGCTCCGTCGGGCGCCAGCGCTCCGATCGCCGCCCGATCAGTCCGCGCGGGCGAGCTCGAGGAGCGTGATCTCGCTCGGCGCGCCGAGGCGCATGGGCGGCCCCCAGTAGCCGGTGCCGCGGCTCACGTAGAGCCACATCGCGCCCACCCGGTAGAGCCCGGCCACGTACGGCGTGGTGAGCCGCACCGGCAGGTGCCACGGGAAGAACTGCCCGCCGTGGGTGTGTCCCGAGACGTGGAGCTGCGCGCCGAGGCGCGCCGCGTGGCGAGCCGTGTTCGGCTGGTGGGCGAGGAAGATCGTGACGTCCGCGGGCGGCGCGCCGCCGAGCGCGGCGTCGGGATCGCAGCGATGGCCGGGCACCATCCTCCCCGCGTGGACGTCGGTGACGCCCGCCACCACGAGCCGCGCGCTCTCGCGGACATCCACGACGCGATGCTCGTTCAAGAGCGGCGTGAAGCCGAGCCGCGCCACCTCGCGCACCCACGCCTCGGCGCCGCTGTAGTACTCGTGGTTGCCGGTCACGTAGAAGCGTCCGTCGCGGGCGGCCACGTCGGCGAGCGGACGGGTGTGCTCGCGCAGGTTCGCCACCGACCCATCCACGAGATCGCCGGTGAGCACCACCAGGTGAGCGTCGAGAGCGTTCACCTCGTCGACGATGCGGCGCACGTAGGCGCCCTTGATCGTGGGGCCGACGTGGACGTCGGTGATCTGGACGATCCGGTAGCCGACCAGCGCCTCCGGCAGCCCGGCGATCGGCACCGTCACGCGCTTCACCCGCGCCACGCGCCGCGCCGCGCTGACTCCGCTCGCCGTGGCCACCAGCGACACGATCACGATCGCGAGGTTGCCGAGCCGCGTGGCCGCGAGCGCCACGCCCTCGCCCGAGACGCCCGCGCTCGCTACCCGCGCATGCGCCACCGGATCGGCCAGCAAGCGCCACGCGACCTCGGCGAGATCGCGCACCGCGAGCAGCGGCAGCACCAGCGCCAGGAAGCCCATGCCGAGGTAGGTCGCCCAGTGGAACAGGTCGACGGCCTTGGAGGGCTTCGCGAGCCGGCCGGTCACGAAGCTCGCCGGCACCATCGTCATGTGGATCGCGAGCGCGGTCCAGCCGAGGACCGCCGCCGCGAGCGGCAAGGCACTCTCCGAGATCAGCCGCACGCCGATGTAGCGATAGACGGGCGACAGGATCAGGAGAGCCAGGCCCCAGAACACCAACGCCTGGCGCCGCACCGGCCAGCGCCGGCGAGCGGATCGAGGTCGGGACGGATTCAACGGCGACTCCTCGGGGAAAACGCGATGGCGCCCAATCTATCCGTCCGCGGCGACGGTCGGCTCCGCGCCACGCCGGACGCGGGC
>JADJOY010000008.1 GCA_016713535.1 Deltaproteobacteria bacterium
TCGGGCCGGAACGCAGGCGTCGGGCGCGCGTCGGCCGCGTCCGGGGCTCGGTGCCGGGACCGATGAGCAAGTCCGCCGATAGCCCGAGCCCAGCACGGAGGCGGCGGATCATCGTGAGGCTGAGGCTGCGCTTCCCACTCAGTACTTCCGAGACGCGGGCACGGTTACCGATCAGCGAATAGAGATCCTTGCGCGTGAGCCCCTGCTGTTCCATCCGGAACGCGATCGCGGCGATCGGTGTCGGGGCCTCGATCGGGTGGTGATCCCGCTCGTAGGCGTCCACGAGGGTCACCAACACTTCCAACTCGTCGCCCCGCGCGGAGCCCGGATCGGCGCCCCAGAGCGCGTCGATCCGTTCGAGTGCCGAGGCGTGGTCGCGATCGTTGCGGATGGGTCGGATCCTCACGTCTGCCTCACGTCCAACCGGTCGTACTGCTGGTGGGTGCCGACGAACTTCACGAAGACCGTCTGCCCAGCGAACCAGACCTTGGCCACGAGCCGGTACTTGTTGCCGCCGATGTCGAAGACGACTCGCTCACGGTCGATGACGCTCGCGTGGGGATAGCGCGCCCTCACATCCGCCATCGACGTCCAGGTTGCGCGCTGCACTTCGGCGAACCCGGCCTTGAGCGGTTGCTCGGCGTCCGCATGTCCCGATTCCCAGAAGGCCCGAAGTGTTCGTCGCGCGATGATTCGCATGCGATCCCAATTTGGGAACAACCTATCTACCGTCGAGTGTCGTGACAACGGAAGGGGGTGCCCGGCCCCGGCTGGAGCGTTACCTCGGGTGGAGGAGCCATCGGAGCGGGCAAGGGTCCGCTGAGGGGGGATCCGGCAACAGCCGTGCCATCGGATGGGTCGCGAGGGTGTTTCGGTTTTCGCCGGGTCCGGATCCGAGCCGCGTCGGCACCGGCGCACCCCCGCGAAGGGTCGGGCGCACCCGACGGGATCGCGGCCGATGGTCGTCTGGACGAGCTCGCCGCCCTCGCCGCGGGCGCTTTCGTGGCGGTCCCGGTCGACGCGGTTTCTGCGTTGATCGGCTTCGATACACCCGACCATGCCTTCACCGACGTCCGATCGGTAACCTCGATCGCTCTCGGTGGTTGATCGGCGGCGCGGATCTACGGCAGTTTCCCCCTTCGTGAGATTCCGTCATCCCTCGCGGAGCGCCGGTGCGCGCGAACTGCGGGTCTCCCCATGACCCTCCTCGACGAGCCCACCGCCGTAGCCCGCGTGCTCGGGTGGGCGGCGCTCGTGGTGCTGGTGGTCGCTCCGGGGTGGGCGCTCGACCGGCTCCTCGGTCGCGACGATCGGCCGACGTTCGTGGCGGTGTGGGTGCACCGCGTCGGGCTCTCGGTGGCGTGGGTGTCGTGGTGTGCGCTGGCGCTCGCCCAGCTCGGCCGCTTCGACGTCCGCCTTCTCACCGCGCTCGCCGCACTTCCGGCGCTGCTCGCGGCGGGGCGGGCGAGCTGGCGGCGCGCGGCGCCGTGGCGGCGTCCCGGCGTCCGCGACGCGGCGCTGGTGGCGCTCCTCGCCGCGATCTCGGTCACGACACTCTGGCCGCCGTTCGAGGACGTGTTCGGCGGCCGCGACAACGGCGTGTACGTGGCCGCGGGAATCCGCCTGGCGAAGCACGGCGGCATCCGCTTCGAGGACCCGCTGGTGCGCGAGCTGCCGGCCGAGCACAAGGGGCTCTTCTTCCGCGCACCGCGCCCGGGCCAGACGGGTGTGGCGTCGCGCTTCGCGGGCTTCTACCTGGAAGACGTCGAGCGCGGCCGGGTGGCGCCGCAGTTCATGCCGGTGCCGTCGCTCTGGATCGCGATCCTCGCCGGCTTGCTCGGTACCCACGCCGCGCTCGGCGCGACGCTCTTCTTCGCGGTGCTGGCGCTCGGCTGGGTCTACCGGACCGGCGAGGAGCTCGACGGCCCGGAGGTGGGCCTCGGCGCGGTCGCGGCGGTGGGATTTTGCGTGCTCGAGGCGTGGTTCGGGCGCAGCCACCTTTCCGAGATCCCGGATCAGGCGATGAGCTTCGCCGCGCTCGCCAGCGCCATGGCGTGGGCGAGGGGAGGCGGGCGGGCCTACGCGGTGGGGTGTGCCGCCTCGCTGATGCTCACGATGGTGACGCGCATCGATGCGATCCTGGTCGCGCTGCCGCTCGCGGGCGCGCTCGCGCTCACGTGGCTGGGGCGGAGCGGGCGGCCGGGCGAGCGCTGGCTCGTGGCGCTGGGCGCGGCGCTCGCGGTGTGGGTCGCGGCGACGTGGGCGACCACCGCGCGGTCCTACGTGATCGAGGTCTTCCTCAAGAACCTGCCCGATCACCTCGGCCGTTTCCCGCTCCGGGGCCTGGTGCTGGCGGGTGCGCTCGCCGCGCTCGCGGCGGCGCTCGTCCTGGCTCGCTTCCGCGCGCGCCTCGGACCCAGGCTCGAGGCGGCGCTCGCGCGCCTGGCGGGGCTCGCGCCGTTCGCGGCCTCGGCGCTGGTGGTGGCGGCGCTCTACGCGTGGTTCGTGCGCCCCGACTGGGAGCGCGGCACGCAGGCGCTCTCGATGGTGAAGCTCGCGGGCTACCTCGGGCCCGCGGTGCTCGCGGCGGCGATCGCGGGCGGCGCGGTGCTGGTCGCCGCGCCGACCAGCGCGCCGCGGGCGCTCTTCCTCGCCACCACGCTGCCGATCACGCTGCTCTACGTCCAGCACAGCCGTAACCGCCTCGATCAGTTCTGGGAGATGCGCCGCTTCGTGTCGGTGCCGGTGCCGGCCCTGGCGCTGGCGGCGGCGTTCGCGGTGGTGTGGAGCGTGCGGCTCGTGACGGCGTCCTCGAGGCGCCCGCGGGGGGACGGAGCCCCCCGCGCTACGGAGGCCTCCGTAGCGACGGGGGTTCCATCCCCCGTCGCCGGCTTCACCCGGCCGGGCGACCGACCGGCGCTCGGACGAGTGGCGGCGCTCGTGGCGGTCGGCGGCGCGGCCTTCGCCGTGAGCGGGCTGTGGCGCGGGGCGGCGGTGGTGCGCTCGCACCAGGAGGACCGCGGCGCTCTCGCCACCATCGCCGCGGCGTGCGCCGCGATCCCGCGCGACGCGCTCGTCATCGCCGACAGCCGCTACGAGTCACCGACCGCCTACCTCACCGCGCCGATCGCGTACCTGTGCGACCGCGACGTGGTCGAGCTCTTCCCCGGCGACAAGCCCGTCGAGCGCATCGTCGCCGCGGTCCTGGACCTCTCGGCGCTGCGCCCGGTGTGGCTCGCCACGGTGGGAGGAGCGCCGCTCTTCACGGATCGGCTGCGCCCGAGCTTCGTCACGAGCCTCGCCTACCGCGGGCCGTGGATGGTGCCCACGCTCTGGTGGCCGCCGGACACCGTCGACGAGCGCGCGTTCGCGGTGGATCTCTTCCGCGTCGAGCGCGCGCCGCTTCCGCCGCGCACCGCGCTCGAGATGGAAGGCCACGAGGCGCCCTGGCTCGATGGCTTCCACGCACCCGAGGTCCAGCCCGAGACGGGTGTCCGCTACCGCTGGAGCCGCGACCACGCGCGCGTCTACTTGCCCGGCTACGACACCACCCACCCGCCTCGCCTGGTGGCCCGCCTCGCCAGTCAGCGGCTACGCGGCGACGCGCCGCTGCCGATCGCGATGGGGCTCGAGGGGGGGCCGCTGGCGAGCCTCACCGTCGAGCACGGCTTCCTGCTCTTCGAGGTCGACCCCGCGCCCACCGGCGGACCGCCGGTGCTGGTGATCCGCGCCGAGGCCATGGCGGGCGGCGTGGCCTCCGGCGACGCCGATCGCCGCGACCTCGGCGTGTCGATCGACTGGATCGCGTGGGACGTCCCCGACCGCCTCGACATGGCGGACCCGCGCTCCGACCGCGCCCTCGCGGGCTTCTTCACGCCCGAGGGCGGGCGCGGCGGCCGGCGCCGCTTCCGGTGGACGACCGAAAAGGCGTCCATGTACCTTCCGGGCTGCCCGAGCGGCCCGGTGGAGGTGCGGATCGACCTCGCGGCCGACGTGCTGCGGGACGGCGGCGCACCCACCGAGACCCGCCCCGTGTCGTTCCGGATCGCGGGCGTGACCCACGGGCCGTATCCGGTTCCACCTGGATGGCAGCGGCTGGTCCTCGAGATTCCCGGTGGCTTGCGTGCGAGCGGAGACGCGACGGTGCCCCGAGTGGATCTGGTGAGCGAGGTGGGACGGATGGCGGGCGCCGGTGAGCGGCGCGTCGGCGTGCGCGTCGCGGCGGTCGAGTGGGGCGCGCTCCGCGCGACTCCTGCACCCGCGGCGATCGGCGTTCGCTTCGAAGCGCTCGGTGAGTCGCGATGAAGCTCATCGTCCAGATCCCCTGCCTCAACGAGACCGCCACCCTGGGCGAGGTGGTGCGCTCGATCCCGCGCTCGATCCCCGGCGTGGATCAGGTCGAGGTGCTGGTCATCGACGACGGCTCGACGGACGGCACCGCCGAGCTCGCGCGCGAGCTCGGTGTCGAGCACGTCGTGCGCTTCCGCAAGAACCGCGGCCTGGCGCGGGCCTTCCTGGCGGGCCTCGACGCGTGCCTCAAGCTCGGCGCCGACGTGATCGTCCACACCGACGGCGACAACCAGTACCCGAGTGCCGAGATCCCGCGCCTCATCCAGCCGATCCTCGACGGGCGCGCCGACTTCGTGGTGGGCGAGCGCGACATCGCCAACATCGAGCACTTCTCGGACACCAAGAAGAAGCTGCAGCGCCTCGGCTCGTGGGTGGTGCGGCGCTTCTCGGGCACCGAGATCCCCGACACCACGAGCGGCTTCCGCGCCATGAGCCGCGAGGCGGCGCTCCAGCTCAACGTGGTGAGCGAATACAGCTACACGCTCGAGACCATCATCCAGGCCGGGCGCCAGCGCATGGCGATGGACCACGTGCGCATCCGCACCAACCCCAAGACCCGCGAGTCGCGGCTGATGTCGAACACCCGCGACTACATCCAGCGCTCGGCGTTCACGATCCTGCGCACCTACACGATGTACGAGCCGCTCCGGGTGTTCTCGCTGGTGGGTGGGGCGCTGCTCGCGGGGGGGCTCGCGCTGGGCGTGCGGTTCCTCTACTTCCTGGTGTTCGAGCGCGGCGTCGGCCACGTCCAGTCGCTGATCCTCGCGGCGGTCCTCACGCTGCTCGGCTTCCAGGTGGTGCTCATCGGGCTCCTGGCCGACATCATCGGCTCCAACCGCCGCCTCCTCGAGACGCTCCTCGAGAAGATGCGCCGGCTCGAGAGCGGCATCACCATCGACACCGGCGACGGGCCGAAGGCGGGCGGCGGCGCGGGCGGCGCGACGAGTTGAGCGCGATCGGGTTCGAAACGTCTCCCGCCGGACCGACCCCACGCCGATGAACGTGTGGCTGGTCTTCCCCCGGTTCAAGATGCCGACCGGGGCGGAGCGCTTCATCCTCGGCCTCGCGCGCGGGCTGGTCGAGCGAGGCCACGCCGCGACCGTCGTCACCCACGAGTTCGACCCGCGCTGCCGCGCGCTGGTGGCGCCGGGGGTGATGGTGCACGCGAGCGGGCGCGACTTCGCGTGGACCGGCAACCACTACCTCGACTCCGCGGTCCGCTACCTGGCCGGCGCGGCCCTGCCGCTCTCACTGCCCGCGGCCGCGGACGTGGCGGTCTTCTTCGCGGCCGCGTCGGTGCCGGCGCTCGCGGTGCAGCGGGCGCGCGGCAAGGGAACGCGTGCGTTCTATTTCTGCTTCGAGCCGCCACGCTTCGCGTATCGCGATCGCGAGGCGATCCTCGCGCGCCTCGGCGGCGTGGCGCGAGCGGTGATCGGTCCGCTCGCGCGCACGTGGGCGTGGCTCGATCGGCGGCTGGTGCGGTGCGCGGAGCGGGTGCTGGTGTTCGGCCCGTTCATCGAGGCGCAGGTGCGCGAGCTCTACCCGGAGGCAGCGGTGGCGCGGGTCACGCCGTGCGTCGACGTGCCGGCGGCGCGGCTCGGGCGCGCCGAGGTGCGTTCCCGCCTCGGCGCGGGCGACGCGCCGGTCTTGCTCACGGTCAACTTTCTTCACCCGCGCAAGCGCGTCGATCTCTTCCTGGCTGCGGTCGCCGAGGTCGCGACGCGCCATCCGGACGTGATCGGCGTGGTGGTCGGCGAGGGGCCCGAGCGCGCGCGGCTCGAAGCGCTCGCGGCGCGCCTCGGGATCGGCGAGCGGGTGCGCTTCGCGGGCTTCGTGCCGGACGAGGAGCTCGGCTCGTGGTACCGGATGGCGAGCGTCTATCTCCACACGGCTCACGACGAGTCGTTCGGGCTCACGGTGCTCGAAGCGGGAAGCTCGGGGGTGCCGGTGGTGGCGGTCCGCGAGGGTGGGGTGTGCGAGACCCTCGACGACGGCGTCACGGCGCTCCTCGTGGACGCGACCCCGGACGCGCTCGCCGACGGCGTGATGGGGGTGCTCGACGACCGCGCGCGCGCGGCGCGCCTCGCCGGGGAGGCGGCCGAGCGGCTGCCGGCGCGCTTCAGTCACGAACGGATGATCGACGAGCTGCTGGTCGCGCTGCGATGATCGGCGCGCGGCCGGGGATCGAACGCCACGGCACGCGAACGTTCGGGCCTCGTTGGTGGTGGTGTGCGCGGTGCTTGCGATCCCCCGGGGAGGGGCGCGCGTCGCGCGCCCGGTGTTGCGCGTCGCCACGGGCGATCGATCGCAGCACGCGCGATCCGCCATCGATCGCGAGCGCAGCGCTGCGGGGGGACGGAACCCCCGCGCTACGAAGACCCTCGTAGACGGGGGTTCCATCCCCCGTCGCCGGGCTGACGCGGTTTCCGTGAGCGGACCCGGATGGAGAGATTCACAGCCTCAGCGCGACCGGCCCGCCATCGATCGCAGGCGCACGACGGAGCGTGCACGCTCCAGGCGATCGATCGCGACCCCCGGGAGGCGCGCGCGCCGCGCGCCCGGCGACACGCCTCGGCGTGCGCGTCGCCTCGTCCGTTCGATCCCGGTACGCGCGACCCGCCGTCGACCGCGATCCCGCGGGGAGGGGCGCGCGTCGCGCGCCCGGCGATACGCGTCGGCCATGGCGGCGTCGCCGCCGTCGTTCCCGGTACGGACGCCGCTCGTCGCCCTACGAGGCGCCGTGGCGCGTATGGTACGGTTCGCGGTCTCCCGATCGCGGATCGCCGCCTGACCCGCCGCACCGCGCCCTTCCGAGTGGAGCCTCCTCGCCCGTGCGCGTGCTGATGATCACCTCGTCCTACCCCAAGCAGCCGGGGGACGGGACCTCGCCGTTCATCGCGTACCTCGCCGAGGGGATCGCCGAGGACGCGAACTGGCAGGTCGATCTGCTCTTGCCCGACCACCCGGCGCTGGTGCGCGATCGCCCCGGCACCCGCGCGCGCCTGCACCCGTACCGCTACGCGCCGAGCGCGCGCTCCGCCGTGTGGGGCTACGCGGCGTCGCTCACCGCGGACCGCTCGGTGAAGCCGCAGGTGCTGGCGCTGGCGCCGATCGCGTTCGTGGCCGGGTTGATCGAGGCGCTGCGCCTCACGCGCGACCAGCCCCTCGACCTCGTCCACGCTCACTGGGTGCTGCCCAACGGTCCCCTCGCGGCGCTGGTGGCGTCGATCCGGGGGGTGCCGCTGGTCGTCAGCCTGCACGGCTCCGACATGTTCCTCGCCGAGCGCCACCCGTGGCTCGGGGCCGCGGCGCGCTGGGTGTTCTCGCGCGCGGCGCAGGTGGTGGCGTGTAGCGACAACCTGCGCGAGCGCGCGATCCGCATGGGGGCCCGCGCCGACCACTCCCAGACCATCCCCTACGGCGTCGACCTCGCGGCGTTCCGGCCCGACCCCGCGGCGCGCGGCTGGCTGCGCGAGCGGCTCGGAGTCGCGAGCGCGGCCCCGGTCGTCCTGGCCGTCGGGCGGCTGGTCGGCAAGAAGGGCTTCGACGTGCTGCTCGACGCGTGGACGCGGATCGCGGCGAGTCACCCGGCGGCGCGGCTCGCGATCGCCGGTGACGGCGACCTGCGCGGAGCCCTCGAGAGCCAGTGCGCGCGCCTCGGCATCGCGCCGCGGGTGTCCTTCCTGGGCGCGGTGCGCCACGACGAGATCGCGCGCCTCTACGCGGGCTCGGACGTGATCGCCATCCCGTCGGTCGAGGACGAAGGCGGCAACGTCGACGGCCTGCCGAACGTGCTCATGGAGAGCCTCGCGTGTGGTGTCGCGGTGGTCGCCTCGCGAGTCGGCGGGATCCCGACCGTGGTCCGCGACGGCGAGAGCGGCGTGCTGGTGGCGCCGCGCGACGTGGAGGCGCTAGCCGGGGCGCTCACGACCCTCCTGGACGACCCGGCGCTCGCGCGCCGCCTCGGCGCCGCGGCCCGCGCCGACAGCGAGCACGCCCAGGGCTGGGAAGCGGCGGCACGCGCGCACCTCGCGGTCTACCGCAAGGCACTCGCGCCGCGCGGATCGCCGTGAACGCCGGCGCCGATCGCCCCGTGCTCGCCGTGCCCTCGGCGCGCACGTGGCGGCTGATGGCGCTCGCGCTGCTGGTCGCGGTGCCGCTCCTCGCGACCGCGATCGACGCCACCAGCGAGCGCAAGGTCATCAAGGACGAGGTCCAGCACCTCGCCTATCTGCGCTCGCTCGCCCTCGACCGCGACCTCGACTTCACCAACGACTTCACCGAGCTCTGGCCCAAGTGGAAGAAGCACCCGTGGACCGCCCCGAAGACCGGACGCCCGCCCAACACCGCGGCGCTCGGGGCGCCGCTGGTGTGGCTGCCGGGCTTCCTGCTCGCGCACGCCACCGGCTCGGCCGCCTTCGAGCGCGCCGCGTGCGTGGCGGTGAGCGCGGCGCTCTTCTCGCTCGGGGTCTGGCTCGCGTTCCGGCTCGCGCGGGAGCGCTTCGGTGCCCTCGCCGCGGCGCTCGGCACGGCGTGGGTGGCGGGGGCGAGCTTCTTCTTCTACTGGTGGCTCTATCCGGGGCTCTATGCCCACGCGCCCGCGATCGGGCTCACGACGCTCTTCGTGTTCACGTGGTGGCGCGGCCTCGGTCGCACCGAGCCCCGGCGCTGGGCGGTGCTCGGCTTGCTCGGCGGCTTCCTCACCGTGATGCGCTGGCAGAACGTGTGGCTGCCCTTCACCTGCGGCGCGGTCGAGCTGATCTACGTCCTCGTCGGATGGCTGGGTAGCGAGACCGGCCTCGAGGGCGCCGCGGCCCCCGCCGAGCGGCTGCCCGCGTGGGCGCGCTGGAGGCGGGTGGTGGTGTGCGGGATCGTGTACGCGCTCACCACGTTCGTGGGCCTGCTGCCCCAGCTCCTCGCGTGGAAGGCGATCTACGGCGACTACCTGCCGCAGACCGGCGGCAGCACGTTCCTGCGCTGGCTCGATCCCTACCTCGTCGATCTGCTCTTCTCGCCGCGCTACGGGCTGCTCGGGTTCTCGCCGTGGCTCTACGGGCCGGCCGTGGGCCTCGCCGTGGCGGCGGTGCGGTTCCGCCGCGAGCCGCTGTGGCTCGTGGCGGGGCTCTACACCGCGCTCGCGATCTACCTGAACGCGTGCCTGGCGTCGGTGTCGTGGTACGGCGGTGCCACGTTCGGGCCGCGCCGCCTCGACAGCCTCTTCCCGTTCCTGGTGCTGGGCGGTGCGTACGCGGCCGAGCGGCTGATCGCGTGGTGGAGGCGGTCGCCCGCGGTGCCGCTCGCGGTGGCGGGCGCGGCGGGGATCCTGTGGACGAGCGTGCTCGCGACGAGCTACCGGAGCGAGGCGATCAACGTCGGCATGGTCGGCGCCGAGCGCTTCCCGTGGCAGGCGAGCGCCGCGTTCCTCGACCGCGTGGGCTGGCCGCCGTCGTGGCCCGCCGAGGCGTGGTACTCGCTCACCCGCGGCCTGCGCTGGGGCCAGTACACCCAGCTCGCCGGCGCCGATCCGGTGCCCTTCGGCGACGGCCGGATCGACCTGAGCCGGCCCGACCGCCGCCACCTGGGCGACGGCTGGACACTCGTGGATGGGGCGCCGGAGTTCCGATTCGAGATGGCGGAGGCCTAGACGCCGATGGGGCCGCCCCACGGATCTCTACCTCTACCTGATGGACCTCGGGCTGAGGAGAGCGCGCTCGCCGTCCGGCTGCGATTCGAGAAGGGGACACCGGCGACCGCGATCGAGCTCAACGGCCGCCTGCCGGCGCGCTCCCTGTTGCCGGGCGCGCGGAGGGCCGGCAGGGCTCGGGTCTGGCGCGCCGTGGTTCCGGATCGCCAGTGGCGGTCCGGGCTCAACCGGCTCGAGGTGAGCGCGGCCACGAGCGCTCAGGAACCGTGGCGGCTGGTCGAGCTGCGCATCGAGAAGACCGCGACCCCGGGCAGCGACGACTAGGCGCCACCACCGCGTCGGCGACGATCAACGACGAGCTCGACCTGCTGGAGGGTCGCGATCCTTCGCGACCGCGGATCTCGAGCGCGCCGGCCGCGCGCTCCGCCGGGTACCACAATCTGCCAGCAGGTTCTGCCACAATTTGTGGCAGTTTCGGCCACAATCTGCCAGCAAAAATTGCCACATTTTGCCAGTATTCCGCCGCCGATCCCCACCCAGATGAGCGGTAAAAGCCCTCGAAACGGCCGCTTCGGGGGCCTCAGGGGCCGCTTTTCGGGCCGCTCGGCCCCGCGGTGCGCTGCTGGTGCGCCAGCCACAGCGCCGCCAGCCCGCCGGCGATCAGCTCGGTCGCGGTGCTGAGCACGCGCTGGGCGAGCACGGCCGCCGCCACCAGCGGCGCCCCGAGGTGGGGTGCCAAGAGCCCGATCAGGCTCGCCTCGCGCACCCCGAGCCCCGCCGGCACCACGAACGCCACGTAGCCGATCATCGAGCCGAGGGCGAACGCCCCCGCGATCGGCAGCTCGAAGCCGTGCCCGCCGCCGAGGGCGTGGAAGCTCAGCACCAGCGACGCACACCCGAAGAGCCACGAGAGCGCCGCCCACGCCGCCGCGCGGACCGCGTGCTCGGGCCGGAGCTCGGGCAGCACTCGCCGCCCACCGGGCACGCGAGCGAGCACCACCTCGACCGCGCGCCGCACGCCCCGCACCACCACGGGCCGCTGCGCGAACGCGAGCACCAGCGGCCCGATGACGCCGATCGCGACCGCCGCGAGGCGCGGCAGCCCGAAGATCGGATGCGCGGTGAGCAGCAGCCCGAGCCAGGTGCCGACCACGGCGCCGATCACGAACTCGAGCCCGAGCGCCGCGACCACCACGGTGGCGGAGGCACCTTCGGCCGCCGTGAGCCGCGCCCTGAGCAGCGGCACCATCGCCTTGGTCGGCAGGTACTTGCCGAGGGTCGCCATGGTGAAGACCGCGTAGGGGCGGCGGGTGGACGCGCCGAGCGCCTCGAGGCAGGCCCGCATCTGCCGCGAGCTCGCCCACGCGAAGGCCGCGTAGCTCGCGATCGCCGCGACGAAGGCGACCGGTTCGATCCGCGGCCGCTGGCCCGCGAACTCGCGGACCTTGGGCACCAGATAGAGCGCCGCGCCCGCGAAACACGCCACGAGCGCCGTGGCCGTGATCAGGCCCTTGGCGGCGCGATGTTTCGGCGCGGCGCTCGGCTCGGGCGATTCCGGCGGGCTCACGGGACGCCGCGTTAGGCCACGGCCCCGCCCGCGCCCTCGTCACCGTCGTCGTCGGGCAAGGGCGGCAGGTCGCGCTCGGCGAGGTTCGCGGCGAGGGTCGAGATCTGGTCGGCGAGGATGCCGAAGAAGAGCGTGAGCAGGCCCGTGACAGCCACCAGGAGCCCCGCGACGGTGAAGCCGCGGCCGCTCACGAGCGCGCGATAGGTGCCCTGGGTGAAGCCGATCGCCACCAGCGCGATCCCGGGCGGCACGAAGAACCGGAGCGGGTGGAACACGATCACCAGCTTGAGGATCAGGTAGAGCGTCGCGAGCCCGTCGCGCAGCGGCTTCACGGTGCTGGTGCCGACCCGGACCACGGTCTGGATCGGCACGTAGCTGATGTCGAAGCCGCGCCGGTAGAAGAGCAGCGTCACGGTGGTGGAGGCCGAGAAGCCGTCCGGCAGCAGGTAGAGGAAGCGGCTCACCAGCGCGCGGTCGAAGATGCGCAGGCCCGAGTTGAGGTCGGGGATGCGCTCGCCGGCGATCGACTCGGCGACCTTGGTGAGCAGCCACTTGCCGGGCTTGCGGCTCGCGACCTGGTAGGCGCCGTGGCCGCGCTCGCCGACCACCATCGCCTCGGGGCGGCGCGCGGCGACGAGCTTCGCCACGTCCTCGGCGCGGTGCTGGCCGTCGGCGTCGCAGAGCAGCACGTAGCGGGTGCGCGCGTTCCGCACCCCCGTCTTCACGGCGGCGCCGTAGCCGCGGTTGCGGGCGTGGCGGATCACGCGCGCTCCGGCCGCGCGCGCGACGGCGCCGGTGGCGTCGGAGGAGCCGTCGTCGATGACGAGGATGCGGGGGCGCCCTGCGAGGCGCGCGAGCGCCTCGATCACCGGTCCGATGCCGCGCTCCTCGTTGAACGCGGGGACCACGATCGTGACGTCGCTCGCGGGAGCGGCGGCGGGTGGGGCGGCGGCGGGCTTGCGGCGAGTGGCCATGGGTGGGGAGCTCGGGGGTGGGAAGCGCGGCTACTTATCACCGCGGGGGAGCGCGCGAAAGCGCGGCTGCGTTGGCGTAGAGCTGGTAGCGAGCGTTGGCGGCGACGCGGGTGAAGCAGTCGAGCTCGCCCGCGGCGCCGAGCCACGGCATGGCCACGCTGGCGTCGCCGGGCGACGAGGTCGAGCCGCTCACGATCAGGGCGCGCGGCTGGCCGGTCGCCTCGCCCGGCACGACGCACGTCGTGCCGGCGCGGAGCGCGGTCGCGCTCGCGGCGACGGCGCGCGCGGTCTCGTCGTAGCCCTCGGCGGTGGCGCCGAAGAGCAGCGCGTGGCGGCGATCGCCGAGCACCACGCGACGGTCGAGCCAGTAGCCGAACGACGAATCCAGCACGCCCGGCTCGATCGCGACCAAGGTGTCGGGCGCGGTGCGGGCGTTGGCCGCGCGGCTCACCTCGACCCCCTCGCGGGGGGCGGCCCAGAAGAGCGCGCCCTCGAGGGTGGCGCCCGCGACCGCGTACGGCACGTAGGCCGCGCACGGCAGCGCCGCTGCGAGGAGCCAGGCGCGCCCGCGCGGCGAGGCGTCGCGCAGCCGCTCGAACGCGAGCGCCGCCAGCGGTGCGAGGAGCCCCCACACCACGAGCAAGGGCCGCGCGTAGAGGTTGTTCGGCCCGCCCTCGGGCGGCCGCACGAACGTGGTGAGCGTCAGGATCGCCGCGATCACGCCGAGCGCCTGGATGCGCGCCACCGCGGCGCCGCTCGGGTCGTCGCTCGCCGCGCCGCGATGTCGCACCACGCGCGCCAGCTCCGTCGCCGCCAGCACGCCGACCACCCCGAACTCGACGAGCCACACCATCGGCGTGTCGAGCAGGCGCGCCAGCGTGCCGGCGCCGAGGAGCGCGGTGAAGACGGCACCGTTTCGTCCGTCGCCTGCCGCCGAGAGCTGGACCGTGAGCCCGCCGCCGCCCGCGCCGCGCATCGAGGCGATGGCCGGCAGCGCGAGCGGCGCCGCCACCAGCGCCGCCACGCTCCACGCACGGAAGGTCGCGGTGCGCCACGGCGCGCGGCGAAGCAGCACCGCCTCGGCGAGCGCGGCGCCGACCACACCCACGGCGAGGCCCACCGTGACGTAGGCCGAGATCGCCGGCAGCGCGCCGAGCAGCACCGCCGCGAGGCCGACCCGCGCGACACGCTCAGCGCGCGGCTCGCCGGCGTCGACGGCTCGGGCGCTCAGCAAGTGGAACGCGAGCAGGGCCAGGAGCGCGCCGAGGACGTGTTGCGGAGCCCAGATCGTCGCCACGTAGGGCGCGTTGAACTGGCGCTCGTCGTGGTGGATCCACGAGTCGACGTGGGTCGAGGGGACGATCGCGCGCAGCGCCGCGAAGCCGCCCGGCAGCGGCCACGCGTGGGCGATGTCCGCGATCGAGCGCAGCGCCTGCGGGATCAGGTCGAACCCACCGAGGAAGGTGCCGGCCAGCGCGGCCGCGAGCGCGCCGCGGCGCGAGCAGCCGAGCCCGCGCGCCACGGCGTGAATCACCAGCGGCACCGCCGCCGCGGCCAGCAGCGTGAGCACCAGGAGCACCGGAAAAGGCGAGCCGCTGGACCCCGCGACCCGCAGCACCGCCGCGGCGAGAATGTGGAAGCCGTAGTAGTAGGGCGCCTGGCCGGCGGTCGCGAGGAACGGGTTCGCGGGCGGGAAGGTGGGCGACGTGCGGAGCGCGTTGGTGACGACGAGGTGCTTGTACCAGTCCGTCATGCCCATGCGGTGGATGCCATCCCCGCGCTCGAGCCCGTACGCCACGAACGGCACCGCCACGCACGCCGCGAAGAGCAGCGCGGCGCCGACGAGGGCGAGCCGGGCCGTGCGGGTGCTCATCGCGCGGCGCTCTCGGCGTAGAAGCGCAGCACCTCGGACGCGATGCGCTCGGGGGAGAAGCGCTCGACGAAGGCGCGCTGGGCGGCGGGGTCGGTGGCGAAGCGTCCGGCGAGGACCTCGTCGATCGTGGCCGCGAGGGTCGCCGGATCGTTCGGTGGCACCACCACGCCCACGCCGTGCGTCGGCAGGAATTCGGCGATGCCCGTGGTGGCGGTCACGACGAAGGGGTGCCGACGGCGGCGGCCTCGATGCACACCTTGTTGAGCGACTCGAGGGGCGACGGCACCACGAGCACGTCGGCGGCGCGCAGCAGCGCGAGCGCGCGGCCCGGCTCCACGGCGCCGATCCAGCGCACCCGCCCGGCGAGGCCGATGGCATGCACGCGATCGACGATCGCGGCGCCGTGGTCGCCGAACGCCTTGGCGCGCAGCGACGGCCCCGCGATCACCGCCCGCGCGTCGGGCCGCACCCGCGCCATCGCCTCGACCAGCACTGGCACGCCCTTGAACGGGTGGAGGCGCCCGAGGGCGAGCACCAGCGGCGCGTCACCGAGGCCGAGCTCTCGGGCGAGCTCCGCGCGCGCCGCGTGGCGCGCGGCCGCTCGGGACGCGTCGTCCAGCGCCGCGGCGCGGATCGTCTCGCTGGTGACGTTGAGCGGGATCACCTCGCAGCAGGCGTGCGGCGCGAGCTCGCGCACCGCCTTGAGCGCGATCCCCGAGATGCAGCGCACCGCGGCGCTCTCGCGCAGGAGCTTCCGCACCGCGAGCCGCGGAGCGAGGTGACGGCGGAAGCCGTAGTGGGCCTCGCGCAGCACCAGCACGTCCTCGCCCATGGGCGTGACCGCGATCGGCCCCGCCCACCGCGCCTTCCGCGCGCCGCGCAGTGCCGCGACGCCGTGGGGATACGCCACCTCGACGTGGAGGAGATCGAAGTCGTGGCCGCGCACGGCGAGGAAGCGCGTCAGCGCCGACGCCCACGGCTCGACGTTCGGTGTGCGGCGCAGCGGTGCGAGGCGCTTGCCGAGCCAGCGGGCCGCGTCCACCGGGTGCGCGGTGAGCAGCGTGCCCGGCTCGCCGGTGAACCGATCCGCGTCGGCGGTGGTGAGGATCTCGAAAGTGTGACCCTGCGCGCGCACCGCGGCGGCGAAGTCCTGGTGCACGCCGAAGCCGAGCGACGTCGGGCCCAGGCCCGGCATGAACATCAAGATCCGCATCGCCCGCCTCGCTCTCAGCCGCCCGTGGGCGCGGCGCTCGCGCCGCCCGCGGGAGCGAGCCACCGCACCAGGTAGCGCCCGCCCGGGAGCTTGGCGCGCTCGAGGAGCGCCCGCTCCTCGGGGCCGATGACGCCCCCGAGGCGCATCGCCACCGCGAACACCGCGCCGCCCACGGCGGTCAGCGCCAGCGCCTCGAGCGCCGAGGTGGGCCACACCGCGCGCCCGGCCACCAGCACCACCGCCATCACCGCGCTCGCCCCCGCGACCCGCGCCGTGAAGGCCCACGGGAAGCGCATCCCGTACTCGCGCCGGCACACCAGATAGCCGCTCACCACCGCCGCCACCCGCGCGGCGCCGAGGACGGCGGCCCCCGCGGCGACGCCGCCGAAGCGTGCGGCGAGCAGGAACACCGGCGCGGCGAGCACCAACAGCCCCTGGGACAAGAGCACCGGGCGGTAGCGCTCGTCGACCGAGAGCACGATCAGCCCGAGGTTGAACGCGGTCTCGGTGAAGAGCAGGGCGACCAGCACGCGCGTGGTCCAGACCCCGGCGCCGAAGGGCGCGCCGTAGAGGAGCGGCAGGTAGTCGGCCGACATCACGTAGAGCCCGACCCCGACGGGCAAGAGCATCACCACCTGCGCCTTGGTCACTGCGGAGAAGGCGGCGCGCAGCTTCTCGGCATCGCCGCTCGCCCGCAGGTGCGCGAACATCGGCCGGTAGACGCCCCGAAATCCCGCGACCACCAGGCCGACGAGGTTGAACGCCACGTAGAAGCCGGTCGAGAAGAGCGCCACCTGGCGGGGGTCGCCGAGCGCCACCACGAGCGCCGGGCACGCGAAGGCCGGCCCCGCGAAGTAGAGCGAGAGCTCGTAGAGGTAGGTGAACGAGGCGAAGCGCGCGAGATCGCCGAACCCGGCGGCGCGCGCGGCGGGCGAGGATGGCGCCGCCGCCTCGCTCGGCTCGGTCGGCAGCCGCGCGATGATCCGCGCCGCGGAGAGCGCCGCGCCGATCCCCATGAGGGCGCTCGACAGCGCGAGCGCGCCGATCACGCCGGGGATGCCGAGCCCGCTCACGATCGCGACCGCGATGAACGCCGGGTCCGTGAGCGACTGCGCGAGCGCGAGCAGGTTCACCTCGCGCTGCGCGAGGAAGGCGTTGAGCGTCTTCACGCCGAGATCGAGCACGGCGCGCGCCACCACCATGAGCGTCGCGAGGCGCAGTAGCAGCAGGCCCTGGACGCCGAGGTTGAGGTGATCCGAGGCGACGTCGGCCAGCACGTTGAGCGGCACCAGCACCGCCACCAGCACCACGGCGCGCGCGGCCGAGGCGCGCGCCACGAACGCGAGCACCGCGCGCCGTCCGCGCGTCACCTCGAGCTCGGGGAGGAACTTGGTGAGCGCCGTCGAGAGCCCGAGGCTCGAGTAGAGCAATACCGAGCCCACCAGCCCGCTCACCACGTCGTAGACACCCGAGCCGAGGCCGAACGCGCGCCGGATCACGATCGACATCACCGTGCTCAGCACGAACGCGATCGGCACCAGGAGCGCGTTCCAGAACACCGAGCGCGACACCCGGTGCGCGAGCGACGGCGCCGCGGGGGATGGCGTGCCCGGCGCGCTCACGACGTTCGCCGGGGGCGAGCGAGGACTTCCCGGTACCAGTCGAGGTAGCGCGCCGCGATCGCGTCGAGGTCGAACCCAGCCACCGCGCGCTCGCGCGCCGCAGCGCCGACCGCGCCCCGCAACTCGGCCGAGGCGAGGAGCGCGAGCGCGCGCTCGGCCAGCATCTCCGGAGCGTCCTGCGCGATCACGAACCCGTCGCGGCCGTCGGCGGCGAAGATCGTGTCGGTGATGCCGGGGAGCTCGGCGACCACGCACGGCCGCGCGCACGCCATCGCCTCGATCATGACCGTGCCGAAGCCCTCGCGCCGGGACGGGAAGAGGAACACGTCGGCGGCGCGCAGGTAGGGCGCCACGTCGTCGCGCAGGCCCACCCGCACCACCCGCGCGCGCGCGTCGGCGTCGAGAGCACCGAGCGCACGCTCGAGGAACGCCGCCGCCGCCGGATCGTCGCCGAACGTGTCCTTGCCCACCAGCACCACTCGCGCCGCCGGCTCGGCGGCGGCGATCCGCGCCCACGCCGCGAGCAGGACGTCGATCCCCTTGCGCTCGATCAGCGAGCCCACGAACACGCACAGCGGTCCGCTCGAGGGCAGCCCGAGCGCGACGCGCAGCGCGGACCGCTCGGCCCCGTCCGCGAGCGGTGCGAAGCGGCGCGTGTCGACGCCCTGCGGGATGACCCGGAGCCGCTCGGGATCCATGCCGCTCTCGCGGTAGCGGCGCGCGAGCGCCTCGGACATCGCCACGTAGCCGTCGCAGCCGCGGAAGACGCGCTCCCGCCACGCCTGGAAGCGCTTCGGATCGGACGCGAACGCGAGCGGATCGTCCGTGCCGAGCAGGGTCATCTCGAGAACGATCGGTACTCCCGCGCGACGCGCGAAGCGCCACGCCCCGTAGAGCCCGTCGGTGAGCCCGTGGACGTGGATCAGGTCGATCGCGCCGGCTCGTCTCGCCAGCGCGCGCTCGGTGCGCGCGCCGAACACCGGCGTCCACCAGCGGGTGCGCGCGCCGGTGAACGGGAGCCCGGGCACGTCGCAGCGCAGCCGCACCACCTCGTAGCCGTCGTGGCGCTCGAGGGGCGCCGCCGTCGCGCCCTCCGGGGGGCCGCCCGCGACGCGGCGCGCGGTGACGATCGTGCTCCGGACGCCGGCGCGCGCCAGCGCCTGGCTCAGCGCCTCGACCTGCACGCCCTGTCCCGAGAAGTAGGGCCGGAAGCGCTGGATCACCATCGCCACGCCCAGCACCTCGGCGCCGGGCACGCGGGGGCTGGGAGCGGCTGGCGACACGGGCGTGGCGTCGGGGAAAACGCGGGGCGGGATCCGAGAGTAGCCCACCCCGGGCCGCGGAGTAGCGTCCACGGGCGCGCCCTCGACCCGCAGGTATGGGAAAAGATTGCCCGTTCTCGCGGCGCGGGTGTACGCTCGCGCGGTCGAGCGAAGTCCTCGCCGCGCCCCCCGCGTGAGCCGACGCTCATTCCCACGATGACCGAAGCGCGCGCTTTGATGCGGCACGGAAGAGGGCGGATCCTCGCCATCCGGCCCGGCTACAACCCGAACTCGAGCTCGCTCGGCGTGGACCTCACGCTGATGCTGCTCGGCTCGGCGACGCTCTCGATCCTCATCACCCTGGTCTCCACGTTCGTGCGCCTGCGGCTGCTCGCGGCGCGCGACCAGCTCGCGCCCGCCGGTGGCGCGAGCGTGGACTCGCCGTCCGACCCCGACCCCACCCCGTGAGTCGCGCCCGGCGAGCGGTGAACCTCGTCGCGGCGTCGCGCGCTCTCGTCCACGCTGGGACACGGAAGGAACGCCTCGCATGATCACGCCCGAAGAGCTGCAGAACGAGATCTCGGCCCGCCGCCCGATCATCGAGCGCATCCTGAGCGAGGTGCGCAAGGTGATCGTCGGCCAGGAGCAGCTGGTGGAGCGGCTCCTGATCGGGCTGCTCGCCGACGGTCACGTGCTGGTCGAGGGCGTCCCCGGCCTCGCCAAGACCACGGCGGTGAAGGCCCTCGCCAAGACGGTCCAGGCGAGCTTCCAGCGCATCCAGTTCACGCCGGATCTGTTGCCCGCCGACATCCTCGGCACCCAGATCTACCAGCCCAAGACCGGCGAGTTCACGATCAAGAAGGGCCCGATCTTCCACAACATCATCCTCGCCGACGAGATCAACCGCGCGCCCGCGAAGGTGCAGAGCGCCCTGCTGGAGGCCATGCAGGAGCGCCAGGTCACGATCTCCGACACCACCTTCACCCTCGAGCCGCCGTTCCTGGTGCTCGCGACCCAGAACCCGATCGAGCAGGAAGGCACCTACCCGCTGCCGGAAGCGCAGGTCGACCGCTTCATGCTGAAGGTGCGCATCAGCTACCCGACCCTCGAGGAGGAGAAGGAGATCGTGAAGCGCATGAGCGGCCACCTCCCCGACCCGGTGTCGGCGGTGGTGACGCCGCAGCAGATCGTGGCGCTGCGCAAGCTCGTCGATCAGGTCTACGTCGACGACAAGGTCGCGGACTACGTCGTGCGCGTGGTGTTCGCCACCCGCGATCCCAAGCGCTTCAACCTCGACGTGGCGCCCTTCATCCAGTTCGGCGCGTCGCCGCGCGCGAGCCTCTCGCTCACCGCCGCGGCGCGCGCCTACGCGCTCTTGCGCGGGCGCGCCTACGTGACGCCGTTCGACGTGAAGTCGATCGGCGTCGACGTGCTGCGCCACCGCGTCATCCTCTCCTACGAGGCGGAGGCCGAGGGGCTCACCAGCGACGACGTGGTGCTCAAGATCTTCGACGGCCTCGAGGTGCCGTGATGCGCACTCGCGCCGTGATGCGCGATCGCCGGGCCGCCGCCGACGCGCGCGCCCGAGGCGCGGGCCGGGGGCGTCCATGACGACCGGCACGCAGGGGCTCCTGCCGCCCGAGGTGCTGAGCCAGATCCAGCGCATCCACATCAAGAGCTCGCACATGGTCGACTCGGCCTTCGCGGGTGAATACGTCAGCGCCTTCAAGGGCCGCGGCATGGAGTTCGAGGAAGTCCGCGAGTACGTGCCGGGCGACGACATCCGCCTCATCGACTGGAACGTCACGGCGCGCATGGGCACGCCGTTCGTGAAGCGCTTCCGCGAGGGCGCGAGCTCACCGTGCTGATCGCCGTGGACATGTCGCGCTCGAACCGCTTCGGCTCGGTGAAGGTCACCAAGGCGGAGCTCGCCGCGGAGCTCGCGGCGGTCCTGGCCATGAGTGCCATCCGCAACAACGACCGCGTCGGCATGTTGCTCTTCACCGACGAGGTCGAGGAGTTCATCCCGCCCCGCAAGGGCCGCGGGCACGTGTGGCGGCTGATCCGCGAGGTGCTGACGTTCGAGCCGCACGGGCGCGGCACCAACCTGACGCGTGCCCTCGAGTACGCCGATCGTGTGAGCAGCCACAAGGCCATCCTCTTCGTGGTCTCCGACTTCCAGGACGAGAGCTTCGACCAGGCGCTGATCCGCATGCGCCAGCGCTTCGACCTCATCGCGGTGTCGATCGTCGACCCGCGCGAGGAGCTGCTGCCGCGCATCGGCCTCATCGAGCTCGAGGACGCCGAGTCCGGCGAGATCATCCTCGTCGACACCGACGACCTCGCGTTCCAGCGCGAGTTCCGGCGCCTGCGCGGCGACGACGAGACGGCGCTCAAGAAGGTGTTCCGGCGCGCCCAGGTCGATCACATCGAGCTGCGCACCGACCGCCCGTACCTGGACGAGGTGGTGCGCTTCTTCCGGATGCGCGAGAAGCGCGGGTGAGGATCGCTCTGGTGTCCGCGCGCGAATCCCACGGCCGTGCCGCCCGCGCGCTGCTCGCCGCCGCGCTGCTCGCGGCGCTGGTGGTGGGCGGCTGCTGGCGTTCGAGCCAGGACGCCGCCACCGAGGGCGACGAGGAGGGCAGGCCCACACAGGCGAGCCCGCTGCCGGGCGGGGTGGCGGAAACCGGGCCCGACGTGTTCCGGCTCGACGTGCCGGAGGGGCGAGACGCCGCCGCCGGCGGTGGCATTCGCGTGGGCCGATCGCAAGATCATCACCGTCGGCGAGGTGCTGACGCTCAACGTCGCGGTCAACCACGCGGTGGGTGTGCAGGTGGCGTTCCCCACCTTCCGCCGCATGAACCGCTTCGAGGTGCTGCCCGGCGGGCAAGACGAGTCCGAGCCGACTCCCGACGGCCGCATCGTGAGCCGCCACGTCTACCTGCTGCAGGCGTTCATGCCGGGCGACGACTACCGCATCCCGGCGGTGCCGATCACCTACCTCGACTCGAACGGCAAGAACCGCCGCATCCGCACCAAGCCCATCCAGGTCATCGCGGCGTCGGTGATCCCCGAGGGCGCCGAGCCCGTCGACGTCATCGACATCAAGCGCGAGAAGGCGGGCGAGATCCCGCTGCCGGTGTGGATGGTGCCGGCGGCGATCGGCGCGATCGTGGTGCTCGCGGCGCTGCTCACGTTCCTGATCTTCCGCCTGCGCCGGCGGGCGCCGCAGCGGCGCCGCCCGCTCGAGCCCCACGAGATCGCGCTCGCCGAGCTCGCGGCGCTGCGCGAGCGCGGGCTCTTGAAGGAGGGCCGCTACGGCGAGCACTACGTCGAGCTCTCGCTCGTCTTCCGCCGCTACCTCACGCGGCGCTTCGGCTGGAACGCGCTGCGCGCCGCGAGCGAGGAGATCGGCACCCAGCTCACCCAGTCGCCCTACCTCGGCGAGCACACCTTCGAGGTCGCGGACCGCTTCATGGGCGAGACCGACAAGGTCAAGTTCGCCGCGCACGCGCCCGCGCCGCCCGAGTCCGACGGTACCTGGAACGACATCACGTATTTCATCGACCTGACGCGCACCATGACCCCCACCGTCGAGGCGGAGGGCGAAGCCGAAGGAGAGGGTGCGTCGTGAGGCTCGAGAGCCCCGCGTTCCTGATGCTCCTGGTGTTCGTGCCGCTGGTGCTGGCGGTGCCGATCCAGCGCACCAACGGCACGACACTCGTCTACTCGAGCATCCGCCGCCTGCGCAGCGTGGGCGGCACCAACCCGCGGCGCCGGCTCGGCTGGCTCGGCGGGCTGCGCATGGGGGTGCTGGCGCTCCTGGTGCTGGCGGCGGCGCGGCCGCAGCTTCCCGGCTCGCGCGATCCGCTCGAGGCATCGGGCATCGACATCATGCTGTCGCTCGACGTGTCCGGCTCGATGAAGGGTCAGGATTTCTTCATCGGCGAGAACCGCGTCACCCGGCTCCAGGCGCTCCAGCACGTGGTCAAGGACTTCGTGCTCAAGAGGAAGGGCGACCGCATCGGTGTCGTGATCTTCGGCGAAGTCGCGTTCACCAAGGTCCCGCTGACGCTCAACTACGACATCCTCGTCGACCTCCTCGACAAGGTGCAGGTGGGCGAGGCCGGCGACACCACGGCGCTCGGCAACGGGCTCGCGCGCGCGGTGCAGCGGCTCAAGGACTCGGACGCCAAGTCGCGGATCGTCATCCTGCTCACCGACGGCGTGAGCAACGCCGGCAACATCCCGGTGGATCAGGCGATCACGGCGGCCAAGGGCTTCGACGTGAAGGTCTACACGATCGGCGTCGGCACCGGCGCCGAGACCGTCATCAACTTCGTCGACAGCGCCGGCATCGCGCGCACCGTCAAGCAGGAGGTGAAGCTCGACGAGCCGACCATGAAGAAGATCGCCGAGGAGACCGGCGGCCAGTACTTCAAGGCCGCCGACACCACGCAGCTCGCGAACATCTACGCGACCATCGACGCCCTCGAGCGCAGCGAGCGGCGCGAGGAGGTGATCCAGAGCTGGCGCGAGCTCTTCCCGTACGTGCTGTTCCTCGCCGCGGTGCTGCTGATCGGCGAGGTGGCGCTCGCCCGAACCCGCTTCCTCAAGGTGCCGTGACCCGATGAAGTTCGGAACGCCGCTTCATCTGTGGGCGCTGCTGCTCGTGCCGGCGCTGGTGGCGCTCTTCTGGTGGGCGCACGGGGTGCGCCGCCGCAAGCTCCACGAGTTCCTGGCGCCGCTGCTCGCCGCGCGGCTGACGCCGTCGGTGAGCACCCAGCGCCGGATCGTGAAGGAAGGGATGATCACGGCGGCGCTGGCGATCGTGCTGCTCGCCGCGGCGCGGCCGCAGTGGGGCTACACGTGGGAGAAGCTCGAGCGCCGCGGCATCGAGCTGGTGATCGTGCTCGACACCTCGCTCAGCATGCTCGCGCAGGACGCGGCGCCGGACCGCCTCGAGCGCGCCAAGCTCGAGCTCAAGGAGCTGGTCACGCTGCTCCAGGGCGACCAGGTGGCGCTGGTGCCGTTCGCCGGCCAGCCCATCGTGCTCTGCCCGATGACGCTCGGACTACCGCACCCTCGAGCTCTTCCTCGGCCAGATGTCGACCGACAGCGTGCCGCTGCCGGGCACCTACGTGGGCACCGCGGTGCGCCAGGCGCTCGAGCTCTTCCGGGGCACCAACCCGGACTCGAAGGCGATCCTGCTCATCACCGACGGCGAGGACCACGGCTCCGGACCCGGTGGCGGCGGCCAACGAGGCGGCGAAGAGCGGCGTACGCATCTTCGCGATCGGCCTCGGCAGCGGCAATCCGGTGCCGATCCCCCTCGATCCGGCCGGCGTCGACCTGAAGAAGGACCTGGATGGTAAGCTGGTCGCTACCTCCCTCGACGAAGCCACTCTGCGCGAGATGACGCGCATCACGGGCGGCTCGTACGTGCGTTCCGCGACCGGCGACCTCAACGTCCCGGCGCTCTATCGCGAGATCCGCGAGAAGACGATCCCCCAGGAGCTGCGTGGCAAGCGAGCCCAGCGGTGGGAGGAGCGATTCCAGGGGCTGGTGGTGCTGGCGTTCGTGGTGCTCGTCGCCGAGGCGTTGGTCGACGAGCGGCGGGGCAACCCGCTCAGGAGGTGGCGTGATGCGTGGAAACACGTGGAAGTCGTGGCTCGTGGCCGGTTCCCTGGTCGCCAGCGGCGCGACGGCGGCGCGCGCGGCGGAGGTGAGCCGGACCGCGCGTGAGAAGGTCGAGGTCGCGGTCGTCGAGTACCAGGCGGGACGCTTCGACCAGGCGCGCAAGTACCTCGAGGAAGCCCTCGCCACCGACCCCAGCGACGCCTTCGTCAACTACAACCTCGGCAACGTCTACTACCGGCTCGGACTCTACGACCGCGCCACCAGCGCCTACTCGAAGGCCGTCGCCGGCGCCGACCCGGACCTGATCGCGCGCGCCCAGTACAACCTCGGCAACGCCTACTTCCGGCTCGGTGACCTCAAGGAAGCGGTTCGCCACTACAAGCTTGCGCTCAAGGTGGTGCCCGACGACGTCGAGGCCAAGCACAACCTCGAGTACATGATCCGCCTCGCGTCGGGCGAGAACACCCCCGGCGGCCCGGGCGGCAAGGGCGGCGACGACGCGTTCGGGCAGGGCAACGGGATCGGCGGCGGGATGGGGCGCCGGGGTTCCGCATCGCCTCCGGCGACCCCGCGATGGCGCTCCAGTTCCTGTACGACGAGGCGCTGGTCAACGTGTCGTCGCTCGCGAGCGACGCCGTGCCGACCAACGCCCTCGATCAGGCGCTCGACGACGCCGAGAGCGCCGTCGACGACGCGGTCCAGGCGGCCGCCGGTGTCGGCGGCGGTGGAGGCGGTGGCTCGGCCGCGACGGCGCTCGCAGGCGCCGCCGACCAGAGCGGCGCCGCCGCCGCGCAGAGCCTCGACCAGGCCGCCGACCAGGTGACCGAGCAGGCGTTCTCCGAGAAGTTCTCGCAAAGCGGCGGGGGCGGCGGCGGCAGCTCGAAGGCCGGTGGTGGTGCGTCGAGCGGTGGCAGCGGCGGCCAGGAGACCGAGCAGAACACCATGCTCGAGACCCTGCTCGATGCGCCGCCCACCGTCACCGACCCGCAGGCGCTGGCCAACAGCCTCAAGCAGGCGTCGCTCTCGGCGACCGGTGGCTCGAACGCCGGTGGCGCCGCCGCGGAGTCGAGCTCCGACGCGATGCAGCAGCTCACCGAGGCCGTGCACGGCGCGGGCGATCAGCTCCAGACCAGCCTCGCGAGCGCGCTGCAGGCGGTCGCCGGGACCGGCAACGGCAACCCGAGCGGCGCTCGCAACAGCGGCGCGAAACCGGGCTCGGCCGCCGAGGCCCAGGCGCTCGAGAAGCTCGACGCGGCGGTCGGGGACGCCGAGAAGCGCATCCTCGATCGAGCCGAGGACCTGCTCGAGGCCCAGACCCAGGCGCTCGCCAAGGAGCGCGCCGAGGCGTGGGCGGAGCTGGCACCCGAGCTCGCCAAGCAGACCGAGAAGATCCGCGACAAGACCGAGGACGCGGAGGCGCAGCGCGCCGAGATGCGCGAGCTGGTCGGCGAGTTCCAGGAGAAGGTCGACCAGAAGATGGAGGAGTCGGTCAAGGCCGCCGCCGAGACCTTCGACAAGGCGCTCGCCGGGATCGTGAAGGACGAGGTCGCCCAGCTCAAGGCCGAGGCCGCGCAGGTGGGCGCCGAGTTCCAGAGCGCTCAGCTCGAGGCGGGCGCGGACCAGGCGGACGGCACCGCCAACGCGGCGGCGTCGCGCCTGGCACGGCTCGCGGCGAGCGCCGGCGACGTGGCGAGTGACCACGAGGACTCGCTCAACCGCCAGTCCGAATCGCTCGACCACGAGGCGAAGGCCGCGGAGGCGGCGCAGACCCTGATCCAGCAGCTCGCCACCGCCGCCAAGGGCGCCGAGCAGCGCCAGGCCGAGGACGCCCTCATCCAGACCGAGCTCCGGATGGAGAAGGTCGAGGAGAAGCACGACCAGCTCGACAAGAAGAACGACGAGCTCGAGGACAAGACGCAGAAGGCCAAGCAGCTCGCCGCCAAGCTCGAGGAAGTGGCGAACCAGCTCGACCAGAAGGCGGAGGACGCCCGCAAGGAGCGCCGCGAGGCGATCGAGGACGCGATCGAGATCCTCGACAAGCAGGACTCGGCGCTGCGCGACAAGGTGGCGAACCTCGACGCCCGTGACGCGGCCATCGACCAGGCGCTCGACAAGGCCCGCGCCGAGGCCGACAAGGCGCGCACCGAGCGCGACGAGCAGGAGGCCGAGCGCGACGAGGTCCGCGAGGAGCGCGACCCGCTGAAGGATCGCCTCGAGGGCGTCGATCAGCGTGAGGCGATCCGCGGCCAGCTCGAGGCGGTGGAGAAGAAGCTCGGCGACGCGAACCTGAGCGAGAAGGAGAAGCGCAACCTCGAGCTCGAGCAGCGCCGTCTCCAGGCGGACCTGCGGGCGAACGCGGAGCAGTCCGCCAACGAGCAGCTCGCCGCCACCGAGATCGACCTGCGCCAGGTGCAAGACGACCTCGCCAACGCCAAGACGCCGCAGGAGAAGGCGAGCCTCGAGCTCAAGGCCGACAAGCTCACGCTCGAGATCGAGCAGCTCCAGGGTGAGCGCAAGGACGCCCAGACGGCGCAGGAGCTGGCGCTCACGATCCAGGGTCACGAGGCCGAGATCACCACCATGGCGCGCCAGAAGGACGCCGATGCCGCGCGCAAGGCCGAGCTCGAGGCGAAGGTCGCCGACGAGAAGAAGGAGCTCGCGGCCCGCGAGCAGGCGGCCGAGAAGAAGGACAAGGAGCAGCAGGACGCGCTCAGCAAGGACCTCGAGAAGCTCGCCGCCAAGGAACGCGAGCTCGCCGACGAGCAGGCCAAGCTCGACCAGGAGCGCAAGCAGGCGGATCAGAAGGTCGCCGAGCTCGAGAAGCAGGCCGACGAGAAGAACGACCAGCGGCTGCAGGAGCTCAAGACCCAGCTCGAGCGCACGGCCGACGAGCAGACCAAGCGCAAGCTCGAGGAGGAGCGCGCGGCGCGCGAGAAGCTCGCCAAGCTCGCCGACGCTCAGCAGGCGCTCAAGACCGAGCTCGACAAGGCGGAGAACACGCCCGACGACCGCCACGCGGACCGGAAGGATCGCGAGGAGCTACGGCGCCAGGCCGCGGAGCTCGATCGCCGCCTCGCCAAGCTCGCCGAGCAGCAGAAGACGGTCGAGCAGAAGGCCGAGCAGACCGAGAAGCTGCGCAAGGAGGCGCGCGCCGATCAGCGCGACGCGAGCCTGAAGCTCGCCGAGGAGCACGCCAAGGACCTCGAGCAGGAGGTCGCCGAGCTCTCGGGGAAGCTCGCCAAGGAGCAGGACCCCGGGCAGAAGAAGGCGCTCGAGAAGATGCTCGCCGACGCCCGCCAGGAGCTCGACAAGCAGCGCGACAAGGTCGACAAGCTCGCGCAGGCCAAGGCGCTCGAGCAGAAGCTCGCCGAGGTCGAGAAGAAGAGCGACGAGGCCAAGTCCTCGGAGGAGAAGAAGAAGGCCGAGGCGGACAAGCAGGAGCTAAAGGAGAAGCTCGCCACCGTCGAGCGGCAGATCGACGAAGCGCGCCGCGAGGAGCAGCGCCAGCTCGCCCAGAACGTGGCGCGCCTGGCTCGCCGCATCGAGGCGACCAAGCGCGAGCTCGAGAAGGAGCAGGATCCAGCGACGCGCGAGAAGCTGAAGCAGGAGCTCGAGCGCCTCGAGACCCAGGCCAAGGACCAGCAGCTCGCGCAGGCCGAGCGCAAGCCCGACGAGGCCAACGCCGAGCAGCGTGACCAGAAGGACCAGCAACAGGACCTCGAGGCGGAGCGCGCCGAGAAGATCGCGGCACTCGAGAAGGACATCCGCGACAAGCAGGCCGAGCTCGCGAAGACGCAGGACCGCAAGAAGCAGCTCGAGCTCAAGGTCGACCTGCAACGGATGACGGCCGAGGTCGAGCAGCTCAAGCGCGAGCAGCAGCAGGGCGAGAGCGGCGACACCGAGCTCGCCGCGCAGGATCCCAACGACGCCCAGGACGAGCACGCGCAGACCGAGCGCGACCGCCTCGAGCGCGAGATGGCCAAGAAGGCCGCCGAGCTCGCGCAGACGAGCGACCCCAAGAAGAAGGTCGACCTCAAGATGGAGCTCGACAAGCTCAAGGTGAAGGCCGACTCGATCGCGCCCAAGGCCCCGGATCAGGAGGTCCAGGCGCAGATCGACGTGAAGGAGATGGAGATCCAGGCGGCCCAGCAGGCGGCGGGCCAGGCGCAGACCCCGAAGGAGCGCCAGGAGCAACAGGCGAACATCGACCGGCTCAAGATCCAGCAGGCGGCGCTCAAGGCGCTCGCGGATCAGGATCCGGCCAAGAAGGAGTCGCCCGAGCAGCAGAGCGAGGAGCAGCTCAAGTCGGAGATGAACCGGCTACGGCAGAAGATCGCCGAGTCGAAGGACGACCAGGAGCGCAAGAAGCTCGCCGAGGAGCTCAAGAAGGTGGGCGAGGAGCTCGCCAAGCTCCAGGACGATCCCAAGCGCCTCGCCGAGGAGAAAAAGCAAGCGGAGGCCGACGCCGCGAAGCTCAAGGAGGCGTTGAGCGCCGCCAAGAGCCAGACCGAGAAGGACGCTCTCAAGGCGGAGGTCTCGAAGGCCGAGGCGAAGGTCGCCGCGCTCTCGCAGCAGCCCGCCAAGGTCTCGGAGACCAAGAACCAGGAGTCGAAGTCCGACCCCCAGCAGGGCCAGCTCAATCCCAAGCCCGAGGAGACCAACGATTCCGCCAAGGACGAGAGCGAGGGCAAGGGCAAGGAGCAGAAGGACGACTCGAGCCAGCAGGAGCAGCAGTCGAACGAGGACGCCCAGCGCGTGCTCGACAGCCTCCCGGGCGAGGAGAACCAGCCCCAGAAGCGCTCGGGCTCCGGTGGCGACGGTCAGGACGGAAAGGGAACCCAGGGTGCCGCGCGCATCGACTGGTGAGACGCGGGTGACGAGGGCGAGGATCGCGGCGTCGCGCTGGACTCGCGCCGCCGTGCTCGCGCTGGTGGCGCTCGTCGCGAGCGTCGCGGCCGAGGCTCGCCCTCGGCCCGAGGCGCCCGACGGCCGGCCCGCGATCGACCTCCACGGGCGCCGCGAGCGCGCCCAGCGCGACGCCGGCGGCGCCGACGAGGGCGCGGGCGGCACGGCCGCGCCGCTCGAGGCGGTGGGCGAGGGAGGGCGCGTGTTCCTGCGCGCGCGCGTCTCCGAGCACACGCCCTACGTGGGGCAGCAGGTGGTGCTCACCATCCAGATCCTGAGCGCGGTGCCGATCTACAAGCTCGAGTTCCAGGCGCCGCAGCTCGTCGGGATCAAGCAGGCGCAGACGTTCGTCGAGTCCGATTACTCGACCAACGACGGCGGCGTCGCCTACCGCGTCCACGAGTACCGGGCACCGCTCTTCGCGACCCGGGCGGGCGCCGTCGAGATCGGCCCCGCCTCGTTCACCTGTCGGGTCAAGCTCGGCGCGAGCGGCGACTCGTCGGGCTCGATGTTCGACGACTTCTACAGCGGCCGCTCGATCCCGGGCGAGGGTCGGACCGAACCGATCCGGCTCGACGCCCGACCCGTCCCGAGCGGCGCGCGCATGCCGGTGGGAGCCACCGAGATCAGCGCCGCGATCGCGCCGGTCACGGTCAAGAAGGGCCAGCCCGCGACCCTCACCGTCGAGGTCAAGAGCTACGGCGACGACGCCGCCATCGACGAGCCGCGGGTGGGTGGGCTCGAGGGCTTCCAGGTCGTCGCCGACCGCCCGGCCACCGAGTGGGTCGCCGAGCCGAGCGGGGCGTTCCGGGTGCGCAAGGTGTTCAAACTCGCGCTGCTCGGGAAGACCGCGGGGCAGTATTCGCTGCCCGCAGTGACCGTGAGCTACTTCGACCCGAGCGCCGGCAAGCTCAAGGAGGCGGCCAGCGAGCTGCTCGCGTTCCGGGTCGGCCGCACCCTGCCGGCCGACGCCAAGAGCGCGCGAGGCAAGGGCGGGCTGGGCGATGACGAGACCGAGGTGGTGCGCAGCGTCCGCACCGCGGTCCCGAGCGCGGTGGTGGTCGACCCGCTCGCCGGCCCGGGGGCGGTCGGCGGAGGTCTCGCGGGTGCGGGGCTCGCGGGCTCGATCGGCGCCATCGTGGTCGCGAGGCGCTCCCGCCGCGCCGCAGCCGATCCGCGCTGGGCTCGCGAGCGCAGCGCCATGCGTCGCGCCCGGCAGGAGCTCGCCGCGGCCGCCAAGGCGAGCGGGGATGGGCGCGCCTTCCACGAGCAGGTCGGGAAGGTGGTGCGCGAGCTCGTGGCCGCGAAGGTCGACCTCCCGCCCGGCGTGCTGACGCCCGAGGAGGTCGAGGCGCGGCTCACCGCCGGCGGCCTCGCGAAGACCACCGCGTCCGAGGTCCGCGAGCTGCTCGTCACCTGCGAGCTCAGACGCTGGGCGCGCGGCAACGATGGCGGCGCGGACGGCGCGGCGCGCGAGGCGCTGATCGAGCGCGCGCGTGGGCTCTTGACCCGCGTCGACGAGGAGCTCGAGCGGCCCGCCAAGGAGGCGTCGTGAGCGAGGGGTGCGGACGGTGGGTGCGGGGGATGGCGCTCGCCGCGCTGGTCGCCGCGATGGCCGTGCGCGGTGGCGTGGTGCTGGCGGCGGCCGATGCGGGCTCGCCGACGGCGGCGGCGCGCGACGTACTGGCCAAGGACTACGCCGCCGCGGTCCAGGCCTATCTCGACGGGCAATACGAGCGCGCGCAGGGGCTCTTCGAGGGCCTCCTCGCGGCGGGCTGGCGCAACGGCCCGCTCTACTTCAACCTCGGCAACACCTACTTGCAGCGCGACTCGCTCGGCGAGGCGATCCGCGCCTATCGTCGCGCCGAGCTCTTCATGCCGCGGGACTCGGACCTGCGCCACAACCTGGCGCTCGCGCGCGGGCAGGTGGCGGAGCCGGTCGGGGCCAAGGGGCCGCTCTACGCGCTGCGCAGCATCGCGTTCTGGTACGACCTCGCCACCCATCGCGAGCTCGCCCTCGCCACCGTCGCGGCGTGGGTGGTGGTGTGCGCGATGGTGGCGTGGAACGTCGCCTCGCGCAGCCTCGCGAGCGGGGTCGCGGCCGCCGTGGGGCTCGGGCTGCTCGGCCTGGTAGGGGGCTCGTGGGCGGTCAAGCACTACGAGCTGACCCGCGTCGACGCGCAGGTGGTGGTGAACGGCGACGCGGACGCACGCGGCGGGCCGAGCGCCGGTCAGGCGGTGGCGTTCACGGCGTCGGAGGGCACCGAGGTCACGGTGCTCGCGAGCGAAGGCGCCTACCGCCGCGTGCATCGCGCCGACGGCCGCGAAGGATGGATCCGGACCGATCAGCTCGCCCCGGTCCGCCTCGGCGACGACGACTGACCGGCCCGCGCGGTGTCTCGGCGGGACTCGAGCCTCTCCGTCCGGGACGCTCACGGGAGCCCCGTCGTCCCTGCGACGGGGGATGGAACTCCCGTCGCCACGAGGGCCTCGTAGCGCGGGGGGCTCCGCCCCCCGCGGCGCCTCGGACTCGCTCGGTTTCCTCACAGGCTCGGAGGGGCCGCCTCGCGGCGGTCCCTCGTGCGCCTTCCGCGCGGGCGGCCGGGGTCAGGCCCGGATCTTGATGCGGTCGAGCGCGGCGGCCGAGGACCAGCCGAGCTCGATCTCCGCCTCGCTGCGGGCGCGGTTCACGATCGCGAGCGTCGGGCACACGTCGGCGCAGGAGCCGCAGTCGACGCACATCGCTTCGTTGATCGCGTACTTCTTGGGGCCGGGACGGATGGCATCGAGAGGGCACTCGCGGCGGCAGGCGTCGCACGCGATGCAGTCGTCGGTGATGTAGTGGAACACCGGGTCGCTCCGGAGGTCGTGGCGCACGCGCCGAGGGGGTCCGTGCTCCAACGGTGCCGCGCGAGCCACCCGAAACGTATGGCGTGAACACGCCATACGGTCACGCGCCGGCCTCAAACCGGGCGCTTGAAGACGTCACACCGCTCGCACACCACCGGCTCGCCCGCCGGCAGCGGGTCGCCCCGGAACACCGCGCGCATGCGCCGCGCCCGCGGCGAGCGCCGCACCTCGTCGGGGCCCGAGGTGAAGACGTTGCCGACGTCGTGGCGTTCGTCGAACGTGCAGCAGCACGGCGGCGCCGAGCCGGTCGGCGAGACGACCAGCGCCTTCCACAGCCACCAGCAGTGGCGGTCCTCGAGGTACGGCTCGGCGGCGAAGTAGCCGCGAGCCTCCGGCCAGCGCGGGTCGTCGACCAGCCAGGCGAGCTTGTCGGGCGCGCTGCGCCCCTCGTGGGGACTCTCGTTCGGTCCGCCGAGCCCACCGGCTCGAACGTCGAGCTCGACTCCCAGCTCACGCGCCTTGGCGCGCGCCGCCTCCACCTCGTGCTGGTTGTGGCGAAACACCAGGAACTGCCACGAGACGTGAGGGCGACGCGAGCCCAGCGCGTTCCGCGCCGCGACCAGGCGCTCGACGTTGCCGAGCACGGTCGCGAGCTCGCCTCGGACGCGGTAGCGCTCGTACGACTCCTGGCTCGCGCCGTCGATCGAGAACGTCGCGTGCGACAGCCGCGCCTCGACCAGCGCGCGTGCCAGGTCGTCGGGCAGGTGCATGCCGTTCGTCGAGATCGCGGTCCAGAGCCCTCGGGACTCGGCGTAGGCGATCAGCTCCGCCGCTCTGGGGTGGAGCAGGGGCTCGCCCCAGTCGGTCAGGAAGAGCCGCAGCGCGGTCCGCCTGTAGCGATCGACGATGGCCTGGAAGTCCTCGGCGCGGATGTGCTGCCGTGTGCGCCCCGGCGCCGCGATGCCCGTCGGGCAGAGCGGGCAACGAAGCTGGCAGTGGGTCGTCAGCTCGACGACCAGCGTGGTGGGGTCGCCGAGCGGGTCGCGGGTGCGTAGCCGGTAGCCCAGCTCGGCGAGCGCGGCGTTGGCGAGCTTCGCCGCGCCGTAGTGGCGGGCCAGGTCGCGCGCGCGCTCGCGAAGGCCGGCCGCCGGGATTGCCAGGGCGGTCACGCAGGCACGGCTTCGGGCACCGGCGCCACGGACGCCGCCGGCGGCAGCGTCAGCACCTTCGCCTGCGCCCCACGCGGCACGATCGCGCCCTCGTCGATGCCCCACTGCCAGATCCCCGAGAGCACGCCCGGAAGCATGTAGAAGAACTCGAGGATCGTGCCGTAGGAGAACTCGGACAGCATGTTGTGCGTGAAGAGCCCGACGTTGGACGCGAGGAACCAGGTGCCGAGCGCCGCCACCCACTCGTGGCGGCAGCGCATGCATTGCACCGAGGTCCTGAGGTACCGGTAGAGGAAGTAGATGTAGAGCGTGAGCCCGAAGATCCCGAGCTCGGCGGCGGTCATCAGGTACTTGTTGTGGATCGGGATGATGAACTTCTTGTGCTCGAAGAGGCGGACCTCGACCTCGTACCAGCATTCGCGCGGCACACCGTTCGGGAAGTACTGGTCGAGCTGCTCGGCGGCGTTGTTGGCGCCGACACCCATGACCGGGTGCGCGGTGATCATTCGCACGCCCACCCCGAGCATGTGCCAGCGCGAGGTGGTGGCGGCCGCCGGCGAGTCGGTGATGCGCTTCGCGATCACGTTGCTCGGGCCCAGCAGGAAGCCCGCGGAGGCGAAGGCCACGCCGAGGATCACCAGCGCGAGGACGGTCGTGGAGATCAGCCGGCGGCGGTAGAGCAGCAAGGTCACCACCGCCATCGACAGCGTCACCGAGAGCCAGCCACCGCGCGAGAACGTGAACACGGTCCCGGCCAGGCTGAGCACGATCCCGACCAGGCTCAGCATCCTCACCCACACGTTCTTCGAGAAGTAGAGGAGGATCATGGCCATCGGCATGACCATCTCGTAGAAGTGGCACTGGACGTTGTGGGGGCCGATCGTGCCCGTGGCGCGGAAGATGTTCTCGCCGGCGATGCGCTGCCAGTCGTACTTGATGATGCCGAACACCGAGACCGCGCCCTTGATGAAGTAGGACGTGACGTTGAGCCCGCCTTGCAGGATCAGATCGAAGAGCAGGCAGCCGAGGGTCAGGAAGATCGAGCGGCGGTCGGTGATGTGGCTCGAGGCCCACGCGAAGATCAGGAAGAACTTCACGTGCATGAGGATGTTCCAGGCGGCCAGCGACTTGTCGGGCGCGACGATGATCGTCGACGCGCGCCAGATCAGGCACATCAGGTAAGGCACGAAGATCGGCGACCGCACGAACCGCGCCTTGCCGAGGGCGAGCTCGGCGAACCACCACACGAACAGCACCAGGGCGGCATGTCCGAGATGTAGGCGACCAGACCGTCCGGGTTCTCGCCGAAGAAGAAGGTCGGCGTGAGCGTCACCCACTTGGCCGCGCCGAGCGGCACGGTCAGCAGGTAGAAGGTCCACAGCGCGAGGGCGCTTCTCGGGAGCGCCAGGAACACCACGCCGGCCGTGAAGCCGACCATCACCAGGATCATCCACAGCGGCGAGAACTGGGTGGCCACCGCGGTCAGGAAGAACATCGCCACGAAGACCAGCGTGAACGCCACGGCCGAGAGGCCGTCGAATTTGAATCCAGTCAGCTCGCGGAGCGCGGCGGCGCGGGGCAAGGGCACCTCGGGGGAGACGTCGGGTCCGGACGGCCGATTCGAGAGGGTGAGAATACCCGAACGATTGTGCCACTCGCGACGGCGGCATGGCCACGGCTGGCACGCCACTCGCTTGCCGACCGGAGGCGAAGCCGGTACACCTCCGATTTTGCCTCGTTCCCGCCTCGACGTCTCCCCACGCGCCGGACTTTCCATGCGAAACCTCTCTCGCGCCGCGGCCGCCAGCCTGCTGATCCTGCTCTCGCTGGCGGTCACGAGCTGCCTCCACATCGATCGCCCGACGGTGCTCACGGTCACACCGAGGAGGGGCAGGCGGGGACCGAGGTCGTCATCAGCGGCAGCAAGTTCGTCGACGACTTCTCACGCACCCGGGTGTTCTTCGGCGGCGTGCTGACCCCGCCCGGGCTCATCCGGTCGATCACCGAGGACGAGATCCGCGTCCGCGTTCCGTCCGGCTCCGTGACCGGCGACGTGCTGGTCACGGTGGGCGGCGTCGAGAGCGGTCGCGCGCCGTTCCGGGTGATCGGCCCGTGGCTGCTGGCGGGAACCTCGAACGCCGACGGCGTGACCGTGTTCGACACCCACACCGGTCTGGTCGAGGGCGTGGTGCCGACCTCGAGCGCGCCGCGCGCGATCCGCTTCGCGCCGGACGGCAGCTTCGCGTGGCTCCTCGGCGACGACTCGGAGGGCGGCTACGTGCAGCGCTTCCTGTCGGACAGCCGCTCCGTCGAGGCCCGCGTGGACGTGGCCGCGTCGCCCACCTGTGTGGCGTTCGACACCCTCGCACCGCTCGTCGTCGACCTTCCGAGTGCTCGCCTCGAGGCGTGGGTCGGCCATCCCGACGGCACCATCGAGATCGTCGATCCGTCCGCACCGGCGGTCCGCACCACGTTCGCGGCCGGCACCTCGGTCGCGGCGCTCGAGCTCACCACCGACGGCAAGATCGCCCTGGCTCTCGAGCCAGAAGCCGGCGCTCCAGCTCATCGACGCCGACGCGGCGACGCCCGTCGAGCTGGCGCGTCTCGACCTCGGTCCGAATCCCGGGCCGCTCATCCTCAACCCGCTCACGTCGCGGGCCTACGTGCTGGAGCGGGCCGACGCGAAGGTCGCGTTCGTCGACCCCGTCAACAAGACCATCACCAACCGCCTCGCCATCGGCCCCGACCCGATCGACATGGTGCTGAGCGGCACCAACCTCTACGTGCTGAGCCGCGCCAACCACACCGTCGAGGTGCTCGACGCGACCGGCGCCACGATCATCGCGACCATCCCCGTCGCCACCGACGCCACGCGCCTCGCGGTGCTGCCCACCGCCACCCAGACGCTGGTGTGGGCCGCCACCGACTCGAACGTCCTGCGTGGCTACGACCAGCTCGACAACACCGAGAAGAAGACGATCGCCGTGGCCCCGAACATCGTCGCGTTCCGGCCGCTGATCGGGACCACCGGCTCGTTCCTGCTCGCCGCCCACGCCACCGCTCCCGGCCAGCTCTCGTTCATCGACCAGCCCGACACCGCGCTGCGCGTCACGACCCTGAACGGCACCCCCACGGTGCTCGCCGTCCAGCCCTGACGGCCCGTGAGCCGCGGGCACCGGAAGCTCGCGGGTCCGCGAGCGGCGCCGACGCCGAGCAGGGCGAAGCCGCCGCGGGCGGTGGTGGGTGTCGTGGAGAGTGGCAACTCGGCGGTGCTCGTCACCGTGGACGCCGGCGGTGAGCTCCTCGATCGCCGCCGGGTCGATCTGACGCCGCCCGGGACCCCGACCCATCCGCACCACCACGAGGGATCGTGGGCGGTGGGCCGCTACCGCACCAGCCCCTGGGCACGCGAGATCTCGCTGACGGAGGCGATCGCGCTGGTCGAGCGCGTGCGCGCCAGCGCCGAACGCGGCGCCCGCGAGGCCCTCGACGCGCTCGCTGCCGCCGTGCCGGTGCCGATCGAGCGGATCGCGCTCAGGGTGTGCCCCGAGCTGCCTCCGACCACCGAGGCGTGCATCGCGGACAACCACGCGCAGACGGTCGCCGACTCCGTCATGTACCCGCGAGCGCTTGCGCTCGCGGGCGAGGCCCGCGGCTGGTCGGTCGACTGGTACGACCGCGACGCCGTGCACCGTGAGGCGTCGCAGGCCGTGGATGGCGAAGACCTCGATGCGCTGCTGAGCGCGATGGGGCGGTCGATTGGCGCTCCCTGGCAAGCCGCCCACAAGCTCGCCGCGATCGCGGCGATCGTCGCGCTGGGAAGACCGCGGGTCCGCGCCGCGAAGGACCGAAGCGGCGCCTGAACGCCGCCCTCGATGCGGTGGGCAGCACCCGGAGATCGTTCGCAGGCGGCACCCGCACGGGAGGTGCATGGTTCGCTGCGACGTTGGAAGCTCGTTCGTGCTCGGCGTGTAGGTTCGTGTGGCTGGGCGATGACGCCTCATCGAGACGCCGCTGGCGCGGCCTGTCGACGGACCCGCTCGGGGGGGCGTGGCCCGACCTCCGGCGCGTGGCCGAGCCCGTCGAGCGGTCTTGCGCTCGAGCACGCTCCAGCCTCTGCCGGGAGGGCCGCGCGCCGCGCGGCCGGCGATACGCGATGAGGTCGGATCGACTGCTCGGTCGATCCCGGTAGACCGACTTGTCCCCGATCCGGCGGGGCAACGAGTCGCGACCGGCTGCCGGCGCGTGCTCAGTCCAGAACCCAGTCGATGAACCCGGCAGGATCCCCGTCGACGAGCGCATACGCAACGACCCAGGTCACGGCGAGGCACACCGCCCACCCGCCGAGGACCGGCCGCACGCGGGTCGCTCGCCGGACCACGGCGAGCGCTGGAAGGAGCACGATCGCTGCTCGCGCCGTGAGGGTGGCGAGCGCCGTGACCGTCACGGCGAGATCCGCGAGCGGCCCCTCGACGGCGTCACGATGGATGACCGGCCACCCGCCGAACGACAGCCGGACGTAGGCCGCGGACCAGGCGATCAGCGCGAGGGCGACCGCAGGAACCGACGCCGCCGCCCACGACGACACGCGCACCCAGGATCGATCCGGTACTCGGCGAAGACGCGCGGCGCCGCCCGGAGAACGATCGCCAGGGCGACCAGCAGGCACCCGAGCTCGAGCCTCCGCATCCACGGCCCCCGGCGCGGTGCCGTTCCGGGCTGCGCGGCCTTGTCCGCGCGTCGCGTGGAACGCGACGGCCTTTGGGGTGGGGTCCCCGTCCGGACCGCGGCGACGGAGCGCCGCGGCTCCAGCCAGACGGGGCGGGGTCTTGACGGAGACCCCGAGGAAAGACGGCGCGGGGGGCTGGAACAGCCCCCCGCATCAACCCTGTATCGGCAGCTCGATCACGAAGGTCGTGCCGTGGGGCTTGCGGTCGCACAGCCGGATGTAGCCGTGGGTGGTGAGGTCGACCTCGCCCCCGCGGTCCCGCGGGACCGTCCGATGCGCTGGCGGCCCGTCAGCCCTCGTGCGATCGTGCGAGTCGAGCCGGCCTCTGCGGCCGGAACGATCGTTCGGAAGCGGTCACCGCCAGGTGGTCGATGAAGCTGACACTCCGGAGCGTCCAGATCTTCGCCTTCGTCTGCAGCGTTACGGCCTGGACGCTGAGCACCTCCATGGAGCACCAGATGCCGATCAAACGGACCAGCGCCGGTTACGTGGACAAGACTGGAAGTCCCTGCAGCGAATCAGACTTTCGACGTGGCGTAACCGCTGCGCGGGTGTTCGTTGGCGGTGGGGTCGTGATGGCTCTATCGACTCTGGGTTTGGCTCTACGCGAGGAAGCCGATCCCGGCCGCCTGACCCGCCGATCGATGCGATCGTGAGGTTCCCGTCGCAACGGGCGTCTCGATCGGCCCCCCGCTCTGGCGGAACGCTGGCGCGGGTCCATCCGCGCAGACGAGCGGCGTGGGAGTCGTGTGAGCCCGAGCCGGGTTTCAGCGTGATCGCTGCGAGCCGCTGCCGAGACTTTCGCCCGACGCATCGGGTCGCTAGTGCACGAGGGGGTGGGCTACCGATAGTACCGGAGTATGGTACCATCAGCGCCGTGAAGCGGCGGCATCTCAAGACCCTGGATGCGGTCTTTGCCCGTCCCATCAGCGCCAACATCCAGTGGCGGGACATCGAAGCCACTGTTCGTGGAGTTGGGGGCCGAGGTGTCGGAGCGGGAGGGTAGCCGCGTAGCGGTGATCCCTCTTCGGGGAGGTCAGGGTGTTTCACCGGCCTCACCCGAACCCGACCACCGACAAGGGGGCCGTCGCCAGTATTCGAAAATGGCTCGAGCAGCACGGAGTCACCCCATGAACACGATGACCCTCGACGGCTATCACGCGAAGATCGAGTACGACGCCGAGCTCGATAGGTTCCGGGGAGAGATCCTGGGCCTCAATGGCGGCGCGGACTTCTACGGGCGGAATCCCAAGGAGCTTCGCGCCGAGTTCAGGAAGTCCCTGCAGATCTTCCTGGAGGTGTGCACCGAGAAAGGTATCGAGCCGCGTCGTCACTACTCGGGCAAGTTCAACTTGCGGATTTCGCCGGAACTGCACGAGCGGCTGGCGATCGTGGCGCAGGCCGAGGGCAAGAGCATCAATCGGCTGGCGCAGGAGGCGCTGGAGAAGGTCGTGGCCTGATGCTTGCCGTGCCCCGAGCGGCCCGGCTGCGGTTCAACTCGGTCGGGTCGCCGGCTTCGTGAGCACAGGGTTGGAGGATCTGTTGCCCGGAGTCGACGCGAAGCTCATGGAGGATTTGCCGCGGTTCACGTATCACCCCGATCCGATCCGGACGGGCGTGATCGAGCCGAGCAGCGCTACGTGCGTGGCCTGTGATCGAGCTCGCGGATGGATCTACACGGGGCCGGTGTACGCCCACGAGGAGCTGGATTCCGCGCTGTGCCCTTGGTGCATCGCTGACGGCAGCGCCGCCGAGCGATTCGACGCGAGCTTCGTGGATGGCCACTATCTGGCCGGTGCCGTCGCGGACGGCGTGATCGACGAGGTCCGGCATCGAACACCGGGATACGTGTCGTGGCAGGGAGATCGGTGGGCCGTGCACTGTGGCGACGCTTGCGAGTGCCATGGCGATCTACCGAGGGAAGTCCTGGCGCGGCTCGATGAGGATGCGAAGGCATTTCTCTGGAAAGAGCTCGAGCTCGACGAGAGGCGTTGGACGGCCCTGCTCAAGTCATACCGGCCGGGTGGCCAGCCCGCCAGGCCGTGGAAGACGCCGCAGTCGAAGGCTCGAAGCCGCGGATCGATCGAAATCGCAGGCACGGCTCGGCCAGCGCCGCGGGGGGACGGAGCCCCCCGCGCTACGAAAGCCATCGTAGCGACGGGGGTTCCATCCCCCGTCGCCGGGCCTACGCGGCTTCCGTCAGCGACCCAGAGGGAAAGATTCACAGCCTCAGCGCGACGCCACGAGCGCAGCGAGTGACTCGGGGGTGGGACCCGCGCCGGCCTTTGGGGTGGGGTCCCCGTCCGGACCGCGGCGACGGAGCGCCGCGGCTCCAGCGGACGGGGCGGGGTCTTGACGAAGACCCCGAGGAAAGACGGCGCGGGAGGCTGGAACAGCCCCCCGCATCAACCCTGTATCGGCAGCTCGATCACGAAGGTCGTGCCGTGGGGCTTGCGGTCGCGCAGCCGGATGTAGCCGTGGTGGTCGGCGACGATGGTGCTGACGATCGCGAGGCCGAGCCCGGTGCCGCCGACGCGCGTCGAGTAGTAGGGCTCGAAGAGCCGCGGGCGGACGTCGGGCGGGATGCCGGGGCCGGTGTCCGAGATCTCGAGCCGCGCGAGGTCGAGGAGCCGGTTGAAGTGGGTGGTGACGTCGACCTGGCCCTCGGCGCCGTCGATCGCGCGGATGGCGTTCTCGACCAGGTTGATGATGACCCTCTTCAACTGCTCGCGGTCGAGGTTGAAGACCGGGATGTCGGCGTCGAGGGTGCGGGTGAAGCGGATCTTGTCGTGGGTACCCTCGTAGAGCGCGAGCGCTTCCTCGACGATGTCGTTGAGCGAGTTGGGCGTGGGGTTCGAGGCCGGCATCCGCGCGAAGTCGGAGAACTCGCTGACCAGCTTCTTGAGGCCCTCGACCTGGCTCACGATGGTGCTGGTGCACTCGGTGAGCACGTCGGCGTCGGCGCCCACCACCTTCTCGTAGCGGTTCTGGATGCGCTGCGCGGCGAGCTGGATCGGCGTGAGCGGATTCTTGATCTCGTGCGCGATCCGCCGCGCCACCTCGCGCCAGGCGGCCATGCGCTGCGCCTTGAGGAGCTGGGTCAGGTCCTCGAACACGAAGAGCAGGCCGAGGAACTCGCGCTCCTCGTCGCGTAGCAGCGTGACGCTCGCGAGCAGTGTCACGGTGCGGTCCTCGATCGTGAGCTGGATCTGGCGGTCGATGGTGTCGGTCTTGGCGCGGCCGAGGTCGCGCACCAGCCCGCGGAAGACCTCGCGCTGCTCCTGGGACAGGATCGAGCGGTAGCGGTGATGCAGGCTCTCGGCGGCGCGGATGTCGAGGAGCCGCTCGGCCGACTTGTTGATGGTGGTGATGCGCCCGCGCCCATCGAGCGACACCACGCCCGCGGCGACGTTCTTGAGGATCGTCTCGATGTAGCGGCGGCGCTCGTCGAGCGCGGCGCGGCTCTCGCGCAGCTCGGCGGTCATCTGATTGAAGTCGGTGACCAGCGTGCCGAGCTCGTCGTCGGTGGAGCGCTCGATGTGGACGTCGAGGTCGCCCTCGGTGACCCGGCGGGTGGCGGCGGCGAGCAGGCTGATCGGCCCGGTGAGCGTCCGCGACAGGTAGAAGCCGAACCACGTCGCCGCGAAGATGCTGAGTAGCGTGAGGGCGATGAAGACCGCGAGGTAGCTCTGGCGGATCGGCTTGCGGCCCACCACGAGCTGGCGGTACTGCTCGAAGTTGCCGCGCACGGTCTTGACGCCCTGCTCGAGGCTCTCGGGCACCCACCGGCTCACCACCACCACTGCGCCGGGAAAATCGCCGCCGGGTGGGGGCGGGATCGGCGCGGCCGCGCGGATCAGGTCGCCGCCCTCGCCCGTGGCGGGTCTGAGCTTGCCGCGCACCGCCTGCACCGACGTGTCCGCGAGCCCGCGCAGCGCGGACTGCACCAGCGAAGCCTGCGGGTCGGTGCCGGGAAAGCGCGGACTTCCCTCGGCATCGGCCCGCCCGAGCGCTCGTCCGTCGGGTCCGAGCACCTCGACCGCCGAGATCGGGTCCTCGTCGGCGGTCTTCGCGAGCAGCGACGCCAGCGCGCCCTCGCGTCCGGGCGCGAGGAGCTCGTCGTCGGCGATCTCGCCGGCGACGCGCTGGGCGAAGGCGCTCGCGTCCGCCGCTTTGTCCTTGTAGAAGACCTGCGCGATCTCGAGCGCGCTCTCGAGGGATTCCTCGACCTTGCTGTCGAACCAGTCGTCGAGGCTGCGCGACACCACCTGCATGGCGCTGATGAAGAGGACCGCGGTGGGGAAGAGCGAGAGCGCTACGAACGCCACCACCAGCTTGCTGCGCAGCTTGGCTCCGAGCACACCCTTCCTGCGCTCGAGCATCAGCTTGACGACGTTCCGGATCAGCAGGAACAGCATCAAGAGGATCAACACCACGTTGGCGTTGATCAGCAGCGACAGGTAGATCCAGCTCTGGCCGGGGACCCGCAGGTCTCCGCGCAGGGCGCTGCGGATCGCGAAGAACATCGCTCCGCTGATCGCGGAGATGAGCAGGATCAGGAAGGTCTCGCGCCGCCGCCGCTGCGCCTCGTGGCTGCCGCGCGCCGGCGGGCGCGGGATCGAGTAGGCGTCGGTGTCGGTCACGGCAGCGCGACGGTCACCCAGCCCGTGTCGAAGCCCCAGCCCGGCAGGAAGAACAGGATCTTCTCGAGCCCGAGCGGGAGCATCCCGTCGCGCGAGTCGCAGCTCAGGCGCACGCGGGCGAGCTTGGGGCCTGCGCTCGCGAGGTCGGTGCGGATCGGCGCGTCGACGGTGCCGATGCGGTGCTCGGCCTCGTCGAACGACGAGGTTTCGTAGTGGCCCCCGGCGCCGTTCGCGACGTCCACCCGGTAGCGCTTGGTGACGTTGTCGTACGTGATGGTGCGGGTCTCGGTGTCGCGCTCGACGGTCTCGTCGAGCCACAGGGTCCGCGGGCGGCCGATCTCCCACGTCACCAGCACGGTCGCGATCACGCCGCTCTCGATGGCGTCACGGCTCTGCTGGTCGAAGAGCTTTTCGGCCTGGAACCGCAGCCGGTTGCCGCCGTCGGCGGTGTGTTCGACGACGAGACCGCCGCCTTCGGATCGGACGTCGGTGGCCCGCGCGATCCGCGGCGCGGTCGCGGCGGTGACGGCGAGCGCGCCAGCGAGGAGCATGACCGCAGCGACGCGCCGACGCACCGGCGGGTGGGGTGGCGAGGTGAGCATCGGGGGCGCCGCTGAGAGCCGCATGGCGAGCACGTCTCGCGATCCCGCGCCCGCGCGCCGTGGCCCCGTCACGCGCGGACCTGCCGTGCGCGGCTCACAGACGCTGTTCGAGGCTCGCGGGGATGTACCGCTCGTAGCCGGTGAGGACGCCGCCCACGAGCTCGGCGCCCGCTTCCTTGATGCGCATGCGGGCCCGGTCGGCGACGGTCTGACCGGTCGACTCCGCGGCGACCACCAGCACCGCCACGTCGCACGCGCCCGCGAGGGCGTGGGCGACGCTCGACTCGAGCACCGGGGGCGCGTCGACGATCGTGAGGTCGAAGTTGCGCGACACGCCGTCGACCCAGCCCTTGAGCTCGTCGCGGGTCAGCACCACGTTGTCGCCCGCGGCCGTGCCGGGCGCCGCGACCGTCGACACTCCCGGCACTCCGCTCTCCTGGGGCGCGGCGCCGTCGGCTCCGCGCGTCGCGTGGCCGGTGACCAGCAGCACCTTGCGGTTGCCGCCGGCGGCGATCGCCTCGGCCAGGAAGCTCGCGACGGCCGCCGAGCCCTCGCCCGAGATCGAGCTCGTGACGAGCACGCGACGCGCGCCGTGGCTCGCCTGCTCGAGCAGGATCGAGGCCGCGCGGCGGATGGGCTCGCGCGCCGACTCCACGATGCGCTTGCCCGTGAGCTTGTGCTCGATCACGGCGAGCGCCGGGACACCGAGCACGCGTGGGATGTCGTCCTCGCGCTTGAAGGTGCTGCGCAGGCTCTCGACCAGGAACGCGACGGCCAGCGAGACCACCGGCGCGAGCGGTACGCCCACCAGCAGGTTCATGAACAGGTCGGGCCACACCGAGTCCACCGGCGGCATCGCCTGGTTGAGGATCCCGACCTTCACCATGCGCGCGTCCTGGGCGAGGGTGAGCTGCGAGTCCGCGCGCTTCTTGAGGATCGCCTCGTAGAGGCCCGAGGCTTCGCGGATGTTGCGATCGAGCTGCTCGACCTTGAGGCGGTGCTGCGGCAGCGGACGCTGCTGCTCGTAGAGATCGGTGAGGGTCCGCGCGAGTGCCTGGTCCTCGGCGCGCCAGTTGGCGAGCTGCGCCTCCTCGAGACCGACGATGCGCTCGACCTCGTTGCGCACCATCGCCTCGGTGCGCTCGACGTCGGCGCGCGCGGCCTGCACCTGCGGGTTCTCGGGGGTGTAGCGCTCGAGGAGGCCCTCGAGCGAGAGGCGCTTCTCGAGGAGCTCGTCGTGGAGCTTCACCACCGAGTCGAAGTTGTTGATCTCGGGGCTCGGGATCAGGGCACCGTCCTTGGTGCGCAGGACCGAGCGGATGCGGTCGAGCTTGGTCTCGAGGGAGAGGATCTCCTTGCGCAGGTTGATCCGCTCACGCTCGAGGATCTCGATCTTCTCGAGGAGCGTGGTCTCGGTCTTGTCCATCGAGATCAGGCCGTTGTCCGAGCGGTAGTCGGCGAGCTCCTGCTCGAGGTCGGAGAGCTGCTTGCGGGCGTCCTCGAGGTGATCGTCGAAGAACGCCACGGTGGTCGGCGACTGGTGAACGGCCAGGTGGTACCTGGGGTACTCGACCGCGACGGCGCGCACTTCCTTGGTGATCTGGTCGGGGAACCAGCCCTTCATGCCGATCTCGAGGACGTCCGAGTCGGCGATCTGATGCACCAGCAGGCGCCCGCGTAGCGCCCCGATCTCCTTCTCGAACTTCCGCTCCGGCGCGGCCGGCTTGATGATGTGGAGCGCCTCGAGCGTGATGCGCGGCAGCGACTTCACGAACACGATGCCCCGGCGCAGCATCCACTGGATCTTGGAGAGCCCGATGCCGGGCGGCGCCGGATCGGGGCGCGGCTCGATCAGGTTGAGCTGCCGAACCACCGCCTCGAGCACCGGGCGGCTCAGGATGATCTGGGTCTCGTTGTTCGCTTCTTCCTGCCCGGTCACCGACCTGAGCAGGCTGGTGGTGTGCTGCGGGAAGATCGCCGGGTCCGAGATGGTCGAGGTGGTCTTCTCGAGCAGGAACTTGGCGGAGGTCTGGAACGTCGGCGGCCAGCAGAAGCTGAACAGGATGAGCGCGAGGATGATCGCGACGGTGTAGAAGATGATCCGCCACTTGTGCTTGAAGAGCACGAAGTAGATGTCCCAAACGCCCACGGAGCGGCTCCTTCCGTCGCATCGGACGGACCACGAGGCACACGCGCAAGGTCAATGGTTTAGCACACCTGGGTGCGATGACGTCACGGGCGGAGGGGTCGGGTAGGGGGGCGAGTGACGCCCCGGAGCCGGTTTCCCGCGGCTCACCCGGCCGCTGCGGTGGGTACGGCGACGCGCCGTGGCGAGCGCCCGGCGAGCGCTTCGAGGAGCCCGTAGGCGGCGGCGCCCGCGAAGATCAAGAGCACCGGCTCGACCTGGAGGCGGTAGCGCACCAGGGTCATGAAGATCCCGCACCGGACGAAGAACCACGCGACGTACGAGAGCAAGAGCCCCACCGGGCTGCGCCGCGCCAGCGACCACGCGATCCCGACCACGAAGAGGCTGAGCACCGCCGCGTACCAGATCTGGGTCACGAGCACGAACAGCTTGGGCCAGAAGTTGAAGCCCGGCTGGATCGTGAAGAAGCGCTTCCACTTGCCGAGCACGTAGCCCGGCATCTCGCGCCAGTGGTCGTGCCAGAACGCGAGCACGATCTCCTTGAAGCGCTGATCGACCTCCACCTCCGTCTCGAGGCCCGCGAAGTTCGGGTCCTTCGACAGGTCGGGGAGCGTGAAGTAGTCGGCCTGAGGGTTGCCCGGCCACGGGATGAAGAGCCCCTGCAGCTCGGGGTTGCGCAGGATCTCCTCGTTGTTGGCCTGCCAGAGGATGTAGCCGCCCTCGGTGGTGAGCGGGATGAAGTGGTCCATCACCGCGAAGTTCCGGGCGATCCACGGCGCCAGCAGCACCAGCGGCACGAGCCCCGCTGCGAGGCCCACTCCGAGCATGCGCATGGGCGGGCGGACCGCGAACAACGCCCACGTGCCGATCGTGGGCACCAGGATCGCGAAGTCGGGCCGCACGTAGACGAGCACGCCGAGCAGCAGCCCGCCGACGATCGCGGGTGTCCAGCCCGACGCCGCCCCGCCGCTCCCGTACGCCCGCGCGTAGTGCACCAGCGTCCAGGTGATGAGCGCGATCCCGACGCACTCGGCCCACACCTGGTAGTCGTAGAAGATCAGGAACGGGTCGATCGCAGCGAGGACGCCCGCGACGAGCGCGGGGCCGGCGCCGACGAGCAGCCGGGCCAGCACGAACGTCGCCGCGGCGGTCGACGCACCGACCACGATCTGCACCATGCACACCGCGAACGCGCTCTCGCCGCCCGCGAGCTTGATGCCCGCGAGCAGCAGCGGGTAGCCCGGCATGCGGTGGGCGGTGGGCTCGCCGGGGACGAGGCCGAATTCACCCCGCTCGACGATCGCCTTCGCGAGCCCGTCGTAGATGATGCCGTCGCCGATCGGCGGCTGGAACGGATGCAGGAACGTGAAGCCGAGGATCAGCCGGAAGGCCAGGGCGATGCCGAAGATCCACCACGCCGCGGCGCGGTGCTCGGCGAGGCTGCGCAGGCGAGGGAGGAGTTCGGCCATGGAGCGGTGCGGTGGAACGATCGCGGTCGCGTGAACGTCGACGGAGGGGGTTGGCGGACGCGTCCTCTCGAGCGCGGGCTCATGGTTGGGGAACGCCCGCCGGCTCGGCGGATCCCCCCTGCTTTCCATCCCGGATTTGGTCGCGTACCTAACCTCACCGCCGCCCCTGGGGAGCGTGCGAACGGAGGACGTTGTGGCTAACCGTCTACAAGGGAGGACGTTCCTCCTGCAAGTGGTCTTGATGCGATTCCTGCTCGGCCTCGGCGTCGCGTCACCGGCGCTCGCCCAAGGTGGCGGCGGCGACGGTCCGGAGCGGGTGGTGTTCTCGTTCGACGACGGGCTCGCGGGCTGGGTCCTCGGCGGCAAGGCGCCGACCTACAGCGCGCATCGCCAGGACCCGGGCTCGTGGAAGGACGGCGGCGGAGCCGCCGAGATCCGCTACGAGGCCGGCGAGAAGGTCCTGTTCGGCACCGACTGCCTGAACCAGGGGCCACCGCCCGGGCTCCTGCAGCGGATCTTCGGCGGCAGCTCGACGCCGCGCGCGCCGTTGGTCGACGTCTCGTCCATGGCGGGCTTCGCCTTCGAGGTGTGGAGCGAGGCCAGCACCATGCTCTTCCTCAACGTCGCCGAACGCTCCGGCGCACGCTACGTGCATCCGTTCGAGGTGCGCGCCGGTGAGTGGCAGCACGTGCGCGTGCCGCTCACGTCCTTCACGCTCGCCGGCGACTCGAGCGACGACGACGGCAAGCTCGACGGCGACCAGGTGTATGCGTTCGCGCTCGGCGACCTGCGCTCCTTCACGAGCGGCGACTCGCCGGCGAACCGGGTGCGGATCGATTCGTTGGCGGTGTGGGACGCCGAGCGAGCGACGCGCGGACGGCCGGACCTCGCGGCGACGCCGCGGCCGGCGAGGTCGGCGGCGGCGAGCGGATCCGGGTGCGCGGCGCGAGCGGCGCGCAGGTGGCGGGCGCGGGCGAGCGCCTCGACGTCGTCGGCCCGCCCGAGGCGCGCGCGACCGGCGCGCTCGAGATCGCGTGGGCCGACGCGGCGAGCGGCGCGGTGGTGCCGACCGCGGCGGCGGCGCAAGCGCCGAGTCGCACCGGCCTCTACCGCGTCACCAGCCGGGTCCGCGGCGCCGACGGAGCGATCACCGCGTCGGGCGTGGACACCGTCGCGGTGGTGCCGGTCGAGCGCACTCGCAGCTGGCTCGGCGCGTGCGTCCTCTCGGATCTCGCGAGCGTCGAGCGCGCCGGCGCGAACCCGACGCTCGCGCGCGCCGCCGGCATCACCTGGGACCGGCCGATCGTGTCGTGGAAAGGGATCGAGCGGACCCGTGGCCAGGACCGCTGGGACGACACCGACCGGCTGATCCGCGAGCGGGTCGAGCAGGGCTTCGAGCTCGCGCCCATGCTCGCGCACGCTCCGGAGTGGGCGGGCAGCGACGAGAGTGGCGACGCGCCCCCCACGGACCTCGCGGCGCTCGAGAGCTTCGCCGAGCGCCTCACGCGCCGCTACCGCGACCAGGTGCGGTTCTGGACCCTCGGCAACGAGCCCAACTGGGCGCACACCAAGATGCCGGCCAAGACCTACGTCGGGCTGCTGGCTGCGTTCCAGCGCGGCGTGAAACGCGCCGACCCCGACGTCAAGGTGCTGATCGCCGGGATCGCCTTCATCGATCTCGACTACGTCGAAGCGCTCTACGACGCGGGCGCGGCGCCGCACTTCGACATCATGAACCTGCACCCGTACGCGTTCCCCGCGCCGCCCGAGGACGAGAACGGCTCGGGCTTGCTGCGCCGCACCACCGGCGTGGAGGCGAGCGTCGCGGGGATCAAGAAGGTGAAGGCGCTGATGGAGCGCCGCGGCGACGGTGCGAAGCCGCTCTGGATCACCGAGATCAGCTGGGGATCGGGCCAGGCCGCGAACGACCTCGAGGCGAAGTTCCGTCCCTTCATGGTCGATCCGCCGACCCAGGCGCGCTATTACGTGCGCGCCGCCTTGCTGTCACGGGCGTGGGGGGCCGAGCGCTTCTTCCTGCTCGCGGTGCCCGAGCTTCCCGACGCGGCGGCCTCGCTGTTCGCGCGCTCCGGGGTGGTGGAGGCGGACGGAACGCCGAAGCCGGCGCTGGTGGCGCTCGCCACCCTCGCTCGCGAGGTCGGCGACGCGCGACTCGTGGGCGAGGTGAGCGGGCTGCCGCCCACGGCGAGGGGCGTTGCTTTCGAGCGCGACGGCGAGAAGGTGCTGGCGCTGTGGTCGACGGCGGGCGCGGTGAGCGTGCGCGTGCCGGGCGCGGGGCGGCTGGTGCGCGCGGTCGATGGCTTCGGGCGGCCCCTCGAGGACGGCGTCTCGATCACGGACGGCGTGATCGCGGCGACCGTCGACGAAATGCCGCGTTACATTCACCTCGCCCCGCCCGCGGCGTCATCGAGTCCCTGATGGCGGGGACGCGTCCAGCGGACGAACGAGCCAGTTGCTGAAATTTGCGACGTTTGTTGACGGATTCGTCGTTGCTAGCGAATCCGCCCGGTTCGTATACTCGCTGTGATGCGAAGCGATCGGGGGAGCCGGGTGCGCGTCGACCGCGCGCCGGGCCGGATGGGAACGGACGCTCGACTTCGCCAGGAGGCCACGTGCACGTGACACGCACTCTTTCCTCGTCGCATTCCCCCCGACCGAGCGCCGCCCGTCGCGGGCGCTTCGCGCGCGGCGCCACGATCCTGGTGTGCGCCGCGCTCGGGTTCGCCTGGCTCGGCCACGCCGAGCGCCCGGCGCAATCGGCGGTGACCGTCAGCAAGAACCTGATCAGCTTCTCCGACAACCGCACCGCCTTCTGGCAGGGAGTCGGCACGGCGTCGGGGAGCTGGGCGGCGTTCACCGACGGTAGCCGCACCGCCGGAAACCAGACCGTCTACTACAACCCGGACACCAGCGCGAACGACAAGCTCTCGGTGCTCCAGACGGTCGATCTCGCGAGCCCGGCCGAGTTCACCTACCAGGCCGAGGCGCGCGCCAACAACACAAACGTGTGGTTGGGCGTGGTCTTCAACTACCAGGCGAACGGCGACCACTACCTGTTCCGGGTCAAGACGGGTGGCACCACCTGGGAGCTCAAGAAGAAGACCGGCGCCAACTACGCCAACGTCGCCACCGGCAACCTCACGGCGCCCGGCGGCGGCTGCGTGAACACCGCCGCGGTGACGGTGCCCGCCAACAGCTACTTGACCCTCAAGGGCGAGCGCCACTCGGCCAACCCGAGCCAGATCACGGTCAGCTACCAGGGCAACGTGCAGGCCACCGCCACCGACGCCAGCGCGCTGTCGGGCGGCAAGGTCGGTGTGTACGTGAACGGCAACTTCGCGTTCTTCGGCAACCCCGAGCTCACCGGCACCATCAACGTGAGCATGCCGGTCCAGGTGGACGCGGCGTCGGTGGTGAACGCGATCCCGCCCGACATGTTCGGCACCAGCCTCGGCATGTTCGGCATCGACAACGGCATCAGCGACTTCATCACCGACCAGGCCACCTACGATGCCTCGATCAACAAGTGGATGAGCTACCTGAGCCTGGTCGACGACCTGCGCCCGACCCGCATGCGGTACCCGGGCGGCGTCCAGGGCAACGGCAGCTACTGGGTGCAGGGCATCGGACCCATCGCCGGCCGCCGCGCCGACGGGTTCTTCGACGCCATGATCTCGATCGGCACCGACGAGGCGCTGCGTTACGCCGAGGAAGCGGGAGGCAAGGGCAACCTCATCGTCAACATCGATTGCCTCGTCACCGGCAACAAGAACAGCGGTTGCGACCGCGTCGCCCTCGGCGAGGCGGGCTCGATCCTGAGCGCGCAGGACTGGGTCGAATACGCGAACTACCCGGCGGATGGGACCAACGGGAACGGCGGGGTGGACTGGGCCGCGGTGCGTGCCGCCAACGGCCGCACGCGGCCGTACGCCATCGACGTCTGGGAGATCGGCAACGAGGTCATCCAGTCGAGCGCCGCGAACTACGCGGGCCTCTTCAACCGCTTCGCGGTCGGCACCGGCGGCGCGTCGGTCGGCCTCAAGGGCACCGACCCCTCGGTGAAGCTCGGCTCGCAGGACGACGTCTTCTTCAACACCCTCGGCAACCGGCTGCTCTGGTACCAAAACGGCGGCAACGGCGTGAACGACATCGCGGGTGCCAACATCGACTTCTGGGCGCACCACCCGTACGGCCCGTCGCCGTTCTTCTCGCTGATCTTCCAGAAGGACAACACCGTCTCGGTGACGCACACGTTCCCGCAGGGCGGCGACTTCACGTTCACCTTCGAGGCGGCGGCGCTCTACGTTCCGTCCGCCGCCTATCCGACGCTGGTGCTGCAGATCGACGGCGTCACGCGCTGGTCGCAGACCATCAACCAGGCGTTCTCGATCGGCACCAACGAGTTCCCGGTGTGGAGCACCACCATCACCGGCATCACCGCCGGCACCCACACCATCACGGTGCAGGCGGTGGGCGCGTCGTCGAACCAGCTCAGCGTCGATACCCAGGTGGTCCTCGCCGGGCCGGGCAGCCCGAAGGCGATCGACCTGTCGAACGCCGACCTCTTCTACGAAGCGGTGGCGGGTGTCCCCGACGCCGTGCCGACGTTCCTCGGCGAGCGCGTGCCCCTCGAGGGCGGGAAGCCGGCCTACGCGACCGAGTGGAACACCATCTACGGCATCAACGCGCGTCCCAACGACCTCAAGTCGGGGATCACCAACGCGCTCTTCCTCGCCAACTTCTTGAAGCAGGGCGTCAAGCTCGGGAACTTCTTCCCACTCTACGGCGAGACGCAGTTCGTGGGCGCGATCGAGGGCGTGGCGCGCGACGCGGCCAACAACCAGATCGGCCGACTCGACCCGCGCATGCGTCCCACCGGTCACATCCTCGCCGCCGCCCGGCAGTACCTGAGCGGCAACCTCGTGAGCCTCGAGACCGCGCCTTACGGCTACCACTACGACGCCGACGACGGCTTCCTGGTGGGCGGCGCGATCGGCTCGCTCTACCGTGAGATCCCGAACTACGTGGACGGCCTCGCGGCGCTCCAGTCGAGCGGCAACACCCTGGTGGTGATGCTGGTCAACCGCAACCGCACCCAGAACATCCCCATCGACCTGAGCCTCGCGAGCTTCAACCCGGCCGCGACCGGCACCCAGGTCGTGATCACCGGCGCCGACATCGGCTCCAACAACGAGCCCGAGAACTCGAGCGGCGGCACGCCCCAGGTGACTCCGGTGACGTCGGCGCTGAACGGTGTGTCGGCGAGCTTCTCGTACACGCTGCCGGCGCGGTCCGTCGTGTTCCTGGTGCTCAACAAGCTGGGCTCGGATCCGAATGCGCCGTCGGCGCCGTCGTCGCTGGTGGCGAACCTCGCCGGCTCGAACGTGAACCTGTCGTGGGCGGCGAGCGGCAGCGGCGACCTGGCCGGCTACGACGTCTACCGCAGCCGTCACTCGGGCGGGCCGTACGCGAACAAGATCAACGCCTCGCCGGTCGTCGCCACCAACTACCAGGACACCACCGCGGAGCGAGGCTACGCCCACTACTACGCGATCAAGGCGGTCGACACCGACGGCCACGAGTCGTCGTTCTCGAACACCGCGAGCACCACGCTCGGCGGCTCGGCCCCCGTATGGGCGGTGCCGTCCGCGGTGACGGTGAACTTCGGCAACCCCAGCGGCGACGCCGTCACGGGTCTCGCGGTGGCGGATGGAACCACCTTCGACGTGGCGGGGGCGAGCAACAAGGTCGACTTCCAGGCGGACTTCACGCTGCCGCTCAGCGCTTCACCGACGTCGTTCGCCGCGTACTACAACGGCACCTGGCCGGCGGCGGCCAAGACGGTGCGGCTCTCGCTCTGGGACTGGGGGACCTCGTCGTGGGTCGAGGTCGTGAACCGCACCGATCCGCAGAACTTCCCGACCCGGCTCATCTGGGGAACGGTGAAAGCGGCCGAGCTCACGAAGTTCGTGAACGGCTCGTTCCAGGCGAAGGCGCGCATCAACATCGACAGCGCCGGCACCAGCGCGCTCAAGAGCGACTTCATCGCCGTGCAGGCGCGTAGCTGACGCATCCTTCCGGACGCACGCGGCGGGCGCGGGGCCAGGCCCCCCGCCCGCCGTTTTCGTTCTCGCGATCGTGCTCCGCGGCGCACGACGCGGAGCCGACGGTCCGGAGCGGACCGCCGCCGGTGGTCCACGTCGCCCGCGCCAGGCGACGGCTGGGCACGCGACCGTTGCCGCGTCGGTGAATGTCGTGGCGAGGGGGAGGCGCCTCGGCACTTCGCGACGGGCGCGCTCGCCCTCAGGGCCGTGCGCAGAGCGCGCCGCGCTTCAGTTCAGGCGGATCGACACCGCGGCGAGCGGGCTGGTGGAGTGGCCGGCGCGCTCGAGGCGCTCGGCGACTCCCTCGGCGAGCGTCACCTCGAGCTCGTGCGCCCCGGGTTCCAGCTCCATCAGGTAGCCGAGCGCCGGTGACCAGCGCCGCTCGCCGGGTGGGACCGTGAGCGAGGCCTTCCGGCCCGAGCTTCGATCGAGGAGGTCGACGGTGACCGGCTCCTCGCTCGCCTCGCGGAGCTCGAGCTCGACCCAGAGCTGGCCCGAGCGACCGAACGAACGCTCGATCCGTGTCCGTCCTCGCGGCGTGGTGAGGATCGGCACGGTCTCGGTGCCCTCGAGGAGCGGCGTGAGCTCGAGTCCCGCGCCGGAGCCCGGCGGGCCGAGCGCGATGCGATGCTGGCCGCTCAGGTAGAGGCGCCACTCGAGGGGCTCGACCCCTGCCACCGCCGGGATCGCGTCGTTGGCCCCCTCGAGCCACAGGTTGCTCGGCACGAACGACATCGGGCCCGTCGGGCGCACCGCGAACGGCACCGGGCGGGTGGTGAACACGCTCCAGATGGTCGGCACGAACGGCGTGCCGGGTACCCACGGGTGCTCGCTGGTCTCGACCGTCAGACGCGCGCCGTCGCCCACGTAACGTGCGTCGATGCGCGCCACGTCGATGGTGCCGCCGTCGGTGCGGAGCCTCAGCTCGAGCCGGCTGGCCTGGCTCGCGTTGCGGAGCAGGCGCCGCCAGGGCTCGAGAGCGTCGCTCGGGCTCCGGGCGGGGCGGGCCGTGACCAGCCACTTTCGGACCGGCAGCGCCAGGAGGTCGGCGAGGCCCGAGTGGCCGTCGACCGGGTCGAGCTCGATCTGCGAGCGGGGGCTCGCGCACGGCACGGGCCACCCGTCCCAGACCAGCCAGTGCTCTCGATCGAGGCGGCGCAGCAGCGAGCACTCGCCGTCGGAGGGCGAGCGCCCCACGGCCCGGGAGCACCAGCACCGTCCGCCCAGCGGCAGCTCGTCGGGGGATGCCGCGGCGCGAGGCCAGTACCACGGCAGCACCCACGCGCTGGGGGCGTCGAGGATCACGACGTCGTGGGGCCGCACCAGGGTGTCGAGAGCGTGCGCGAGCGCGCGGTAGGGCGGGTCGCCCAGGCCGAGACGGGCCGTGAGCCGCGGCACGGCCACCGGCAGCATCAGCGCCGTGGCCAGCGCGGCGGTGAGCGCCACGCGTGCAGCCGGCGCGGCGATGCGCTGGCGGATCGGATAGCCCAGGCCACGGCCGGCGAGGATCGTGGCGGCGGCCGACGCCGAGAGAAGGAAGCGCGGATCGAGGCGCACCAGACCGGTCGCCGCGAGTAACGAACCCGCGAGGAACGGCATCACCAGCCCGCCGAGCCCGAGCCCGCGCGCCTGCCACTGGCTCGAGCCCGGTGCGACCCAGCCCGCCACGGCGACCGCGAGCGAGACCACCGTGAGCAGCGCCTCCACGGTGGTCGGGAACGAGCCGAGGGCGCTGCGCGGGTCGGCGGCGAGCACGTTTGGGCCGAGCCCCCACTGTGGCCAGCTCGTCAGCCCGCCCTCGGGGCCGTTGGGCAGCGCGAGCAAGGTCGCCGCGGCGAGGCCTCCCACCAGGTAGCCGAGCGCGGTCGGGAGCAGCGCCCAGCGCGCCGAGCCGTGACGGGTCAGCGGGATCACCATCACGAGCTGCGCCAACAGCAACGCCGTCACCCGCGGCTCGGTGGCACCGGTGAGCGTGCCCAGGAGCACCGCGAGCAGGAACGCGCGCAGCCCGCGCACCCGCCGTGCGGCGACCGACTCGGCGAGAACCAACCCGGCGAGCGACTCGGTGAGCCAAGGCGCGAGCGGATCACCGGCGTGGCCGCTGGCGCGCAGCCACGCAGGGGAGCCGGCGAGCAAGAGCGCCATCGCCGCGGCGGCGGGAGAGCCGAAGAGGCGCTTGGTCAGACGAAACGCGAGAGTCGCGCCCACGGCGAGCACCAGCGCCGCCACGAGGCGTGCACCGGTCACGCCGCCGAGCGCGTAGCCCGCGTGCGTCACGAGCGGCCAGAGCGGCGGTCCGACGCCGTCGCTGGCGAGCGCTCCCGGGAGCTCGGTGAGCGGCACGCTCGCGTAGTGCAGAGCGATCGACTCGTCGAGGTCGACCACCGGGCGGCCGATCCACACCATCGGCAGCAGCCACGCGATCCCGAGGGCCATCCACGCCAGCACCGTGGCGGCGCGGCTCGACGGCGCGGCGCGTACCGCGATCGGGATGGTCGGGCGCGCGGCGCCGAGTGGCTCGGAGGCGGGGGCCGGCGAGTCGGACGGGGCGCGCGCGTCCGGTGCGGGCATGGCGGAAGTGGGCGAGGTCGGGAGGGTCAGCGTCGTCGCAAGCGCACGTGAGCGGCGCGGCTCTCGAGCTTCTTCACCTCGGACATCCGCTCGGGGTGGGCGCGGCTCACGGCGGCGGCGAGGAGGTCGAGGGTGAGCCCGAGCGAGGCGTGATGGGGGCCGAGGGTGCGCTCCTGGATCGACACCAGCCGGCGCAGCACGGGCTCGGCGGCGGCGTAGTTGCCCTGGCGGCGCAGCGCGTAGGCGAGCTCGGCGAGGGCGCGGGCGTTGGCTTCGGAGTCCTCGCCGGACGACCGCACGGCGCGCGCCGAGAGCTCGGTGGTGACGGCCTCGAGCTCGCGGAACGACCCTCGGGCGCTCGCCTCGCGCGCCTCGTGCCACAGCCGGTCCGTGGCGTCGTCGCCGTGGGTGGGCGCGCGGTCGCCGGGCGAGGGGCGAGTGTCGTGGGTCGGGTCCATGATCCAGGTCACGCGGCGGGTCCCGGGTATCTCATCCGGGCGCGGCGGCGGTCAACGCCCCCGTCGCGACGAACGCCGATCGCCAGGAAGCTGGGCGCGGGCACGGAGCGCTTCCGCGACGCTCGCCCCGATCAGGCGCGCGCTCAGGAAATGGAGGTGCGCCCCGGGGTCACGTCGAGCGCGACCGGCCGCTCCGTGATGCGCAGGCCGAGGGCGCGCGCCCTGAGCAGCAGCTCGGCGTCGGCGAACCCGTGGCGCGCGACCAGTGGGCCGTCGGCGAGCAGCGCGGTCGGGAAGAGCTTGAACGAGCAGTTCACGTCGCGCGGCTCGAGCGCGAAGAGCGCGCGCATCAGCAGGCACCACGCGCTCGTGCCGAGCCGTCGGCCCGCCGCACGGGCGGCCGGCGGGCGGGCCCACGACGACGTCCGCCTCGGCGAGCGCCGTGACGAACGGGCCGACCTGCGCGAGCGGGTAGGTGTGGTCGCCGTCGGTGTAGAGGACGTGGTCGTGGCGCGCCGCGAGGATGCCGGTCGAGAGCGCGCCGCCGAGGCCGCGGTTGCGCGGGTGGTGGAGCGCCCGCACACACGGGACGCGCGCCGCGAGCTCACGCGCGCGAGCCCCGGACGCGTCGGGCGAGGCGTCGTCGACGAGCACGAGCTCGAACGGCACGCCGAGCGCCGGCAGGTTCGCGAGCGCGTCCGCGACCAGCGCCTCGACGGTGGCTTCGTCGCGGTAGAGCGGCACCACCACCGAGAGCCCGGTGAAGGGACGGGAGGGCATCGAGGTCCGGACGCGGTCGACGGGCGGCGCGAGCGGGGCGGGAGGCGGGCGCCGAGAATACCACTCGCCCCGCGCCTCCGCGCGCGGTAGAACCGCCGCGCTCGTGCGCCCCGGGGCCGGCAGGCGACGCGCGGGCGCGGCCCGCCATGCCCACGACCCTCGAACCCACCGCCCCGCCGCGCGCGGCGCCGCGCTGGGCGGTCGCGCTCGCGTTCGTGAGCCACGTGGTGATCACCTTCGCGGTGTTCCCGCCCCGCGAGGTGTGGCGGGACGCGCCCTTCCTCGCCGACGACTACTCCGCGCGCTTCCGCTACGCGCTCACCCGCGGCCAGCTCCTCGAGCGCGGTCAGCTCGAGGGCTACGACCCGGCCTTCCTCGCGGGCTTCCCGGAGTGTGGGCACCTGCTCGCCGGCGGCCACGCGTGGACGGTCGGGATCGCGGCGCTGGGGCCGGTGCTGGGGGAGGCGCGCGCGTTCAACCTCGTGACCGTGCTGCTGGTGCTGTCGACGCTGCCGCTCGTCGCCGTGAGCGGATGGGCGCTCGAGCTCGGCGCCGCCGCGAGCTGGGTGCCGTTGATCGCGTTGCCGGTGGTGTGGACGGGCGTGCCGTTCGCGTTCCCGATGACCGGCAGCCCGATCTGGCTCGCCGGCTCGGCCCTCGCGCTCGCCACGGCCGCGCTCTACCGGCGCTTCCTCGCCGGCGGACGCGCTCGCGATGGCGTGCTCGCCGCGCTCGGCGCCGCCGCGGTCGGCACCGTCCACGAGCTCGCGGCGGCGCTGGTGATCGTGCACGCGCTGCCGGTGCTGGTGGTGACGCGACTGCGGCCGCCGGCACGCGTGCTGGGAGGCACCCTCGCGATCGTCGCGTTCGCGGTGCTCGCGAACCTCCACTGGCTGATCCCGTTCGTGGCGCGCCACGACGTGGCCCTCGGCTACGGCGGCGGCACGGACGGCGTGCTCGACTGGCGCTTCACCGCGTTCGCGCTCGTCTATCCCCACGGCCTCCCGGTGCTGGTCGCGCTCTACGGCTTCGCGGTGGTGGGGTGCGCGCGCTGCTGCGCCCGGAGGAACGCCGCCCCGGGGTCGCCTGGTTCGTGGCGGCGTTCACGGTCGTGCCGATCGGGTTCGCGTTCGCCTGCTATGCGTTTCGCGCCACCACCTGGACCGAGCCCTATCGCTTCGTGGTGCCGGCGACCCTCGGGCTGGTGCTGCCGGCGGCGCTCGGGCTCGGTTCGGGCCGCGGCCGCTGGATGGCCGCGCTGCGGCGGAGCTGGCCGTGGGCCGGCCCCGCGCTCGCGTTCGGCCTCTGCCTGTGGAGCCCGATCAGTCCGCCGCTGCCGCTGCGCACGGGGCTCGGCGGCGAGGCGCGCGGGCTGGTCTCGCTGCTGCGCACGCGGGTGGATCCGGCGCACCGGCTGTTGCTCGAGGACTCGGCGTGGGAGGACCCCGAGCGCGACTGGATGGAGAACCTGAGTGCCCCCGGCCACCACTACTTCGAGAGTCACCTGCCGACGCTCCTGCCCGAGCTCACCGGTCTCGAGCTGGTGACGGGCGCCTACGTCGGTCCACCCTTCATCCGCCACCAGACCGTGCGTTTCGAGAGCCGCCGCCTCGACGGCCGCGCGATCGGCGCGTGGAGCTCGGACGAGCTGCGAGCACTCTTCGACCGTTACGCGATCGGCGAGGTGCTGGTGTGGAGCGACGACGCGCGCGCGGCGCTCGCGAGCCGGCCCGAGGTCGTCGAGCCGCACGGCGGGCTGGGTGGCTTCACCCTCTTCCGGGTGCGGGCGCCGAGCTCGCGCTTCCTCCTCGGTCGCGGACGCATCGAGACCTCGCTCGATCGGATCGAGCTCAGCGAGCTCGTGCCCGAGGAGGGCCGTGTGGCGATCCGCTACCACTACGACCCGAGGCTCCGGGCGGTTCCGGAGGTGGCGATCGAGCGCGTCGTGGTCGATGGCGATCCCATCGGCTTCATCGCGCTGCGCGATCCGCCGCCGCGGGTGCGACTCGGCTTCCGCCCGGAGGCGGAGCCGATCGAGCCGGGCGCATGGACGCGGACCGGGCGTTGAGGATGCAGTCCGGCGCGTCGAGCTCTCAGCCGCCCGCTCGCGGCAGCCACACGTCGGCCCGATCGACGGGCGCGTAGTTGCGCTCGATCACGGCGCGGACCTCTGCGGGGATGAGCGCGAAGTTGGGGTGCGCGACCACGGCGCCGAAGCGTCGCTCGGCGAGCGCCGCGACGACCCGCGCCTCTTCCTCGGCGAACACCTCGGGCCGGTAGATCCACGGCCGGTACTGCTGGAAGCGCCCGGCCAGCGGCCGGAACGCCTCGCTACCGAAGCGCCCGTCGAGGACCGGGCGATCCTCGGCGACGTGGTCGAGCACGTAGCGCCAGCGCGCGACCTGCTCGTCGCGTCCGCCGCGGTCCTCCGGCGCGCTCACCGCTGGCACGATCACCGTGACCAGGCACACGAGGAGCGTGGTCGCCGTCGAGCGGCCGCGCAGCACCCGGGTCGCGGCCGCCGCGAGCAGCGCCGCGGGGAGCAACAGCATCTGCGTCACCAGCACCGCGGAGAACGTCATCTGCCCGAGGTAGGCGAGTGCGGCGAGCCACACCGCGTCCCAGCCCGGCTCGCGCGCACCGGCGGCGCGCGGACGGTCGCGGAGCAGCGCCCAGGCGCCGATGAGCCAGGGCGCGGGAGCCAGCGCCACGATGCGTCCGAGCAGGAAGCGCTTGTAGTCGAGGAGGCCGACCGGATCGAGCCAGCGGTAGCCGGTGGTCAGGAACACCTCGACGTCCGCGCGCCCGACGATCCCGGCCGCCGCGAGCGCCCCGATCGCCACCGCGAGGGGTGCCAGCGCCGCGCTCGCGAAGATCGCGAGCCAGCGATGCCGCTCGCTCGCGCCGAGGGCGCGGTCGCGAGCGTGGTGACGATCCGCCGCCCACAGCGTCGCGAGGAACAGGAACATCGCCTTGGGGTTCATGAGCAAGCTCGCGCCGAAGCAGAGCCCCGCGTGCGCGAGGTCGCGTACCTCGCTGCCGCGCTCGCGAGCGTGACGGTCGAAGAGCCTGAGCCCGGCGAGGGCGAGCGGCAGCGCCAGCGCGTCGGGCCGCGCCTCGCTCAGGCTCACGGCGAGCGTCGGCGATGCCAGCACGCCCACGATCGTCACGATCCCGCCGAGCCGCCAGCCCGACACGCGCGATCCGAGCGCGTGGAGCTCGGCGAGGGTCCAGGCCACCATCGGCACGAGCGCGATCCGCACCGCGCCGGGAAGCTCCGGGCTCGGTCCCTTCCAGCGGTAGAGCGGCTCGAGGAGGAACGCGAACGTGGGCAGGTGCGACGTCACGTAGTCGCGTCCGAACACCACGCCGTGGTGGAAGAGCCACAGCACCTGCACGTTCTCGAGCTCGTCCTCGTTGAACGAGCCGGTGACGAGCCAGGCGAGCACGCGCCACGCCAGCACCGCGGCGAGCGCCGCGAGCAGCCAGCGGTCGCGACGCTCGTCAGCGCGCATCGACGGCCGGGGGAGGGGAGTCGCCGTCTCCCAGGTAGCGCGCGAGGTCGACCTCGAAGATGCCGTCGCGGCTGCCCACGTAGAGGCGATCGCCGGTCGCGTCGAGGGCCATGCTCAGGCTCTTGTTGCCGATGCGGTCGCGCTTCAGCACGGCACCGTCCGCGTAGCGGATCGCCCACAGCTCGCCGGGCAGGAAGGCGCTCGCGAGGATCACGTCGCGGCGACCATCGTAGACCAGCGCGCGACAGTTGAGCGGACCGCGCAGGATGCGCCGCACGGCGAGGGTCCGCTCGTCGAGCTCGGCCAGGCGATCGGTGAAGAACCCGGCCGACAGCACGGCGCCGTGCGCCGGGATCCGTAGCAGCCCGAGCCCGCCGTCGGGCAGCGGTGCGCTCGCCGCGACGGCGAAGCTCTCGAGGTCGATGCGCGCCAGCGTGTAGCCTCCGCGCTCGTCGGTCGCGCCGATCTCCACGAACATCACGCCGTCGTCGACGTCGCCGACCGCTTCCCACGCTCCGCTCCGGAACCGGGTCAGTCCGAGCGCGCGGAAGTCGAGGGTGCGACCCACCGCGCCGCTTCCGCGGTCGATCTCCGCGAGCCCGGGCTCCTCGGTGAACACCACCGCGAGGCGCTCGCGCCCGACCAGGAAGCTCATCGGCACGTACCGTCGCGGCCCGGTGAGCGGCAAGCGCCGGGTGATCGCGAACGGCTCGGTGGCGAGGGTGAGGAGCTCGCCGTGCACCCACTCGAGGGCGAAGAGCTCGGCTGTCCCCGTGGCGGGGGCGAGGTGACGGACCAGATCGTCGGGCGTGGGGATGAGGGTGGCGACGCCGTCGCCCAGGCCGATCCGCACCAGCCCCGAGGTGGGACCGAAGGAGGTGTAGAGGAAGCCGCGCGCCGGATCGACGCGGAAGTCGCGCAGGAACGCGAGCGGGAAGGCGGCTTCGTGACCCTCGGCCGGATAGACCCGACGCACACCGGGCGCGACACCGAAAGCGTCGGCGTGTCCGACGGGAACGAGCCCGGCGTAGCTCGCGAGGAGGAGCGCGGTCAGCGATGCGACCATCCCCGATCGGGTCAGCCAGCGCGGCCGTCCGGTGAGCCCCGCGGCGGCGACGGCGAGCCACGGCAGCCCGAAGACGGCGCCGTAGAGCACGATGCGGTCGTCGGCGCCCATCTCGCCGATGAGCCGGATCGACGCCACGATCGCGCCGCCCGCGACGAGCGCGGCCGCGAGCCGGCCGGCGCGCGACCCCGCGGCGTGTGCGAGCGCGAGCACCAGCGCCACGGGAAGAATCGCCCACGGTCCCGCGACTCGCGCCACGAGTGCCAGGTTGGCCGGCAGCTTCGCCCACTCCTGGGCGATCCACGCGTGGCTGCCGAAGTTGGTGTGCGTGCTCTGGCTGAGGGCGCCGAGGCCGTGAACCGGCAACGCGAGTAGCATCAGCTCGGCCGCGAGCCACGCGAGGCGCGCGGCGGAGCCTCGCCGGCGACGGCCGGCGCACCAGGCCAGGACAGCGATGAGCGCGGTGTCGAGGGCGAGCCCGACGGCCAGCGTCAGCGGCGCGCCGACGCCCTCGCGCAAGAGCAACACCCGGCGCTGCGCGTCGTAGGCCGCCACCACGAAGCCGAGCGCGTCGAGCGCACGGGCGGCGGTGAGGCGAAGCGCGGCGGAACCGTCGGCGCGCGCACCGGGAGCGGCGGGTTCCGCCAGCGGCGAGGGGTCGGGCACGGGATCCGGGTCGGGCGGCGGATTCGCGGTCGGGAGGGCGACAACTCTAACCAACGGGCCGCTGAAAAACCTTGCGCGGCGCTCCACCGTTGCCCACCCAACGCCGCGCGGGGCCCGCCGTGCGCCGCGGCGCAGGGGCGTTCGCGGCGGGCGATTCGCCCGCGGGGTGAAGGGCCGAAGATGCCGTCGTGACCGTCAAGTTTTCGTGGGTCGTGCCGCGAAACGACCCTCGGCAAGGGGGTGGCACCTGACGCACCCGGTGAAGATTCCCGGTTTTCTGCGACGTTCGGCCGTCATTCGATCGCGGTCGGTGATTGGCCCGATTCTTGATTAAGCACCCGTCGAACGCCGCGAGTCCTGGCTCCCCAGGCGAGCGGGCGCCGCGATCTCGGGGACGGAACGCCGCCGTCGCCGATCGCCGGGCACGGCACGATCTCGCGGCGCGCAGAGAAGGATGGAATCCATGAAGACTCGCAGCACTCGACCGTCGCTCGGCCACCACGGTTTCACGCTCCTCGAGCTCATGGTCGTGGTCGCGATCGTCGGCATCCTCGCCGCGATCGCGCTGCCGCAGCTCCTCGGCGCCCAGGAGAAGGCGAAGAAGGCGTCGTGCGACGACGGCTACACGCTGCTCAACGGGATGATCGTGAACAAGATGGAGAGCCACCAGGCCGCCGGTGACAACGACTCGGCGCAGCACGCCATCAACGACACCATGGCGGAGATCCAGGGGCGCCAGCCCAAGAACCCGCGCAACCTGGGCGACGCCGCATACGAGCCGCTCTCGATCTCGACCTCGGCGAGCTTCGTGCCGACCTCCAGCACGACCTGCAAGGTCTACCTCTACGACGGCACGACGGACGTGAACGGCGTGCGGCTCTCGTCCGTCGTGGTGACTCAGTTCGAGGGCGCGGTGCGCTCGTACCGGCTGACGCTGAACTGAGCCCGTCGCCGGTGCCAGGCTCCCGGCCGGGTCGTCGGATCGGGGTGCGGAGGGGTGACCGCGGAACGGTCGCCCCTTCTTCCATTCCGGTCGGCCGGCGGATGGGCGGTCGTCGCGACGCCACGAGTGCCGCGCGCGCCGGGTGGGCCCGGCCGGGATCGGTGGCGACGGTGCAGGGGCCGACGGCCCCGTGCCCTCCGGGCGGGCGCGGGGCTGGAACGCGCTCGATCGCACGGCCACTCGGCCGGCTCGGGCCACGAGTGGACTCGGCCCCTGGCGCGTTGCCGCGCGACGACGCGAGCGAAGCGAGTGCCTCGAGGTGGGGCCACGCGCGGCACGTGGCGGGTGCCACGAATGGAGCCGGCCGATCGGCCGCGCCGGCGGCGCGCAGCGCGTCGCCGCGCTGGATTCAGGATGGGCTTCGTACAGCGATCGGCCGGTGAGGCGACGCGACACCGGCGCGTATCGCCGGCCCGGCAGGCGCCGGGCCCTCCGGCGGACGGGGCGGGGTCTTGGAAAGACCCCGCGAGAACTCAGCGGGCTGGAACGTGCTCGATCGCACGGCCACTCGGCCGGCTCGGGCCACGAGGGAACTTGGCCCCTGGCGCGTCGCGGCGCGACGCCGCGAGCGAAGCGAGTGCCTCGGGGTGGGCCCCCGCGCGGCACGTGGTGGGCGCCACGAATGGATCCGACCGATCGGCCGCGCCAGCGGCGCGCAGCGCGTTGCCGCGCTGGATTCGGGGTGGGGCCCCGTCCGGATTCACTCCGGACGGGGCGGGGTCTTGGAAAGACCCCGCGAGAGCTCGGGGGGCTGGAACAGCCCCCCGGAAGACTTCCGTATCAAGAGCAGCCCGTCGCGCAGCGGCACCATGACGCGCTCGAGCGTCGGATCGTCGTCGACACGCCGCGCGAACGCGACCAGGGCGTGATCGTCGTCGTCCTTCGGGTCGAGGATCCGTCCGCTCCACAAGACGTTGTCGGCGACCACCAGTCCCCGCGGCGAGAGATGCGGCAGCGCCCAGTCGAGGTAGTGCACGTAGCCACCCTTGTCGGCGTCGAGGAACACGAGGTCGAAGGTGCCCTCGAGACCGGCGAGCTGCTCGCGCGCCGGTCCGACCCGGAAGCTGACGCGATCGACCAGCCCCGCCTCGGTGAGGTAGCGCCGCGCCACGTCGACGGCCTTCGGATCGCGGTCGACGCACACCAGCTCGCCACCGGGCGGCAGAGCGCTCGCGAGCCACAGCGCGCTGCAGCCGGTGAACGTGCCGATCTCGAGGATGCGCGCGGCACCCGTCGCACGGGCCAGGAACGCGAGGAAGGCCCCCTCGAGGTCTCCGACCATCATCTGGGGTGAGCGGAAGTCCCGGTGCGTCTCCTCGGCAAGCCTGCGATGCAGCTCGCCGCCCTGGCTGGAGTGCGCGGCGCAGTAGTCCTCGATGCGGGGGTCGACGATCGGGTTCACGACATTCCTCGACGTGTGGCTCGCGTGTGATCAGCGGTCCCAGAGCTTCCCGAGGCCGAAGAGGTCCTTGAAGAAGGTGAGCCCGCCCGCGCCCAGGTTGAGCCCGTCCTGGATGGTGCGCAGGTCGCGGACGCGTTCCCAGAAGTATCTCGGCCGCACGTAGAAGTCGCCACTCGCGCGCTTGATGCGCGCGCGCGCGACCTCCATGGGGTGGCCAGCGACGCTGCTCGCGTGCAGCGCCGAGGGCTCGTCGGTGAGGTAGTAGCGGTCGACGTCGTCGGCGGTGAAGGCGCCCGCGGCGATGCGCTCGCGGGTGAGTGGGTTGGCCGGGTCGACCTGGAGCAGGTCGTAGAGCACGTAGTCGGGTGCCAAGCGGCGCACGAAGCGAATCGTGCGCTCGACGTGGGCCTCGGTCTCGCCGGGGCTCGCGAGCAAGAGGTACGCGGTGGTGCGGATGCGGTGCTGGCGGCACGCCGCGAAGGTCTCGATGGCGCGCTCGCCGGTGGCGCTCTTGCCGAGGGCGCCGAGGATGTCGTCTTCGCCGGACTCGACGCCGAACGCGATCAGGTAGCAGCCGGCGCGCGCCATGCGTGCCGCGAGCGCCTCGTCGACCTTGTCGACGCGGGTCTTGCACGACCAGTGAAGTCCGAGCCGCCCGACACGCTCGATCAGCTCCTCGCTGCGAGAGCGGTGGAGCGTGAACGTGGGGTCGATGAAGTGGACCTCGCGCAGGTCGTAGTGGCGCTTGAGGTCGGCGAGCTCGCGCTCCACGTCCGCCGGGCTGCGCTCGCGCACCGGCATGGAGAGGCAGCAGAACTCGCACGAGAACGAGCAGCCGCGGGTCGTCTCCATCATCGTCGCGTACGGGTACACACCCATCGGCGGGTGGAGGCGGAAGCGGCTCATGGGCTGCGCCGCGTAGTCGACGCGCAGGCCGTCGTCGAGGTCGCGATACGCACCGCGCGGGTTCTCGCGAGCGGCACGCCGCTCGTCGCGCCACACCAGCCCCGGCACCGAGTCGATGCCGGGGCCGGTGCCGTCGAGGGCGCGGACCAGGCCGAGCATCGCGGCCTCGCCCTCGCCACGCACGAAGAAGTCGACCGCGGCTCCGTGACCGAGGAGCGACGCCGCCGCGAAGCCGTTGGTGCCCGGGCCACCCACCACGACGCGGGTGGTGGGGAAGCGCTCCTTCACGGCGCGCGCGATGGCGAACGCCTCGCGCAGGCTCAGGATCGTGACGCTCACGCCGAGCAAGTCCGGTGCGCCGCGCTCCTCGAAGCGCCGCACGAGATCCGGGATCCACTCGCGCTCCGCGATGACGTCGCGGACCTCGACGTTCGGATAGCCGTGCGCCTTGAGGTGGGCCGAGAGGTAGCCGATGCCGAGCCGCGGCACCGGGAACATGTCGCTCAGGTTGAACTGGAGGCGCCTGCACGGCGCCATCGTGAGGAACGTGGAGAAGGGGTGGGTCACCGGTCGGATCGGGTCGGCGCGCGGCGCCGCGACGGAGCGCGAGCTAGGGAGTGGGGCTCGAAGATCGGAGGAAGGCCGCGCGGACGGGGAGGGATCGCCATGCTACCATGCGCGATTCGCATCGCCGCTCCGCGAGGCTCGTGAGCTCGCGTCCGGGCGGCGCGGCGCGCGCTCGCGCGTCGAGAGCCGAGGGCACGACCGTGGAACACCGTGGCGAGGAAGTCGCAGAGGATCCCGTCTACAAGATCCGTCACAGCCTGGCGCACGTGCTGGCGCAGGCGGTGCTCGAGCTCCGGCCCGGGTCGACGCTCGGCTTCGGCCCGCCGATCCGCGACGGCTTCTACTACGACTTCATCCTGTCGAGCCCGCTCACCGAGGAGGATTTCCCCGAGCTCGAGAGCCGGATGCGCAAGATCATCGCGCAGAACCAGCGCTTCGAGCGCGAGGACCTCGAAAAGGACGCCGCCTTCGAGCGCCTCGACGCCATGAAGGAGCCCTACAAGCGCGAGTACGCCGAGGAGCTCTTCGCCAAGCACGGCATCGAGAAGCTCTCGTTCTTCAAGAACGGCCCGTTCCTCGACATGTGCGAGGGCCCACACGTCGAGAGCACCCGGCAGATCCCCAAGGCTGCCTTCAAGCTCAAGAGCCTCGCGGGGGCCTACTGGCGCGGCAACAGCGACAACGTGATGATGACCCGCATCTACGCGTGGGCCTTCGGCACCCGGGAGGAGCTCGACGCGTACGTGAAGGCCTACCACGACGCCCTCGCGCGCGATCACAAGAAGCTCGGTCGTGAGCTCGACCTCTTCGTCATCGACGAGGTGATCGGCAAGGGGCTGCCGCTCTGGCTGCCCAACGGCACGGTGATCCGCGACGAGCTCGAGAAGCTCATCAAGGAGCTCGAGTTCAAGGACGGCTATCAGCGCGTCTCGACACCGCACCTCGCGCGCGCCGAGCTCTACTACCAGACGGGGCACCTGCCGTACTACGCGCCTCACATGTTCCCGTTCATGGAGCTGATGGAGCTCGCGGAGAACGACGCGGGCGAGCTGGCGGCGGGGGATCGGGTCAAGGAGGCGTACGCGCTGCGCCCCATGAACTGCCCGCACCACCACCGCATCTTCGCGTCGCGGATGCGCAGCTACCGCGAGCTGCCGCTTCGCCTCGCGGAGTACGGCCAGGTCTACCGCTTCGAGGACTCGGGGGCGCTCTCCGGGCTGCTCCGGGTGCGCGGCATGTGCATGAACGACGCGCACATCTACTGCACCGAGGACCAGATCCAGGCCGAGTTCCTGAAGGTCATGGACCTCCACCGCCGCGTCTACGAGATCCTCGGGCTCACCGATTACTACATGCGCTTCTCCACCTGGGATCCCGACGACCCCAAGGGCGCCGAGAAGTACGTGCCCAACCCCGAGGCGTGGGAACGCACCCAGAAGCTGGTGCGGCGGGCGATGGAGGAGAGCGGCCTGCCGTTCGTCGAGGGCAAGGGCGAGGCGGCGTTCTACGGACCCAAGATCGACGTCCAGTTCCGCACCGTGACCGGGCGCGAGGAGACCGCGAGCACCAACCAGCTCGACTTCGCGGTCCCCGAGCGCCTCGGCCTGAGCTACGTCGGCAGCGACAACCAGGAGCACCGCCCGTACGTCATCCACCGCGCACCGCTCGGCACCCACGAGCGCTTCACCGCGTTCCTCATCGAGCACTTCGGCGGCGCCTTCCCGACCTGGCTCGCGCCGGTGCAGGTGCGCGTGGTGCCGGTGGGCGAGCGCTTCGCCGAGTACGGCCAGAAGCTCGTCGACGAGCTGCGCGGCGAGATGGTGCGCGCCGAGCTCGACGATTCCTCCGACACCATGGGGAAGAAGGTGCGCAACGCCGTCACCCGCAAGATCCCCAACATCTGGGTCGTCGGCGAGCGCGAGCAGTCGGACGGCACGATCACCTGGCGTCGCTACGGCCGGCAGGACCAGGAGACGGTCCCCGTGGCCGAGGCGCGCGAGCGCGTGCTCGCGGCGATCCGCACTCGCAGCCGCGAGTGACGTCGCGCGCTCGACCCCGAGCCGCCCCGCGAGGGGCGGTACTCTCGCGGCTCGAAATTTCCACAAGTCGCCAGAGGAAATCACTACAACGAGCCATTGAAAAGCAACACTTTCCGCCCTTGTAAAGTGACACAATCTGCTTGCAGCAAGGTTCGAGAAAACCCTGAAACAGGGCAATTTCGGCCCCTACGAACCGTGCGAAACCCTCACCGAGCCGCGGGGCGCTCGGGAGGGGCGGCTGCACGTGCGGCGCGTGCCACCGGGCGGCGCTCGGCGGACACGACCTTCCGTGATCGCTCCACCGCCGCGAGGTCGGCGCGGGCGCTCCGCCACTCGTCCTCGGCCGGGCTACGACCGGCGTAACGCACGCCTTCGACCAGGCGAGTCAGACGCTCGACGGCCTCCGCGGCCTCGGAGCCGAGCCCGCGCACCTCGGCGCTGAACTCCCGGGGCGTCGCGGCGGGGCTCTTGGGAATCCCCTTCTTCGCCAGCACCCGCACCATCTCGCGGTAGAAGCTGGTCGCCAGCGCCGCCTCGGCATCCGGCGAGCTGCGCTTGCTGCGCTTGCGCCCGAGCCCGCGTGGCGAGGCGAACAGGTTCCAGGCCGCGATCGCGAGCGCGACCACGATCACCACGCCGCCCACCACGCCCTTCGCGCCCGCCCCGCCGCCGCGCCCCTGGAACGTGTGCGTGATCCACTTGAAGGGGTCGCTTCCGCGCAGCAGGCGGCTCGAGCTCGTCACCTGCATCATGCGCTCGAAGGCGTTGCGCTGGTCGGACGCGGTGAACGCGAGCACGTAGCGGTTCCAGCCCATGCGGATCGCGTCGAGGAAATGGACCGCGCTCGCGGCGGTGGTCTGGGTCTCCTCCGGCGTCGCGATGGAGCGCGGCGACGGGTCGAACATCACCCAGCCCGAGCCCGGGAAATACACCTCGGTCCACGAGTGCGCGTCCGACTGCTGGACGATGAGGTAGCCGCCGAGCGGGTTCCACTCGCCCTGCAGGAAGCCGTTGACGAGGCGCGTCGGCACGCCGATGGCCCGCAGCAGCATCGCTTGCGCCGAGGCGAAGTACTCGCAGTGGCCGCGCTTCTGCACGAACAGGAAGTCCTCGAGCGGCAGGAACCGGCGATCGCGCGCGAGCTCGGTGGTGTAGACGTAGTTGCGTTCGAGGTGGTCGCGGACCGCCACCGCCTTGTCGTACGGGCTGACGGCGCCGGCGGTGATCTCACGCGCGAGGTCTCCGACTCGCGGGTCCATGTCGGGATAGACACCGAGGTAGTTGGTGCGGATCTCCTCGTCGTAGTCGGCGCCCGCCAGCCTGAGGCGCTCGGGATCGAACTGCTCGACGTAGGACTGCACCGTGTACGAGAGGGTCGAGCCCGGCACCCGGGGCAAGGCGATCGAGCCGGACGAGTCGATGCGGATGTGCTCGGAGTTGACCAGCACCTGGAACGGCACGGGGAAGCCGAACAGCGCGGAGGTGCCGATCGGCTCCAGGTAGACGGTGTAGGCCACCACCGGGCGCCGGCCGGGGCCGCGTCCCACCTGGAAGTCGCGCTCGAGGAACGGGTTCTGGCTACGCGGCGGCTTCACCGTCTTGCGCAGCGTGTTCCGCCACCGGCCCTTGCCGTCGTACTGGTTGAGGGCGACGCCGCGGATGTGGCGAATGTCGCCGAGGAGCGGGAGCTTGGCCGGATCCTCGAGCTGGATCCGCATCGCGAGCCCGCCGCTGGTCTCGAGCTCGCCGACCGCGCCGAGCAGGACCTCCTCGTTGAAGCCGGTGACGAGCTTGGTGGCGACCAGCGGGCTCAGGAAGAAGCCGGTGCCGATACGTGGGATCGCATAGAAGATCGGGAACGTGACGAGGAACGTGCCGAGGGCGATCACCGCGGTGCCCGCGAGGTAGCGCGGCGCGACGAGCCTGTCGGCCGGGCTCGGCGCGCCGATCGGGATCGCCGCGGCGCGCCCCGGCGCCGTGAACTCGAGCTCGTTCTCGATCCCGCGCTTCAGCGTGAGCGCCATCAGCGCCCACGTGGACGTCACCATGAACACGAACAAGAGCGGCGCGATCGAGAAGTTGGGACTGAGCGCGGTCGTGACCAGGATCTGGAAGAAGGCGAGCAGGTGGACCTGCACGTATTCTCGGTTGCGCTTGAGGTTGAGCAGCCGGTACGCCTGCAGGTAGAGCAGCAGCCGGATGAAGCCGGTGAAGCGCGTGTCGGCGCTCGGGATCTGCAGCGCCACCCACACCGCCACCAGGGCGGTGACGACGATCCAGAACGCGCGGTGGTCGAGACGGCGCACGCGGCCGGTGTCGGCGAGGTAGCCCCAGCCCAGGACCAGGCCACACGGCACCACCCAGAGCCAGCTCAGGACGTGGGTCGTGAAGAGCGGCACCAGCGCCGCCGCCGCCATCGCGTAGGTGAGGTCGTGGAAGCGTGCCGTGAAGCCGCCGCGCACGAGCGGCCAGGCGCGCGGCGCTCGCGGGCGAGCGGTGGCGGGGCTCATGGCGCCGCTCCCGGGAGGTTGCGCACCGGTGGAGTGGGGCGGACCTCGATCGGCGCCGGCTCGCCGAAGAGCACCTCGGGCATCGCCAGCGGGGGCAACACCGGGCCGTACGGGTCGAGCCGGGCGAGGGTCTCGAGCACGAGGTCGACCTGGGTCGGGCCAGCGCCGTGAGGAACCACCACGCCGTGCGTCGCGAGCCGCACCGCGAAGCCGCGATTCAGGAGCTCGGCGGCGATCCCCGCGGCGCGGCTGATCGCGGCCTCGATCTCGTCGTCGTGGCCGGTGGCGATGCGCTCGGCGGTGGCCGCTTCGGAGAGGTCGAGGAAGAGCGTCACGCGGCGCAGCGCCGGCATCTCGAAGTCACGGACCAGCAGAGCGCCGGTGCGCCCGCTGTGCTTCCACGAGATGTGGCGCATCGAGTCGCCGTGCTGGAACGGGCGGATCGAGTGGATCTCGTCGCCCGGCCCCTTGCGCTGCGACGCCTCCCCGCCCTCGCCGAGCCCGCGCAGCAGGCCCTGCACGGGGCCGCGATCGAGGGACGGCAGCACCAGCACCTCGAGCGGGTGCGGGATGCGCCGGCCGCGCTCGATGAAGCCGAACGGGAAGCGCGTGCCGATGCGCAGCCCGGGCAGCCGCGTCGCGCCGCGACGGGTGAAGCGGTATTCGGCCGTGACCTCGACCTCCGCGCCCGGTGGCACCTGCGGTACGAACTTGAGCAGCACCTTGTCGCCGGCCGCGCTGGTGTCGGTGCACTCGAGCGCGAAGCTCGCCGCGAAGCGCTTGTCGTTCCGGAGCGTCAGCGAGGCCAGCACCGACTCGCCGGCGTGGATCCGTCCCGGCAGGCGGCGGGCACCGCTCACTCGCCGCAAGGTGGTGAGCGCCAGGATCCCGGACACCAGGAAGAACGCCAGCATCATCGCCAGCGTCAGGTAGAGCAGGTTGTTGCCGGTGTTCATCGCCGCGAGGCCGACGGCGAACGTGAGGATCAGGTAGGTCACGCCCTCGGCGCGGATGCGCGGGATCTCCTGCGCCCCGGGGGCGGGAAATCGCGAGTGCGTGGCGGCGCGCGCGGCCATCAGGGCTCGGGCTCGGGCAGGGCGGGTCTCGGGCGGCTCACACCGGGACCACGACCCGGCCCAGCACCGACTGGATCACCGCGGCGGCCTGCGCGTAGGGACGGAAACCATTTCCGCTGCGAGTGCGCAGCACGATGCGGTGGGCGAGCACCGCGACCGCCATCTGCTTCACGTCGTCGGGCAGCACGTGGTCGCGTCCCTCGACCAAGGCGTGCGCCTGCGCGGCCCGATAGAGGTGCACGGCGCCGCGGGTGCTGACGCCGAGCTCGACCTGATCGTGGTCGCGGATGGCGTGGACGATGTCGAGCACGTAGTCCTCGAGCGGCGGAGCCACGCGCACCCTCTCGACCTCGTTCTGGATCTCGATCACCTGCTCGGGGGTGATGACCGGCTCGAGCTCGGAGCGCCCACCGTAGAGGTCGGGGTTGCGCAGGATCTGGCGCTCGTGGTCGCGGTCCGGGTAGCCGAGCCTGAGCGCCACCAGGAAGCGGTCGAGCTGCGACTCGGGCAGCGGGTAGGTGCCGTGGAACTCGAGCGGGTTCTGGGTGGCGATCACCATGAACGGCTGCGGCAACGGGTGGGTGTCGTTGTCGATCGTCACCTGGAACTCGTTCATCGCCTCGAGCAAGGCACTCTGCGTCTTGGGCGTGGCGCGATTGACCTCGTCGGCGAGGACGATGTTCGCGAACACCGGCCCGGGCCGGAACTCGAAGACCCGCTTGTCGCGGTCGAACACCGACACCCCGAGCACGTCGGCCGGCAACAGGTCGACGGTGAACTGGATGCGCCGCATCTTGCCGGCGAGGCTGCGCGAGATCGCGAGCGCGAGCGTGGTCTTGCCCACTCCGGGCACGTCCTCGAGCAGCAGGTGCCCGCGCGCGAACAGCGCCACCGTGGCGAGCCGCACCACGTCGGGCTTGCCGACCAGCATCCGCTCCATGTTCGCGCGCAATGCCTGCACGCGGCTCAGATCGACCATGTTGGCTTCGTGCTCCTCTCGCGGTGGCTCGCGCCCGCCGCGCTCTCGCTCGTTCGCCGGGTGGATCGTCCGGCGCGTGTGACTCCGGTCGTTCCCGCGGGTCGCCGGCGCCTGGGGGGGGCGGGCTAGAGGACCCGAGGGGTGATCGAGCGGGCCGCGCTGGCCCGACCCGGGTTCGGTGCGGCGAGAATATCGCTCGTACGGACGCCGACCGCCAGCAGATTCGGCGCGCGCACGCAGACTCGCGACGGTCGGCGGCGGTCCCGGGCGGCCACGGGAGGTCGCCGCGCGCGGAGTAGAATGCGCCCGCCACCCCACACCGCGAGTCCGCCAGACACGGGCCGCGCCGGAGCGCCATGAGCACGCTGTCGCTGGGATTCGTGATGGACCCGATCGGGTCCATCGACCAAGACAAGGACACGACGTTCGTGCTGATGCTCGAGGCCCAGGCGCGCGGCCACGAGGTCCTCTACCTCGAGGTGCCGGATCTCATGTTGCGCGCCGGCCGGACGTGGGGACGTGTGCGACGCGCCAAGCTGCGCCGTGGCAGCCCGCACTTCGAGCTCGGGCCGGCCGAGGCGCGGCCGCTCGCGTCGATGGACGCGGTCTTCATGCGCAAGGATCCGCCCTACGACATGGGCTACTTCTACGCCACCCACCTGCTCGATCCGGAGCTGTCGGGAACCTGGATCATCAACGGCGCGCAGGGGCTGCGCGAGGCCACCGAGAAGCTCTTCGGGCTGCGCTTCCCGGAGCTGATTCCGCGCACCCACCTCGCGAGCGATCCCGGCGAGCTGCGCCGGCTGCTCGTCGAGCTCGGCGGACGGATGGTCGTGAAGCGGCTCGACGGCAGCGGCGGCTCGGGCGTCTTCCTGCTCCGTGACGGCGATCCCAACCTCGCCGTGATCCTCGAGACCAGCACCAACTTCGGGCGCACCCCCGTGCTCGCGCAGGAGTTCCTCGAGCGCGCGAGCCGCGGCGACAAGCGTCTCATCGTGATCGGCGGCGAGCCGGTGGGCGCCGTGCTGCGGGTGCCCAAGACCCACAACGAGTTCCGCGCCAACATCCACGTCGGCGCCACCTGTGTCCACGCCGACGTGGACGATCGCGATCGCGAGATCTGCGCGCGGCTCGAGCCCGAGCTCGTCCGCCTCGGGCTCGAGCTGGTCGGGCTCGACGTGATCGACGGCTACGTCACGGAGATCAACGTCACCAGCCCGACCGGGTTCCAGGAGATCCGCACGCTGAGCGGGATCGCGCTCGAGGAGCGGATGCTCGACCTCGTCGAGGACCAGGTACCGGCGCGCCGCGCCGCGATCAGCGCGGCACGCGGGGCGATCGCCGCGGCGTGATCGCGCCCAACGCCTCATCCGGGAGTCTCGCGGACGTTCGCGCCGCGGCACTCGCCGTCGTCTTGCTCACCGTCCTCGCCTATGCGCCGGGGCTGCGCGCGCCCTTCACCTACGACGATCGGTTCCTGGTCGAGCGCTCGCCGGTCGTGACCGGCGTCGCGCCTCTCGGCGACGCCTTCTCGCGCGGCTACTGGGAAGGGATCGCGAGCCATCGCGGCAACGAATACCGGCCGCTCACGCTCGTGGCGCTGGCGCTCGAGCACCGGCTCTTCGGCCAGGCTTCGGTCGGCTACCGGGTGGTGAGCTGGCTGCTGCATCTCGCATGCGTCGCCGCCGTGGCGGCGCTCGCGGTGCGGCTCGGGCTCGGCGGGGGCGCGCCGATGGTGGCCGCGCTGGTCTTCGCGCTTCATCCGCTCCACGTCGAGGCCGTCACCGGCATCGTCGGTCAGGGAGAGCTGCTGCAGACCGCCCTCGCGGTGGCGGCGGTGCTCGCCTTCGTCACCCACGGCACGGTGGCGGCGCTCGCGTGGCCGGTGCTCACGCTGGCCGCGCTCCTCGCCAAGGAGAGCGCCGTCGTGACGCCGGCCCTGGCCGCGCTCACCGCCGCCTGGATCCGCGCCCGGCGAGGACCCGCCGCGGCCCGCTCGCCGCTCGCCGCGGCCGCGGTCGTGCCGCTTCTGGTGGGCTATGTGTGGGTCCGCGCGCAAGTGCTGGGCGGGGTCGCGGGGGTGGCGAGCGTGAGCGCGCTCGAGAACCCGCTGGTGGACGTGGCGCTGCCGGGGCGGATCGTCGCCGGCGCGTGGCTGCTCGCGCGCTACGCCTGGCTCCACCCGTTCCCGGTCGAGCTCTCGATCGACTGGGGGCTCGCCTGCCTGTCGCCACCGACCCGTCTCACCGAGGTCGCGGGGCTGACCTCGGTCGCTGCGTGCGCCGGCGTGGCCATAGTGGTGGCGCGGAGGCTGCGCTCGCTCGAGTCCTGGGTGGTGGGCTGGTTCGCGCTCAGCCTCGCGATCGCGGCGAACGTGGCCTTCCCGATCGGCACGATTTTCGGCGAGCGCCTCGCGTACCTGGCTTCGGTGGGCGTGGCGATCGGCGGGGGGGCGGCCCTCGCCGCGCTGGCGCGATGGCGGCCCCGTGCCGCGCGGCCGCTGCTCGTGGCGCTGGCGGGCCTCCTCGCGATCCGCACCGCGACGCGGAATCTCGACTTCTCGAGCTCGGAGCGGCTGTTCCGCGCGGCGGTCGAGGTGTGCCCGGCGAGTGTCAAGGCCCGCTACAACCTCGCCGTGCTGGTGGCCGAGGACGGCGCGTTGGGCGAGGCCCTCGAGCACCTCGACGCGGCGCTCGCGGTGCGGCCGACGTGGGGGACCGCGCTCGCGGCGCGCGGCCGGATCCGCTGGCTGCTCGGTGAGCACCGAGGCGCGGCGGCCGACTTCGAGGCCGCTCAGGCGACCGACGGCCACGACCCCGTGGCCCTCGCGGGCCTCGGTGACGTGGCGCGGGCCGCCGGTGACTGCGCGCGGGCGGTCGCGTTCTACGACGCCGCACTGGCCGTCGCTCCGGGCGATCTCTACGCGCGCGGCGGACGCGCCGCATGCGTGGGCACCTCGCCGTGACACATTCGCGCGCACGGGAGAAATCGACCACCATGGCCTGTTAGCCTAGGGCGCGTGTCGAGGTGGGCCGGAGCGGGCGTGAGGCGCGAGGCGTGGCATGGTCGCAGAGGAAGCTGACCGCGGAATGAGCGTCACGGGCGGCGAGATGGCCGGGCGACAGCGTCGGGCGCGAGGGTTTCTGGCGCGCGCGGGCGTCGTCGCGGTGGCGGTCTTCGCGCTGCTCGCCTCGCCAGGGCGAGGCGAAGGCAGCGCGCCCACGCCGATCCGCGTGCCTCCGGCGGACGTGGTGTTGCCGGTCCACGAGGTCGCGCACCAGGCGTTCGAGGTCGGCGAAGTCTTGCAGTACGAGTTCGGCTGGAAGGGGATCCCCGCCGCGCGCGCCACGCTCAGCGTGCAGGCGGTACCGGGCGACGAACCGGCGCGGGTGAAGGTGATCGGCTCGGCGCGGACGATGTCGTGGCTCGACTGGATCTGGAAGATGAACGACCGCTTCGAGGCGGTGTTCGAGGCCGACACCCTGACTCCCGGGACGTTCGACTTCGCGCAGCGTGAGCGCGGGGACAAGGTCGACACCCACCTCGCGATCTCGTGGAAGGACGGCGTCGCGACCAGCCGGCGCGTCAAGAACGGCAACACGAAGGACTGGCTCTTCCCCATCACCCGTGCCTACGATCCGGTGACCGCGGCGTTCCTCCTGCGCGGCGTCGACCTCGCCATCGGCGACGCCAAGCTCGTCGAGGTCCTGAACGGCAAGAGCCGCTACCTGATCACGATGAACGTCGTCGGACGCGAGACCGTGACCGTCCCCGCCGGCACCTTCGACACCTTCCGCCTGGAGCCCGAGATCAGGAATCCCAACGTTCCGCCGCCACCACCGGAGAAGCGCAAGCTGCGCAAGGTGGCGATCTGGATCTCCACGGACGCGCCGCGGCGCATCGTGAAGATCGAGAGCGAGGTGTTCTGGGGCAGCGTCTACGGGCAGTGGACCGAGCCCAGGTCCCCGAACGCGCCGAAAGCCGATGACTCGCAAGCGGCGGGGTGAGCGCATCGTGCCGCCCGCTTCGCCCGTGGCCGTCCGCCGGGTCTCGACGTGAGCGGCGCGAGCGCAGTGGGGCTCACGGTCGTCATCCCGGTGCTCAACGAGGAGCAGCGGCTACCGCCCACCCTCGAGCGCATCCTCGGCTACCTCGACGCGCGCACCGACGCGCTCCACGAGGTGGTGGTGGTCGACGACGGCAGCACCGACCGCTCGTCCGAGGTGGTGCGCTCCTTCCAGCGCGACGGCGTGCGCAGCCGCGTGGAGCTCGTGCGCGTCGAGCGCAACCGCGGCAAGGGCGCCGCGGTGCGCGACGGGATGCTGGCGGCGCGCGGACGGGTACGGCTGATGTGCGACGCGGATCTGTCGACGCCGATCGAGGAGGTCGAGGCGCTCGAGGGCCGGCTCGCCGCGGGGGCGCACGTCGCGATCGGCTCGCGCGGGCTCGCCGACTGCCGCGTCGAGGTCCACCAGCCGTGGTTGCGCGAGAACCTCGGCAAGGTCTTCAACCACTTCGTGCGTGCGGTGACCGGCCTTCCGATCCGTGACACCCAGTGCGGCTTCAAGCTGTTCGCGGCGGAGTGCGTGCCCGCGGTGTTCGAGCCGCTCTTCACGCCCGGCTTCGCGTTCGACGTCGAGGCGCTGATGCGCGCCCACCGCGGCGGGCTGCGCATCGACGAGATCCCCGTGGTGTGGCGGAACGACCCGCGCACCAAGGTCAACGCGAGCGTCGACGGCACCAAGATGGTGATCGACGTGGTGCGCATCCGCGCGCGACTCGCCCGCGAATCCCGGCGCGAGCGCGGCGCGTGAACCGGCCCGCCGAGGCGGAGCGCGGCGCGTCCCTCGCGCTCGCGGGCGGCCTCCTCGCGCTCATCGGCGCGGAGCTCGCGTTCCACCTGACGGTGGCGTGGAACCTCGCCGCCGACTACTACGACGCCACCGACTACCTGATCAACGCCCGCTTCCTCGCGGGTAACGGCTCGTGGTTCGAGGGGGTGCGCCCGCCGCTGGTGTCGCTGCTCGACCTACCGTTCTTCGTGGGCGGCGCGGCCCAGGCGTGGCGGGGGCCGCACGTGCTCGCGACCGTGATCTCGTACGCGGCGCTCGCCGCGAGCTTCGCGCTGCTCGCGCGCTCGCTCGGCACGGTGCGCGCCCTCGCGGCGACGGCGCTGCTCGCGTTCTCGAGGCTCTTCGTCCACTACGCGCCGTTCGTCATGGCGGACCTCCTCGGGACCGCGGCGGTGGCGGCGGCGCTGGCGCTTCACCTCGCGAGCCGGGAGCGCGGCGGCACGCTCGCGCGCCTCGGCGTCGCCGTGCTCACCACGCTCGCGGTGGCGGCACGGCATCCGCTCGCGGTGCTCGGGCCGTTCCTCGTCGGCTTCGAGGTCTTCGAGTCGCTTCGGGCGCGGCGCGTCACGGCGGCGCTACGCGCACCCGGCTTCTGGGCCGCGACGGTGCTGCCGATCCCGGTCTTCGTGGTGGGCATGGTGGCGATCTTCCGCTGGCGCCTGGGCTGGGACGTCGAGCACGGCCTGCGCGCTCTCGCCGACGTCGTGACCTCGCAGGCGGACAAGAGCGGGATCACGACGCGGGTGACGGAGTCCCGCCTCGAGTACCTCGAGGCGCTGGTGGTGAGCTTCCGCTGGCCGGTGGTGGTCCTCATGGGCGTCGGGACGTTCCGTGCGATGGTGCGCGGCTCGGTGGCCGATCGCGCGAACGCGCTGTGGTTCGTCGCCAACCTGGCGCTCTATTCGCTCGTGATCTCGCGTCGCGAGTCGCGCTACCTCCTTCCCGCGATCCCGAGTGCGGTGAGCCTGGCCGCCGTGGCGCTCTCGGCGCTCGAGGCACGCCTCACGCCTCGGCCGCTCGCGGGGGGCTGGCGCCCGCGGGGCGTGGCGGCGCTCGGCCTCGGACTGTGGGTCGCGGCCGCGGCGCCGCTCGTACCGGGCGTGATCACCGAGGTGAGTGCGTTTCGCGATCCGGTGTACACCGATCCGTTCGCCCAGCGTGTGGCCGAGCGCGCCGGCGCGTTGCTGCGCCCGCCGGGGCGGCTGCTGGTGGTGGGCGACAAGTACGCGGTCCACCCGCGCGACTACCGATTCACGGACGGCGACGAGTACTACTACTTCCATCACGTCGCACCGCGCTGGTTCCATTACTGGCTGGGCAGCCAGGTGACTCCGGTGAGCGCGCCGGCGTCCGTTCCCGAGGACCGCTGGCTCCGGTTTCCGCGCCTGCTCGAGTGGGCCGCACCCGGAGACGTCCTGGTGGTGCTCGAGCCCGACACCTACCAGACGCGCGTCCAGCCCGCCCACAAGCGGCCGCTCACGGTCGCGCGGGTGTGGGCGGGGAAGGCGGATCGCGACTCCGAGGGCCGCTGCGATGCCTATCGCGGCGCCCGAGCAGCGGTCGAGCTGTGCCCGTCCGCAGGGGGGCTCGAGGTCCGCGTCCACTCCGCGGCGCCGGTCGAGATCTATGCGCCGGAAGGTCAGACGTTCGTCTCGAGGGGCTGGTTCGCTCCCACCCCGGCTGGATCCTCGGGCGGGAGAGGCTGGGAGGGGGCGGTGCCGGGATCGCTGATGCTCGCGAGCTACGACTCGGCGGTCGCCGAGTGCCCACCGACCCGTGCGCTGACCCCGGTGGCGAGCCTCGCGGACGGATCGTGGCCGGGTCCCGGTGTGTGCCCGATCCTGGGCGCGCCGTGAGACGCCGCCGTCAGCGGGCGGCGGGAGCGTCGTCGGCGAGGAGCACCTTCGCGACCTCGCCCTCGCGGATCATCCGGCCGCGCAGCCGCACTTGCGCCCACGTGAGAGGGAACTCCAGGCGACACGCCGCACAGAAACCGTTCGGGGTCTCGCGCTGCAGGCGGTCGCGGAGGGCGCGGAAGCCGGTCGCCTGCCACTCGATCTTTCCGGCGAACTGGCCACACCCCGGGCACGAGCCGTAGAGCGTCAGCTTGTAGTCGCCGCCGCTGGGCGGTGGGGTCGGTGGCTGCGGCGTCATCGTGGGTCGGGACGAGGGCTCGCCCCGCCGCGAGTGTACTGCCTCCTGCTCGGGCGCGGAGCAAACGTGCGTCGACCGTCGCCGAAACAAAAGGTTCGGGGGCTTCCCCGAGCCCACCATTGGGACCGAGAAAGCCCCCGGGGGGGGCTAGGCGGGCGGAGCCGCGAACGGCTCCGATCGATGAGGCGCACGGTGTGAGTGCGTGCAGCGGCTCACCGACGGTCCGTCGCTTGTGCAGGCAGCGGGCCAATCGTGAGCCGAGGGGACCCGCCCCAGAGTTCCCGGGAAAATCGAATGGTTTCCTCGAATCCTCGACGGGGGCCCGTGCGTGCGGTGGCGCGAGTGGGGTGTTGTTCTGACGCGGCCCCGCCGAGATCCTGACACCCGTCGGCCATTCAGCCGTCGTCGCTGCGCAGTTCGAGCGCCGGTGCGGGAGTGACGTTTTCCGTCCACGGTGAGTGACCACACGCGGAGGTCTGTCGCCTCCGGTTGTGGTCGGCCGCGGGCGCGAGCGGAGGTCCCGACCGGAACCATTCGATATTTCGACTCGGAGCTGAGGAATTGTCCAGGTTTGAATGGTGGCGTGGAAGTTGCTGGCTTGGTCCTCGCGCGCCAGTGCGCCCATTGGAGAACTCGATGACGAGAAATGGCCCAGTCATGCGGTCGGGTGCGAGCGGATTCACGCTGGTCGAGCTGCTGATCGTGGTCGCGATCATCGGCATCCTCGCCGCGATCGCGATCCCTCAGCTCCTCGGTGCCCGCGAAAAGGGTCGCCACGCCAGCTGCCAGACCGCGCTCCATACCCTCGACGGCGACGTCGTCAACCGGATGGAGTACTACGAAGGGATCGGTGACCCCGCCGCCGCGGACAAGGCGATCGACGACGTCATCACGCTCACGCAGGTGCAGCCGCAGATCCAGAACCCGCGCAACATGGGCCGGACGCCCATCGACCTCGGCTATGTCAAGGCCACCGGCCCGAGCTTCGTGCCGACGCCCGACACCACCTGCAGGGTCTACCTGTACGATGCCAGCACCACTGTCTCGCCGGTCTCGCCGACGGTGGTGCTGACCCAGTACGAGATGCGCGTGCGCTCGTACCGCGTGTCGCTGCACTGAAGCACGACGCCGCGCTCGCGCGGTGAGCCGCCCGGGGCTCGGTGAGCCTCGGGCGGTCGTGCATCCGACGGGCGAGGGCTGGTCACGCCTGGCGGAGGAGCGTAGACGTCCCCGGGGGGCGGGCTATACTCGGCGCCCCTTTTCGGGGGACGCCGCGTGTTCCGCGGTGAATCGGTCGACGACATCGAACGCAGTCGAACGAGGGACGCCGGTGCGTGATCTGATCCGGATGTGGAGCAACACCCGCATGATCGTGCTGGTGGCGATCAGCGCCGCCGTGTACGCCGCGATCCTGCTTCCGTTCAAGCTGTTCCCCATCGTTCCGGGAGTCACGGAGCTGCGTCCCGCGACCGCGATCCCGCCGCTCGCGTCGCTGCTGTTCGGCCCCGCTGCCGCATGGGGTATGGGTTTCGGCAACCTGATCGGCGATTTCGCGAGCGGGCTCGGCCCGGTCACGCCGTTCGGGATGCTGGGCAATTTCCTGCTCGGATGGATGCCGTACCGGCTGTGGCGTGCGATGAGCAGCGAGCCCCTGCCGCGCTTCATCTCGGGTGAGAAGGCCTCCGCGTCGTCGCAGGGCCTCCTCGTCCAGGTCGCCGAGTTCCTCTTCATCATCGTGGTCGCGAGCGCGGCCTGCGCGTTGGTGATCGGGTGGGGGGGGCTCATCTTCGAGGCCTTTCCGGTCAAGGCGGTGGTTCCGATCATCTTCGTCAACAACGTCCTGTGGGGCGGGTTCGTCACCCCGCTGGTGGCGCGCGCCGTCGCCCCGCGGGTCCGGGCGTGGGGTCTCACCGCGGACCAGATCCTCGGGGTCTCGCAGCGGTCGCAGAGTCCCACCCGGCTGATCGGGCTCTTCCTCGCGCCCGCGAGCGCGCTGGGCGGCGTCCTCGTGCTCTATCTGCTCGCCGGGAGCCCGGGTGAGGCAGCGGGGGTCGATCTGCGGTGGCTGGCAGGCGTGCCCTCGGTTCTGGTCCTGGTGGGCACCGCGCTGCTGTGACCGGACGCGCGCGCGTTGCCGTCGCGTGCCCTCCGCCGAACCCGACCGCCCCGATGAGCGTCGTCCTCGAGATCGCCGGGCTCGGGTTCGCGTACCGCGGCACCGAGGCACGGGTGCTGCGTGACGTCGAGCTGACGATCTCGAGCGGCGAGAGCGTCGCGGTCGTGGGCGCCTCCGGCGCCGGGAAGACCACACTCCTGCGGTGCGCCAACGGACTCGTCCCGGCGTTCTTCCCGGGTCAGCCGAGAGCCTGGGTGTCCCGCGCGCCGAGATCGCGCGCCGCGTCGCCGAGTGCCTCGGGCTGGTGGGCCTGGCCGGCTTCGAGCGCCGGGAACCGGCGACCCTCTCGGGTGGTGAGAAGCAGCGCCTGGCGATCGCCTCGGTGCTCGCGATGCGGCCGAGCCTGATCCTCCTCGACGAGCCGACCACCGACCTCGACCCGGTCGGGAAGGGCGAGGTCCACGCGATCCTGCGCCGGCTCGCCGCCGACGGGCTCGCCGTCGCGGTGATCGAGCACGAGACCGAGGAGCTGCTCGACCTCGACCGGATCCTGCACCTCGACGCCGGCGCGGTGCGTCGCGATGGCCCGCCGCGCCGCCTGCTCCTCGAGGTCGCGGAGCTCGCCGCGGCGGGTGTCGAGCCGCCGGTGGCGGCGCGCGCCTCGCGCTGGCTCGGTCTCGCCGAGGTGGTCCGCGAGGAGCGCTTCGCGGACGAGGTGGCCGCGCGCGGGGTGCAGGTCGAGCGCACGGGGGTCCGTCCCCGATTGGCGACCCGCGGGGAGGCGCCGGTGATCGAGGTCGATCACCTCGTGCACCGCTACCCGCTACGCGACCAGCCCGCCGTCGACGACGTGAGCCTCGCCATCCGTCCCGGTGAGTTCGTGGCCCTGCTCGGCGCCAACGGCTCCGGCAAGACCACCCTCGCCAAGCACCTGAACGGGCTCCTCCCGCCCACCAGCGGCGCGGTCCGGGTCGCGGGCCACGATGCCAAGAAGGCCGGCACCGCGCAGCTCGCTCGCCACGTCGGCTACGTCTTCCAGGACCCCGACCACCAGATCTTCTCGGCCACGGTCTGGGAGGAGATGGCGTTCGGCCCCCGCAACCTCGGCGTGGGCGAGGATCAGCTCGAGTCGCGAATCCTCGCAGCGCTCGAGGTCGTCGGCCTCACCGAGGAGCGCGACCGGGATCCCTTCGTCCTCACCAAGGGCCAGCGTCAGCGTCTGGCGGTGGCGAGTGTGCTCGCGACCGCGCCCGAGATCCTGGTCCTGGACGAGCCCACGACCGGACTGGATTACAACGACCGCGAGCGCATGCTCGCGCTCCTCGCCGACCTCCATCGACGCGGGCACACCGTGCTGGTCATCACCCACGCGATGGAGGTGGTCGCCAGCCACTGCGAGCGAGCGCTGGTCATGGCAGGCGGCAAGCTGGTGTTCGACGGCGGCATCCCGGAGCTCTTCGCGAACGACGAGGTGTTGGCACGTGCGCGGCTGCGCGCGCCGACCGCGTGGCGGCTCGGCCGCATGCTGGGCCTCGAGACGCTCACGCCAGAGGAGCTCGGCGCGGCGCTGCGCGGCGGTGGCGGCGGGAACGGCGCATGAAGCTATTCCTCTACCTCGATCGCGAGAGCGTGGTGCATCGCCTCCACCCGGTCACGAAGCTGGTGGCGCTGCCGGTACTGTTCGGTGTGGCGATGCGCCTCGAGCGGCTCGAGACACTCGCGCTGCTCGCGCTGGTGGTGGTGGTGGTCGCGGCGCTCGGGCGGGCCCTCGACGCGGTCGCCGGGATGGCGTCGCTGCTGCTCACGTTGCTGATCGCGACGACGCTCATGTGGTGGCTCTTCGCGCCCCAGGGCGGCCTTCTCCGAGATGGCTTCCAGCCCGCGGCGCTGGCGCGCTCCGCCGGGCTAGGGCTCCGCCTCGCGCTCATGGTGGCGAGCGGTATCGTGTTTCTGGCCACCACGCGGGTGGAGGACTTCGCTCACGGGCTGCGCACCCTGGGGCTGCCGTACCGGGTGGCCTTCGCGCTCACGCTCGCGTTCCGGCTCGTGCCGACGTTCGTCGCATCGGGCCGGGCGGTGGCCGAGGCGCAGCGCGCGCGCGGGCTCGACCTCGACCACGGCGGCCTGGTGACGCGGATGCGCCGCTACACGCCGCTGGTGGTGCCGATGTTCCTGACTTCGATCCGCCGCGCCGATCGCCTCGCCGCGGCGCTCGAGACCCGCGGCTTCGGCTCGGGCGAGAAGCGAACCGACCTGGTCGAGCATCGCTTCGGTGGACGGGACGCGCTCGCGGCGGTGCTGCTGGTCGGGCTGGTGGCGGCGAGCCTGTGGGGAGGGGAGCTCGCCTCGCAGCCGGCGGTCCAGGCCGCGCTGGGCTCGGCGCGCGCATGGCTGGAGGCGCTCTACGCGAAGGCCGCGTCGCGGCCGTGAGCGGTGGCGCGGTGCAATCGTCTCGGAGGTGCGGATGAAGAGCGCTCAGCGCCCACGGGCGTCGGCGTCACGTCGTGCGGTTCACGCGGTCGCCCCGGTGCGGATCGACCTCGCCGGCGGAACCGTCGACCTGTGGCCGCTCTACGTGCTCTTCCCGGGCGCCGCGACGATCAACGTCGCGGTGCGGATCTTCGCGCACTGCTGGATCGAGCCGCTGTCGGGCAGGCGGGTGCGGATCGAGTCCCTCGACCAGGGCGTGGTGGCCGAAGGGGACTCGCTGGCCTCCATCGCCGGCAGCGCCCTACCGCTGCCTCGGGTCCTCGCCTCCGAGCTCGCACCCGAGGGTGGGTTTCGCATGGTGCTGCGTGCCGAGGCGCCGGCCGGCTCCGGTCTGGGCGGGTCGTCGGCGCTCGCGGTCGCCATCGCGACCGCGCTGGATGCGTGGCGCGGGCAGCGGCGCTCCAAGTGGCGTACGGTCGAGGTATGTCGCAACGCCGAGGCACGAGTGCTGGGGGTCCCGACCGGCGACCAGGACTACCATCCGCCGCTCTGGGGTGGTCTGGTGGCGCTGCGATTCGGGCTCACCGGCGTGGCGCGGGAGGCGCTGACGGTCGACCTCGACGAGCTCGAGCGCCGGCTGGTGCTTGGCTACTCGGGCGTGTCGCGAAGCTCGGGTCTGAACAACTGGGACGTGTTCCGAGGTGTGGTCGAGAGGCGCAGCGCGCTCACGCGGCGCCTGGGGGCGATCGTCGACGCCACTCGCGCCCTCGGCGAAGCGCTCGAGGCGGGCAACTGGCCGGCTGCAGCCGCGGCCATGGACGAGGAGTGGGCCGCTCGCGCCAAGCTCGCCCCAGGAATCCGCACCCCCGAGCTCGATCGGATCGAGCGGGCCGCACGCCGCGCCGGCGCGACCGCGGCCAAGGTGTGCGGCGCGGGCGGCGGCGGTTGTATCGCGTTCCTCACCGCCCCCGAGCGGAGGGGCGCAGTGGAGGCGGCGATCGAACGAGGGGGCGGTCAGGTATTGCCCTCGGCGATCGTGCGCAGGGGGGTTCGCGTACGGCACGCGTCAGCTCCGTGACGGTGTGCGACGGAGCTCACGGGCATCTCCGTCAGGGTTGCAGCGAGGCCCTCTCGGGCCTGTGCATCACATGTTGATATCTTTTCCGCACCGAGTCGTGCCGGAGCCGATCCACTTTTCTTGAGGAAACACCTGATGTATTGGGTAACGTAATGATTGCAGAACCATATGTCAGGTTAGCTCGACAAATTTCGATGAAAAGTTGGCGCCGGATCGGGTGGCCTTCACGGCGGCGGAGCTGTGGGATTGTCGGCTGGGCGGCGTCACATCGGGCACGGATCGCGCGGCAGCTCGCGATCGGCGTGGCCGCTTTCTTGACGGCCGCCACGATCGCGTCTGCGGAGCCGCCGTCCCCCCGCCCGCGACCCCCGGGGCGCTCGCTCGAGGATCTCGTCGAGGACCTCGGTCGGCAGGATCCGCGGGCGCGAATGGCGGCTGCGCGCGGGCTGGCGGTCCAGGGTGACCGTGCCGCGCCAGCCGTCACCGAGCTGGCTGCGGCGCTCGAGGACGAAGATCACCTGGTTCGGCTGGAGGTCGCGCGTGCCCTGCGAGCGGTCGCGCCCCATACCCGGGATGCCATCCCGGCGCTGGTGCGCGCCCTCGACGATCGGTTCTCCGACGTCCGGGTAGAGTGCGCCTACGCCATCGGCGCGATCGGGCCGGACGCCAAGCCGGCGGTACCGGCGTTGACCAAGCTGCTCTCCGACCGCCACGCTCGCAGGGCCGCCGCCTGGTCGCTGGGCAACATCGGACCGGGCGCGCGCGACGCGCTCGTGCCGCTCGAACGCGCCCGCGACGGCGAGAGCGACGCCCAGGTCCGCGAGGAGCTGACGTGGGCGCTCGAGCGGGTGCGCTGGCGGGAGCCGGCACGCGGCGGTCCCGAATGAGAGCTCGCAACGGAATCGAGCGCGAGCGGGGCGCTCGCGGGCGGGCGGTGCTCCCCGCGCTGCAAGGCCGCTCTGGCGACGAAATTCGATCCCGAGGTCGCGTGGCGCGCGGCGAGACGCGACGCGCGCTCCCGCGGCTTCGCTAGACAACCCACGTGCTTCGCGCTACGTGTGGAGCGCTCGGCGACATCGCTCGCCATCGTCGGTAGGCGGCCTTCGCGCGCGGGTGGTTGGCGCGGTGGCTGCCGTTCGCGACGCGGTCCCCATCAACCCACGAGGGCACGGCCTCATGATCCGAAGCTACGTCAAAGGTTTGGGGGTCTACATTCCCCCGAAGGTGGTCAAGAACAAGGACCTCGAAGTCCTGATGACCACGTCGGACGAGTGGATCCGCCAGCGCACCGGCATCGAGGAGCGCCATTACGCCGAGGAGGGTGTTTGGACGAGTGACCTCGCGCTCGAGGCCACCCGCGCCGCCGTGGCCGATGCGGGCATCACGATCCAGGACATCGACTTCATCCTGCTCGCGACGCTCAGTCCCGATCGGCACTTCCCCGGCACGAGCTGCTATCTGCAGCAGAAGCTCGGCATCCCCGGCGTGGCGGCGATGGACATCCGCAACCAGTGCACGGGTTTCCTCTACGGGCTCGCCACCGCCGACGCGTTCGTGCGCACGGGTGCCTACAAGAACGTGCTCGTGGTGGGCGCGGAGGTGCATTCGTCGGCGCTCGACTTCAGCACCAGCGGGCGCCAGGTCTCGGTGCTCTTCGGCGACGGCGCTGGCGCCGCGGTCATCTCGCCCACCGAGGAGGACCGCGGCCTCATCAACTCCAACCTGCACGCCGACGGTCGCGGCGCCGGAGGAGCTGTGCCTGCACGTGTGGAACATCTCCAAGAAGCCGTACCTGATGCCCGCCGAGGTCGAGGCCGGGGAACATTGGCCGAAGATGAACGGCCGGGCCGTCTTCAAGGAGGCGACCACCAACATGAAGCAGGCGATCCTCGACGCCCTCGCCGCCGCGGGCAAGACCGTCGAGGACATCGCCCTGCTGGTGCCGCACCAGGCCAACCTCCGCATCAACCAGTGGGTCGCCAGCGAACTCGGCTTCCCCGACGAGAAGGTCGTCAACAACATCCAGCGCTACGGCAACACCACGGCCGGCTCGATTCCGATCGCGCTCCACGAGGCGCGCGAGCAGGGCCGGCTCAAGCGCGGTGATCTGGTGTGCATCGCCGCGTTCGGCGCCGGTTTCACCTGGGGCGCCGCGCTGATGCGGTGGTGAGCCGCGGGAGCGGATTGCGACGCGCCTCGCGGCGATGCTATCAACGGCACGCGCGCGGCCGGACCACCGGGCCGCGCCGAGGAGCGCGCGCATGATCGTCACGTCGAAGCCTTCCAACTGCGCCCGTGGTTTCATCGTGCGTGCCCTGGCGCTCGCAGCGGTGCTGTCCGGGGTCGGCGGCTGTGCCGCGGTCGACGTCATCGACCCGTGGCGGACGGACTACGTGCCGCGCTACCACCTCGGCGACTCCTGGTACGACTTCGACGTGCGCGTGGTCGACCACTGCGACCACCCGATCGACGGGTTGAAGGTGCGCTTGCGGGGCATCCGCAAGCTCGACGGCGATCGCAACGCCCCCGAGACCGAGTTCTACCTGTTCGGCGTCAGCGGCGACGCCGGCGAGCCCGGCCTGGTGCGATTCCACTTCCCGGCACCGAGCGACCCACGCGCGCTCGACCTCTACGCGGTGCTCTACGAGAGCGATCGCGACGTTCACTCGACCCACTACTTCCCCGGGAAGTACGGGTACCTCAAGTGGGCGCACCACGAGGTCGACCTCGGCAAGGACCGCTTCGCGCTGGTCCATCTCTCCCCCGACGACGTCTGACCCTTCACCGAGCGGTCGGAGGGTCGCGTCGAGCACCGTCGGGGCGTCACGCCGGCGGCGCGTCACGCGGTGGACGAGCCGGCCTCCGACGCGCGCGCCTTCGCCTCGCGGTTGCTGCCCACCGGCACGAGCACACCCTGGCGGATGGCGTGGATCACGCCCGGCTTCACGTCCGCCGGGATGCGCTGGAGCACGACGTTCGGATCCTCGATGATCATGACGCCGTTCGGGATCGCCCGCCCCGGAGCCAGCGAGATCCGGCCCCAGAGCTGTGCCTCGTGGCCGATGCACGCGCCGAGCCCCGACGTGCCGGTGGCCACGACCTTGCCGCGATGCTCGATCGTGACCGGTCCCTTCAGGTTCAGGTCGTACGCCCGCACCTCGCCGCCGAAGGACGCGTTCCGACCGAACAAGCTCGCCTGCACCAGACTGACCCTGCAACCCGGGTAACACACCGCGGCGTTGAAGGCCGGTCGGTGGATGAGGTGGGTGCCGGAGCCGATCACCGAGTTGAGCGACTCGCCCCACGGGTCGATGGTCACGTGGTCCCCGATCACGCTCAGCGCGACCATGCAGTAGGGGCCGATCTCGACGTCGTCCCCGAGCTCGCTCGCGATCACCGTCGCGGTCGGATGGATCCGGCACCGCTTGCCGCGGACCACGATGTGACGTCCGACGTGCTGCACGAGCGTCGCGCTGCTCAACGTGGCGTGGAAGCCGGTGAGGGCCCGCACGAGCTGCACCGGCAGGTACGTCACGAGCGCCCACAGGATCTTGAGGATCAGCCACGCGGCGCGCCGCGGCTGGAATGCTTGCCGCGCGCCCCACACCGGCAGCGAGAGCACGTTCGCCGCCCAGACGTGGTACCAGCTCTCGATGCGGATCGCCTGGTGCAAGGTGACCGGCATGTGCTGACGGGGGCGCCCTGGCACGTCCTGGGCTCGCCACACCGCGACGTTCCACGCCTTGGCTCGGGTGACGAGGGGGCGTGCGCCTTCGTAGTCGGTGGGCTCCGCCGAGCCTTTCGAGCGATCGACGCGCACGAGCGGATAGATCCAGATCCGCTGGTCGCCTTCGCCTTCGCTGCGCAGCTCCTGCATCGGCGTGGTGAAGCGGGTGAAGGGCGACTCGGCGAGCCCGAGCGCGACCGTGCCCGAGACGTGCCGCGCGGCCTTGAGGAACTCGTAGAGCAGCGCTCCCGTGACGTAGAGGTTGTCGGGCAGCAGCAGGTACTTCTCGCCGCTCGCCTGCGAGGGATCGTCGATCCGCACCGGCTCGAGCTCGAGCCGGCGCAGGAGCCGATCCATCTGGACGTCGAGCGGCTCGTTGAGGATCCGCGACACCGAGGCCGGATCGCCGAGCGGCTCGATCACGGTGTGACTGGGATAGATGAACGCTTTCATGGCCGCTCCGATGGGGCAGGGTGAGCGCGGGGCGAGCGGATATACGCCACCCATGCGCTTGCCATCAATCCCGTCAAGCCCTAAATCCGACGGGCTTCACGACGGCCGCTGCCAGGGGACGTGGCCTGGGAGCGCTCGCGAGGCGCGCGAATGATCGTTCATCGAGGTCTTCGACTGGTCTGGATCGCGTGGCTCGCGGCGCGCGTCGCCGTGAGTTACGGGCTCGCCTGGCTGCGTGCGGCGTCGGTCCCGGACGAGGGCAGGGCGGCATGGTGGAGCGCGATCCACCGCGCCAACGCGGAGCGCATCTATCGCACCAGCGTGGGGCTGCGCGGCGCGTTCCTGAAGGTGGGCCAGTTCGTGAGCACCCGCATCGATCTGGTGCCTACCGAATACGTGGAGGTGCTGTCGCGGCTCCAGGATCAGGTGCCGCCGCCCCTATGCCGTGATCGCCGCGCAGATCCGCCACGAGCTCGGCAAGGGTCCCGACGAGGTCTTCGCGTGGTTCGATCACCGGCCCGTCGCGGCCGCGTCGCTCGGTCAGGTTCACGAGGCGCGCACCGCCGACGGGGTGCGGGTCGCGGTCAAGGTCCAGTTCCCACACATGGAGCCGATCGTCCTCGGCGATCTCGAGAACCTGCGCCTCGCCGCGCGCTTGGTGGCGCGTTTCCGGCCCCACCTCGACGTCGTCGGCATCGCCAACGAGCTGGTGCGCTACATCGGCGAGGAGGTCGACTACGTCCAGGAGGGACGAAACGCCGAGCGCTTCCACGAGGCCTTCAAGGCCCGCCCCGACGTGGTTGTGCCGCGCATCCACTGGGAGACCACCACGCGGCGGGTGATCACCATGGACTTCATCGAGGGCCGGCGGATCACCACCGACCTCGAGGAGGCGGAGCGGGCTGGCGAGGGTGGGCGCGAGCGCATCGATCGGGTGTGCTCGACGCTCGTCGACGCGTTCTGCAAGCAAACGCTGGAGGATGGGTTCTTCCATGCCGACCCCCATCCCGGGAACTTCCTGGTGACGCCGGACGGTCGGCTCGGGTTGGTCGACTTCGGCTGCGCGAAGCCGATCCCGATCGAGTCCCGGGAGGACTACGTGAAGCTGGCCCAGGCGCTGGTGCAGAAGGACGGCGCGAGCATGGCGCGGAGCTTCCACGCGCTCGGCTTTCGCACCCGGGACGACGACCCGACGGTGCTCGAGCAGCTCGGCACCACCTACATGGCGGTGTTCATGGCCGAGCGTGCGTCGGACTTCCGCGGCCTCGACTTCGAGAAGCTGTGGCGCGACATGATGAGCTCGGTGCGCGCCAATCCGGTCACGGTGCCGCAGGACTTCGTGCTCCTCGGCCGCGTGTTCGTGGCGCTCACCTCGATCACGCTCCAGTTCCGGCCGAACGTGAGCTACTTCCGCATCCTCGCGCCGTACCTGCTGAACGTGCTGATGGCCTCGCGCGCCCGCGTGCCGCTCGCCTGAACCGGCGGCGAGCGGGCCGTGAGCCGCGCTCAGCGCGCGGCGAGCGCGTCGGCCTCGGCGCGCGCCACGCGCGAGACCAGGGACGCGGGGATTCGCGCCGCGGCGAGCGTCGCCGCGGACTCGGTCGGGGGCGACGAGCTCAGGGTGTGCCAGAACAGCACGTTCTTGCCACGGAAGCTCGGCTGGGTGACGTGCTCGATCATCCCCGCCATCGCCTTGGCGGTGTAGGTGGTGTCCAGGGTGAGCCCCTCGAGCTCGGCGAGGCGTCGCTGCGCGTCGAGGCCTGAGGCCGTCGCGTGTCCGTAGCCGGCGCCGAGCTGGCCGAACCGGAGGCTGAAGCGCTCGAAACCGTGGCCGATGCGCTTGACGTCGGGGACCGCGGCGATCAGGTGCCGCCGAACCTTCCGCACCAGCCGATCGACCCGGTCGGTGGTGGCGCCAGGCGGGGGGAGCACCGCGATCCCGACGACCCAGGTCTCGAGGCCGGCGAGCGCGAACCCCGCCACGAGGCCGGCCATCGTGCCGAGCGACCCCGCTGGCAGGTACACGAAGTCGGGGCGGGGAAGCTCGCCGGCTCGCACCTGCTCCGCGAGCTCGAGCCCCGCCGACACGTAACCCAGATTGCCGACCACCGACGAGCCGCCAGGCGGGATCAGGTACGTGTCGGGCGCCAGGCCCAGCCACGCCGGCAGCACCGCGGCCGCGACCTCGGGGACGTACGTGAGCTCGAGATGGAGCGTGCGCCGGGCGTGGACGCAGGTTCGACGCAGGTTCTCGATGGCATGCCGGTGAAGCGGGCCGTTCACCAGCACCGCCGTCGTGTCGATGCCCAGCTCTCGCGCGTGGATCGCCGTGGCGAGCGCGTGGTGGCTGCCGATCACGCCGAACGTGACCAGCGACCGAGCGCCCCGTCGAGCGGCGTCGGCGAGCAGGAACTCGAGCTTGCGCGGCTTGTTGCCGCCGTAGAGGGGGCTCGAGAGGTCATCCCGCTTCACCCACACCGTCGGCCCGCCGAGGGCGCTGGTGAGGCGCTCGAGCGGCTGGACCGGCGTGGGGCCGGGGAGGACCGAGTGGTGCGGGAAGGCGTTCGCGAACCCCCGGTCGTACCGAAACAACGCCGGTACCGGGCTCATCGCACCACCTCTTCGTTCAGCCTTCGCTGGCAGCGATCGTGCGACGGATCTCGGCACCGAGCGAGCGCCGGCTGGTGTCGGCGTCGTTTTTCTCCTCGGCGCGCTTGGCGGTGCGCGGGATCTCCATCCAGAGCTTCTTGAGCTCGTTGGGATCACGCTTGGTGGCGGAGGCGTACTTGCGGAGCAGGCGGGCGCGCTTGGCGTTCATGTTCTCTCCTCGGGCGAATCGACAAACCGAAAGAGTTAATGGAATCGCCGCGCTCCTTCAAGGGACCGGGGTCCGGGACCGTGTCGGCGACGGCGCGCTGCCGGGCCGGCGCGCGCCGTCCGGCCCGCGTCGCGGCCTGCTATGCTCCGCAGCGCTTCGCCCTCGATCGGGCGGCCCGATCCCACGATGCTCGACTTTCTGGCTCGCTTCGCGGAAGCGCTTTGGGTGGTGTTCCGCGAGTCGTCGTTCTACCTGTTGCTCGGCTTCACCGCGGCGGGGCTCCTCCACGCCTTGGTGCCGGCGAGCCTGATCCGGAAGCTCCTCGGCCGGCGTCGCATCCGCTCGATCCTCGTCGCCTCCCTGGTCGGCGTGCCGCTGCCGTTGTGCTCGTGCTCGGTGGTGCCGACGGCCATCGCGCTGCGGCGGCGGGGCGCGAGCCGCGGCGCCACCGTGTCGTTCCTGGTCTCCACGCCCGAGACGGGGGTCGACTCGATCGCCCTGACCTGGGGGCTGATGGGCTGGTTGATGGCGCTGTTCCGGCCGCTCGCCGCGTTCGTGACCGCGCTGGTCGCGGGGCTCGCGGTCGAGGTCCTGGGACACGACGACGAGGATTCGAGAGCCGCTGGCGATCCGGCGGCGGCCCCGGCCCTGCCCGCTGATCCGTGCTGCCACGACTCGTCCGGAGCGAGCGCGTCAGGCGCGAGCTCGTCGGCGGTGTCGGCGATCCCGACGGTGCACGAGCACGGCGCCCACGGTCACGATCATGACCACGGGGACGGGCGGGATTCGTCGGCGGTGGTGGGCCTCGACGCGGCCGCTGGCGCCCCCGAAGGCCCCTGGCTGAATCGGGTGATCCGGTACGGGTTCCGGGATCTCCTCGACGATCTCTCGCACTGGCTGCTGTTCGGCCTCATCGTCAGCGCGCTGGTCTCGGCGTTCGTGCCGGCGACGATCGTCGAGCGATTCCTCGGACGCGGCATCGTGCCGATGCTGATGATGGCGCTCATCGGGGTGCCGCTCTACATCTGTGCGTCCGCGTCCACTCCGATCGCGGCGTCCCTGATGCTGAAGGGCATGAGCCCGGGCGCCGCGCTGGTGTTCCTGCTCACGGGTCCGGCCACGAACGTCGGCTCGATCGTGCTCCTGACCGGCTACTTCGGCAGCCGCGTCGTGGCGATCTACGTCGCGGTGGTGGCGCTGCTCAGCATCGCGTTCGGGATGCTGCTCGATCTGGTGATCGCGTCGACCGGCATCAAGCCCGTGTTAGCGATGGGCTCGGCGGGCGGCTTGCCGGCGCCGCTGCAGCTCGGCGCGACGCTGGTGTTCGTCGTGCTGCTGCTCGCGAGCGTGGCCCGGGCGCCAGTCCCGGCCGAGTTCGCGCGGATCGCCGCGCGGATCCACGCGCTGTCGGGCGTCGCGATCACGCGCCGCGCGCTCGCACGCGCGGGCTTCGCGCTCGCCGTGGCGGGCTGGCTCTCGACCAGCTTGCTGACCGTGAAGCCGGGCGAACGTGGCGCGATCCTGCGCTTCGGCCGGCTGGTGGCGAGCGATCTGGAGCCGGGCAGCTACGTCCACGCGCCGGTGCCGATCGGCCGCGGCTCGGTGGTGGCGGTCGATCGGTCGCGCACGCTGGACGTGGGCTTCCGCACGGTCACGCCCGACCCGGGGCGCGTCTCGACGGGCGAGCCGCGCCGGGTGAAGGACGCCCGGGAGGGGTACTTCCTGACCGGTGACGAGAACCTCGTGGACATCAACCTCACCGTGGAATACCGCGCCAAGGATCCCGTCCGGTTCGGCTTCCAGGTGGCCGATCCCGAGGCGCTGGTGCGCGCCGCTGCCCGCGCGGCGGTGGTCGAGGTGATCGGCAACCAGCCGATCGACGAGATCTACGCCGAGGGCCGGGCGCAGGTGGAGCGCGACACGCACCGCCGCGTCCAGGACGAGCTCGACCGCTACGGCGCCGGTATCGAGCTCACGCGGGTAGCGCTGCTCGAGGTGCATGCGCCGACACTCGTGCACTGGAACTTCCGCGACGTCGCGTCGGCGCGCGGATGCATTCACGGCCGAGCAGACTGCACAGGGCTACGTCGCCGAGACGCTGCCGAGGGCGCGCGGGGACGCGGCGACCGCTGCCGCCGAAGCCGCGTCGGCTCGAGTCGCGGAGATCGCCCGCGCCTCCGCGGAGGCGTCGGCGTTCGAGACCCAGGCTTCCGCCTTCGCCGCGTCCCGCGACCTGACGGGGCTCAGGCTCTACCTGGAGACGATGGAGGCCGCGCTGCCCGGGGTGCGAAAGGTGGTTCGGCCGGGCGCCGCCGGGAGCGGCGCGCTGGACCTCTGGATGATGCCGACCAGCGGCGCGCCCGCGGCGACCGGCACCCAGCCGGCCGGGTCCGGCAAGCTGACGCCTTCGACGACCCAGGCCGGTGACGAGACGCAGCCCGAGAGCCCGTTCCTGAAGGCACTGCGAAGGAGCAGCGGCCCGGGCCAGGGGACCAACCCATGAGGTGGACTCGATGAAACCGTGGCTTCGAGCGCTGGTCGCGGCCGCGATCGTGGCGGCGCTCGCGCAGTCGTGCTTGTTCGTCGTCGACGTGACCCAGTTCGCGGTCGTCACGCGCCTCGGCAAGCTTCGCCAGGTGGTGCTCGCCGATGAGCGAGGCCTGCACGTCAAGCTGCCACCGCCGATCGAGACCGTCACCAAGCTGGACGCGCGCATCCAGGTCCTCGACCTGCCGCAGGCCGAGTATCTGACCAACGACAAGACCAACGTCACCGTCGAGACGTATTGCGTCTGGCGCATCGGTGATCCGCTCAAATTCCTGCAGACCGTCGCGACACCCAAGGGCGCCGAGGCTCGCCTCGGCATCCTGATCGGCTCGGAGCTCGGCGCGGCTCTCGGTGGCGTGCCGTTCGCCCGCCTGGTGAGCACGGAAGCCGACCAGAACCGCTTCACCGACGTGCTCGGCGGCATCACCCGGACCACGGCGACCGAGTCGAAGCGCTACGGCATCGACATCCTCGACGTGCGCGTGAAGCGGCTCAACTTCCCCGATCAGAACCAGTCGAGCGTGTTCGATCGGATGCGCGCCGAGCGGGATCGCATCGCCAAGCGCTTCCGCTCCGAAGGCGAGGAGGAGTCACTCAAGATCCGCGCCGAGGCCGATCAGGAGAAGAGCCGCATCCTCGCCGAAGCGCGCGCCGAGGCCGAGCGCGTGCGCGGGCAGGGGGAAGCCGAGTCGACACGGATCTTCGGCGAGGCGCTCGCGAAGGACCCCGAGTTCTATCGCTACCTGCGCACCTTGCAGGCGTACCGCAAGATCCTCGACGCGCAGACCACGCTCATCCTGCCGGGTGACAGCGAGCTGATGCGCCTCCTCACCCGGGGACAGTCGGGGGACGCGGCGAAGCCGCCGACCAAACCGTGAGCTCGACGGTGACGCCTGCCCCCGCCGCGGAGCCGCGGCGCCCTCACGCAGTACGCACGCGCGGACGCTCGCGCTCGCCATCGCCACCGTCGTGGTGCTCGCCTGGCTGGCCACCGGCTTCTACACGGTGCGCGCCAGCGAGGGAGAGATCGGCGTCGCGACCGCGCTGGGACGCGTGGTCGCCGACCACGTGCCGCCCGGCGTCCACTGGAACTGGCCCTGGCCGCTCGGCCGCGCGGCGAGGGTGAAGGTGGCCGAGCCGCTCACGATGAGCGTGGGCTACAGGATCTCCGACGATCTGCGCGGGCTGAACCCGACCCCCGCCGAGACCCAGTGGCTCTCCGGCAACACCAACATCGTCGAGGTCCGGGCGGTGCTGCAGTACGTCGTCGAGGACCCCGCCGCGTACCTCTATGGCGGTGCGGAGCAGGCCGGCCTGGTGTTGCGGCGGGCCGCCGAGGCCGCGTTCACGGAGGTGCTGGGGGCGATCGAGGTCGACCGAGCGCTGACCTCGGGCCAGAACGTCGTGCTCGAGAAGGTCAAGGCCGCCACGAATCAACGGCTCGTCGCGTACTCGACGGGCATCCGCGTCGTGACCGCGAGCTTCAAGTCGATCGACCCCGCGAGCCCGGTGCGCAGCGCGTTCCGGCAGGTACAGGACGCCGAGGCGGAGCGCGGGCGCCTCGTCAACGCGGCGAAGGGCTACTCGAACGACCTGCTTCCCAAGGCGCGCGGCGAGGCCCGGGGCATCGTGACCCAGGCGAAGGCCGCGGCCGACGCGCGGATCCAGGCGACGACGAGGCGAGACCGATCGGTTCATCTCGGTGCTCGCAGAGTACAAGCGCGCCCCCAGCGCACCCGCGAGCGGCTCTACCTCGAGGCGCTGGAGGAGATCCTGCCGCGGGTACGGGTGGTGGTGTCGGACGGCGACGCCAACGGCAAGGACGTCGACCTCCACCTGCTCCAGCCGCCGTGACCGGCGCCGGGCGTCCGGCGCTCACGCACCGCGCAAGAAGAGGAGCTTGAGGTTCCAGGCCGCGTGGGTGAGCGCGGACCCCGCGAGCCCGTAGCTCGCGTAGGCGCCGCCGAAGAGCAGGTTCGCTGCGAGGCCGAAAGCGAGCCCGGCCCAGTCGAGGCCCTCGGGGAGGGCTCCGGCGTGGAGGAAGCGCCGCTCGAGCGTGAACGTGAAGAAGGTGGTCCAGAGCGCGTGCAGCACGAGCGCCGCGCGCGGCCTCCGCAAGAACGCCGCAAGAAGCGTGAGGAAGCACATGCGGGCGATCGCCTCCTGGGCGAGCACGCTACCGGCGTAGAGAGCGGCCGATTCGGCGGCGGTGGAGCCGTAGAGGCCGGGTGCCGCGAGGGCGTGGCCGCGATCGAACAGCCATCCCGAGATGGCACCCCCGACGAGCCCGGTGAGGACGAACGCGGGTAGACGGACGAGCGGTCGCGGGGCGGTGGGCGCGCGCGCCAGGCCCGGGAAGTCCGCTCGGTGCCGCCACATGAGGCCGATGAAAGCGGCGAGGGCGACCTCCAGCGCCAGCAGGATCGCGTGCGCCGAAGCGGCCGCGTGCGGGCGAGGCCGCCCAGGAGATGTCCGGGGTTGCGCGTGAAGAGCACCACGCTCGACGGATGCGAGACCACCGCCGCCACCGCGGCGAAGGCCAGCGCGCGTGGCGTGGTGTACGCGAGCCTCTCGCCGAAGGGCGGCTCGGGCGGGCGACGATCGGTCATCGGGGTGTGGCGCGGCGCGAGGCTCACGTCGCCGGATCGAGCTCGACGTCCGCGATCATGCCATCCGCCAGCCAGCCCGCGAGCAGCGTGGCGACTCGCGCGGGGGCCTCGTCGGCACCCACGAGCGCCCCCACCTCCTCGCACAGCTCGGCGAACGACCGTCCGGCGGCGAGCGCGGCCAGCGCGCGCCCCTCGATCGGGTCGATCTCGCGATGCACAACCTGGTGTCCGAGGCGCCACACCCTCACCAGGGTCGGACGTCGCTCGGGGAGCGGCGGATCCGCCTCGGGCTCGCGCTCGTCGCGCGCGGCGGCCGAGGTCTCGTGGACCGCCCACTCGAGCTCGAGGAGCCGGAACGCCGGGACCGTCCGGAAGCGAAGGGTGGGCCACTCGTCGGGCGCGAATCCGGCCAGGGCGGTGGCATCGATCGTCTCCGAGTCGGCGCCGTCGAAGAGGTCCGTGAGCGTCCACTCGAGTCGCGCGAGGTCGCCGAGCCACGGGCGCTCGCCGGCGAGGGCGTGCGCGGCGATGAACCCTGGCAGCGCCGCGCCCGCGTAACGCAGCGAGAAGTGCGTGGGAGGGTGGGCCAGCAGGTAGTCGGTGACGAGGTTGTGGAAGCTGGCGGAGCCGAGTAGCCGAGCGACGGTGGGGAAGTCCTCGCGCACCACGTCGAGGAGCCGCGCGAAGTACATGTTCGCGTAGACGTCGAGGCGCTCGACGGCGGAGAGGCGCTCGTCGCTGACGAGCACGGCGCCGAGGGCGATGGCCTCGGGGTCTCCCTCCGCGACCAGCCCCTTGGCGACTCCCTCAGGCGCGGTGATCAGACGCCACAGCAGCCGTTCCGTGCGATCGAGGTGCCAGGCGGGCTCGGCCATGGACGTTCTCCGCGATGCGGCGCGCGTGGAGTCGAGCTCGAGCTCGAGCTCGGCGAGGGGCGGGATGCGATCGTCCCGCTCGATGAGGCAGCTCACGTCACCGAAGCGCGCCACGGCGCGCTCGTAGAGCTGCCACACCGGGTCGATGATCGGGTGGTCGTGGGTGTCGAGGATGTAGCGCCCGTGGTTCGTGTGGCCCGCGAGGTGGAACTGCGCGACCCGCTCGACGGGGATGCCGGCCAGGTACTCGTCGGCGTCGAAGCCGTGATTGAAGGCGCTCACGTAGACGTTGTTGACGTCGAGCAAGAGCCAGCAGTCGGCATCCGCGCTCAGCCGCGCCAGGAATTCCCACTCGCTCATCGACGACGACACGAAGCGCATGTAGCTCGACGGGTTCTCGATCAGGATCCGTCGCCCCAGGAAGTCCTGGACCTGACGCACGCGGGTGGTCACGTGGGCGAGAGCCTCTTCGGTGTAGGGCAGGGGCAGGAGGTCGTGGGCGTTGTGACCGCCGACGCCGGTCCAGCACAGATGATCCGAGACCAGCGCCGGTTCGATGCGCCGCTCGAGGTCGCGGAGCTGGCGTAGGTAATCCCCCGTCGAGTGGGTCGGTGGAGCCGATCGAGAGCGACACGCCGTGCATCACGACCGGGAACGCGCGCGCACTTGCTCCAGGATCCACAGCGGTCGTCCGCCCGGGATCATGTAGTTCTCGGAGATGACCTCGAACCAGTCCACCCGAGGCTCGCCGTCGAGCACGTCGGAGTAGTGGACGGTGCGCAGGCCGAGCCCGTGCCCGAGGCGAGGGATCTCGGCGGATCGTGTCATCGGAGTGATCGTCGAAGGGCGGGCTTACCCGGGGCGAGTCTCCCCGATCACGGCGATCGGAAGCAAGGGACCCCTGTCGCAGACCCTCGACGATAGGTCGCGGCGGACGCGGAAAACGTTACAAGGTCGCGTTCGGCGTGCGATCGGCTGCCGCGCCCGTGGACGGCCCCGGCGGTCGCGGTAGACTCGGCCGTCCTCGCACCCGCCAATCCCGTGTCCACGACCTCGGCCCTCGACGAGCTCAAGGCCCTCCTCGGCTCGGGGCACACGCTGGTGTTCCTCCACACGCCGGAAGAGGCGCGCTGGGAGCGCAACATCCGCGCACTCGGTAAGCGCGCCCGTGTGGCGGTGCGCGGCTGGAGCAGGACGCGGGGCCTGGAAGGTGCCGAAGGCGCGCCGTCGCTCGGCGAGCCTCGTGCGCTCCTCGATCACGTGGCCGAGGTGAGCGAGCCGACCTGGTTCGTGTTGCGCGACTTCCACGCCGAGCTCGGCGACCCCTGGGTCGTGCGACGGCTCCGCGAGCTCGGCGAGAGCCTGCCCGAGCGGCGCTCGGCGGTGCTCGTGCTCTCGGGGGTGCTCGTGGTTCCACCCGAGCTCGAGCGCGAGCTCGCGATCGTCGAGCTGCCGCTTCCCGACGGTCGCGACCTGCGCCCCCTGGTAGGCGCGGCGCTCGCCCGTTTCCGGGGCGGCGCCACGGAGGCCGTCCCCGGTGCCACCGTCGGCGCGGATCCCGAGCTCGCCGAGCGGATCGAGCGCGCGCTCCTCGGGCTCACCGAGCGCGCCGCCGCGCGGGTCGTGGCGCGGGTGCTCGCCGGCGCGCGCTCGCCCGACGCCGACGTCGTGCGCGCGATCGTCGCGGAGAAGCGCCGCGTCCTGGCCCGCACCGAGCTCCTCGAGTTCGTCGATCCGGGCGCAGGACTCGGCGACCTCGGCGGGCTCGATGAGCTCAAGCGCTGGATCGAGCGTCGGAGCCGCGCCTTCGGCGAGGCGGCCCGCGAGCGAGGCCTGCCGGCGCCCACGGGCCTCTTGCTGCTCGGCGTGCAAGGGTGCGGGAAGAGCCTGACCGCACGCGCGGTCGCCGACTGCTGGGGATTCCCGCTGGTCCGCCTCGACCTGAGCGGCGTGATCCGCGCGGAACGTCAGGGACGTGACGAGGGCCTCAAGCGCGCGCTCGAGGTGGCGGAGAAGCTCGCGCCGGTGGTGCTGTGGGTCGACGAGCTCGAGAAGGGCTTCGCCGATGCGGGTGGCGAAGGCGAGGGGGCGGTGGCGCGCGCGCTCGCCACGTTCCTCACCTGGATGCAGGAGAAGCGTGGGCCGGTGTTCGTGGTCGCGACCGCCAACCGCGTCGATCGGCTACCGGCCGAGCTGGTGCGCAAGGGGCGCTTCGACGAGATCTTCTTCGTCGATCTGCCCACGTTGGCCGAGCGTCGCCAGATCGTCACGATCCACCTCACCAAGCGTCGGCTCGACCTGGAGCGCTTCGACGTGGCGGCGCTCGCGCGGTCCGCGGCGGGGCTCACGGGGTCGGAGATCGAGCAAGCGATCCTCGCCGCGTGCTACGAGACGTTCGCCGACGGCGTCGAGCCGTCCACCGCCGACGTGCTGCGCGCGATGAAGAGCTCGATTCCCCTAGCTGTGACGATGGCCGAGCAGATCGACCAGCTCCGGGAGTGGGCGGAGAAGCGCGCGCGGCCGGCGTGTCTCGACAACCGGCTCAAGGACATGATCGCGGAGACGCTGGCCGACGCGGAGCGGCCGGCCGGGGAGGATTCGTGAGATCGGTGCGCTGTGAGCGCTGCGGGTTCGTGCAGGCGGAGCGGGCCACGTGCCGCAGTGTGGCCACGCCCTCGTCGTGGGCGGCGCGGAACGCGAGCCGTCGATCGGGTTGCCCGACGAGCCCGAGCAGGCGCTCGCGACCGCCGAAGGCGGTGAGGAAGCGGTGCTCGCGCTCGAGGACGCGGAGCAGGTGCGGTTCGCGGTCGGGGCCGGACGGGGTCGGATTCGCGGGCGCGGCGAGGCGATGGTCGCGGTTCCGTCCGCGCCCGAGCCCGAGCGCCTGACGGTGGTGGCGGAGCGCGCCGAGGTCGAGCCGGTACCGTCGGCGAACGTCGAGGTTGTAGCCGAGGTTCGGGCCGAGGCTTCGCCGAAGAAGGGTCCGGCCGAGCCGATCACGCGGATCCGGAGCGTCGCGCTCACCGCGACCCTCGACCCCGCGGGGCAGGTGATGATCGAGTTCCAGTGCAGGAAGTGCGATCGCTACGGTGTGCTTCTCGTCCCGCCGGACCTGATGGAGCAGGGAATCGAGGGCGAGTGCGGTGGGTGTCACCGGTCCGCGCCGATGACGCGCGTCGAGCTCGAGGCGAAGCGCTTCGACCGTTACGACGGTTGAGCTCGCCGCCCCCGTGAGCGGCGCCCGGGCCGGGCTCCGTGCGCGAGCGCCAGGTCGCTGCTCGCTGGCAGCCCGAACATCGCCCACGCGGAGCGCGCCGCGTCCACCACCGCGGCGGCCGTGAGATCGGCGGCGAGCGAGCCGAGCGCATTCGGATCGGTGAGGCGGTCGCCGGTCGAGAGCGCGAAGACCACGTCTCCGTCGTAGAGCGTGGGTGCCGGGCGCAGCGCGCGAAGCATGCCCGCGCTCGCCATCCGCGCGAGACGCTGGGCGCCGATCTTGTCGAGGCGCGCGGAGGTTGCGACCACGACCAGCGTGGTGTTCTGGAAGGTGGCGCGCTGGATCCGGCTCGGGTCGCGGATCCACTCTCCCGAGCCGACCAGCGAGCGTGAGCGCCGGCTGCGCCGTGTCCCCGCGATGGGGCGCCCGGAGGCAGGGTCGACGATGTCGCCGTACGGGTTCGCCACCGCGACCGCGAGCACCTCCGCCCCATCGGGAAGCGTGCCGGCCGCAGCCCCCAGGCCGGCCTTGGTGGCGCACGTGATGCCGAGCAGCTTGCCGCAGCTCGCACCGGTCCCGGCGCCGACGCATCCCACCTCGAGACGGTGCGAGCTCGCCGACTCGCACGCGAGGCGCGCCAGGTCGGCGGTGGGCACCGCGCGGGGATCGCCGGCATTGAGATCGAACAGGATGGCCGTCGGCACGATCGGGACCACCCGCTTGCCCACGGGAAAGCCGCGTCCGCGGGCCTCCAGGAAGGCGACCACCCCCTGCGTGGCATCGAGCCCGAAACCGCTCCCACCCGCGAGCACCAGTCCCTGGATGACCGGGACGAGGTGCATGGGGTCGAGGGAGTCCGCCTGGCGGGTGCCCGACGCGAAACCCGCGACGTGCACTCCAGCGACTGCGCCGTCCTCGACGAGGAAGACGGTGATGCCGGTGCCGCCGTCCGGGTCGCTCGCGTGCCCGATCCTGAGACCGGGCACGCGGATCGGCCGATGACGTGGAGCGGGGGTGGCGGGCGCTCTGGGCGCGCGTGTTCGAGGCATCTCGAGTGGGTGGGCCGTTCGAGGCGCGAATCGCTACCACGCAGCTCCCGTGCGAGCAAGCGACCCTGGCGTTCACGCGGGTTCTGGACGCTGCTCCTCGCGGCGCTCGCGGATGTGAAGCTTGCCGTTGAGCGGCAGGCAGTCGAGGCGAACGTTGAGCGAGCCGTCCGAGTTGTCGAAGGCCACCCCGACCCGCTGCCACACCGGGCGCTCGAGACCTTCGCGTTCGATGATGTTCCACACGTATTTCATGGGTTCTCCTCCCAGCAACGCAGTTGCACGGCCTCTGCCACGTGGGCGAGGGCGATGCCTTCCTGCGCCGCCAGATCTGCGATCGTTCGGGACACCTTCAGAATGCGCGCGTGGGCACGCGCCGAGAGCTTGAAGCGGTCCATGGCGCGCTTGAGCAACGCCGAGGCCTCCGGCTCCACGGTGCACCAGCGCTCGAGCTGCGACTCGTCCATCACGGCGTTGGTGGTGGTCTCCGAGTCGCCGAACCGGCGGCGCTGGCGCTCGCGAGCGCCCACGACCTGGTCGCGGATCTCCCGGCTCGCGGGTCCGGTCGCGGGTCCGGTGAGCTGGTCGAACGACGGCGACGGCACGTGCACCGTGAGGTCGATGCGATCGAGGAGCGGCCCCGAGATCCGACCCTGGTAGCGGCGCACCTCGCCGGGGTCGCACGTACACGCCCGCTGCGCGTCGCCGCGGTAGCCGCACGGGCAGAGGTTCATCGCCGCGACCAGCATGAAGCGCGCGGGATAGGCGAGGGTGAGAGCGGCCCGCCCGATCGCCACGCGGCCATCCTCGAGGGGCTGGCGCAACACCTCCAGCACCCCGCGGCGGAACTCCGGCAGCTCGTCCAGGAAGAGCACCCCATGGTGCGCGAGGCTGACCTCGCCTGGGCGCGGGATGCTGCCGCCGCCGGCGAGCCCGGCGTCCGAGATCGTGTGGTGAGGCGCTCGGAACGGCCGTTCACAGAGGAGCCCGCTGCCGGGGCGCAGCCGCCCTGCGACCGAGTGGATCTGGGTCGCCTCGATCGCCTCGGTGAACGTGAGGGGCGGCAGGATTCCGGGCAGGGAGCGGGCGAGGAGGGTCTTTCCCGAGCCGGGTGGCCCGACCAGCAGCAGGTTGTGACCTCCCGCGGCGGCGATCGAGAGGGCCCGCTTCGCCGCGACCTGGCCCCGTACTCGCGTCAAGTCGGGCGCCCGGGGCCGGTTCAGCTCGTCGAGGATCGGCAGGCTCCGCAACACGTGCGGCAGCTCGTGCGCGCCCGCGAGGTGCGCGGCGACCTCGCGCAGGTCGTGGGCTGCGAGGACGCGGATGCCCTCGACGAGCGCGGCCTCCACCGCGTTCTCGGCGGGGACGATGACGTTGACGAGCGACGCCTCGTGGGCCGCGGCCGCGAGGCAGAGCGCACCACGCACCGGGCGGATCGAGCCGTCGAGACCGAGCTCGCCGACGATCAGGTGCTGGTCGAGCCGCGTCTCCGGGATCTGGCCGCGCGCCGCGAGGATCGCGTCGGCGATCGGCAGGTCGAGCGCGGTGCCGTCCTTGCGAAGGTCCGCGGGGGCGAGGTTCACGGTCACGCGGCCTTCGGGGAACGGATACCCCGAGTTGATGATCGCGGCGCGGATGCGGTCCTTGCCCTCACGCACCGCGCCGTCGGGGAGTCCCACCGTCTGGAACGAGGGCAGACCGACGTTTCGCGCGTCGACCTCGACACGGATCGGGTGGCCAGCCACGCCCTGCAGCGTTCCCGACCACACCCACGCGGTGTCGCGGGCGGGGGCGGGTGGTGGCGGCGGCTCGAAGCACGGCTCGGCGCTGGGCTCGGACATGGCGGGACCGCGGAGCGCAAGGCCCGTGCCGGCCGACACCCGCCTCGGTGGATCGCGAGATCGCGTGCAACGCGTGGAATTCCGCACCACCGCGACGCCGGCGCGGGGGCGGGCCGCGTCGTCCGAGGCGCGCCGGAGCGCCCTCGCGGACGCACCCGCGCCGTCGCCGTGGCCTTGACGGCCACCCGGACGCGCGGAAATCCTCGCGCGACATGAGCAAGGGTCGAGCCTCCACCGGGCCGGTCACGCGGCCGGGCCGTTTCGTGTATCCCTGGCCGCGCCCGTCGGTGACCGCCGACGTGGCCCTCTTTCGCCTCTCGTCGCTCGTCGCGCCCGCACGGCTCGAGGTGCTGTTGATCCGACGGGGGCGTCCGCCGTTCGCGGGGGCCTGGGCCCTGCCTGGCGGCTTCGTCGATCGCGACGAGGATCTGCCGGTCGCCGCCGCTCGTGAGCTCGAGGAGGAGACCGGGGTGCGCAAGCCTCGTATCGAGCAGGTCGGCGTCATCGGCACCCCGGCCGCGATCCGCGCGGCCACACCGTGACCGCGCTCTACGTCGCCGCGACCGATCGGGCGCGCGCGGCCGCGACCGCGGGCGACGACGCGAGCGAGGTCGGCTGGTTCCCGCCCGACGAACTCCCGGCGCTCGCGTTCGACCACGGCGAGCTGGTGGCGTGGGCGGTGGCGCACCTGCGCGATCGGGTCGGTCGCACGCCGGTCTTCTTCGATCTGCTCCCGCGGCGGTTCCGCGGCGCCGAGCTCACGGCGGCGTGGAGCGCTGTCACCGGCTCGAAGCGCGGCCTCGCCGGCGAGCTCCGGCGCTGGGTCACGAGCGGAGCGCTGATCGCCGATGGCGATCGCCACCACCTCGACCGGCGCGCGCTCGCGCGTCTCGATCCGCTCGCGCTCCGTGCGGGCCGATGAGCGCATCGCGCGCAGCCCTCCGCATCCTCTACGTCGCGCCCGGCGTGCGCGTGCCGGGCCAGGACGGCGGATCGTCGCATACCGCCGCGCTGACGCGCGCGCTCGCGCGACGTGGGCACCTGGTGAACGCGTTCGTGCGTGGCGTCGGTGACGAGCACCGGGACGGGGTGTTGTGGGTGCGGCGCCGCGGTCTCTTCGAGCAGCGCTACCTCGAGTGGACGGCGGCGAGCGCGGTCGCGGCGGAGGTGCGGCGCTGTCGAGCCGAGGTCGTCGTCGAGCGCTACTCGAGCTTCGGCGGCGCCGGGGTGCGCGCCGCCGCCCGCCTCGGGCTACCCGCGTTGCTGGAGGTGAATTCGCCGGCCTTCGATCCGCCGGAGTCGTTGCGGGGTCGGATCGATGGCTGGATTCCGGGTCGGCCGGTTCATCGGTATCGCGAGTGGGTGCTGGACCACGCGGCCTTCGTGTACGCGACCTCACCTCACCTGGTGGCTCCCGAGCGCCGAGGTGCCCGCTTTCGCACGGTCACCAACGGCTTCGATCCAGAGCGGTTTCGACCCGACGGCGAGCGCGCCGAGCTCGGGTTCCCGCCGCACACGATGGTGTTCGTGCTGGTGTCGAGCTTCCGCGGCTGGCACGGCGCCCGGGAGCTGGTCGAGGCGGGTGGCCGCCTCGCCGCGCGGGGGCGTCGCGACTTCGCCCTGGCGCTGGTCGGCGACGGGCCGGAGCGCGCCCCCGCGCTCGCCCTGGCCGAACGCCACGGCCTGCGCGAGCGGGTGTGGGCGCCGGGGGCCGTGAGCCCGTCTCGGGTACCGGAGATCCTGCGCGGCGCTCACGTGGGCGTCGCGCCGTTCGCGACCGCGCGGCACCCGGACCTCGCGATCGGCTTCTTCTGGTCGCCGATCAAGCTCTTCGAGTACATGGGGACGGGACTGCCCGTGATCACGACCCGCCTCGACGCGCTCGAGCGCTGCGTACGCCACGGCGTGGAAGGTCTCTTGATCGGCGACGGCGCCGTCGACGAGCTGGCCGCGGCGATGGAGCGCTTGCTCGACGATCGGGCGTGCGCTCGAGCGATGGGGGCGGCGGCGCGCGCGCGAGCGCTCGCCGAGTTCACGTGGGACGCGCAGGCGCGTGTGGTCGAGGACCTGGCGCAAAGGGCCGTGGTCGCGTTCGCGTCGTCTCCACGTCGCTGACGCGGCGTCAGCGATGGAACGGAGTGTGGGAGACGAGCTCGCGGAGCGTGGGATAGGGACCACGTCGCCCGGGGGTGTGCACGAGCCACTGGTACTCGACGAGCAGCAGCCCGTTCCACGCCACCAGCGCCGCGCTGAGCGCCAGCGCGACGGACCGCCTGCGGCCTGCCGTGAGCGTGTCGAGGAGGGCCGCGAACCCGATCGCGAAGATCGCGGTCGCGCCCACGAGGCGTCTCGAGCCGTATGCGGAGCCGAGACCGTGGTGCACGGTGCCCTCGACGTAGATCTGCAACGCGAACGCGAGCCCGAGGGAGGCCGCGAGGAGTGGCTCTCGACGCCGGAACGAGGCCAGGCCGACCACCGCGAACAGGGTCAGCGGTGTCCAGGTGAAGAGCCCGCCTGCGTCCAGCGACACGAGCGCAGCGGCGATGTCGGGCCGAGTCCAGCGCACCCACGTCTCCCCCTGGGGCACCGTCAGCCACTTGCCGTAGATCTCGTGCCAAACCCACATCTGCGGGGTGAACGCCACGAACGCGGCGAGCGCCGCGAGCGCGACGAAGCGCATCACCTCGAGACGCTCGCTATTGTGGGTGCCACGAGCCGCCAGGCGCGAGACCAGCGCCAGGGCCGGAACGATCGCGAACAACACGTCCTGCCAGCGCACCAGCGTCATGAGCCCGGCGGTGCAGCCGAGCGCGAGCGCACCGCGGGGCGTCAACCGCTCGCGGACCGCTAGCCAGGTGCTCAGGAACGCCGTGACCACGAAGAACGAGCTGGCGTGGGCGTAGGTCGGTGAGATCAGGGTGTAGTAGACGAGCGGGGTGGCGAGAATCGTGGCGAGCGCCGCGACGAGCGCCGTCACGGCATCGAACCAGCGCCGCAGCAGCCTCACCAACAGCAGAGCGCCGAGCCACGAGTAGACGATTCCGGCGAGACACATGGCGCCCTGTGCACACCAGCCGTAGCCATCCGTGCGACCGCCGAGCGCACCGTCGAGGACGATTCCGACGGCCACCAGCGGCGCGGCCAGGATCGCGGTCCCGAGGGCGAACGGGCTCGACGCCTTGCCGGTGACGGTTCGCTGCCACTTGAGCGGCTCGGGTGCGCCGCCTCGCAACGTCTCGAGGTCGTTGGTCAGGTCGACGTCGTGGTCGACCAGCAGCGACGGTAGGTAGGCGTAGTAGAAGAGGGCGTCGCCCGCGATCAGGCGGCCGCGACTCGCGCCATGCGTGATCGTGTACCCGAAGAAGAGCAGAGCGAAGCCGAGATACAGCGCGCCGATCACGCGCCCCGGATGTCGTGCCGCGAGCTCGAGAGGGGCCCTCGGGAGCCGCCGCGCCGAATCGGGCTCAGCGCCGTCCGCGCGCTCTGAGCTGGACATGCGCCTCTCGGTCCACGCGCGGCGGTTGGGCGGGGAACCTCAAAGCACCAGCGCGGTCGAGAGGCCGCAGTCGACGTGCAGCACCTGGCCCGTGATCTTGCGGGCCAGGTCGCTACCCAGGAAGAGCGCCGAGCCGGCGACGTCTTCCTGCGACACCACGTCGGGGAGCGCCGAGCGCCATGCGAAGTCGTCCTGGACGTAGCGCCAGGCGGCGGTCGCGACGGTGATGTCCTCGTGGCCGCCTGGGCCGAGCTCGGCCCGCGCCGCCTCGACCGCGAGACGAGTGAGCTGGCCGCGCTGGTGGTGCGCCGCGTCCGGCTCCTTCAGGAACGCCAGGATCTCGCCGAGCGCAGCGACGGTCTGCACCGGCCCGGGGGAGATCGCGTTGACGCGGATGCGCCGTGGACCGAGCTCGAGGGCGAGGTAACGCACCGTCGCCTCGAGCGCGGCCTTGGCGATCCCCATCGTGCCGTACATGGGCATCGCGCGTTGGGACGCCTGGAACGTGAGCGTCATGACGCTCGCCCACTCGCGCAGGTAGGGCGACGCATGGCGCACCACCGTCGAGAGCGAGTGCGAGGAGATCTCGAGGCCGAGCGCGTAGCCCGCCGCGCTCACCTGCGACGGCGGTGCGTTGAAGAACTCGGGAGGGCCGTACGCGACACCGTGGACCAAGACGTCCACCGGATCGTCCTGGAAGCGGCCGAAGAACGCCGCCAGCTCGTCGTCCTTGGTGACGTCGCAGCGCAGGCCCTCGATGGTGGGCTGCTCGGCCAGAAGCAGTCGCACTCGGCTGAAGAACTTCTGCTGGTACCCGATGCGCACCCGCGCACCCTGCGCGGCGAACGCCTTGGCGATCGCCCACGCGAGGCTCGACGCATCGGCGACACCCAGCACGACCACGTGCTTGCCGGCGAGTCCGAGCCCGGTCTGCGTTGCGTCGCTCATGCCTTGATCTCGAAAGGGAACGTGAAAAGTCGGATCCGGTGCGTGGAGGGGCCGAAGCTAGCATGGCGGCGGAGAACCTGGGAACCGCAGCACGCTGATTCGTGACGTCACGCGGTCGGAGCTCGCACCGCATGCGCCGAGCGTGGCTGGACAAGACGCGCGCTCGTCCGTAGGCTCGCCCTCCGCTCGTGTGACCGCGCCACATCCGACGAAGCCACGTGTCGACCGCCAGGAGGATCCGTTGAGCAGGTGGCGTGGTGGTGCGCCCGGCGTGTTGGCGGCATGGGCGGCGCTGGGCGTCAGCGGCTGTCTGTTCGTCGATCCCGTCGACCTGACACCGCCCGATCCGGCCGCGTGGATCCCGCCGCCTCAGGCGCCGTCCGAGCGCTCGTCGACGGTACCAGCGCCTCCATCGACCGCGAGCGAGGCGGCGACCGCGGGCGCGACCCCCGAGGTGCCCGGCGTGGCGTCGCCGCAGGTGAGCGGGGCGGAGGCGCCCGTTGCACCGCCTTCGCCGGTGAATGCGCGTGCACCGTCGTTCGCGAACGGCGTGCCGCCCGCGGATGCGACGATCCGCGACGTGGCGATGCCGCTCGCCACCGGCCTCCCGGACGCGCGGCCGCTCGCGCTGGCCGAGATCCTCGCCACGGTCGGCGCCGAAGCTCTCGACATCCGCTCCGCGCAGCAGGATGCCGCTTCGGCCGAGGCCGAGCGTCGCATCGTTCGTGACTCGTTGCTGCCGAGCTTCAGCGCCCAGGCCAAGTTCGGCCTGCTCAATGGCTATACCCAGGGAACGGCCGGACGGTTCTTCAACACCAACTACCAGAACACCCTGATCGGCCCGAAGGTGGAGCTCACCTACGACCTGGCCGCCGCGGTCTTCACGCTGCAGGCTGCACAAGAGCACCTCGAAGGCGAGCTCGCGGCCATCCGGGTCACCGCCAACGACAGTCTCCACGCCGCGGCCACCGGCTACTTCGATCTCGTCGAGAGCTGCGCACAGCTCTGGATCGCGGAGATCTCGGTGCGCCATGGTCACGAACTGGTCGACCTGGAGCTGACTCGTGTGTCGAGCGGCGCAGGGCTCGAGGTCGACCTCCTGCGTGCACAGGCCAAGCTCGCCGAGGCCGAGCGCGGAGTGCTGGAGGCGCGACGCCTGGTCGCCGTCGCCTCGGCGGAGCTGGTCGAGCAGCTCGGACTTCCGCCCAGCACCGAGCTGGTACCAGCCGAGGACGCGATCGTGGCGGTCGAGCTCATCCCGCTCGGCGACCTCGACGAGCTGGTGCGCAAGGCCGTCGCCAACCGGCCGGAGGTGGCGCAGGCCGGGCGTGAGCTCGCCGCGAGCCAGGAGAGCGAGGGCTACTGGGAGAATCGCTGGATCATCCCCCAGGTCAAGCTGAGCGCCGAGTACGGCGGGTTCGGCACCAACCCGCGCGACCTCCAGGATCGCGAGATCTACACAGCGGCGGCCGAGTGGTCGCTCGATCCCATGAACCTCTCACAGCTCGACAAGGCGCGCGCCACCCGCCGCAAGGCCGAGGTTGCCGAGACCCAGGTGACCCGCATGGTCGCGTCCGAGGTCGTGCAAGCCTTCCGCAGCTCGCAGGCCGCTGCCGCGACGATCTCGTCCGCCGTGCGCGAGGTCCAGGCGAGCGCCGAGGCCTATGAGCTGGTGCAGGTTCGGTACCGCGAAGGCGTCGCGCTGCAGGAAGAGGTGCTGCGCGCCGAGCTCGACTTGACCCGGGCACAGAGCGCGCTCACCGGCGCGCTCGCCAGCTACGACCGTTCGCAGTTCGACCTGGCGCGCGCGATCGGCGGACCCCGCAACGGCGGGCCAGCCGTACCCTGATCGCGTCCGCTCACCCGGCGGGGGGGGGCGATCGGCCGGCGCCCCCCCCGGAGCGATCACCCGGCTCTTCGGCCGTTCACGGCAGCCAGGACCAGACCTCGGTGCGGATGTAGCGCACGATCGGGCGAATCAGCGCGCGACCGAACGTGTCGGGTCCGACGACGATGCGCGCGAAGCCCGTCATGCCGGGGCTCAGCCGTTCCTGGGTCGCGTCCAGCTCGACCACGACCCGGACCTGATAGCTCTCGTCGCCCTGCTTCATCGACTGCTGCATGTACGCTTCGCGATCCGTGCGATACGCGTCGATGTCGAACTCACTCTCGGGCGTGGCGGTTCGTATCACGGTGGAGACCTTGCCCGTCACGAGCCGGCCGTTGTGGCCGCGCAGCCGGACGTTGACGGGCATGCCTTCCTTCACTTCGGGAACCGCCGCCTCCTCCGCCGCTACCTCGACGCGCAGGTGGCGATCGTCCTGGATCACCGCGATGAGGTCGCCCTTGTCGGCGACCTGACCAATGCGCTCCTTCACGTCCGGCGTCATCACCCGTCCGGCGATCGGCGAGCGGATCGCGAGGAGCGCCTGCTGCGAGGTGTAGTAGCGCACGCGCTCTTCGAGCCGCTCGACCTCGGCCCTGTGAGCGGCGACGTCCTCGGGCCTAGCGCCGTGGCGCGCCTTCGCCAGGTTCTGCTCGCCGATCTCGAGGCCGATCGCGGGAGGCGTCGCGCTTGCGCCTCGCGGTGTCGACCTTCTCGGTCGTCGACGCCTTGCCCGCCAGCAGCGCCTGTTCGCGCTTGAGCTCGTCCTCGGCGAAGGCGAGTTCGGTCTTCGCGAGGTCGCGCTCGTGCTCGGCGATCGCGAGATCCTCGGAGCGGACTCCGTTGAGCAACCGGTCCAGCTCCGCTTGCTCCTTCTTCAGCTCGGCCTCGGCGGTCCGGAGCTGGGTGACGATGTCGCGGCCACTCAGCGTTGCGATCACCTGGTTCGCCTCGACCTCCTGGCCGGGCGAGACGTTGACGGCGATCACCTCGTCCTGGAGCTGGGCGCGCAGTCCGACCTCGGCTCCCGCGACGACCCGGCACTCGCCCTCGACCTCCCGGTCGTAGGGCAGGAAGAGCACCACGACCGCGGCCACCAGGAGTCCGAGACGGACCACCCATTTCACGGTCTTCGAGCCGCCGTGCCGAACCGCCCAGCGGTATCCGTCGTTGTCCGTCATGATCGCCGCAACCTCCTTGCGATACGCCCAGAGATACACCGCGCAGCCGAACATCAGCCCGCTCGGGCCGAAGCGCGATTCGAGCCAGTAGCCGCCCCCCACGAGCAGGACGAGCTGCATCGAGACGTTGAATGCGTAATAGCCGACGCCGTAGAGCCGAAGCCAGAAGCGCTCGCGCTCGGTCAGCGCCGCGGGTCCCGGACGACCCGCGAGCCACGCGCGGGTCTCGCCGATGGCGCGCTCCCGGACCTGACCGTCCTTGAGCCAGGAGCACAGGATCCGGTAGCCGTCGTAGCGTAGGAAGATCACCGCGTGAAGCGCGAGACCGACCACGCAGGGCGGGATGAGCAGGAGCCAGAAGCGGCTGAGGTCGGAGCCCCGGTCCGTGAGCCCCCACGCGAGCGCCGCGACGCCGAAGATCAGGAGCTGGCACCAGATCCCGGCGGTCAACACCGTCCACCGCGCGCGGCCCTTCATGCGATGGATCGAGTCGCCCGTGTCGCAGTTCACGAACGGCACCAGGTCGGCGAACCAATACAGGTGGAACCGCCGCACGCGTCCGCCGTGCAGTCTGCACGCCACGCCCACCGCCACCTCGCGCGGGAGGTTCATGAAGACCACGGTCTGGGCCAGCGAGAAGAGCGCGAGCGAGAAGAGCGGCAAGGTGCGGGTGAGCACTCCGAACTGCGTCTCGTAGGACTCCCAGCCGCGCGCGAGCACCACCGCGCCGATGAACGCGAGGACCGAGATCGGCACCATCGCCCACGGCGCGAACAGCCAACCGAAGATCACGGCGAGCAGGTCGAAGAGCAGGTTGGCGGCGTCGGCCTGGTGTGGCGTGGTGGCCGTGACCGGCGGGGGCGAGCCACCCGGCTCTTGGGTCACCCCGGAGGGGGCGAGGAAGCCCTAGGCTCGCAAGCTGCTCGACGAACTCGAGCACGGTTCGGACGTCGATGGGTCGGCCCACGCGCCGCGCATATTCGGTCGCGACCTGGCTCGGATCGTGCTCGCCATCGAGCAACGAGAGGAGCACGCGCTCACCGGCGCCACAGGTGTAGGATGTGCCCGTGCGCGGATCGACGACCAGGAACGCGTTGGGTGAAGTGCGCAGGACTTCGAGGTCCGTTCGTCGCTTGGGTAGCATGTTTGCTCGGGCTCGCGTATCGCGCGCGCCCGAGCAAACATGTTCCCGCCGCCCGTGTACGCGTGGCAAGCCCCCGCGTGGTCGCGGCGCTCCCGAACGGGGAGCGTGGACCGCCCCGCGCGTAGTATTCATGACGCAGCGCGTGTCGACGGCTCGAGTGGCGCCGCGCGGAGGGTTGCGCAGCCGGCACTCGACTTGCTATCTCAACAGCGCAATTCCTCACGAGGTCGATTTCTTCACGAAATGTCAAGAACTTCTGGCGAGTGTCTCGGCGTAGGCAGCGCTCCAGCACGGCGGCCTCCAGAGCGCAGTGCGGCACTGCCGCGGCTCAGCCTCGTGGTCGGATTCAGGCGCTACGCGGTTGCGGCAGCGGAGCACGGATTGGTATGCTTTTGCGGCGCGTCATAAGCGAGGGCTGGTCGACATGAGGCAGGATCTGCTGAGGGGGACGGGTGTCCCCGAAGGGCAGCCTCATCCATTCGTGACACTGGCGGTTTCGCCCGGTGCGACGTGGGATCCCAGCATCCCTATCGCGGCGGCGCGCGCCGGCGCGATCGGAGTGCTCGACCTGACCTTCCTGACCAATGCCGAGTGCGCGCTCGGTGTGGTCGATCGTCTGGTCCGGTTCGCGCCGGATCGCTACGGCGTGATGTTGCACGGCCGCGACGGTCACCTCGAGCGAGCCGTGCTCGACCGCCTCGGTAGCTGCGATGTCATCCTCCTGACGCCCGAGTCACAGGAGGCCTTGAGGCAGGTGGTCCCGCGCTGCCGCGTCACCGCTCGCCAGGTGGGCGTGGTGGTGACCGCCGTCTCGGATTTGGAGCTCGTCGGAGACCTGCCGGTCGACTTTCTCATCGCCAAGGGTTCGGAGGCGGGGGGGTGGGTCGGCGTCGAGACCAGCCTCGCGCTCCTCGAGAGGCTACGCGGCACGCAACCCCGTCCCGTCTACGTGTGGGGCGGCGTGGGACCCGCCAGCGCTGGGGCCTATCTGGTCGCGGGGGCCCACGGGCTGGTCCTCGACTGGCAGCTTTCGCTCACCCGGGAGTCCCCGCTGCCGCGGGGGCTCCGTCATCGCATCGAGCACGAGGGTGTCGACACCACCCTCGTCGGGCTCGGCGGCGGTGACCACTTCCGTTGCGTGGCACGAACCGCCGGTCGATTGAGGGATCGACTCGCCGCTTCCGGGCTGGAAGGCGCGGAATCGCGCGCCCAGCGGATGGCGGTGCTCGAGGCCGTGCTCGCGGGCTGGTCGACGGGTGAGAAGCGCTATCCGTGGCCGGTGGCCGAGGACGCCACGCTCGCCGTGGCATGGCGTGCCAAGGCTCCAACGGTGGCGCGCGCGCTAGCCTGGACCCGCGAGCTGTGCGCCGAGGCGTCGACCGGCGCGGCGGTGCAGCATTTCCTGGTCCAAGGCGGCGGAGTCGCTCCCGCGTTCGGTGTGGCGTATCCCGTGCTGCAGTGCGCGACGGGCGCTGTCGAGGCGTGGGCCGGTTTCGCCGAGCAGGCGTCGGGCGCGGGCGCGATCCCGGTCCTCCCGCTCGACGGTCCGCCCGAGGAGGCCGCGCGGCTCGCCCTCGAGACGATCGCGAAGGCGCTCGCCGGGCGACCCTGGTGCGTCGACCTGACGAGCGCCACCACGGCGCTCGAGAGCTCCCGCTGGCTGCCCGTGGTGGAGGGTGTCCGGCCGCCGCTCGCGCTCGTCCCAGAGGCGTCGCTCGACGACCTCGCGGCCTGGGAGCACCACGGCGCCAAGGCCTTCGTCGCCGTCACGAGCGAAGCCGGGCTCGTCCACGCCCTCGCAAGCGGCGTGCGGCGGTTCCTGTTCCCCACGACGCCCCTGGGTGCGCAGGGCGCCTCGCCGAGCCTGGGGCTGTGGGACGACCTGGTGCGGTGCCTCGCCGCGCCCGGCCGTCCGCGCGCCGATGTAGCACACCTGCAGGTGCTACTCGATGGCGGTCGCGCGGACGCGGCGCGTGCTGCGGCGCTTCAGGTCGTCGCCGAGCCGCTCGTCGAACTCGGGATCCACGTCGGCCTGGTAGCGCGCGACCTCGAGGACCCGGCGGGTTCGTTCTGCGCCGCAGCGGGTCGCCACCTCCTCGGTCTCCGCGAAACCAGCGTGATGGTCGTCGAGGATCCGATTCCGGTTCCGCCGCCGCTCGACATCGCGGTGGTCGGCATGTCGTGCTTCTTGCCCGGCGCCAATGACGTCGCCACGTACTGGCACAACATCCTGACCGCCAAGGACGCGATCACCGAGGTTCCGGCGGATCGCTTCGACGCGGCGCGCTGGTTCGACCCCGACAAAGGTGCCCGCGACAAGATCTACAGCAAGTGGGGCGGCTTCATCGGCGACATCCCGTTCGACCCGCTCAAGTTCGGCATTCCACCCGCGACGCTGCGCAGCGTCGAGCCCATCCAGCTCTTGACGCTGGAGCTCGTCGATCAGGCGATGCGCGACGTGGGCTACGGCGCTGGCTACGAGCCGCCGCGGGCGCGCACTTGTGTCGTGCTCGGCGCGGGCGGGGGCATGGGTAGCCTCGGCCTCCACTACGCATTCCGCGCGCTGCTCCCCGAGTTCATCGAGAAGCCACCCGAGGAACTTCTCGAACGTCTCCCCGAATGGAACGAGGACAGCTTCCCCGGAGTCCTCCTCAACGTGCTCACCGGGCGTGTCACCAACCGCTTCGACTTCGGCGGCGTGAACTTCACCGTCGACGCGGCCTGCGCCTCGTCGCTTGCGGCGGTGTATCTGGCGTGTCAGGAGCTCACCAACGGCACCGCGGACGTTGCGGTGGCCGGTGGTGTCGACCCGGTCAACGAGGCGTTCGCCTACACGTGCTTCTCGAAGACCACCGCGCTCTCGCCGCGCGGCCGCTCGCGCGCCTTCGACGCGAATGCCGACGGTATTGCGATCGCGGAAGGGCTGGCCACCGTCGTCCTCAAGCGGCGCGTCGACGCCGAGCGTGACGGCGACCGCATCTACGCCGTGATCCGAGGCGTGCAGGGTGCCTCCGACGGTCGCCACAAAGGTCTCACCGCGCCGCGACTCGAAGGGCAGATGGTGACGCTCGAGCGTGCGTACGCGCAGGCCCGCGTGTCACCTACGTCACTCGGGTTGGTCGAGGCCCACGGCACCGGCACCGGAGTGGGCGATCCCACCGAGTGCCAGGCGCTCGGCTCGCTCCTCGAGCGTGCTGGCGCCGCCAGTCAGAGCGTCGCCATCGGCAGCGTGAAGTCGATGATCGGTCATACCAAGTCGGCCGCTGGCGTGTCCGGCCTGATCAAGGCTGCGCTCGCGCTCTACCACCGGGTCCTGCCGCCGACCCTCCACGTGGAGACGCCCAACCCGAAAGCCGGTTTGACCGATGGGCCCCTCTACGTCTCGACGCGGCTCCGGCCGTGGATCCGCGGACCCGAGCCACGGCGGGCCGGGGTGTCGGCGTTCGGCTTCGGCGGGACCAACTTCCACGCGGTGCTCGAGGAGCACGAGGGTGTACCGCTCGCTCGCGACGAGCGCGCCCCGAGCCGTGAGCTGCCCACCGAGTTGGTGCTGATCGGCGCGACGACGGGCGAGCAGCTCCGCTCGCGCTGCCTGGCGATCGCGAACGAACTCGCGACCGCCCTCGACGGCGGCCTCGCGCCGAGCCTCGCGGATGTCGCGTACACCCTCCACAATCGCGGCCTCGCCGGCGCCGACGGGCCTCGGGCCGCGTTCGTGGCGCGCTCCCTCGACGAGCTGAGTGAGCAGCTCCTGGCGGTTGCGGGCCGACTCGGTGGCGACGCAGCCAAGCTGCCGGTGGGCGCACTGCTCGGCGAGGGCCAGCTCGCGAAGGAAGGCAGCGTCGGGCTGCTGTTCCCGGGGCAGGGCTCGCAGTTCCCGGACATGACCCGCGACCTGGCGATCCATTTCCCCGAGGTTTCGCGGCGCTTCGAATCTGCGGACCGGGTGTTGCGTGGCCGTCTCCCGCGTCCCTTGAGCGCGTACGTGTTCCCGCCGCCGGCGTTCTCGGACGAGGCGCGCGGCCGCGCGATCGACGAGCTCAAGGCTACCCACGTCGCGCAGCCGGCTCTCGGTGTCGCGGACGTGGCGCTGCTGCGGCTCCTCGAGCGCTTCGGGGTCAGGGGCCAGATGGCCGCCGGCCACAGCTACGGCGAGCTGGTCGCGTTACACGCCGCGGGCGCCCTCACCGAGGAGCAGCTCTTCGCGCTCTCGCACGCGCGTGGCCGCGCGATCTCCGATCTCGCAACGAGCTCGGGTGCCGGGACGACCGACCTCGGTCAGATGCTCGCGGTGCGCGGCGACGAGGCGAAGGTCCGCGAGCTGGTCGCGGCCTGTTCGGACGCTTGGGTGTCGAACCTCAACAGCCGCCGCCAGATCGTCGTCAGCGGCACCCGCGAGGGGCTCGCGCAGGTGCGCGCGAAGCTCGATGCCGCGGGCCTGGCCCACACCGCGGTTCCGGTGGCGTGCGCGTTCCACAGTCCGATCATGCGCGGCGCGCGGGAGCGGTTCGAGGAGGTCCTCGCCGCGACCCCGTTCGCGGCCCCGTCGTTCGAGGTGTTCAGCAACTGGACCGCGAGGCCGTACCCCGAGGATCCCGCGCAGATCCGACCGCACCTCGCCGAGCAGCTCGTCAGCGAGGTGCGTTTCGCCGACGAGATCGAGGCGATGTACGCGGCGGGTGCGCGAGTGTTCGTGGAGGTCGGCCCCAACCGCGTGCTCAGCAAACTCGTCGACGAGGTCCTCGAATCGCGCCCCCACGTCGCGATCGCCACGCACGATCGCACCGGTCACGGCGTCACCCAGCTCCTCATCGCACTCGGCCGGTTGTTCGTGGAAGGCGTCGGTGTGGAGCTCGAGAGGTTGTGGTCGGGCCGGGACTTGATCGACCTCGACGATGAACGCGACGGCATCGCGGCGAGCGCCGCCAAGCCACTCGGTCGCCACTTCTGGCTGGTTAACGCGGCGTACGCGCGTCCCGCTCACGAGCCGCCGCGGGCGTTCACCCGGCCCCGCCTCGTCCTGACCCGCGAGGTGGAGTCGCTCGCGCCCGCGCCGGTCGCGCGACCCGAGACCAAGCCATCGGTGATGGCGTCCAAGCTCGCGAGCCCGCGAGTGACCGCGCCCGTGCGCGGAGATTCGGTCCCACCGCCCCACTCGACGAATGCGCCCGCCGCGGAGCCGCGGCGAGCCGCCCTGCCCGAGCCCTCCACCATGCCCAGCTCCCAGCGTCCTCCGGATCGTCCTCGAACCCCTTCGCCCGCACCCGCGTCTCGGCCCTCGAGCACCGCGACCGACTTCGAGCCGGTACGCGAGTTCCAGGAGACCATGCGCCGGTTCCTGGATACCCAGGCGGCCGTGATGCAAGCGTTCTACGGCTCGGCGGAGGTCGTCGCACAGCCCGCCGGGATCCGCGAGCCGGACGTGGCGGAGGTCGCGTTCCTGCCTGAGCAGGTCCGTGGACCCGCTCAGGCACCGGGGCCCGAAGTCGAGGCGCCACGTCCGGTTGTCGCCCAGCCAGCCATGTCTGCGGCGCGCCCCGCAGCTCCGGCCGCGAGCACGACGGCGGTGCGGCCCACGGTGCCCGAGCCCGCCGCGGCACCGGTGCCGAGCGGCGCCCCGGCGATGCCCGACCCGGTGGAGACGCTGCGAGCCATCGTCACCGAGCGCACCGGTTATCCAGCGGAGATGCTCGACCTCGACGCCGGTCTCGAGTCGGACCTCGGCATCGACTCGATCAAGCGAGTCGAGATCATCGCGGCCTTCCGACGCGCCGCCGTACCGAGCGTCGTCGAGCCACCGGCGTGGTTCATGGGCCATGGGTGGTGCGGCCACGTTGCGCGCGATCGTCGACGGGGTGGCGAGGCTGATCGCCGAGCGTGCCCGGGGGTGCGGCGACGCCGAAGTCGGTGTCGGCAACCCTCACGACGACGAGCGCCGCTGCGCCGAGCCTGGCCGCGGGTGCCGACCACGCCGCCATGCTGCGCGCGATCGTGACCGACCGCACCGGCTATCCGCCGGAGATGCTCGACCTCGACGCCGGTCTCGAGTCGGACCTCGGCATCGACTCGATCAAGCGGGTCGAGATCATCGCGGCCTTCCGACGCGCCGCCGTGCCGAGCGTCGTCGAGCCACCGGCGTGGTTCATGGAGGCCATGGGTGGTGCGGCCACGTTGCGCGCGATCCTCGACGGTGCGGCGCGTCTCGCGATCGAGAGTGGCAATGTCGCGAGCGACGCCGCCGGCTCGCCCCCGGCGGCGGCGTTGGTCGAGAGCCGCGCTACGCCCGGCGCCGGGAGTGATCGAGCCGAGCAGCTCCGCGCGATCGTCTCCGAGCGCACCGGCTACCCACCCGAGATGCTCGATCTCGACGCGGGGCTCGAGTCCGACCTCGGCATCGATTCGATCAAACGCGTCGAGATCATCGCGGCCTTCCGGCGCGCGGTGGTGCCGGCGGTGACCGAGCCGCCGGCCTGGTTCATGGAGCAGATGGGCGCAGCCAGCACGCTCTCGATGATCCTGGCGGGCGTGGCGAAGCTCGCCGGCGATGACGGCTCGGCGGTCCCCGCCGAAGCCGCTCCGGCGCCGGTCGTGAGCGCGCCTTCGCCCGCGGCCCCACCGGCGCCGGGGAAGGCGAGTGCGGGTCCGGACCGGGTCGAGCAGCTGCGCGCGATCGTCTCGGACCGGACCGGCTATCCGCCCGAAATGCTCGAGCTCGACGCCGGGCTGGAGTCCGATCTGGGCATCGACTCGATCAAGCGCGTCGAGGTCATCGCGGCCTTCCGGCGCGCGGTCGTGCCGAGCATCCAGGAGCCGCCGCCCTGGTTCATGGAGGCAATGGCCGCCGCCACCACGCTGCGCGCCATCCTCGAGGGCGTCGCGAAGCTCGAGGCCATGGCCGGGGACGGCGCGGGAGTGGGCGCTCCGGATCCTTCAGCCGCGGTCGCCACCGTCGATGGCACGGTCTCCGAAGCCGTGCCGGGCGAGGCGGTTCGCGTCGACCGCTCGGTGGTGCGGGTCGAGGAGATCCCGCTCGAGTCCGGCAGCTCCCGCGAGCTGCCGCGTTCGACGTGGGTGCTCACCGACGACGGCGGCGGATTCGCACGTGATCTAGGCGCGTTGCTCCGCACGCGTGGCGTACCGGTGGTGGTCCTCGAAGGCTCGGACCTCGCCAGTCGCGCCGCGGCCGACGCTGCGTTCCAGCGCATCCGCGCGTCGGTCGGGCCGATCGGCGCGGTGGTCCACCTCCTGCCGCTGCGCGACGCGCCCTCGTATCCGGGGATCGGCGCCGATGACTGGCACCGCGTCGTGGCCGAGGAGGTGCGAGGCGCGCTGTTCCTCATGCAAGCCTTCGCGGCCGAGCTCAAGGCCGGCGCAACCGTGGCGCCGCTCGTGGTGTCCGTGACTCGCGGCGGGGGTGACTTCGATTCCGAGGGGCACGACCGGGGCCGCGCAGCCCTGGCGCGGCGGTCTGGCTGGGCTCTTCAAGTCCGCTTCGCAGGGTGGCCCCGGGCGCGCTTCCGCACCGTCGACGTCGACCGTATCCCCGAGCCGGCGGGGCTGCTTCGCGAGCTCGCCGCGGAAGGGCCGGTCGAGGTCGGCTATCGCGCTGGACGGCGGCTCGCGGTGCGCGCGGTGCGCGCCGATCTGCCGAACGGCTACGAGCGCCGGCCGTACTTCGACCTCGGCCCGAGCACGGTGGTCCTCGCGACCGGAGGCGCGCGCGGCATCACCGCCGAGATCGTCCATGAGATCGCGCGGCGCTCACGTGCGACGGTGATCCTGGTGGGCCGGTCGGCGTTGCCCGAGGGCGACGAGGACCCCGAGACCGCGGGGGTGGTCGATCGCGCCGAGCTGCGCAGGCGCATCCTGGCGCGGCTCAAGGCGAGCGGCGGCGGTGTCGCGATGACGCCCAAGGCGGTCGAGGAGAAGATCTCGCGGATCCTCCAGACCCGCGAGATCCTGAAGAACGTGGAGGGCGATCCGCCACGCCGCGTCGCACGCCGAGTACCGCGCCTGCGACGTGCGCGATCCGGCCCAACTCGCCGCACTGGTGGGCGAGATCACCGAGCGGTTCGGTGGCATCGACGTGTTCCTCCACGGTGCTGGCGTGATCGAGGACAAGTACATCGTCGACAAGAGCGCCGACTCGTTCGATCGAGTGCTCGGCACCAAGCTCGATCCGATGGTGGCTCTCGCAGGCCTCCTCGATCCGGCGCGGGTGAAGCTCGTGATGCTGTTCAGCTCGGTGGCCGGTTTCTTCGGCAACGTCGGCCAGGCCGACTACGCGACCGCCAACGAGGTGCTGAACCGGATCGCCCGGCGGCTGCGCGCGGTGTGGTCCGGCAAGGTCGTCTCGATGAACTGGGGACCGTGGCTGGGCGCGGGCAGCATGGTCACTCCCGACGTCGCCGAGCAGCTCGCGCACCGCGACTTCGGCCTGGTGAGCGTGCCGGCCGGCCGCCACGCGGCGTGGCTCGAGTTCCTGCACGCCGCCGACCGCGACGTGCGCGTCGTGGTGGGATCGGGTCACTGGCTCGACGAGGAGCCCGAGGTGGCGCACGGCCAGCGCGCGACGCGGGCGGCGCGATCCGTCGGCGACTGACATCCGATCGAGTTTCGCGGTCGACGGCGCCCGCCGGGCAGCGTCGACCGCCCCTCGTTGGACCACGAGAAGAACGCCAGAGCATGGAAGACATCGCGATCGTCGGAATGTCCTGCCTGTTCCCGGGTGCCGGGGACCCTCGCGCGTTCTGGCAGAACGTGGTGGACGGCGTGGACGCGATCGGCGAGGCGCCCGCCGAGTGGTGGCCGAAGCTCTACGGCGAGAGCGCGGACGGTCATCCGAACGACCGTGTCTACACCAGCAAGGGCGGGTTCCTGGGCGACCTCAGCCGCTTCAAGCCGGCACGCTACGGCGTGATGCCGTCGAGCGTCGACGGCGCTGAGCCCGATCACTTCCTGGCGCTGCGCTGCGCGGTCGAGGCGCTCGCGGATGCCGGCGTCCCCGAGCTGCCGCTGCACCGCAAGAAGACTGGCGTGATCCTGGCCCGTGGGCTCTACGTCAACCGCGGCACGCTGAGCTGGGTGGCGCATGGCTGGGCGGTCGATCAGGTGATGGCGGTCGTCGAGCGTCTCCATCCCGAGCTCGACGGCGCGACCCTCGGGGCGATCAAGAAGGACGTGAAGTCGGCGCTGCCGCCGTTCAACGCCGAGGTGGTGCCCAGGCTCGTCAACAGCGTGATGTGCGGTCGGATCGCCAACCGCCTCGATCTGCAAGGTCCCGCCTATACGGTCGACGCCGCGTGCGCGTCGACGTTGATCGCGGTGGAGCAGGGGATGCGCGAGCTCGCGTCGGGACGCTGCGACGCGGTGCTGGTGGGCGGCGTGCAGGTCTCGACACCCGGTCCCATCCACCTGCTGTTCAGCAACCTCGAGGCAGCGAGCCACTCCGGGCGCATCGCCCCGTTCGGCGCGGACGCCGACGGCACGCTCCTCGGGGAAGGGTGCGGCATCCTCGTGCTCAAGCGGCGCGTCGACGCCGAGCGCGACGGTCATCGGATCTACGCGCTGCTGCGCGGCGTGGGTACCTCGTCGGACGGGAGAGCGCTCGGCCTGCTCGCGCCGCGCTTCGAAGGCCAGGTGCTGGCGCTCACGCGCGCCTACCAGGACTCGGGGATCGACCCCGCGACGATCGGCTTGATCGAGGCGCATGGCACCGCGACCGCGCGTGGTGACGCCACCGAGCTACAGTCGCTGGTCGCGCAGTTCGGCCGTCGCAAGGGCGAGCGCGCAACGATCGCGCTCGGCGCGGTGAAGTCGATGATCGGCCACCTGTTGCCGGCGGCCGGCTCGGCGTCGTTGATCAAGACCGCGCTGGCGCTCTACCACCGCGTGCTCCCGCCGACCTTGCACGCGCAGAAGCCGAATCCGGCGCTCAAGATCGACGAGACGCCCTTCTACCTATCCACTGCGACACGGCCGTGGATCCACGCCGATCGCGAGCACCCACGCCGCGCGGGCGTCAATGCGTTCGGGTTCGGCGGTATCAACGCCCACGCGATCCTCGAGGAGCACGTGCCCGCCGACGAGCGCGTGTTGCCGCGTCTCGAGCGTCGCTGGCCGGTCGAGCTGATCGTCGTGTCGGCGGCGGATCGCGCGGCGCTGGTCACGCGCGCCTCGGCCCTCGCCGAGTGGCTCGATGCGAACCCGACGCTCGACCTCGTCGACGTGGCGGCGGCCAGCAACCGCGAGGGCGGCGCGACGCGGCTCGCGCTGGTCGCAAAGGATCCGGCCGACCTCGCGAAGAAGCTGCGCCAAGCGGTGAAGCTCCTCGGCCAAGCCGATCGCGAGAAGATCCAGGATCGGACCGGCGTCTTCTGGTACCAGAACCCCCTGGCGCGCGACGGTCGCGTGGCGTGGGTGTTCCCTGGCGAGGGCGCGCAGTACGTCAACATGCTCGCGGATCTCGCACGCCACTTCCCCGAGGTTCGCCGCGAGTTCGATCGCACCGACGCGGGCTTCGCGAGCCGCCCCGGTGGCAAACCGGTGAGCCCGCTGGTCTTCCCGCTCCCCGGCGAGGAACAGCAGGCCGAGGACGCACTGCTCGGTCTGGAGGGCGCGGTCGGTACGGTGATCGCGGCCGAGCGGGCGTTGATGGCCCTGCTCGAGCGCTTGCGAGTGCCGGTGCATGCGATCGTCGGCCACTCGAGCGGCGAGTTCATGGCGCTCGAGGCCGCCGGTGCGTACGCGCTCGGCGACGAGGACGCGCGCATCCGCGCGATCGCCTACGGCGCCGACGTCGCCACCCGCATCGCGGGTGCTGGGCTCGCGAAGACCGCGGTGCTCACCTCGGTGGGTGGCGCGGACCCCGTTGCGGTCCACGAGGTCCTCGAGCGCTCAGGTGGGCGTCTGGTGGTGGCGATGGACAACTGCCCCAGCCAGCTCGTGGTCTCCGGCGACGAGGAGGCGACCCAGCAGGCCCTCGAAGGGCTGCGCGGGAAGGGCGGACTGTGCGAGCGGCTGCCGTGGGGCCGCGCCTATCACACCGATGGATTCCGCCCGGCATGCCCGATCCTCGCCGAGTACTACGCCACGATGGGAGTCGCGCGTCCCGGGATCGAGCTGTGGTCGTGCGCCACGGCCGGCAAGTTTCCGCAGGAGACCGAGGCAGTCCGCGAGCTCGCGGTCCGGCAGTGGTACTCGAAGGTGCGCTTCCGCGAGACGATCGAGGCGATGCACGCCGATGGCGTGCGCGTGTTCGTCGAGGTGGGTCCACGAGGCAACCTGACGAACTTCGTCGCCGACATCCTCGGGACACGCCCCCACGCCGCGGTCGCCCTCGACGCGCGCCGCAAGAACGGCATCGAGCAGCTCTGTCGCGCGGTGGGGATGCTGGTTGCCCACGGCGTCGACGTTCGCCTCGACGCCCTCATCGAGAGTCGTGGGCCCGTGGAGCTCGAGCTGCTCGGCACGGTGCACCGCCTTCCAGACGACCCACCGCTCAAGTTCGCGCTCCCCGAGCTCAAGCTCAGCGACGAGGTCGTGGCGCGCGCCCAGGAACGGATGAATCGCGTCGCGGCGAGCGCGGAGGCCGACGGGCGCCGGCCGGTCACGGCCGCTCCGCCGCGCGCCTCGACGCCCGCATCGGCGAGCGGCGACGGTCACTCGAACGGTGACGGACACGCAGCCGTCACGCCCAGGCCGCTGGTGCGCGGACTGATGCGGCCGGGTGCGTCGGCGCCGCAGGTGAGCGCTGCGCCTCCGTCACCGCCGTCGTCGACGTCGCACCCGTCCAGCTCGTTCGTCCCCGGTCCAGTGGAGGTGTCGACGCTGGTCGCGCCCGTGGCGAGCACCGCACCGGTGAGCGCACGTCGCCGCGCGCTCGCCGATTACCAGTCGACGATGCGGCTCTTCCTTGATACGCAGGAGCTGGTGATGCGCGCCGCGATCGACCGGAGCCCCGGGGCGATCGCGGCTCGGCCAGGACCGCCCGCGCCTCGTCAGGCACCGGTCGTACCCGCGGCCCTACCCGTGAGCACGCCCGCGACGGCGGAGCGACGGCCCGGACCGGCGCCACTCGTGACGCGCGTGCTCGAGCACGAGCCCGGAAAGCGGATCCTGGTCGAGTGCGAGCTCGACTCCGATCGCCTCGGTTTCCTCATCGACCACACCTTCTTCGGCCGCGAGCTCTCGGTTCGCGACCCCTCGCTCCGCGGGCTGCCGATCATGGCTCTCGCGATGTCCGAGGAGGTCATCGCGGAGGCGGCGCTGCTGCTTCACCCGGGGCTCAGGACCTTCGCGCTCTCGGACGTGAAGACCTCGGGGTGGCTGGTGTTCGATCCGCCCGAGCGCACCATCCGGGTCGAGGTGGTGACCGAAGGCGAGCGTGCCGCGCGCGGCCGCGTGTACGAGGCGGACGGCATCGGCTCGGGTGGCACGATCGTCGAGGCGGTGGTCGAACTCTCGGACGGTCCGCGCGACCTCGGTGCACCGATGGTGCCGGATCAGGGGCGGGCGCCTGCGCGGATCCCGCCCGAGCACATGTACGGCCGGATGCTGTTCCACGGTCCGTCGTTCGCCGGGATCGTCAGTGCCGAGCGCTCCGACGCCAACGGGGTCGCGGCGACGCTCGTGCAGCCCGACCCCGACCTGCTCTTCATGCCGGACGCACCTGGCACCCCGGCGATTCCCGCTGCGCTCATCGACACCGCGGGTCACGTGCCGGGTCTCGAGATCCTCGGGCCGTGGCGCGACGACGATCCCACCATCACGCTGATCTTTCCGAACGGCTACCGGCGTGTGGAGTGGGTCGACCTCGCCGGCTCGCGCGAGTCCCTGCCGACGGTGTCGACGGTGGTCCGCGAGGGTAGCAAGGTGCTCTCCGACGTCGAGCTGCGCGACCCGAGCGGGCGAGTGGTGCTCCGGGTCCTCGGCCGCTCGGACGAGACCGTGCAGCTCCCGACCGGGCTCTATCACTACGGCTCGGCGCCGCGGCAGCCGGTGATGACCCGCGACATCAGTCCGCTCTTCGCCGGCGTTCCGGGGCTCGACGGCGGGCTGGTGTGCGAGATCGGCTCGGTCGGCAGCCCGATCGTGGTCAAGCACCTCTGGCAGCGTGCGCTCGCGCACATGATCCTGAGCCGGGCCGAGCGCAAGACGTTCGAGTCGCTCAAGCGTCCGCCGGTGCTCACGGCGGGGTGGCTGTTCGGGCGTGTCGTTGCGAAGGACGTGGCGCGACGTTTCGCACGGCTCGACGTGTGCATGGCCGACGTCGAGATCGTGAACGACGCCCACGGGGCGCCGCGCCCGGTGCTGCCGGGCGCGAGGCTTCCCCTCGTGAGCCTCGCCCACACCGGCTTCGCCGCGGTCGCGGTGGCGGGTGATCCCACACGCTTCGCGGGCATCGGCATCGATGTGGAGCCGATCGGCACCATGGACGTCGGGCTGGTGAACGACGCCTTCAACCCGTCGGAGCGCGTGCTGCTGCTCAATGCGGCGCGGGCGTCGGGCGAGCCGCAGGACGCGTGGCTGCTCGCGGCGTGGTGCGCCAAGGAAGCCGCCGGCAAGGCGCTCGGGCGCGGCGTGCTGGGCGGCCCGCGTGCGATCGAGGTCGTGGCCGCCGACGGCGCGCAGGGCCGCATTTCGGTGGAGCTCCGCGGCGCGATGGCCGAGGCGTTCCCCGGCTGGGCGCGGCGCCGCATCCACACCTATCGACGCATCACTTCTTCCAGAAACCATTCGATCACGTTGTGCCTACTCAACAGCGAGGCGTCGTCGGCGTGAGCCGCTGACGGCGACCCGGAGCCCGGTGTGGCTACGGGAAGGGCCGAGGAAAGGACCATGAAAACCATCCTGTTCGGACTCGACGGAGCGACCTACACGGTGCTCGACCACATGGTCGCCCATGGCGTGATGCCCAACTTCAAGAAGTTCCGCGACGAATCCACGTCGTGTCGGCTGCGCTCGACGCCGTTGCCGATCACGCCGCAGGCGTGGACCACCCTCGCCACCGGCCGCAGCGCCGGGAACCACGGCATGCACGACTTCCTGCGCTACGAGCCGACCCAGGACGGCGTCTACTTCCGCGTCAACGACTACCGGACGATCGCGGTCGAGACCATCTGGCAATACGTCTCGGATCGGGGCAAGCGCGTCACGGTCCTCAACTTCTTCGGCACCGCTCCGCCGCCCAAGATCAGTGGACACGTGATGCCGGGATTCGTGCCGCCCAAGCACCTCCGGCGCTCGAGCCATCCGTCGGACCTGTTCGCGAAGCTCCAGCACGTCGACGGCTTCGACGTGAACGTCCTCGGTCTGGACACCAACATCGAGAAGATGGGGTTGCAGAAGCTCGACCCGGACCAGTGGGTGGAGTGGATCGACCTCCACATCCGCCGCGAGAAGGCGTGGTACGGGATCCTCGACCACCTCATGCGGACCGAGCCGAGCGATCTCACTGCGATCGTGTTCGACGGCGTGGACAAGATCCAGCACCTTGCCTACCGCTACATGGATCCCTCGACCATCCCGGAAAAGCCCCTCGACTGGGAGAAACGGGTCATCGAGCGCTGCAAGACCTACTTCAAGCAGGTCGACGACTTTCTCGGCGCGGTCGTGAAGAGCGCCGGTAAGTGGGCGCGCATCTTCATCGCCTCCGACCACGGATTCACGGTGACGACCGAGATCGTCTACGTGAACAAGTTCCTCGCCGACAACGGCTACCTGACGTGGCGTGGCGAGGTCGCCGAGGACGCCAAGGAGGCAGTCTTCGTCGACAAGCTCCCCAACCTGGTGAGCGCGATTGACCTCAAGAAGACCAAGGCGTTCGCGATGACGCCGAGCTGCAACGGCATCTACATCAATCGCCAGCACCTGACCCCGGAAGAGGCGGACAAGGTCCGCGACGAGCTCATCGAGAAGCTCTACAAGCTCAAGGGCCCGGACGGCGGGCTGGTGGTCGCCGAGATCAAGAAGCGGGAGGACTGGTGGCCCGGCCCCTTCACCGAGCGCGCTCCCGACCTCACCCTGACGCTGCGCGACCACGGCCTGATCTCGATCCTGAACGGTAAGTCGGTGGTGGTTCCGCGCGAGGAGCCGGCCGGTACGCATCATCCCCACGGCGTGCTGCTCGGGCGCGGCCCCGGCATCGTCGAGGGTCAAGAGCTCGAAGCGCGCGACATCATCGAGGTCCCGCAGCTTCTGCTGCACAGCCTCGGTCTCGAGATCCCCGGCGACTACGAAGGCACGTTCCCCACGGCTTTCTACGAGGCCGAGTACCTCGCGAGCGATCCGCCGCGCAAGGCGGAGGCTCCGGTCGCGGCAGCCGCCGCCAGCGCCGCGGGCGCCACGGACGAGGCCAACCTCGACGAGGACGAGGAGGCCGCGATCATGGAGCGCCTGCGCGGCCTCGGCTACGTCGAGTGACGGTTCACGTGGCTGCCGCGGCCCCGCTGCGGCGGCCCTCCCCTTCCACGAGCCCCCGGTGAGCCCGGTTCACACCTCCGCGGCGCGCGACGGCGCGTTCGCGCGCGCTCGGGGCCCGGCCGAGCCGCGACCGCTCGGGCTGAGCGCGGGTCACTTCCGGTGCGTCGCCAAGCGCGGCTTCGGCGACGGCCGGAACTCCTATGCGTGGGGCTGCACGTGGTTCCAGAACCACGTCTACGTGGGCACCAATCGCCACATGCTGGTGCTCATGAAGGCGCGTTTCCCGTATTCGGTGCCGACCGAGATCTGGCCGGTGCCGATGCCCGAGTCGGTGTTCGACCTCGACCTCGCCGGTGAGGTCTGGCGCTACGACCTCGACGCCGACACCTGGAAGCGCGTCTACAAGAGCCCGATGACGATCGGCACCAACGGCAAACCGGTACCGGTGGCGTACGGTTTCCGAAACATGGGCGTGTTCCAGGGGAAGAGCGACACGCGTCCGGTCATCTACACCATCCCGTCGTGCGGCTCGTACGGTCAGGGACCGGTGCTGCTGCGCTGCGAGGACGGCGAGACCTTCGAGCAGGTGAGCCAGCCCGGGCTCGGGCTCGAAGATCCGAACGTGGTCTCGTACCGCGGCGTGGTGCCGTTCAAGGGCCAGCTCTACATCACGCCCTCGGGCTCCCGGGGAGGACTCTGCAACGAGGCCTTCAACACCTCCGTGCTGTGCACCGACGACCCACTGCGCGGGAAGTGGGAGATCTCGAACCCGCCGTTCTTCGGCGATCCGACGAACCGCGGCATCTTCGACCTCGGCGTCGCCAACGGCTTCCTCTATGCGGGCACCATCAACGTCCGCCACGGGGCACAGCTCTGGAAGACCGACGGCGAGGGCCGCCCGCCGCACCGCTGGACCAAGGTCGCAGACCTCGGCTTCGACCGCGGTCCGCACAACGAGATGGTGCTGTGCTTCGCCGAGTTCAACGGCGCGCTCTACGTCGGCACCGGGATCCAGAACGGTGGCCACGACCGGATCAACAACGTCGGCCGCGCCGCGTGCGAGATCGTGCGGGTATGGCCGGACGACCGCTTCGAGGTGGTGGTGGGTGAGCCGCGCATGACCCGCTACGGGTTCCAGTCGCCGGCCAGCGGGCTCGGTCCCGGCTTCGACAATTTCTTCGCCGGCTATCTGTGGCGGATGCGCGCCCACGATGGTGCCCTCTATGCGGGAACTTTCGACGTGTCGTCCTTCCTGCCGTACGCGGACCGCAACGCCTGGGACGATCGGGTACGGCGCCTCATCGATCCGGTGACCCTCGAGCGCTTCCTCGAATTCAAGGGCGGCACCGAGCTGTGGCGGACGACCGACGGCGACCACTGGACGCCTGTGACCAAGAACGGCTTCGGCAACCCTTACAACTACGGTATCCGCGCGATCCTCTCGACACCGCGCGGCCTGTTCGTGGGCACCGCCAACCCGTTCGGTCCCCAGGTCGCGATCAAGGGGCCGAACGGCTGGCGATACGAGGACAACCCGCGCGGCGGGATCGAGATCTGGCACGGTTCGCTCGACCACCACGGTGAAGGCGATCCGGTCGCAGAGGAGATCGCGCTCGCGGGTGGCCACGAATTCGACGACGTCGTCGAGATGGGCGTCGTCGAGGCGCGTGTCGCGGCGGCGGTGAGTGGCGTGACCCTGGGAGGCGAGGGCACCGACATCGTGGGCGGCGAGCACCTCCTCGACGGTCTGCTGGCGCCGGTGGCGCACGCGGCGCGTGACGAGGACGCGTTGCTCGCCGCCGAGCGCGAGCGCGACCCGCACGGCGCCCTCGCGGGCATCGGCCCCGACGCGGTGGTACCCACCTTCTCGGTGCGCGCGGAGGTCGACGCCTACTTCGCTGGTACCAGCCTGCGTGACGCAGGGCTGTGGAGGCGTGGCGGCCCGGGCCTACGCAACGTGGGCGCGTGGCGCGAGGACCTCTCCACGCCGGCACAGGCTGCAGAGGCGCTGGTGGTGGAGATGGCGCTGCGCGTCGCGCCGCCGGATCCGGCGAAGCAGGTGGGTCCCGAGCACATCCTGGTGCTCGGCGCCGGCGCGGAGGACCTCGAGCGCGTGGTGCGCGCCACGCGGCCCGGCGCGCGCGTCGCGGCACTGCTGCCCCAGCACGATGGCCGCATCGCCGCCGCGGATGGCGCGTTCGACGCCGTCCTGTGGGTCGGCGCGGGCCGTGAGCTCCGGCGGGTCTCGGGGTGGCGCGAGGTGCTGCGCGTGCTGAGGCCGAACGGCGAGTTGGTCGTGTCCGAGCTGGTCGGCGGGCGCCTCACCGGCGAGCTCGAGGGCGAGGCGCTGCTGGCCGCGGCCGACCGCGAGGCGGCTCTCGAGGGCTACGCACGCGAGTTGACCGGCGCGGGCTTCACCGGCGTCGCGGTGATCGACGTGACCCGCGAAGGCTGGGAGCGCTTCTACCATCACAGCCGCCAGTTCTTCTCCACCAAGGTGCTCTTGCTCCAGCTCGAGGGCCCGCAGTGCGCCGACGTGCTGGCCGCTCTCCCCGGCGGGGGTGAGGTGATCGCCGCGCACGCCTTCGCTCACGCGCGGAGGCCGGCCGGGTCGCGCGGAGGAGCGCGAGCGTGAGCGCCGCCGACGAGCGCCTCGACCTCGCCGGTCAGGTCGCGGTGGTGACCGGTGGCTCGAGCGGTATCGGGCTCGCCGTGGCGGTGGAGCTCGGCCGCCGAGGGGTGCGCGTGGTGATCGCGGGTCGCGACGCCGAGCGGGTCGAGAAGGCGGCGGCGAGCGTGCCGGAGGGGCTCGGGGTCGCGGGCTGTGACGTCCGCGACCGCGCCTCGATGGAGGGCGCTCTTCGAGCGCGCGCTGGCTCGGTTCGGCACGGTCGACCTGCTGATCACCAGCGCAGGGCTGGGCGCGAGCCCGCGCTCCCGCAAGGGGCTGCCGATCGCGCTCATGCACCTGAGCCCCGAGGAGTGGGACGACGTCGTCGACACCAACGTGCGCGGCCCGTTCCTGGCGTGTCAGCTGGCGGCCCGCGTGATGGCGGGGCAGGGCGGCGGCCAGATCCTCAACGTGTCGTCGGCGCCGGCGGCCCGCCGCGGCTACGCGTACGCGGCGAGCTACTGCGCCTCGAAGCACGCGCTGAACGTGTTCTCGCAGTCGCTCGTGGAGGAGCTCGAGCCGCATGGTATCCGCGTGATCACGATGCTTCCCGACATGGTCGACACGCCGATGGTGCAGGGGACCCAGCTCACCGCGGGCGGCATGCTGAGGCCGCGCTCGGTCGGCGAGTTCGTCGTGGACTGCTTGGCCCAACCGTGGGACGTGCGATTCGACCAGCCGGTGCTCCTGCCGCTCAGCTCCGGCTCCTACCAGCAGAAAGGTCACTGAGATGGAGATCCCGGGCTCGGTCGTCGTCGTCACGGGTGCTGCCCACGGAGTGGGGCTCGCGGTCACGCGCCTGCTGGCCGAGCGGGGCGCGTCGGTGCTCGCCGCCGACGCGGACGGAGACGCGCTCGCCGCCGCCGCGAGTGGTCTCGACCCCGAGCGCTTCGCGACCCACGTGTGCGATCTCGCCGGTGCCGAGGCGTGCGCGGCGCTCGTCGCGGCGGCCCCCGCGCGCTTCGGCAAGCTCGATGCCGTGGTACACGCCGCTGGGGTGCGCGCGGCACGTGGCTCCGCGCTGCTCGACCTCGACGACGCGAGCTACGACGCGAGCGTTGGCGCGGGGTTGCGCGGCGCCTTCTTCGTGAATCGCGCCGCGCTCAAGGCGCTCACCACCCAGCGCCGCGGCGAGCTGGTGAACGTGGCGGCGGTGAGTGGTCGCAAGGGGCGCGCGCAGGACTCGCTGGGCAGCGCTGCGCAGGCGGGCGTGATCGGGATGACCGAGGCGCTGGTGGAGGAGGTGCGCGCGTTCGGCGTGCGGGTCCAGTGCGTGATCGCGCCCGTTGCGCTCGAGCTGGCGGGCGCCGAGCCTGCGGTGGGCCCCCCGGTGCCCGACGAGCGCGTCGCGGAAGCGGTGCTCTTCTGTCTCGGGCTGCCACCCGACGCGTGCTGCGAGAACCTCGTGGTCCAGCCGTTCAGCGGCGGACGCAGCCGCGCCAGGAAGGCGGCGCCCAAAGCGCCGCCTCACGCAGCCGGTTGAAGCGTGTCACGCGCCGGTCAGGGGACGACGCGGAGCGTCGAGCGGAGTTACACCAAACGGATCGAGTCGGACCGAGCAGGCGGTGAGGGGCCGCCCCCGACGTGTTCGACGAGGAGAAGAAGCGATGAGCGCACAAGGTGGAACGGCCACTCGCGAGGGAATCCTGGCCGAGGTCGTGAAGGTGCTGACCGAGCTGACCGAGGACTGGGACGTCGACTTCGGCGCGGGGCTCGGCGCCGACACCCGGCTGGTGAGCGATCTCTCGTTCGAGTCGATCGACGTGGTCCACTTCGTCACGGCCCTCGAGGAGCACTACGGGCGGCGGGACCTGCCGTTCCAGGACATCCTCATGGAGGACGGAAAGTACGTGGAGGACATCCGGGTCGGCGACGTCGTCGACTTCTTGGCGAAGCAATTCGGCGCGGCGTGAGCGGCGCGGCCGCCGCGCCGGTGAACGGCGCGGGGCCGGGGGAGCGGATCGGATGGGACGGCTCGACGGACAGGTGGTGATCGTGACCGGGGGCACCGGCGGTATCGGCCGCGCGGTGTGCCGGGGCGTGGTGGCCGAGGGCGGCCGGGTGACCGTCGCCGACGTCGGCCGGGAGCGGATCGACGAGGTCGTCGCCGAGCTCGGCTCGGAGCGCGCGCTGGGGTTCCCGTTCGAAGCGCGCGAGGACGAGAACCACGCGCTCGTCCAGACCACGCTCTCCACGTTCGGCCGCATCGATGGACTGGTCGCCGCGGCGGGCATCCTGCGCAAGCGCGGAACGCCGCCCAAGCCAGTGGTGCAGATCACCGTCGATGAGTGGGACGACGTGATCGACATCAACCTGAAGGGCACCTTCCTGAGCAACCGCGCGGTGCTGCCGACGCTCATCGCCCAGCACTCGGGCACGATCGTGAACGTGTCGTCGGTCTCGGGGCTAGTGGGGCGCGCCCACGACGGCGCCTACTGCGCCTCGAAGTTCGGGGTCGTGGGCCTGAGCCAAGTGCTCGCGGAGGAGGTGCGCCGCGACGGCGTGCGCGTCCAGGTGGTGTGCCCGCACGCCATCGACACGCCGATGTGGGAGCAGAACCATCCGGTGCCGAAGCCCGGCGACGCGCTACCGCCAGAGCGGGTCGGCGAGCTGATCGTCACTTTGCTCGCGCTTCCCGCCGACACCACCCTACTCAACGTGCAGATCGCGCCGCTCGGCGCCCGCAAGCGCAAGCCCAAGCCCGAAACCGCCGCGAGCTGAGCGGATGAACGACGGGGACGCGACCGAGGTGCACCTCGCTCACGGCGGGCGTGAGCGCCGCGTGCTCGTCCACGCGCCGGCGGGCGTGGGGCAGGCAGGGCCGGCGCCGCTCGTGCTGGCGTTCCATGGTGGGCTCGGCACTGCCAAGGCGATGCGCCGCCAGAGCCTCCTCGACCGGGTGGCCGATCGCGAGCGCTTCATCGTCGCCTATCCCGAGGGGATCGGGCGCTTCCGCGATCGCATGCTCACCTGGAACGCGGGCTCGTGCTGTGGATACGCGATGCGCATGAATTCGGACGACGTCGGCTTCACGCTCGCGATCCTCGACGAGGTCGCGCGCCGCTGGTCGGTCGACGCAGCCCGTACCTACGCGGTGGGGTTCTCGAACGGCGGCATGTTCAGCTACCGCCTCGCGTGCGAGGTGCCCGGAGCGGTTCGCCGCGGTCGGCGTGGTGAGCGCGACCCTGACGGTCGATGGCCCCGAGCCGCGGCTCCCCACGCCCGTGATCCACGTCCACGGCCTCGCCGATCGCAACGTCTCGTTCGAGGGCGGGATCGGCGAGAACCAGTTCTCGCGCACCGACTACCGGCCCGTCGAGGAAACCCTCGCGTGGTGGGTGCGGGTGAACCACTGTGACCCGCGGCCCGTCGAGTCCCGCGACGAGGGCGAGTGCAACGTCCGCCGCTACGCGCCGCGCGAGGGACGCGCCGGTGCGCCGGTCGAGCTGGTGACGCTGCCGGCGGGCGGTCACACCTGGCCTGGTGGCATCGACATCTCCGAGCACCTCGGCACCGGCCGTCTGGTCGAGAACGTCGACGCTTCTGCACGGATCTGGTCTTTCCTGTCGCGCTTTCACCGGTGAGCGGCTCTCCGGCGCCAGCGGACGCCGCTCGACCGGTCCGCGTTGTGTCGTACCCGCCCGGCGCAGTAACTTGCTGGCAGGCGCGGACGCGAGCCGCCCCCGATGCGTGCGTGGAGGAGAGCGGTGAGCCTCGAGTCAGTGCTCCAGACGGTCACCCAGCCAGTCGTGATCCCCTACGCGCTGGCCGTGCTCGGCGTCGCGGTCACCGTCTTGTCGATCGTGAAGATCAGCCCGAGCGGCGGCCGCGCGAACCTACGCTTGCCCGGCATCCTCGTCGGGCTCGTGATGATCGGGTACGGGCTCTTGATCCTGTTCACGGCGCAGCGCTAGCGGCTCGGGTCAGGAGCGCCGGGAGGGGGTCTACCCTCATGGCGTCGAGACGGTCGCGCCAGCGGCGCCACCACCGAAGGTCCGCTCGATCCGCTCGAGGAGCTCGCTCGCCTCGGGATAGCGCGCGTCGATCTGCACCGCTGCGCGCAGCATCTCGAGGGCTTCGGTGACGTTGCCATCGTCGAGGAAGATCCGCCCGAGCTCGACGAGCGCCTTGGCCTGCTTGGGATCGAGCTTGAGCGCGGTGCGGAACGCGAACGCTGCCTCCGAGGGAAGCTTCATCTCCACGTAGAGCTCGCCGAGCTTGAGCCACGGCAACGCCTGGCGCGGCGCCATCTCGCACGCCGCCTTGTACTCGCGCATCGCCTCCTCGTGGCGCGCGCGGGCGCGGAAGATGTCGCCGACCGCGATCCGTCCCTGGAAGTTGAGCGGGTTGAGGCGCTCGGCGATGGTGACTTGCTCGACCGCGCGGTCCTCCTCGCCGAGGCTCATGAGGAGATGGGCGAGCTTCAGCCGGGCTTGCACCAGGTTAGGGTTCTGGCGCAGCGCACCCTCGAACGCGCGCACCGCTTCTCGCTCACGGCCGAGGTGCGCGAGCACCGTGCCCTGCACCAGGTAGGCCTTGTCGCGCTTGTCCTCCGGGGGGCGCGGCTCATCCTCGGAGGTCTCGACGGCCGCGGCGCGCTTGGGCGGCGCCTCGCCGATCTCGACCGCGCGCTTGGCCGCTTCGAGCGCCTCGTCCCACGCGCCGAGCTCCATGTGTACGTGCGCCTTGACCAGCCACGCGGTGGCGAGGTCGCGATCGAGGGCCAGCGCCTGCCGGATGCACTCGAGCGCCGCCCGGAACTCGGCGCGCCGCGCAAAGATGAGCCCCTTGCCCAGGTGTGCTTCGGCGAGCTCCGGGTTCTCGCGCACCGCGGCGTCGAACTCGACGAGCGCCTGGCCGTGTCGCCCCTTCTGGAGGAGGGCCTTGCCGAGGTTGAGCCGCGCCAGCGCGGTGTTGCCGATCGGCTTGAGCCGGGGAGCGTGGTCTGCCATCGCGCGGCGATCGTAGCAGGCGGTGACCGAGCCCGCCCAGGCGGCTCGGTCTCGACCTGGCGGCGTTCCCTCGAGGAGCGAGCGCGCGTTCCGGGCGCCGCCCTGTCGGAGGGCCGCGCGGGGCGCGGCCGGCGATACGCCCCGGCGTGACACCGCCGGCCCGGTCGGCGATCGCTGTAGGCCGCGGATCAGTTCACGGTCGGGAGCACGAGCTGCGATGGATGCGTGGCGTCGTGGAGGATCGTGTTCTGCGCCACGAGGTAAGGCGCGTTGGCGTCGTAGAGCGTGCCGCCGTCGTTTCGATTCGCGTAGAAGCGCGGGTAGTTCGACGATGTGATCACCACGCGGATCTTGTGTCCGGCCTTGAACGACGTCGCCGTCGCGGGAAGATCGACCTGGAACGAATACACGGCTCCCGGCGTCAGCAGCGACTGTGAGGTCACGCCGTTGCGGAAGCGAGCCTTGCGCGCCCCGTCGACGACCAGCATCGAGGTGCCGTCCGGCGCGACGTCGGTCAGGCGCACAACGAAGTCCGTGTCGGTGCGATCGGACGACGCGTAGAGCATCACGCTCGCCTTGCCGGCGAGGGTCACGTCCTGGGTGAGCTCGGCGGTGGTGAACGTGATGGCGTCGCCGCGGGCCTCGACGGTGGCTTGGTCCTGCGGGCCGCTCGGCATCGCGGTGTCCTGGAAGTTCGCGCCGCCGACCGTCGGCGATGGGTTCTGCGGATCGTACGAGAGCGGCGTGGACGCGCTGGTCGCTTCCGGCGCGGCGGTGTCGAGAGTGCCGCCGTCGCCGAGGTAGTAGACCCGGTTCGAGGATCCCGCGGGCGGCCACTCGGCCGACTCGCGCCAGGCCTGCCTGCCAATGTCGTACCACTTCACCCGCCCGCCGCTCGAGCCGTCGCCGATGCCCCGCAGGTAGCGATCGAAGAAAGCCACGGTCTCGGTGGCCGCGACGCCCTCGGCCCCGGCGTAGGTGACCGCCCCGGCCGTCGCCTCGTCGACGTGCTCGTGTTGCCATGGGCCCATGAGCAGGCGGTGCTCGGGGCGGCTCGTCACGCCGCCTTTGGTGGTGAGGCTCTGGAACGACGAGATCAGGTCGTCGGTGCGGTGGTCGTACCAGCCGCCCACCACCAGCATCGGGACGTCGATCGACGACCCGTAGTCGGAGGTCGACTCGACCGAGTTCCACCACGAGTCCTTGATCGGGTGCTGGAGGATCGTGCCCGAGCCGATGTTCGAGCCGCCAGCGCCCACCGCGTCGAGGTATTCCTTGCGCTGGGTCCCGTTCGGGAAGTAGTTGCCGTAGGTGGTGATGAAGCCGGCGACCTGTGGCACCGCGGCGTCGAGGTGGGGCGGCTTCTCGCGCGCGGTCTGGAATTGAATCACGCCGAGGGCCGAGGGGCCCCACGTGCCGACGTGGCCGTCGCTCCAGCTCTGCTGCGCGATCCACTCGACGCAGTCGTAGCCGTCCTGACCGGTTTGGCCGACGGATTGATGGCGCCGACCGAACCGAAGTAGCCGCGCATGTCGACGATGACGAACGCGTATGCATCGGCCTGGAACGGAAGCTGCGCCTGGTAGACGGCGCGGTCGTAGGGCGTCTGGACCAGGATGGTCGGGTAGGTGCCGACGTTCGAGGGTAGGTAGATGTCGGCGGCGAGGCTCTTGCCGTCGCGCATCGGGATCTGGACGGACTGGGGAGCCATCCGGCAGGCGCTAGCGAGGGCCAGCAGGGTGATCGCGGCCCCAGCCCGCAGCGCCAGGCGTGGTGTTCGAGTGGTTTTCATGGCCGAGCCTGATTGGAGGATGATTGACGCTCATCGGAGGGCGTCTTTGGCAGTGGCCAAGTGCATCGGATGTACCACCACGTCGGCCCCTTCTCGCAGCAAAGCGCGGCAGATAAATGTAATGATCATAGGGTGTTATGGAGTTGACGCCGATGGCAACGCTTGCCGACGTCAACTTCGTGACGGTAGGTGTCAGGCATTCTGGGGCGGAGTGGAGGACATTTTGCCGGCCGAGCCCGCCCTGGGTCGCCCTCGGCTCTCCAGGTGCGCCCTGGGGGCTGGCGCGACCTCACCTCCGGACGCCTCGTACGAGGTCGGGTGCGGCGACGCCGCCAGGACCTGTGCGGACGAGGGGTGGTGGCGCCTGATCGTGGCGGTGACCAGGGTCCTCGCGGCAGTCGCGACCCGCGCGGTCCGGACTGACACCCGCTGGATCGTGCGCGTTTGGTCGAGGTGTTGCCTGTGCTGGTCGTCGCGGCGGTGCGGATCCGCACGCGGCTCGCACGCCGCTCTCCGGCAGTAGCCCGCGCGGTGGCGAGGCGAGGCCGTCGCGCCTGCCCACGATCGGTGCGGCGCACGGCGTGGAGTACGTCGCCCTCGCCGTGCTCGTGCGAGTCGCCGTGCACGAGCCGGCAGAGCCGACGGTGCCCCCCACGCCGGCCGGGCGCGGTCCGTGGCCTCTTTTACGGCGGCTCCACCCACCCGCGGCTATCGGTTCCCCGCCGGTCAGGTCTTGCCCGAACGGCTCGCCGCGCTCCTCGCCCTCTTCGGGCCGAGCCACGTGGCGATCGACTCGGTGATGCACTGGCGTCGGCACCAAGTCGACGCATACGCAGCCTCGCTTCGCGAGCTCGGCGCGTATCGGTGGCGATCCTGATCGACGAGCCGGACTTCGACGCCGCCCATCGCGGCCGGTCTCGCCTTCTCGAGCTCCACGAGGAGCTCGGCGGGGTGGCGCGGGACACCATGACGGGTCTCGTGGACCCGCTCCTGGAGCTCACCGAGCACCGCGACGAACGACCCCTGTTCATGGACCAGATCGGTCGCTTTGCCCGCCGCCGCCACCCGGTCGTGGAGGGCCTCGTGCGCGCCGCGCTCGAGCGCCGAGACGGCCGCGCGCCGGGCGCCGCGCGCGCCGCGATTTCGTTCGCCGAATCGGCGACAGAAGGGGCCGCGACTGGCCATACTCGCTCCCTCGGTCCGCGCGCTCCGCTGGGGGAGCGCGCCGCCCGCTCCACGACCTGAAACACGAGGTGTGAACCCGATGAGCGATCCGCGCGTGCTACCGCCGACGCTGGACGATCCGCTCGCCGAGGCGCTTCCCAAGAGCCCCGGTGACGCGGCGCCCTCCCGTACGACCAGACCCTGCGCGACGCCGAGGACCTGAGGCGCCGCCCCTACACCGCGTCCGGCACCATGGCGCGCCTCAAGCAGCACTCGAAGGAGCGCATGACGGTGTGGGAGCGCATCGAGGCGCTCCAGGATCCCGGTGCCCGGCCCACCGTGCTGTGGCAGAACTGGGGCAAGAACCTCGACGGTGCCTCCATCGTCACCCTGGTCACCACGATCGGCGGTCGTGACGTCGCCGTCTACGGGCACGACTTCACGGTGCGCGCCGGCTCGATGGACGCGACCAACGGCCGCAAGCTCGCCAACCTCGTTTACCTGGCGGGCGACCGCGGGATTCCGCTCATCGGGATGAACGACAGCGCAGGTGCCTACGTGCCCGCGGGTGTGGGCGGGCTGGACGGCTACTCGGAGGCCTTCACCGCGCTGCGCAAGGTGAGCGGGGAGGTGCCGAGCATCATGTGCATGTTCGGCTTCAACGCCGGCGGCGGCGCTTACCTGCCGCGCCAGGGCAGTTTCATGATCCAGTGCGACGGCACGTTCTTCGGCCTGACCGGGCCGGGCGTGGTGAAGAGCGTGCTCGGTGAGGACGTGACGCCCGACGAGCTCGGCGGTCCGCGGGTCCACGGCGCCAGCGGCGTCGTCGACATCAGCGTTCAGGACGAGCTCGCGTCGCTGCGCACCGCGCGGCGGCTGCTCGCCTTCCTTCCCAGCAACAACCGCGTGGTGGCCCCGTTCGAGGCCACCAGCGACCCGATCGACCGGCGCACCAACGAGATCGACACCCTGCTGCGGAAGGCCTTCAACTCGCCGACTGGCTTCAACACCCCGGTCGACGTGTCGATCGTGATCGAGCGCATCTGCGACCACGGCGACTATTTCGAGCTCCAGCCCGAGCGGGCTCGCAATGCCATCACCGCATTCGGCCGCCTGGGCGGCCACGTGGTGGGCTTCATCGCCAACAACAGCGCGGTGGCGAGCGGTCAGATCGACGTCGACGCTGCCTACAAGATCGCGCGGTTCGTGCGTTTCTGCTCGATCTACAACATCCCCACGATCTTCATGGAGGACACCACCGGCTTCCTGCCGGGCAAGGAGCAGGAAGGCCGCGGCATCGTCCAGGCCGGCCGCGCGATGCTCGACGCCATCATCGACGTGCGCACGCCGCGCATCCTGCTCATCGTGCGAAATGCCTTCGGTGGTGCCTACGCGGCCTTCAACTGTTACGCGACCGGCGCCGACCTGGTCCTGGCCCTGCCCACCACGCGCGTGGCGGTGATGGGCACCGCGGGGAAGGAGTACGTCTACAAGGACGACCTGAAGCGCATCCGCGCTCGCGCCCAGGCCCTCGAGCGCGAGGAGTGCGAGGCGCGGGTCAACGCCGGCACCGCGCCCGAGGACGCCGCCACCGAAGCGAGGCGCGCCGCTCAGGATTGGCTGCGCAACGAAGAGGCCGTCATCAACCAGCGCTACGAGCGCGAGCTCATGAACCCGCGCGAGGCGCTCTCGCTGGGCTCGATCTCCGAGATCGTGATGCCGAGCGAGCTGCGCTCGGTCCTCGGCCGCAACCTCGACTTCCTCCTCCGTTCCTACGTGCCTGGCCCGATGACCGGGCCGCAGCGGGAGTTCCACTGATGAGCCCCGACGCCCGCAAGACCGATCCCTACACCGCCAATCCGCTGGTCCACCGCGACCGCCGGCTCGCCAACTCGCCGTGGGAGTGGGTGCGCTCGTTCGCGTGCGACGATATGTCCGTGCTGATCGTGTGCCGCGGCCCGATCCGCAAGGAAGCGATCGAGATATTCCGCGAGATGGGCATGACCCGAGTGGGCATGCTCCTCTCGGAGCGCGACAGCATCGTGTTCCCGCGCGCGCTCTCGCCCGAGCTGCGCATGATCGACCCGCAGTTCGTGCACGCGGTACCCGACTACACCGGCGCCACCAAGGAGGAGCGCGACCAGCGCATCCAGCAGATCGTCGCGATCTGCCACGCGCATGGCTATCGCTACGTGTTCGCCGGCTACGGCTTCATGGCCGAGGACGCCCACTTCGTGCGCTCGCTCGAGGAGGCCGGCCTCGGCTTCATCGGGCCGTGCTCGTACACCCAGGGCGCGGCGGGTGCCAAGGACGAGGCCAAGCGCACCGCGATCGCCAATCAGGTCTCGGTCACGCCCGGCATCAACGACGCCACCGTGCGGGCGCTGCTGGCCAAGCACCCGGACGCGAAGGCCCTCGCCGCGTGCGCCAAGAGCCACGGGCTCGAGGTGCCCGAGCTCAAGCAGACGGGGATCGCGCTCGTGGCGCTCGCCGAGAAGGTCCTCGATGCCTCGTACCGCGCGCGGGTCGATCTCTTCGCCATCGAGGAGCTCGCCGACACCATCCACGCCGAGGCGGCGCGGCTGCTCGCCGAGAACCCGGGACGGCGCTTCCGCCTCAAGGCGATCGGCGGCGGCGGCGGGAAGGGGCAGCGCATCTTCTCGGACGCGTCGACGGTACGGCCGCTCGTGCGCGAGATCCTTCAGGAGGTGAAGGCGACCGGCATCGGCGACAACAAGAACATGCTGATCGAGCTCAACGTCGAGTCCACCCGCCACAACGAGATCCAGATGCTCGGCAACGGCGAGTGGTGTGTGACGCTGGGCGGGCGCGACTGCTCGCTGCAGATGCACGAGCAGAAGCTGGTCGAGGTGTCCGTCACGCAGGAGGGCCTCAAGGCCGAGATCGAGCGTGCCCGGGCGGCGGGCAACGGGGTGCGCGCGGAGGTGCTGACCAAGGACCTCGGCGTGCTCGAGCGCATGGAAGCCGAAGCCGAGCGCTTCGGCCGCGCGGTCAAGCTCGACAGCGCGTCCACGTTCGAGTGCATCGTCGAGGGCGACCGCCACTACTTCATGGAGGTCAACACCCGCATCCAGGTCGAGCACCGGGTCTCGGAGCTGTGCTACGCGCTGCGCTTCACCAACCCCGCCGATCCACGCGAACGCTTCGACGTGCACTCGCTGGTCGAGGCGATGGCGCTGGTGGCGCGCCACAAGGCGCGCCTGCCCGCGCCTGCCCGCGTGCAGCGCGACGGCGCGGCACTCGAGGTGCGCCTCAACGCCACCGACCGCGCGCTCCAGCCGGCCGCGGGCGGAGTCATGGTGTCGTGGTCGGACCCCATCGAGGGCGAGATCCGCGACGACCAGGGCATCTCGATCAAGAACCCTGACACCGGTCTCTTCATGCGATACCGCCTCGCGGGCGCGTACGACTCGAACATCGCGCTCTTGCTCTCCACCGGTGCGGATCGCGCCGAGAGCTGGGCGACGCTCACCGAGGTGCTGCGACGCACCAGCCTGCGCGGCATCGACCTCGCGACCAACCTCGAGTTCCACTTCGGTCTCATGAAGTGGTTCCTGCACCGTGACCCGCTCGCGAAGCCGACCACCAAGTTCGTGGTGCCGTACCTCACCGCGGTCGGCGAGCTGGGGCGCGAGGCGGAGTCGATCGACCTCGACTACGCGTTCCACCAGGCCGAGAAGCGTCGCGTGGCGGCGGCGGGCAACGACGCGGCGGCGGCCACGGCCAAGGTCTTCGACCTGAAGGAGACGCTGGTCGAGCGGCCGATGCGCGAGCTCTTCGGCGAGCCGCACAAGCTCTCGGCGTGGCTCTCGCAGCACATGGCGGACTTCGCGATCGAGGACGGGCGGCTGGTGTGGCGGCGCAACCCGCTCGAAGTGCTACGCGAGACGATCCACCTCCTCAACTTCGATCGCCGGAGCGGACCGGCCGCGGAGAGGATCTGGGACCACGATCACCAGCTGATCGACGTGGGCCTCGCGTTCTACGGAAAGCTCGCCGCGCGCGCGGGCTCGGCGGGACTCGGCTGGCCGGAGCTGGATTCCCGGCTGCGTGGGGACACGCCTTCGTTCGGCATCGGGCCCGAGCTGTGGCCTGCGGTACGCGCGGCCCACGCCGGACACCAGCTCGGTCTCGAGCTCGTCGGGCTGATGCCGCTGATCGCGGCCAAGACCGGTTTCTTCGACCTGGCGCTAGGCCCCGACCTGAACGTGACGATCCCGGATCGCCTCCATGACCCGGCGCACCAGGACGCGATGCGCAAGGTGCTGGCGCCTCCGCCGGAGCAGCGCTCGGACGAAATCGTCGCGGCCATGGGCGGGACCTACTGGAATCGCGAGGCGCCCCAGATGCCGCCCTTCGTCGAGCCGGGCAGCCACTTCGAAAAGGGTCAGCCCCTCTACATCATCGAAGTGATGAAGATGTTCAACAAGGTCCACGCGCCGTTCTCTGCGCGGATCGTGGACGTCTACGTCCACGAGTCGAGTGTCGTGGTGCGCAAGGGTCAGCCGCTCTTCCGCGTGGTCCCCGACGAGAAGCTCGAGGTCGAGGACCCCGTGGCGCGGGCCAAGCGCATCCGCGCCAACACGGACGTGTACCTGCAGAAGCTCGTCTGAGCGGGCGCGAGCGCTCCGCTCCGTCGTTCCTCTGCAGTCCGACGCTTCGTGGTGGAGGAGCGGGGCCGCAGGATGGCCTCGTGCACACGACCGAGCGTGCGCCTCCAGGCGACCCGAGCGTCGCCCGGGGCTGACATGGCCCAAGACGGCCTCGAATGCCGGACTCGGGCCCCGTCAGCGAGGGGATCAACCCTCCTCGCCCCGGTAGCGTTTCTCGGCGGCGTAGTAGCTCTCGAGCCCGATGACCCGGTTCCACTCGTCCCACGGCAGGATCCGCTCGAGGTCGCGGCGGCTCGAGCCCTCGGCGCGCAGGTTCGCGAACACCTCGCGCATCACCTGCGCCGCGGCGTAGAGCGCGGTCAGGGGATGGGCGACCAGCGCGTAGCCGAGCGCGCCGAGCTCGTCGACGCCGAGGATCGGCGTGAGCCCGCGCTCGAGCATGTTGGCGAGCTTCGCTCCCGGCACGCGGCGCGCGATCTCGCCCAGCTCCTCGACGCTCCGCGGCGCCTCGACGAAGGTCGCGTCGGCGCCGGCCTCGAGGTAGGCGAGGGCACGCTCGATGGCGGCGTCGAGGCCGAGCGGCGCGCGGGCGTCGGTGCGCGCGATCAGGTAGAGCTCGTCGCCGACCGCGTCGCGCGCGGCGCGGAGCTTGGCCACGTGCTCGCTCGTGGCGATCACCTGCTTGCCGCTCATGTGGCCACAGCGCTTCGGCCACACCTGATCCTCGAGCAGCACCCGGGCGGCGCCCGCGTCGCGGAGCTCGCGCACGGTGCGCTGCACGTTGAGGGCGTTGCCGTAACCGGTGTCCGCGTCGACGATCACCGGCACCGAGCCCGCGGCGGCGCAGACCAGCCGCGCGCTGTCGCGCATCTCGCTCGCGGTCACGAGGCCGAAGTCGGGCAGCCCGAAGCGCGCCGCCGCGATCCCGTAGCCCGAGGCGAAGAGCACCTCGAAGCCCGCCTGCGCGGCGAGGGTGGCGGAGAGGGCGTCGAAGACGCCGGGCGCGGAGATGGCGGGGCCGCGCGTGACGGCGGCGCGGATCCGGTCGGCGGGTCGCATCGAGGAGACTCCTTCGTGGGGCTCAGCCGAGGTCGTAGCGCTTGAGCTTGTCGTAGAGCGTGCGCAGGCCGATGCCGAGGCGCTCGGCGGCGAGGCGGCGGTTGCCGTCGACGGCGGCGAGGGCGCGCACGATCGCGTCCCGTTCGAGGGCGTCGAGGGTGAGCGACCCATCGACGGCGGTCCCGGGCGCGCGCTCATCGCTCGCCGGCCGCACCCCGGCCGGGCGCGGCGCGCCGCCCCCGATCCCGTCGAGGTGCTCGATACCGAGCGCCTCGCCGTCGGCGAGGATCGCCGCGCGCTCGAGGGCGTTGGCGAGCTGGCGCACGTTGCCGCTCCACGGTGCGGCGCTGAGCGCCGCCTCGGCGTCCGCCGTGAGCGCCAGCCGCGGGCGCTTGAGCTCGCGGCGGATCCGCTCGAGGAGCGTGCGCGCGAGCGGCACGATGTCCTCGCGGCGCTCGCGGAGCGGCGGCAGATGGATCGGGAACACCGCGAGGCGGTGGTAGAGGTCCTCGCGGAAGCGCCCCTCGCGCATGAAGTCCTCGAGGTTGCGGTTGGTGGCGGCGATCCAGCGCACGTCGGCGTCGAGGCCGCGCCCGCCGCCCACGCGCTCGAAGCGCCGCTCCTGGAGCACGCGCAGGAGCTTGGCCTGCAGGTCGGGCTTCATCTCGCCGACCTCGTCGAGGAAGAAGGTCCGCCGGCGGCGAGCTCGAGGCGCCCACGGCGGCGCTCGTGGGCGCCCGTGAACGCGCCGCGCACGTGGCCGAACAGCTCGCTCTCGAGGAGGTGCTCGGAGAGCGCGGCACAGTTGATCGCCATGAACGGCCCCGTGGCGCGCTCGCTGGCACGGTGGATGGCGCGCGCCGCCACCTCCTTGCCGGTGCCGCTCTCACCGGTCAGCAGCACCGTGGCGCTGGTGCGCGCGACCTTGCCGATCGCCTCGACGACCCGCGCCATCGCCGACGCGCCGTGGCTCAAGACGGGCGCGCCGTGCTGCTCGACCTCGCGATCCGCGCGATCGGCCGCGGCGCGCAACGCTCGCCGCTCGGCGGCGCGCGCCACCAGGAGCCGGAGCTCGGCGGGACCCGACACGGGCTTGCGCAGGTAGTCGAACGCGCCGAGCTTCATCGCCTCCACCGCGCTCTCGATGGATCCATGGGCCGTGAGCACGATGACCTCGACCTCGGGCTGCTCGGCGCGCAGTTTGCGCACCAGCGCCTCGCCGTCCATCCCCGGCATCTTGAGGTCGGTGAGCACCACGTCGAAGGAGTGCTGATCGAGCTGGCGCGCGGCGTCGAGGCCATCGGCGCTCTCGCTCACCGCGTGGCCGTCGAGGGCGAGCGCCTCGGCGAGGAAGCTCCGCACGCCCTCCTCGTCGTCGACCACCAATACGCGCGCCATGCCGCTCCTCGTCTCGCTCGCCTCGGGATCGCGGCCCGAGCTCAGTCGCGGGGCAGCACTACCCGGAACACCGCGCCGCCGCTCTCGTGATTGAAGGCGCGGATCGTGCCGTGGTGCAAGCCGACGAGGCGCCGCGCCACCGTGAGGCCGAGTCCCGTGCCGTGGGTACGGGTGGTGTGGAAGGGCTCGAAGAGCGCCGCGGGGTCGCCGGCCGGAAGCCCCGCGCCATGGTCGCGCACGCTGATCACGAGCTGGCCGTCCCGGATGGTGGCCTCGACCTCGACCGGCTCATCGCCGGGTGACGCCTGCACCGCGTTGCGGATCAGGTTGGTGAGCACCTGGCGCATGCGCGCGGGATCCAGCGGCCAGGTGGCTGGCGCGCGCGTCAGGTCGACGCGAAGCCGCGTGCCGCCCTCGCTCTCGGCCATGTCGCGGAGGAGCGCGGCGAGGCTGGTGGGCCGGCGCTCGATCTTCCCCGCGCGGACGAACTCGAGCAGGTCGCTGGTGAGGGCCTCGAGCCGCACCGCCTCGCTCACCACGCGCTTGGCCTTGGCGCGGGTGGCGCCGGGCTCGGCGAGCATCTCGACCAGGAGCTGGGCGTGGCCCTTGAGCGAGGCGAGAGGGTTGCGGATCTCGTGGGCGAGCACCGCCGACATCTCGCCGAGAGTGGCGAGCCGGCGGTCCTGCTCCAGGCGATGCTCGAGAGCGTCCTCGCGGAGCCAGCGACGCCCGAGCGTCACCGTGCCGGCGAGGAGCGCGGCGGCGGCCACCAGGCCGGAGGCGAGGGTGAAGCGCGCCTGCTTGGCGAGGCGCTCGGCCACGATCGGCTGGTATTCGATCACGAACACCGGGGGCCCGAGCGGCGGCCGCGGGTCCCGTCCGGGCCGGAAGCCGCCACCGACGCCGTCGGGCGGTGGCGCGCCGAGCGGCCCGCGCCGCGGCGGCAACGGCCGCGACACCAGCCGCAGGACCGCGCCGTTGCGCTCGGGGATGCCGGGGCGCAGGCGTGCGATCTCGCGCTCGAAGGTGTCGCGGTTCACGCTGGCGGTGCCGAGATCGAGGTGGACGCGCTGGTCGGGCCCGACCAGCGCCAGGTAGCGCAGGCCGTCCTCGCGGTGGCTGTCGAGGCATTCGGCGAGATCGTCGGGAGTCGGCGGCGGGCCGTTGGGTCCGCCGAGGCGGATCAGGCTGCGCAGGATCGCGTCGCCCTCGCCGAGGGCCACGGTGGCGGAGGCACGCTCGATCGAGAGATAGGCGGTGACGGTGGTCGCGAGGAGACCACCCACCACGCCCACCGCGAGCGTCGCGATCAGCCCGCGGCCGAGCAGCGCCGTGCGGCGCGTCTTGCGCACGGCCGCGGCGGCAGGGGCGAGGGAGGCGGTCGCCATGCGGAGGGCCGGGCGCGTCAGCGACGCGCCCGCGGGGGCTCAGGGATCCAGCGGCTCGGGAGCGTCGCGGTCGGATCGACCACCGCCGTCGCCGCACCGCTCGGCGCGGGCTGGGGTCGGCCGCGCCGGTCGCCGCGCGGCGGCGGCGCGAGCGAGCCGCGAAGCTTCTCGGGGAGCACCGCACGGACCTTGAGTAGCACATCGAGGCGCTGCTGGTGGGCGCGATGCTCGAGCTGATCGAGCTCCTGATCGGCGGCGCGGATCGCTTCGTCGGTGGCGGCGTCGTCGGCGAGCAGCGCCCTCATTCGACGGCGCGCGGACTCGAGGGCCCGCTGGCTCTGGCGGCGCGGACCCTCGGCGGCGTCGAGGACCGCGTAGACCCGCTCGCGGGTGGCGTCCTCGAGGTCCAGCGACTCGATGCGGTCCTCGAGCGGCGGCGGCGGAGGTGGGGGCGGCCCTTGCGGGCCGGCCGCGATCGCGAGCGTGCCCATCGCTCCGAGGGCCAGCGTCGCGAAGATGATCCGCGCGACTCGTGCGCGTGCCGTGGTTCGAGCGTTCATGATCGATCCTTTCCATCGCCGCGCACCCGACCCCACGCGAGCGGCGCCGCTGGTCGCCAGAGCAACCGGTGAGCCAACGCCCACCGGGCGCGGCGCGGCGAGGAGCGTGGCGTCGGGGCTCGAGAAATCGATCGCCGCGCGGGCGGTGCGGACCGCCTCGCCGCAGGTCCCGATCGCGCGGGTCGTGCGGATCCCGCAGGACGGACCTGCGAAACCCGCAGTGACCGCCGCCGCGGCGGGCGGGCGAGCGCACCGGAGCGCTCGGGTGCGTGCGCGCGGATCGTCGGAATTCGCGGCGGAATCGCTCGACCGCGGCGCGCTCGCCGCGAGCGGCACGGGCGTTGCGTTGGGGCGCCGCTCGCCACCGATCGGGCGCCGCGCTCGATCCCACGGACCCCAACCTCGGAGGAAGCGCGATGCGTACCCGCGTGCCTGGCACGATCCCCTGGCTCACGTTGCTCTTGTTCGTCACCGCGATGGGCCGCGCGGCGGCCCAGGTGCCGCCGCCGCCACCCCCGCCGCCGCAAGGGGTCCCGCCGGTGCCAGTGCCCGCCGAGAACCCGGTCACCGAGGCGAAGCGTGTCCTCGGCAAGATCCTCTACTGGGACGAGCAGCTCTCGAGCGACGACACGGTCGCCTGCGGCACCTGCCATCAGCCGACCTTCGCCGGCAGCGATCCACGGCCCGCGACGCACCCCGGCAACGACGGTGTGCTCGGGACTCCCGACGACAAGCACGGCTCGCTCGGCGTGATCCGCGCCGACGAGTCGAACGCGTACTTCGCCGACCCGATCTTCGGCCTCGGGCCGCAGGTGGGCACCCGCGAGGCCTCGTCGGTGATCGGCAGCCAGTGGGCTCCCCAGCTCTTCTGGGACGGGCGAGCCGGTCCGAGCTTCACCGATCCGCTCTCGAACGTGGTGGCGATCACCCAGAACGGCGCCCTCGAGGCGCAGTCGGCCGGCCCTCCCGTCAACGACGTCGAGATGGCCCACGAGAATCGTGACTGGAGCGAGATCGTCACCAAGCTCGCCACCGCCGAGCCGCTCGCGCTGGCGCGCGACCTGCCATCCGATGTGGCGAGCGCGATCGCGGCGCACCCGACCTACGCCTCGCTCTTCACCTCGGCGTTCGGCGACGGCACGGTGACCGCGACGCGCATCGCGTTCGCGATCGCCACCTACGAGCGCACGCTGGTGCCCGACCAGACGCCGTTCGACGCCTTCGTGGCCGGGAACACCAACTCGCTGACCGCGCAGCAGCAGGCCGGCCTCGACGCGTTCCGCAACACCACCTGCGGCGCCTGCCACCGCCCCGCGCTCTTCACGGACAACACGTTCCGCAACATCGGGCTTCGGCCGATCGTCGAGGACGGCGGCCGCCAGGGCATCACCGGCAACCCGGGTGATCGCGGCCGGTTCAAGGTGCCGACGCTTCGCAACGTCGGCCTCAAGCGCGAGTTCATGCACACGGGCCAGCTCACCAGCCTCGAGGAGGTCCTCGACTTCTACCTGCGCGCCAACGGCCAGGTGCAGTTCCCCGACAACCAGGATCCGCTGGTGGCGCAGATCCAGATCCCGCCCCAGCAGGTGCCGGCGGTGGTCGACTTCCTGCGCAACGGCCTCACCGATCCGCGCGTCGCCGCCGGAACGTTCCCATTCGATCGGCCGACGCTCTCGGCGTCGCCTGACCAGTGCGGCAACGGCATCGACGACGACGCCGATGGCCTCACCGACGGCGCCGACCCGGGCTGCGTCAGCGGGGCCGACAGCTCCGAGCGCGACGTCAACAGGACCTGTGATGACGGCCTCGACAACGACCAAGACGGCGATCTCGATCTCGCGGACTCGGATTGCACCTCGCTCGACGCCAGCGAAGACGGCTCGACACCGCCCCCGCCGCCGACGGGCTGCGGCTCGGCCGCCGGTCTCGTGTACTTCGGCGCGCCGCTGCCGCTGCTCGAGCTGCGGCGCAGGAAGCGCTGAGCCCCGGCGCGGCGCCATCTCGCCGCCTCGGCCCCGCCCTGGCCCGTCCTGGCCGGCGCGGGGCCGAACCGCGCTGGTTCGACGCGCGTGATCGGGAGGATAGGGTTGGGCGCGTGAAACGCACGGCCCTCCTCGCGCGGCTCGGCCTGGCGCTGCTCCTCGCGGGGCTGCAAGCGTGCGTCACCGAGCCGCAGACGCGGACACTCAGGAGCTCGACCGGGGAGCCGGGGCGGGTGTCGATCGGCTTCGGCTTCGGCGGAGGCAGCGCCGCGCAGAAGGCGCTGGCGTACCAGGCGCACGACGAGCTCACCGCCGCGCTCGCACGCGGCGAGCCACTCGCGGCCGAGACCATCCTCGCGAGCTTCGATCGTGCGCTGCGCGCGGCCCTCGCCAGCGAGCGCTGGCTCGGGGTCCTCGGCGACCTGCACATCGACTGGTACGACCAGAGCCTCGATCTGTTCGACGGCGATCGACTGCACGCCGAGGTGAGCGTGTCGCTCGAGGGCGGCTTCGTCGCGGTGCTACGAAAGGTCCAGCGGCCAGGGCTGCGCACGGTCGAGGCCTCGGTGTGGGGCGGGGGCGGCGACGAGCCCGCATTCGCGACCCGCGAGCTCCCGGTGGCGGGCTTCGGGGGTACCCGCCTCACCGTGGGCGAGGAGTTCGAGCACCTCCAGGACCTGACCCTCGCGCGACTGGTCTTCGACGCCGCCGACGGCCGCCGCCAGACGGTCTTCCGGTGTTTTCCGAAGCGCGAGCCGCGCTGGACCGCGTATTCGTTCCAGACCCCGCAGGACGTCGAGGCGCAGGACGCGGCACGCGAGGCGTTGCTCGCCAGGCTCGACGTCTCGGACGCGTGGGTGTTCGCGGACCCCGACGAGGACCTCGCGCGCGTCTACCAGCAGATCGCCGTGGTGCGCGCCGACAAGACCCCCGCCGAGCGCGTCGATCGGCTGATCGAGATCATGCGCCGCGCCGGCGAGGAGGAGTTCCTCGCCAGCCTCACCACCGTGGTCTTCCCGGACGGGCCGGTGCTCCGGGTGCGGCGCGAGGAGCTGAAGCAGCCGATGATCCGCGTCGCGATCGGCGAGGATCCGTTCCGGCTCACCTACCTCTTCCCGGGCACGCTGGCGGTGGCCTACGACTCGGGCCCGGTGGCGAGGCGCTGGATCGACCGCGCGGCGCGCGACGAGTCCTTCAACTTCGGCACCTTCCTGCCGGACCTGTGGCGGGGCGCCAACGAGGATCTCTTCATCGACGTCTATCGGCTGGAGCGCGCCAAGGCGCTCGCCGTCGGCACCCAGCCGAGCGAGAAGGTGCTCTTCGATCGGACCGTGCGCGCACTCGCCGTGATCGGCGCGGCGTGGGAGAGCGAGACGGTGCGGATCGGCGGCGCCGAGTTCTCGATCCAGATCACCGATCGCGACATCCAGGCGCTGTGGGCCGGGATCGGGAAGGCCGGCGAGGGCACCCAGGCGCTGCCGCCGGGTGTCTCTCGCGTGGCGCCGCCGAGCGGCGTCTCGAGCTGGAAGCTCGAGCGCTTCAGCGAGGGCGGGCTCACGTTCTTCCACGACGGCTCGCTCGTCTACTACGAGGTCCAGCCCGGCGACGTCGGCGACGGCGGCCTCGACATCATCCGGCGCCGGCTGCGCACCCACATCCCGGGGCGCTACGACCACCCGATCGCCTTCAGCGGCTTCCGCGACGACCACCTCGTCGCCGGGCTGCTGGTGGTGGTGCCCGACTCGCCCGACCTGCGGGTGATCGGCTCGGCGCGGTTGCGGGCGCTGGTGGACGCGGCTTGCGCCGCCGAGGGCTTCGACTATCCCGAGCTGGTGTTCGCGCTGGTGTGGAACGAGTCGCGCGCCGGGCTCGACAACTTCTTCCGCTTCGAGGAAGGGCGGCTCGACGCCGTGACCCGGCTGCGCGACGGCCTCGACGGATCCGACGGGCAGCGCTTCGACGACCTCTACGGCCGCTTCGGCGCGCTCCTCGCGGGCTCCTACGGTCCCGGCCACGTGCTCTTCGAGACCGCCTGGGCGATGGGCTTCCGCGGCTCGCCTGGCGAGCTCGCCGACCCCGCCACCAACCTGCGCTACGTGGCGCGCTACCTGCGGATCAACGGCGTCGACCGCTCGACGTCGCTGGAGCGGATCAGCCGCATCTACAACGGGCCTGGCTACGCGCGGAACGACTACCACCTGCGGCTGCGCCAGAACCTGGCGCGCGCCGAGCGCGCCTACGCCGAGCCGGTCGCGGACCAGAGCGACGCTGGGAGCGGCCGCGCTCGCAGCGAACGGCGCTCGGGCGCCCCTTGAGGTTGGCGCTTCACCGGAGGGTGTCGAGGTGCGCCAGGCGGTCCGGCGCGCGCTCAAGGTCCGTCGCGGCGCGCCGATGAAGCGCTCGATGGACCTTGTCCGCGGCGGTGGCGCGCGGGAAGTGAGGGTTCGATGGCGGTGGCCAGGCGGGTGGGCTCGAGCGTGGGATGGATCGCGGCCGCGATCGTGTGCTGTGGCGCGATCGCATGTGTCGGAGTGACGTGGCGTTACCGGTCCTCGATCGCCAACGCTCAGGCGAGCTTCCGAGTCGAGCAGCACGAGCAGGCGCGCGAGAGCATGGCGCGGGTCGAGGCGAGCTTTCGCGCGATCTACGAGGGGCTGCGAACCATCACCCGACTACCGAGTGTGCGCGCTCTCGGCGAGCCCGGCGTGGCGCTCGGTGAGGACGCCCGCATCACCATCCAGGAGCTCTACAACAACCTCGCCAACGGCGTGGCCGTCTCCGAGGTCTACGTCATGCCGATGGGGCTCGATCCCAGCGGCATCGACCCGCGCACCGGCGAGGAGAGTGCGGCCATCGCGACGTTCGACGAGCTGATCGTGGGCCGTATCGGCGGCGAGCCCGGCGGCGGGAATCCGGGCCACGGCGGTCGCGGCCACCACGGCGAACACGACGGGCTCGCCGAGATCGAGCTCTTCGAGCGCCAGCTCATGGCCCGCCAGGAAGCGGCCTTCGCCGCCCGCGGGCTCGGGGCCGAGGCCATCGAGGGCCTCGACGTGCCCGCCATCAGCGGCCCCGAAGTCGTCACCTGCGACAACACCCGCTACTCGCCCGCGCACCCGGACAACCACGACCGGGAAGGACTCGTCTACTCGCTGCCATTCTTCGGCCCCGACGGGCGCCTCGCCGGGCTGGTGTCGGCGGTGGTGTTGAGCCACGCGCTCCGCGACCTCGTGCCCGACGGCAACCACGTGATCGGCCACGCCGCCACCGGAACCTTGCTGGGCGCCGAGGGAGACGTCGAGTGGCGACGATCGAGCGCGGACGTGGGCGCCGGTCGCGCCGACCCGGGTCGCATCTACTCCGAGGTCCTGCCGCTCGCGGTCGTCGACGATGCCGGTCCGTGGACCCTGTGGGCGGGTGCCCCGGATGCCGCGTTCTGGAGTCGCGCCGACGTCCGTGCCTCGCGCCTCACCGCGGCGCTCGGGTATCTGGTGGTGATCGTCGTCACGGCGTGCGGCGTGGCGATCGCGGTCTGGGCCCGCGCCCGCCGCGAGCGCCTCGAGCGCGCCGCCGCGGAGCTCGAGCGCCGGGTCCACGAACGCACACGCGAGCTCGAGAGCGCCAAGGTCGCCGCCGAATCCGCGAGCCGCGCCAAGAGCGCCTTCCTCGCCACCATGAGCCACGAGATCCGCACGCCGATGAACGGTGTGATCGGCATGACCGGCTTGCTTCTCGACACCTCGCTCGACGGAGACCAGCGCGAGTACGCCGACGCGGTGCGCACGTGCGCCGAAGCACTGCTCGCGCTGATCAACGACATCCTCGACTTCTCGAAGATCGAGGCCGACCGCCTCGAGCTCGAGTGCCACGACTTCGACGTCCGCACCACCATCGAGGAGGCGGTCGAGCTACTCGCCGAGAAGGCCGACGCCAAGGGGCTGAACCTGGCCTGCCAGATCGAGCCCGAGGTGCCCGCGACGGTGGCCGGGGACGCTGGCCGGTTCCGTCAGGTGCTCGTCAACCTGGTCGGCAACGCCGTCAAGTTCACACAGACAGGGGAGGTGGTCGTGACCACCTCGGTGGACGGCGTGAGCCCTGACGAGGTCGTGCTCGAGGTGAGCGTCCGCGACACCGGCATCGGCATTCCGGCCGACGCGCGCGACCGCCTCTTCCAGTCGTTCTCGCAGGTCGACGCGTCGACGACACGGCGCTTCGGAGGCACCGGGCTCGGGCTTGCCATCTGCGCACGGCTCGTCGAGCGCATGGGGGGCGCGATCGGCTTCGAGAGTCAAGTGGGGAAGGGCTCGACGTTCCGCTTCACGGTGCGGCTCGGGCGCCGTCCAGATGCTGACGCGATCCGTCCCCGCGCGTTGCCCGAGCTCGGCGGGGTCGAGGTGCTGTGTGTCGACGACAACGCCACCAACCTGCGCATCGTGACCAGACAGCTCGCGGGCTGGGGGCTCGTGCCGCACGCCGCCGCGAATGCGGCCGTAGCGCTCGAGCGCTGGCACGCTGCGCACGCCGACGGGCGGCCGTACAAGCTCGTGGTCCTCGACATGCAGATGCCGGGCATGGACGGGCTCGAGCTGGCGCAGAGGCTCGCGCTCGCTGGGCGCGACCAGGCACCGGTGATGATCATGCTGACCTCGTGGACGCAGCGCGGTCACACCGATGACGCCAAGGCCGCCGGGATCCGGTGCGTGCTGGTGAAGCCCGTGCGCGTGGTGCAGCTCTTCGCCGCGGTGCTCGACGCACTGGGGATCGCCTCCACCGAGGCAGCGTCTGCCCCACCGGCACCGAGCGTGCTCAAGGCAGCGGCGCCGACGGCGAAGGGACGGGTGCTGGTGGCCGAGGACAACTCGGTGAACCAGCGCCTCGCGGCGCGCATGTTGTCCAAGCTCGGCTACCAGGCCGAGATCGTCGAGAACGGCGGACTCGCGCTCGCGGCGCTCGCGGCGAATCACTTCGACGTGGTGCTGATGGATTGCCAGATGCCCGAGGTCGATGGCTTCGAGGCGACGCGTCGCATCCGCGCCTCGAATGCGGTCTGGCAGCGGGTGCCGATCGTCGCCATGACCGCCAACGCCATGCAGGGAGATCGCGAACTATGCCTGGCCGCAGGCATGGACGACTACGTCTCCAAGCCGATCCGCATGGACGAGCTCGGTGTCACCCTCGAGCGCTGGAGATGCGTCGCCCGCGGGGGCCGGGAAGCGGCCTAGGCCCGAGCCGCTACGGCAGCAACGACTCGCCCGCCGTATCGCGCCTCCGCACCGGCTGGGACGAGGGATGGAACGCCGGCCACCACGACCCCGGAACGTCGAGACGCTTTCGTAGGGTGGTGGCCCCCGCGCCCCCCGCCATCGGATCCGAAGATCCTCTGGTCCGGGCGCTCAGCGAGCGGCGTAGACGGCGGCGAGGGCAAGAGCGCCGGGGAGCGCCTGGATCACCAGGATCCGGGCGTTGGCGGTGGCGGCGCCGAACACGCCGGCGACCATCACGCACGCGAGGAAGAACACCTTCACGCCGAAGCCGGCGGAGCCGAGGGTGAGCCCCCAGACCAGGCCCGCGGCGAGGAAGCCGTTGTAGAGCCCCTGGTTGGCGGCGAGCGACGCGGTCTGGTCGGCCATCTCCTGGGTGAGGCGGAACACCTTGCGACCGAACGGGCGCCGCCACAGGAACATCTCGAGCACCAGGAAGAACCCGTGTAGCACCGCGACCCAGCCGACGAGCACGTTGGCGAGGAGGTTCATCGGGCGAGTCTCCGCTACGCCGCGCCTCCCGGCGCGGCGGGACGAGGGGTCGTGAGGCCACAGCGTGCCACGAGGGCGTCGATCTCGTGGGGAGCGATCCCGAGCCGCGGCGCCGCGTCGCGGAGGTCCTGGACCTCGACCGGAAACCAGTCGCGCCGCGAGCGATCGCCGAGCCCCGCCACGTCGTACGGCACGATCGCGCGCTCGACGTCGTCGAGGAGCGCATCGCGCGCAGCGCCGGTGGGACGCGCCAGGGCGCGCTCGGTGAGCCCGACGAGAGCGACGCGAAAGCGCGCGTCGCCGCACAGCAAGAAACCGGGCGCGCGCTCGGCGCGACCGAGGCGGCGCATGGTCTCGGCGAAGCTCGCGGCGGCGAAGTAGAGCAGGGCGAGGCGCTTGAAGAGCGGAAAATCGCAGAAAGATGCGTAGAGCGCGGCGACCAGCCGCTCGGTGACGTCGAGCTCCGCGCGGGTCTGCTCGGCGTAGCGGGCCAGGGCCGCGTCGCGACGGGCGGGGTCGGCCGAGGCGCTGAGTGCGTCGACGAGGCGCCCGATGCCGAGGAGCGTGAGCGGGAAGCCGGTCGAGAGCAGCGGGTCCACGATGCCCACCGCCGAGGGGAGCAGTGCCACGCCCGGTCCGACCACCTGACTCGCGCGGTAGGCGAGCCGTGGCTGGTGGACGAACGGCGTCACCGCGCGTGCGTCGCGGAATTGGGCGGCGATCGAGGGCAGGTGCGCGAGCAGCTCGCGCCACGCGGTCTCGCCGCGCGCGGCGCCGAGGCGGCTCGCGAGCGCATCGGTGAGCGCCGCGCCCGCGCTCACCCGGCCGCTCGCGAAGCGCAGCACCCAGATCCAGCCACCGTCGAAGACGTGGTGGAGCGCGGCGTCGTCGACCGGAAAGGGCGGGCCTGCCTCGAGCGGCGCGCATGCGTCGAAGCGCTCGACGCCTTCGAAGTGGGCGAAGAGCGCCTGCGTCGGCGGCAGGAAGCGCGGCACTTCCTCCGCGATCGGCCAGGTGTGCGCGAGAAAGCCGCGCGGCCCCGAGGCGTCGACGACGAATCCCGCGTCGATGGTGAGGGGTTGGCCGTGGCGGACGCCGATGAGCATCAGGCGCTCGCCGTGGCGGCGCGGCCGCGCGAGGGCCGTCTCGTCGAGGTAGAGCACGCCGGCGTCGCCGCACTCTCGCACCCAGAATGCGTCGAAGTCGGGGCGGTACCAGTGGGTGTCGCCGATCGCGTCGTGGGGGCTCGCGGCCACCAAGAGCTGACCGGCGCGGTCGGGGTCATCGCAGAACGGCGCATCCCAGGTGTGGCGAAAGAAGCTGAAGCCGCGTTTGAGGCCGCAGCCGATCTCGGGGTGCGCAGCCCTCCACGTGCCCCACTTCGCGAACGGCCGGAGCCGCGGCAGGTCGTAGCGCTCGGCGAGCTCCTCGACGAGGAGCGCCGCGAGCGGGGTCGAGGACTCGCCGATCGCGAAGCGCGGGTGGCGGCCGCGCTCGAGCAGCGCCACCGAATGACCTCGCCGGGTGAGGGCGAGCGCCGTGAGCGAGCCCGCGAAGCCGCTGCCCACCACCGCCACGTCGACTCGGTGTCTCACGCCGCCGCGCTCCCGGCACCGCAGCGCTCGCAGGTGACGGCGCGGGGCGCGCGCTGCGTGAGGTTGAGCGAGTCGAGGCGCCCGCGGCGCGCGCACAGGCAAGCCGCGCATGGCGCGAAGCGCTCGAGGTCCCAGAGGTCGACGAGCACTAGCGCGTGGCCCGCCGCTTCGCCGAGCGCCACCTCGGCGTGCTCCTCGATCTCGGCGAGGCTGGGCTCGCGGAACTCGCCCCGCCGCGCGAGCTCGTCGAGGGCGCCGTTGCCGGCGCGCGTGGGCACCAGCGACACGACCGCCACGCCGCACTCGAGCGCGAAGCGCACCGCCGCGCGCATCGTCTCGAGCCGCTGCGCCGGTGCGACGAACGGGGGCGCGATCAGCACGAAGGCGCGCACCGCCACGTCGCGCCGCGCGAGTGCCGCGCTGGCCGCGGCGAAGTCGGCGCGCGTCATGCCCTTCTCGAGACGCGCGAGCACGGCGTCGTCGGCGCACTCGAGGCCCATCGCGACCTCGAGGGTGGGTGGCGGGTGGTTCGGTCCCCGGGCCGCCTCGCGCGCGCCGAGGAATCGATCGACGTCCTCGCCCACGAGCGCGGGGTGGCATTCGACGATCAGGTGGCCGACCGGCGCGACGAGCCGCGCGATCGGCCCGAGGTCGGCCGGCGGGATCGCGCGCTGGTCGAAGAAGCTGCCGGCGTTGTAGACCTTGAGCGCCTCGGGGAGCCCCGGACCCGCAGCGAGCTCGCCGAGCGCCGCTTCGAGCTGGGCGGTGATCGCGCCGGGTGGCGTCGCGGTGGTCGTGGTGTAGCGCCACAGGTCGCACATCACGCACCGCCACGGACACTCGTGGTTGGTGACGAACACCGTGGCCACGGCGCGGAGGCCACCGCGAGCATCGGGCTCGCGCTCGCGCAGCACCCCCTGATGGCGTCCGGGCTGGGGTCGCGCGAGCAGCGGTCGCGCGGTCACCACCCAGTCGTCGCGACGCCCGCCGCGCGCGGCGGCGCCGGCTGCCCGCGCGGCGCGGGGCTCATGCGTATCCGGCAAGGAAGCTCCGCCGGTACTCGGACTCGGTGCCGGCGATCAGCGCGGCGCTCTCGGCGGCGCTCACTGCGCCGTGCTGGAAGCGGCGCTTGGGGAACACCGGCATGTCGCGCCCGGTGACGGCGCGCACTCCGCGCCGCACGATCTCTCCCTTGAGGCCGTAGAGGGTCGGTACGTGGTAGCGGGTGAGTGCGCCGAACGGGATCGCCTCCGCGGCCGCCACCACCGTCGGCCGGGTGTACGGGCTGAAGCCCTCGAAGCCGAAGCGCCGCGCCGGCGCGTAGGTGCGCGTGTAGCCGCGGCTCAAGCCCCCCCGAGTAGGGGAGCGAGTGCTTGATGCGGCCCACGCCCCAGCCCTCGTGGTAGAGCATGCGGTTGTCGATCACGCTCTTGATGGTGAGCTCGGGGTTCGCCTCGATGGGGTAGTCCTTGAGGTTCTCGTCGCCCCCGTCGCCGTCGACCAGGACGCGCCAGTCGGGATAGCGCTCGCGGATCCCGCGGCAGAGCGTGAGCCCCACCGCGGCGCACTCGACGTCGAGGGGCTTGTAGTCCTCGATCACGCGGATGGCCTCCTCGACGTCGAGGGCGGCGGGAGTCGCGGTGATCGGCTCGAGGAAGAGCTCCATCCCGAGCGCCTGCAGGAAAGCGCGCGCCTGCGCCCGGTCGGGCGCGTCACCGAGGTCGAGGACGAACGCCTTGAGGCGCGCCGGCGAGAGGCCGAGCTCGAGCAACACGTGGTGGAGCACCACGAACACGGCACCGCTGTCGACCCCGCCCGAGAAGGTCAGGCCGAGCGGCTCGCCCGGGCGGTCGCGTTCCAGCGCGCCGAGCCAGCCGCGCAGCTCGTCGCGGAGCGCACCCACGTAGCGAGCGCCGAGGGCGTCGAGGTCGGGGGGGCCGCTCGCGCGCGGTGGATCGAAGAAGCGCGTGTAGATCGGATCCGGATCCGGGCAGCCGAGGAGCTGGATTTCCACGACGTGGTGGGCGGGCACCATGCGCGTGTAGCTCGGGTGGAACTGACCCTCGAGCCCCTCGGCGGCGAGCCCGGCGCGCAACGTGTCGATGCGGTCGGCGACGAAGAGCGCCGGCCCGGCGGCGCGTTTGGCGAGGAAGTACCGCAAGGGTCGGTCGAGCGAGCGCACCAGGCGCACCGCGATCCCGCGCCGCGAAACCAGCGCGAACGAGCCCTCGATCGCGCGCACCTGCGCCGCCGGATCCTCCGCGAAGAGCCGCTCCCGCGCCTCGTCCACGTCGATCCCGTGCAGCCGGTTGACGTCCGCGGGCAGAAGGTCGACGACCCGCTCGATGGGTTGATCCATGGCAGACCTCGTGTGGCCAGCGCCGGCGCCGGCGCTCACGGCTCGGGATCGGAAGGATAGAGGCTCGCGATGCGCGAGGCGTTGAAGCCCCCCTTGCGCGGGAAGCGGACGTCGAAGACCTTCTCGTCGGTGGCGCCGTCGAGCTCGCTGAGCGCCGCCGAGAGCTCGAGGTTGAGGCCGCTGTAGACCAGCCGGTTGCCGTTGGCCAGGACGTCGAAGTCGCCGCCCACCGGCGTGAAGATGCGTGGCTCGGCGTCGGGATCGCTCCAGGTCCACGCGATCCGCGCTGCGCCGCCGCGCTCGTCGGTGGCGGGGGGGGGCTCACCTCGACGCTGTGCTGCCTGAGCGGCCACTCGCCGCCGTCCCCGCGCGCGAGCCACGGCCAGCCGTCGTCGGCGGGGGTGTCGGCGCGGTCCTCGCCGATCACCCACTCGAGCTCTCCGGCGCGGCTCAGCTTGAAGAGCAGGTGCTGGTTGAGCGAGCTCACCACCAGGCTGTCGTCGCGTGTCACGTACGACACGCTGTTCAGGTGGGTCCAGTCGAGGAGCCCCACGACGCCCGGGTACCGGCCGTTCCAGAACGGGATGCGCGCGTCCGCGAGGAGGCGCTCGGGCGCGAGGAAATCGAAGGCGTGCCACTGCGCGAGGACCGCCCCCTCCAGCGTGACCTCGGAGATCACGTCGCCCACCATCGCGAAGGTGGTGCCGGTCGCGGCGTCGTCGACGTAGCGAAGCTCGGAGCTGAGCAGCAGCAGGTGGCCTTCCGGACCGAGGTCGGGCTCGTGGTGGATCGTGTCGATCCCGAGCTGCTCGGGCAGCATCACGGTCTCGGTGCGCGCCACTGGGTCGACGATGTGGAGCGCGTCCCAGGCGGTGGTGAGGTACGCGATCCGCCCGTCGGGGAGCTGGCGGACGCCGGCGATGATCGCGTTCACCTGGGGGTGGAGGTACCAGACTGGTCGTCCGCTCGAGTCGAGCGCCACCAGCCAGCCGCCGCCGAGCCCGCTCAGCGACAGCAACGTGAGCCCCGGCTGCATGCGCTCGGGGCGGCTCAGTCGAACGTCGATGAGCGGGAACCCGTCGGGTGCCGGCCCGGATGTGAACGGCATCGTCTCGTTCGGCACGAGGTGCCGCCCGCCGACGCGGAGGCGGTACTCGGTGCGCGGACGCAGGCCCAGGATTGCGGCGCTATGCGCGGTGCCTGCGGTGTCGCTGGTGATCGCCGAGATGGGCAACATCTGCTCACCCTCGGGTCCGAGCAGCGTTACGGAGGGGCGCGCCGGGGTGGCCGTGGTGAAGCGAAGGGTTACCCCGAGGGAATAGTCGTCGATTGGTGCGACCTCGATGTTGCCGATCGGGATCGTGGCGTCGCTCGATCCGCCGCAGGCCACCAGGAGGCTCAGCGCGAGCGCGCCGGCAGCTCCGACGACCGTGGGTCTGGGTCGTCTTGCCCGGAGCGGCACGCCCGGTGCCCGGCCCGCCCGGCGCGCGGCCGGCAAGTGGTGGTGATGGCTCACGATTCGAAGAGAGACGCGAAAGGGCAGCGGATCTTCGCTTTGTCCGGTCGTCGAGCGCAAGCGGCGGAATCGGGAGTGAGGCGCCACACCCGGCGCAGGAATTGCGAGTCACCCGCTGGCCTCGCGTCCGTCGCCGCGGCGGCTGGCAACGGGCGCTGCGGACGGTGCTGCCCGACTCCATGGCCAACGACCCCCCCGCGCGCTCCGCTGCCGCGCTGACGCGCGTCGCGCGCTACCGCGTGGGTGGATCGACCCGTCAGCTCGTCCTCGTGCTGCTCGCCGGCCTCGCGAGCCTGGCGTTGGCCGTGACGGTCCAGGCCCTCCACGGGCATCCCCCGGGGCTGGTGCTGCTCTTGGTGCCCGTCCTCGCCGCGGCGTGGATCGGCGGGCTCGTCGCGGGTGTCGCGGCCACCGCGGTCTGCGCGCTGCTCGCTGACCTCGTGCTCATCGAGCCGAGGCTGAGCTTGGTGATCGGCGACCCCGAGCGGCTCCTCGAGTGGCTCTGCATGGTCGGTACCGGCGTGTTCGCGAGCGTCGTCTGCGAGGCGCAGCGGCGCACCCGGCAGGCAGCGGAGCGCGACGCCGCGATCCGCGATGCGGTCCTCGCCAACCTCGGCGAGGCGGTGGTGGCGACCACGCCGGACGGCCGGATCTGGCTGATGAACCCGGAGGCGGCGCGGCTCTGCGGCCACTCGCCCGAGGAGGCCCACGGCCGTGCCCTGCGGGACGTGTGCGACGCGATCGCGCCCGAGCCGCGGTCGGGAGGGGTCTTGGATCCGCCCACGGACGGCGTCGACGGGCGACGGCGCATCTGCCTTCGAACGCCGCGAGGTGAGGTCCCGGTCGAGTGGCGCGAGCGGGTGGTTTGCGACGAGGGGGGCGACGAGCTGGCCTCGGTCATCGTGGTCCGGGACCTGAGCGCCGCCGAGGACGCACGCCGCGAGCGCGAGAGTCTCGAGACCCGCCTCGCGGACGTCGCGGCGACGGCCCCGGGGGTCCTCTACACGTTCCGCCGCGAGCCGGATGGCGCGATGTCGTTCCCGTACGTGAGCCCGGGGATCGAGGCGCTGTTCGGGCTGACCGCAGAGCGGGTGCAGGGGTCCGCCGAGGCCGCCTGGGAGCGGGTCTTCCCCGAGGACGCGCAGCGGATGATGGCGGCCAGCGACGAGTCGATTGCGACGCTCTCACCGTGGCGGGTCGACTTCCGGGTCGCGCACCCGACCCGCGGCGAGGTCACCATCGCCGCGAACGCCATCCCCCACCGTGAGCCCGACGGCGCGGTGGAGTGGCACGGCGTGCTCGTCGAAGTGACCGACCGTGTCCGGGCCACCCGCGCGCTGGAGGCGAGCGAGGCGCGGTTCAGGTCGTACGTCGAGAGCGCGCCGGACGCGGTGATCGTGCTGGACGCGGAGGGGAGGTTCGTCGACTTCAACGCCGCGACGCAGGCGCTCTACCGTTGCACCGCAGAGCAGCTGCGGCGCTCGTCGATGAGGGACTTCGTGCATCCGGAGGACGCCGAGCGCGCCGCCGAGACGCGCCGCCGGGAGCAGGTCGACGGGCTCGCCGGCGGCGAGTTTCGCAACGTGACCGCCGACGGGCGCACCATCTGGGTGGCGGTGCGCGGGGTGCCACTCGCGGACGGGCAGAGTCTCGTGTACCTGCGCGACATCACCGCGAGCCGCCAGGCGGCGCGGGTGCTCGCCGAGGAGGAGGCCCGATTCCGCTCGTACGTGGAGAACGCCCCCGACGCGATCATCGTCATCGACGAGGACGGTCACTTCCTCGACTTCAACCACGCCGCGCTCGAGCTCCACAACTGCACGGCCGAGGAGCTGGCGAGCGCCACGATCTTCGACTTCATGCCCCCGGATGAGCGGCCCCACGCCGAGCGGAACCGCGCCCGAGAGCGCGAGGCGGGCCAGGTCGAGGCCGAGTTCCAGGTCCTTCCCAGCGGGCGTGAGCCGGTCTGGGTGGCGCTGCGCGGTGCCCGCCTCGACGACCGCACCAGCTTGGCCTACCTGCGCGACGTGACCGAGCGCCACCGCGCGGCCGAAGCGCTCGCCGCGAGCGAGGCGCGCTTCCGCTCGTACGTGGAGCGTGCGCCGGACGGCATCGTCGTCCTTGGGCCGAAGGCCCGCTTCCTCACCTTCAACGAGGCCGCGGCGCGGACCTTCGGCTACACGTCCGAGGAGTTCAGGCGCCTCGCTGTCGCGGACCTCGTCGCGGACGAGGACCGCGGCGCCATGGCCGAGGCGGCCGCGCGCTTCGTGGAGGAGGGCAGCATCGAGGGCGAGTGGCGTCACCGCACCAAGGGATCGCGGCCGGATCTGGGTGGCGTTCCGTGCCACCCGACTCGACGACGGCACCGCCCTCGCGTACCTGCGCGACGTGACCGAGCGCCACCTCGCCGCGGACGCCCTGGCCGCCAGCGAGGCGCGGTTTCGCTCCTACGTCGAGATGGCGCCCGATGGCGTGATCGTGGTCAGCCCGGAGGGGCGGTTCCTGGACTGGAACCCGGCGACGACGGCGATGCTAGGCCGCAGCGACGAGCAGATCCGGTCCCTTCAGGCCCTCGAGGCGTTCGTGCCGGACGATCGCGAGCGCGTGGCCGCCGACATCGAGCGATTGTTCGGTGGCGAGGTCGTCGAAGGCGAATACCGGCTGCTGCGTGCGGACGGCGTCGTGTCCTGGGCGCTGATCCGCGCCTCGCGGCTCAGCGACGGCACCGGCCTCGCCTACGTCCGCGACATCACGGCGCGCCGCCACATCGAGGAGGCGGTCCACGAGAGCGAGGCGCGGCTCAAGGGGATCATCGACTCGGCGATGGACGGGATCGTCTCGATCGACGAGGAGCAACGCATCGTGGTCCTCAACCCGGCTGCGGAGCGGATGTTCGGCACCCACCTCGGCGAGGTGCGCGGTCAACCGGTGGCGGTGCTGCTTCCCGAGGAGAAGCGCGAGGGCCACACCCGGCAGGTCGAGGCGTTCGCTCGCGGCGTGATCTTGCGCCGCCAGATCGTGGCGCAGACCCAGGTGTTCGGCCGGCGCGCGAGCGGCGAGCTGTTCCCCATCGAGGCGTCGATCTCGCAGGTACGGATCGGCGAGCGCAAGCCCTTCACGGCCGTGATCCGCGACATCAGCGGCCGCCTGAAGGCGCAAGAGGCGCTGCGCGAGAGCGACGAGCGCTTCCGCCAGCTCGCCGACAACGTCCGCGAGGTGTTCTGGCTCAGCGACCTCGCCACCGACGTGGTGATCTACGTGAGCCCGGCCTACGAAACCGTGTGGGGCCGACCCTGCGCGAGCCTCTACGCGACGCCGACCGACTGGGCCGAGGCGATCCACCCCGAAGACCGCGCGCGGGTGCTTGCCGCGCGTGGTCGTCAGGCGCTCGGGACGTACGACGAGGTGTACCGGATCTTGCGCCCGGACGGATCCGTGCGCTGGATCCGCGACCAAGCGGTCCCGGTGCGTGACCCGGACGGGCGCGTGATCCGCATCGCCGGCGTCGCCGAGGACGTGACCGAACGGCGCGAGCTCGAGAGCCAGCTCCGCCAGACCCAGAAGATGGAGTCGATCGGGCTCCTGGCGGGTGGGGTGGCCCACGACTTCAACAACCTGCTCACGGTGATCGGTGGCAACACCGAGCTCTTGCTCGCGGACTTGCCGCCGAACGGCGAGCCGCACGGGCTCGCAGCCGAGATCCAGGCCGCCGGCGAGCGTGCCGCGTCGTTGACCCGTCAGCTACTCGCCTTCAGCCGCCAGCAGGTGCTCGAGCCGCAGGTCCTCGACCTCAACGCCGTGGTCACCGACACCGAGAAGATGTTGCGGCGCCTGGTGGGTGAGGACATCGTGCTCACCACCCACCTCGCGACCGGCAATGCTCGGGTGAACCTCGACCCCGGCCACCTCGCGCAGGTGATCATGAACCTGGCGGTCAACGCTCGCGACGCCATGCCGCGGGGCGGGCGCTTGGTCATCAGCACCAGCGCCGTCGAGCGCTCTGCGGCGTACGCCGAGCGACACCCGAAGGTGAAGCCTGGGCGGTACGTCGTCCTGAGCGTCGCCGACACAGGATCCGGCATGACGGCAGAGGTCCGCGAGCGGGTGTTCGAGCCGTTCTTCACGACCAAGTCCGCTGGCCGCGGCACCGGCCTCGGGCTGGCGGTGGTGCACGGCATCGTCGAGCAGAGCGGCGGCCACCTCGAGCTCGACTCGGAAGTCGGAGTGGGCTCGACCTTCAGGTTGTGCTTCCCGGCGGTCATCGAGTCGATCGCGGCGCGAATCGACGGCCAGGCCGAGTCCGGCACGCGCGGTACCGAGACCATTCTGATGGTGGAGGACGAGGAGACCGTGCGGCGGCTCGGCGAGCGCGTGCTCAAGTCGTACGGCTACCGCGTGCTCACGGCGGTGGATGGGCGTCACGCGCTCGAGGTGCTGGCGGCCACGAGGCTCCCGATCGACATCCTCGTGACAGATGTGGTGATGCCGAACATGGACGGACGCGAGCTCAGTGACCGGCTCCGGACCCAGCAGCCGACGCTCAAGGTGCTCTACACCAGCGGCTACACCGACGACGCCGTGATCCGCCACGGCGTGGACCACGCCGAGGTGGCATTCCTGCAGAAGCCGTACACGCCGTTGGTGCTCGTACGCAAAGTGCGCGACCTCCTCGACCGCTCGTGATTCCTCGGCGCCGGTGAGCTCGCTGAGCCCCGCTGGGCCGTGGCCGCGACATCGAGGGCCCCCTGCTCACGAGGGCCCTGGAGCCGTCCCGCCCGCCCGCTCGATGGGCTCGTCACACTCGGAGAGGACTGGGGACGGGGCAGGGATTTCCCGCGTTTTCGGTGGGCGTTACTCTGAGCGGGCTCTGCTCTCGGCTCGCCCGCGATCGGCTCTCGATGACTCCTTCGCTGCGTCGCATCGCGGCGCGAACCGCCGCGCTCTATGCCGCCGCCGCCGGGCTGTGGATCGTCGGCTCGGACTGGCTCGTCGACCTGCTGGTCCGCGACCCGCACTCGGTTCGAGCGCTGCAGACCTACAAGGGCTGGTTCTTCGTCGCCTGCACGGCGGCGCTGCTCTACTTCACGCTGCGCGCCCAGCTCGGGCGTTTCGCCGCCGAGTCGGCGGCGCGGCGCGCGGCCGAGGACGAGCTACGCACCGCCGACGAGCGTCTGCGGCAGGTCGTCGAGAGCATCCGCGAGGTGTTCTGGCTGCGCGACGCACGTGGCGGCCGCATCGAATACGTGAGCCCCGCGTACGAGAGTGTGTGGGGCGGCCCGCGGCGCCCTCCTCGCGGACCCCGCGGAGTGGCTCGACGCGGTTCACCCGGACGACCGCGAGCGCGTCGCGGCGCTGGCGTCGAGCGCGGCGTCGGGTGAGGCCCACGACGTCGAGTACCGGATCCACAGGCTCGACGGAGCGGTGCGGTGGGTGCGCGAGCTCGCGTACCCGGTGCGCGACCCGGCGGGCGCGGTGGTGCGCGTCAGCGGGGTGGCGGAGGACGTGACCGAGCGGCGCGCGCTCCTCGACCAGCTCCAGCAGACCCAGCGCCTCGAGTCGATCGGACTGCTCGCGGGCGGCGTCGCCCACGACTTCAACAACCTCCTCACGGTGATCTCCGGGAACGTCGAGCTGCTGTTGCTCGATCTCGACGGACAGCCCGACCTCGCGGCACTCGCCACCGACATCCAGCGTGCCGGCGAGCGTGCCGGCTGGCTGACCCGTCAGCTCCTCGCGTTCAGCCGCCGCGAGGTGCTCGAGCCGCGCGTGCTCGACCTGGACGCGGTGGTGGTGGACACCGAGAAGATGCTGCGCCGCTTGCTCGGCGAGGACGTCGAGTTCGAGACGCACCTCGGGGCCAGCGGCGCCTACCTGCGCGCCGACCCCGGCCACCTCGTCCAGGTGCTGATGAACCTCGCGGTCAACGCTCGCGACGCGATGCCGCGGGGCGGACGGCTACGCATCTCGACGGGGTGGTGTCTCGCGATGGCTCGGACGCCCCTCGACTGCCCGGGCTCGAGCCGGGTCGCTACGTCGAGCTGGTGGTCGCGGACAGCGGCTGCGGCATGAGCGGCGAGGTCCGGGCGCGGCTGTTCGAGCCGTTCTTCACGACCAAGGGCCCGGGGCGCGGGACCGGCCTCGGCCTCGCGGTGGTGCATGGCATCGTGCGGCAGAGCGGAGGGCACGTCGAGGTCGAGTCCGCGCCGGGGCAGGGGACCCGCTTCCACCTGTGGTTCCCAATCTGCACCGCCGGCGTGAGCGATCCCGCGGGACGCGCGACGAACCCGCGGGGCAGTGAAGAGGTGCTGCTGGTGGAGGACGACGAGAGTGTCCGCCGCCTCGCCGCGCGCGGACTCGAGAGCCTCGGCTACGCGGTGACGCTCGCGGATGGCTCCGCGACGGCGCTCGAGGCACTCGACACCCGCAAGACCTCGTTCGACATCCTCGTCACCGACGTGGTGATGCCCGGGCTCGACGGTCGGGAACTGGCGGACGCCGCGCTCGCGCGCTGGCCGTCGATGCGGGTGCTGTTCACCAGCGGCTACACCGACGACGCGGTGGTGCGGCGCGGCGTGCTGCAGCGCGAAGTGCCGTTCCTGCAGAAGCCCTATACGGCGGTGGCGCTGGCACGGAAGATCCGCGAGGTGCTCGACGCCTCCGCCCCGGCGCGCTCGAGCTCGTGATGTTCGCGCCGCATCCGCGGTCGCTTCGAGCACTTCGGTTGGCGGCTGCAAACCGCCGTGTGCGCGCGGCTCGCCAGCCGTCGAGCGCTTGACGGGCACGCGCGTGTCTCTGCCCGGGGGTGCCCCAACCGGTGCACGAGCGTCACGGCGCCGCCACACCCCCAACCGCGCGAAAGCGCCGTGAATGATCCGAGCTGAAAAACCCGGCCCCGCCGCGTTTGACGGGTCCACCCTTCGGCCCGTCATCGGCGTGACGAAACGCTCGGGCGGCTTCGACCTTGCTCTACGGCCATCCGAGCCGCCCGGGCCGCGAGGGACGCGGCCCATCGAGACGACTCGCCGGGGTGAGTCATGGCCACGACTTCGATCGCAGGCGCGGTCGGCCGCGCGCAGCCATCGTCCTTTCACGGTTCTGGAAGCCGTCGCGTCGCGCGCACGCTCGGCCTGGCGTGGCTCGCAATGCTGGTAGCGTGCCCGGACGGCCAACCGCCGCACTTCGAGGGGATCCTTGCGGTGACCTCGTTCCACCGCGGCGACGGCACGCCGGTGCTGCGCGTCGAGTGGAAGCGAGCCTACGACGCGACCGCCTTCTCGTTTCGCGTGCTCGCCGCGGTGGGGCGTAATCCGGACACGAGCGCTTCGTCCCCGGACGAGCTCGCGAGCCCCGGCCCCGAGGTCCTGTCGCTGGAGGTGGATCCCCGCACGCTCTTCGGTGGCGCGCCGCCTGCTGACTACCGCTCGCGCGAGGTCCGCTTCGCCGTGGCCGCTACCGACGACGACGGCATGACGACGGTCAGCGCGGTGCAGTCGATCGTGCCCGCCGCCGAGGACGCGTGCGGCTGCGGGCTCGCGCCGTCGGTGAACGTGCCAGGCCCTGGCGCCGTGCCGTTCTTCGCCGCGTGTACGTGGACACGCGTGGAAGGTGCCGAGGCCTGCCACTGGACCGCGCGCACGGACGTGGCCAACCCCGACCCCGCCGAGCCCGATCCACTGGGCCTGCTGCGCGCCGAGGTCTACTTCCATCCGCTGGCGTCGGCGGGCCGGCCGGTGGTGCTCACGCTCCACGGCGGCACGGCGTACAGCGCCCTCGGGCTCGAATACGCGAGCGTCGCGATCGCGAGTAACGCCGTGGTGGGCGAGGGCGGCGACCACGCGCGCGGCACTCTGGTGATCGCCCCCCAGATGCGCGACGCGTTCGCGGGCGACGTCGGCACGACCGCGGAAGGCGAGGAGATCGCGCGGGTCGAGAGCGTGATCGCCGTGATGGGCTTCTTCGAGGACCTGGTGACTCCTGGCCGCCCGCGGTACCAGAGCGCGCTCGCGAGCCTGCTCGCGGCGGACTTCGGCAGGATCGCGGTCTCGGGCGGCTCGGACGGCGGCATCACGTCGGTGGCCGTCGCCGCCACGCCGCCGGGACCGCTGCCGTTCCCCCACGGCGACCTGCTCTTCCCCGTGGTGCCGTTCCGCGATCGCATCCGCGCCGCGTTCATCGTAGCGCCCGGCGCCACGGCGAGCCCCACGCCATGAACCTCAAGGACACGGCCACCTCGAGCGGTGGGCAGATGACGGTGCCGGTCGCGGTGATGGCCGACGAGAAGGATCTCACCGACTCGGCCGCCACCGCCGAGAAGACCTACGCCTACATGACCATCGACGATCCGGACCCGTCGTCACCGGGGAAAGACCGCTTCCTGTACCGGGTGCGCAACGGCCAGGACGACGTGGTGCCGTCGCGCAACGTCCACGTTTGCCTCGCCGACCCGCGCGGGTTCCCCGAGGCCTACGAGTGCGACGACGAGTTCGGGATCACCGTCCTCGGCCTGCCGATCGAGCCGTCCATGCTCGACCACCACCGCCTGGTCCGCCACCACGCGCGCCAGTTCCTGGATCGCTACCTGCGCGGCGACACGTCGATCACCCGCGGCGTGCTGGTCGCACCGTGGTTCTCGCCGAGCCATCCGGGACCCGCGGACGGCGCTCCCGTGAACGGCTACGACGCGGATGGCTACCCGGTCCCCGTCGCCGTGGAGGTGACCGGCCCGGCGGCGTGAGACGAAGGCCACCGCGCCGGCTCGCAGCGAGCGCGCCGCCGGTAGGGGCACCCTGGGCGGGGCACGGCGGTTGCTCTATTTTCTGAGGATTGCGGGGATCCCCGATGCTCGGGGAATGCAGTCGTTCTCCCACCCCGGTCCCCTGGAAAGGAGCAACTCTCGTGAGGATTCGTGTCTCTTCGTGGCTGGTAACGATGCTCGTGGCGGCGTCGGCGATCGGACTCTGGACGGCTCCGGCCGCGCGCGCGGAGGCCCCCGGCGTGGCCCCCTGGGAAGCCCAGAACCCGGTCAAGCCGTTACCGGCCGAGCCCCTCGGCGTCACCGGCAAGCTCCTCGCGCTACCGAACCCGCCCACTCCCGAGACGGTGCGACTGGGTCGCTGGCTCTACTTCGACAAGCGCCTCTCGGCCGACGGCACTCTTTCGTGCGCGAGCTGCCACAAGCCCGAGAATGCGTTCTCGGAGACCACGCCGGTCTCGACTGGTATCCGCGGCCAGAAGGGCGGCCGCAAGGCGCCGTCGTTCGTGAACCAGGCGTGGACCCTGGCGCCGGTGTTCTTCTGGGACGGCCGCGCCGCGTCGCTCGAGGATCAGGCCCTCGGTCCGGTCGCGAACCCGATCGAGATGGGCAACACCCACGAGGCGATGCTCGCGACCCTCAAGGGGGTCAAGGGCTATCCCGGCTACTTCCAGGAGGCGTTCGGCCGACCAGAACATCACCAGGGCGGGTCGCCAAGGCGATCGCCGACTACGAGCGCACCCGGATGAGCGGCAACTCCCCCTAGGACAAGTGGAGGAGGCGGGCTTGCCGAGGAAGGCGCCGATCGCAGGTGGTGAAGAACGGCAGCAACCTGTTCTTCGGCAAGGCGCTGTGCATGACCTGCCACCTCGGCCCCAACTTCACCGACAGCCAGTTCCACAATCTCGGGGTGGGCTGGGACGCGGCGGCCAACAAGATGAAGGACGAAGGTCGCGTGAAGATCAGCGGCAAAGCCGAGGACACCGGCGCCTTCAAGACGCCGACGGTCCGTGACGTCGCCAAGCACGCGCCGTACATGCACGACGGCTCGGTGGCCACCCTCAAGGACGTCGTCGAGCACTACAACAAGGCCGGCAACCCCAACCCGCACCTCGATCCGCGGATGGTGAAGCTCAACCTCTCGGCGACCGAGGTCGACGAGCTCGTGGCGTTCATGGAAGCGCTGAACGGCGAGGGCTACCAGGACACGGTACCGACCGCATTCCCCCAGTGAGCCGAGCAGCGGCTCGCGGGGAGGGGACACCGCCCTCGCACTACGACGGTACGACGATCCGGGCTCGTAGCGACGGGGGCACCATCCCCCGTCGCCGGCCCCGGATCCGAGGTGCCAACGCCGCGCGGGGCTCTCAGCAGGGCGCTTCGCGACGGAATCCCTGGCGGCGGCACACACGGGTGCCGGCGGCTCCGGCGAGGACCTCCGCAGCTTGCTCGAGGGCGCCGATTGCAGCGAAGCGGCCAGTGACCGCGGCGAACCGGCACGCGGCCTCGACCTTCGGCCCCATCGAGCCGGGCGGGTAGCTCCGCGCGCGCAGCTCCTCGGGCGTGGCGTCGCGGATCGGGCGTGGGTCGTCGGTACCGAAGCCGTCATAGACCGCGTCCACGTCGGTGAGGAGCAAGAGCGCATCCGCGCGCAGCCCGTCGGCGAGGAGCGCCGCGGACAGGTCCTTGTCGATCACCGCCTCGACCCCCTCGAGGCCGCCGCTCGCGGTCACCGTGACCGGGATGCCGCCGCCGCCACCACACACCACCACCACGCCCGCGTCGAGGAGCAGCCGGATCGTGCCGAGCTCGCGGATCCGGCGCGGCTCCGGGGACGCCACCACCCGCCGCCAGCGCTCGCCGTCACGGGCGAAGCGATAGCCGAGGGTCTGGGTCAGGCGATCGGCCTCGGCGGCCCCGTACCCGGGGCCGATCGGCTTGGTGGGTGTGAGGAACGCCGGATCGCTGCGGTGAACCTCGACCTGGGTGAGCAGCGTCGCGATCTCGCGCTGTGGTAGCTCGCGGGCGAGCTCCTGCTCGATCAGGTAGCCGATCAGCCCTTCGCTCTCGGCGTCGAGCACGTCGAGCGGCCACTCGCGCGACTCCGACACAGCATTCGCCTGCAGCGCGAGCAGCCCCACTTGCGGGCCGTTGCCGTGCGTCACAACCAGCGCATGCTCGCGCGCGATCGGCGCGAGCGCGCGCGCGGCGTCGCGGACGTGGGCGCGCTGGGTGCTCACGGAGAGGGGCTCGCCGCGCCGCGCGAGCGCATTGCCGCCGAGCGCCGCGACGACCTTCAAGCGGCCACTCGCCGCCGCGCCGCGCTCACAGGAGTACCTCGGGCTGCCCCGCCAGCGCGCCGCCGAGGAGCGCCTCGAGCACCGCGACCGCGGTGTGGAGGCGGTTCTCGGCCTGGTCGAAGACCACGGAGCGCGGTCCGTCGACCACGTCCGCGGTGACCTCCTCGCCGCGGTGGTCGGGCAGGCAGTGGAGGAAGATCGCGTGGGGAGCAGCGTAGGCGAGCAGCTCGGCGTTCACCTGGAACGGCACCAGCGCGGCGATGCGCGCGCGCAGCTCGCGCTCCGAGTCGGTGTCGCCCATCGAGGTCCACACGTCGGTGTAGACCGCGTCCACGCCGGCGACGGCCTCGCCCGGGTCGTGAGTGAGCACGATGCGTGCGCCGGTGGTGGCCGCGATGACCCGCGCTCGCGCCACGATGCGCGGGTCGGGGCCGTAGTCGCGCGGCGTGCCGATCCGCACCTCGAGCCCGGCGAGCGCCCCGGCCTCGAGCAAGCTATGGGCGACGTTGTTCCCGGCCCCCACGTAGGCCACACGCCGTCCGACGAGCGGCCCGAGGCGCTCGCGCAGCGTGAGCAGATCCGCGAGGCTCTGGCACGGATGGTGGAGGTCGGTCAGGGCGTTCACCACCGGGATCGAAGCTGCCGCCGCGAAGCGGCGCACGTCGTCGTCTGCGAAGGTGCGGATCACGAACGCGCGCGCGTAGCGGCTCACCACCCGCGCGGTGTCCTCGATGGTCTCGCCGCGACCGAGCTGGAGATCGCTCGGCCCAACCATGATCGGGGTCCCGCCGAGGCGCGCCACCGCGGTCTCGAACGAAACGCGGGTGCGGGTCGAGGCCTTGTTGAAGTAGAGCACCACGGTCTCGCGCTCGAGCGTCGACGAGCGCCGCGGCGCGGCCTTGAAGGCCGCCGCGAGGTCGAGGACGTAGGCAAGATCCGCCGGGGTGAGATCGGCGGTGGTGAGCAGGTCTTTCAGCACGGTGGCTTGCCGGGAGTGTGCGAGAGCCGGGATGCGATGCGGGCGAGGAAGGCGTCGACGACCTGACCGAGGGTGGGCTCGCCGGCGTCGGCGTATTCGTATCGTACGCGAACGATGGGCTGTGGAACTTGCACGCGGCGCGCCAGATCGACGGGCGTGCCCGACACCACGACCTCGGCGCTCGAGGCCGCGATCGTGGCCTCGAGCGCGGCCACTTGGGCCGCGTCGTAGCCGACCGCCGGCAGCACCGGTCCGATGTGCGGATACCGCACGAACAGCTCGCGGAGTGCCTCGGGCGCCGACTCGCGCGGGTCGACGATCTCGGCGGCCCCGCCGGCCGTCGCCGCCACGTAGCCGGCTCCGAAGCTCGCACCGCCGTGGGTGAGAGTAGGCCCATCCTCGACCACCAGCACCCGACGCCCGCGCACCGCGTCCGGGTCGGCGAGGCGCACCGGCGAGGCCGCCCGCACGAGCACCGCGCGTGGGTTGAGGGCCGCGAGCCGTGTTTCGAGGCGCGCCACTCCCGCGGGCAGGGCGGCGTCGCACTTGGCGATCACGAGCACGTCCGCCATCCGCGCCACCGCCTCGCCGGGATGGTGGGTGTCGGCCTGGTCGGGTCGCAGCGCGTCGGCGAGCACCAGGTGGAGGTCCGGGACCACGAGCGGGAAGTCGTTGTTGCCGCCGTCCCACACGATCACCTGGGCCTGGGACTCGGCAGCGGCGAGGATCGCCGCGTAGTCGACTCCCGCGAACACCACCAGCCCGTCCTCGAGGTGCGGCTCGTATTCCTCCCGCTCCTCGAGCGTGCAGCGGGCGGCGTCGAGGTCGGCGGCGCTCGCGAAGCGCTGCACGGCCTCGCTGGCGAGCTCGCCGTAGGGCATCGGGTGGCGCAGCACCGCCACCGCCAGCCCGCGCTCGCGCAGCCGGTGTCCCAGCCAGCGCGCGGTCTGGCGATTTGCCGCAGCCGGTGCGCACCGCGCTCACCGCGATCACCGGGAGGTGGCTCCGGAGCTGGGTGCGGCGCGGACCGAGGAGCGTGAAGTCGGCGCCCGTGGCGAGAGCTCGCGAGGCCAGGTGCATGACCTCGGCGTGGCTCACGTCGCTGTAGGCGAATACCACCTCGTCGACGGCCAGCCGCGCGCACAGTCCCTCGAGCTCGCGTTCGTCGGCGATCGGGATGCCATCCGGGTAGAGCGTGCCGGCGAGACTCGCCGGGTAACGGCGCCCGGCGATGCCGGGGATCTGCGCCGCGGTGAAGGCCACCACGTTCACCGACGGGTCGCCGCGGAACACCACGTTGAAGTCGTGGAAGTCGCGCCCGGCGGCTCCCGCGATCAGCACGCGTCGGCGAGCGGGAGGAAGCGGTGGCATGCGCTCACACGCTGTAGCGGAACTGCTTCGAGCGGACCCCGGGATCGCGGCGCGGGCAGTCCTCACATGGCTCGTCGATCAGCTCGTACGCGAACTGTACGCCCTTCTGGGTGCTGGTGTGGCGGATCGGCTGCTCGCGGAAGATGTGGCTCGGGTTGAGGCGCGCGGTGATGCCGGTCCTGTCCAGGGCCTCCTCGAGGTCCTTGCGCACGCCCACGAGTACCACGTGGACGCCCATGTGCTCGATGCGCTTCAGGTGCTCGTCGAGGAGATGGATTCCGACGGCGTCGGGGCTGCGCACGCGCTTGACCCGGATCACCACCACCTTGGTCTCCGGGCCGATCCGCTCCTCGACGCTCTCGAGATGGCGCTCGAGGTCGGTCGAGGAGCCGAAGAACATCTCGCCCTCCAGGCCGAAGATCAGGATGCGTCCACACACCGGCTCGCCCTCGAGGCGCTCGTGGATCACGCCCTCTGGGGTCACCACGAACTCGGTGAGCAGCATCTGCCCGGCGCGCGGGACCGCGAGCAGGAACGACATGAAGACGCCGATCAGCACGCAGAACTCGACGCTGATGCCGACCGCGGCCAGCGCCGTGACCGCCACGATCGCCGCGTCGAAGCGGCTCGCTCGCACGTGGTAGCGCAAGGCGGGCCAGTCGACCATGCGCCACGACGAGACCACCAGGATCCCGGCCATCGAGGCGCGCGGGATGTAGCGCGCGTAGGGCGCGAACGCGAGCACGATCGCCGCCACAGCCGCCGCCGAGATCACGCCCGACCACTGGGTCTTGCCGCCCGCCTGCTGGTTGATCGCCGAGCGCGTGAGCGAGCCCGAGCCGGGGAAGCACTGGAAGAACGAGCCGGTGAGGTTGGCGAGCCCTTCGCTCAGGCACTGCTGGTTGATGTCGAGCTTCTGGCGGGTCTGGGCGGCGATGGCCTTGGCCATCGAGATCGCCTCGAGGAGCCCGAGGGTGGCGATCGCGAGCGCGCTGGTCGAGAGCGTGCGCACCAGCGGCGTGTCGAGGGGTGGCCACGCGAACGACGGTAGCTTGCGCGGGATCTCGCCGACCACCTTCACGCCGAGGTCGTCGAAGCCGAAGTAGGCGCTCGCCGCGGCGGCCGCGACCACCGTGAGGAGCAGGTCCGGCAGCAGCGGCATGCGGATCCAGTTCTTGAAGGTGCGCAGCGCCACCACTCCTGCGATCGAGCCGAGCCCCACCGCGAGGGTGAGGGCGTGCACCGAACCCCCTTGCGTCAGCGTGTACCAGAAGCGCACGAGGAAGGCGTCGTGGACGCCGCCCATGCCCTGGAGGCCGAGGAGATTCTTGAGCTGGTCGAGGACCAGGAGCAGGCTCGCGCCGACGGTGAAGCCCAGGATCACCGAGTGCGAGATGTAGCGGGTGAGGTCGCCGAGCTTGAAGAGCGTGATGCCGATCTGTACCGAGCCCACCAGGAAGGCGAGCAGGATCGCGGCCTGCAGGCGCTGCTCGGCGGGAGGATGCCGATCGCGCTGAGCACGGCGATGGAGATGGCGTTGGTGGGGCCGTTGATGAGCTGCTTTGAGGAGTCGAGCACGGCGCCGACCGCGGTCATCACGATCGCGGTGTAGAGCCCGTATTCGGGCGGGATGCCGGCGACGATCGCGTACGCCATGGCCTGCGGCACCGCGACGGTCGCGACGGTGAGCCCCGCGATGACGTCGGCGCGGGCGTGGCCGATGCCGTAGCTGCGGAGCGAGTCGAACGCCGGGATCTTCTGGTAGAGCAGCGAACGCCAGCGCGGGATCGGACTGGTCGGACTCGGCGAGCGGGGGGCGGGGGGGCGCGCGGCGCCCGCCACCGGCTCGACAGCTCCGCCTGGTGGGGTGGCCGTCATCCCTCAACCGTAGCGGGATTCGAATTTGCGGCACAAGGGTGGCGCGAGGTGGCACCGCGCCTTGCCTCGCACACAACCTTCCCTCGCACGACGGCGACCGGTCGCGATTCCGGGGATGCCCTGCGAGCGTCGCGGAGCCGACGTGCGCGCCGATGCGCGGGCGCCGCTCAGCAGCCGGCGCGAGCCACGCTCGCGTTCAGGCGCGCGAGCTCCGCGGCGTACGCGGCGTCGTCGATCGCGAGATCGACTCGCGTCCCCGCCGGATCGGCGCTGGTGATGCGCACGCCCACGAACCACCGCTTGCGGAACGCGAGCCAGATCCAGCGCAGCGCGAGTGGTGCGACGAGCGCGGGGGCGAGCCGCGCGCCGTGGAGCGCGGCGAAGCTCGCATCGGGTCGGTTCGCGAGCGCTTGCAGCGCGGCGCTCGACACCGCCATCGCCCCGAACACCACCACCAAGCTCGCGAGCACCGCCAGCGAGACGCGGCGAAAGCGCCGCAGCACGCGCTCGGCGCACGGCGCGCAGAACGGCACCGCGAGGCGGCGCAGGTTGCCGCGCACGCTCGCCTCGTAGAGCACCTCGACGATCATGCTCGGCGGTCGCTCACACGCGGGGCAGCGCGCCGGGAACCGCACGTCGGCGGTGCCCGCGAGGGTCATCGCGACCGCGCGGCGGCGGCGCTCGCCGTCGCCCGACTCGACCTCCCACAGCCACCCGAGGTCCATCGCCTCACCTCCCGCGCGTGGTCTTCATGTAGCACCGTCCCGGGGCCTCGCGGAAAGCGGTCGCACGAGCCGTGGTGGGGCGCGGCGAGCTCGTCACGAGCTGGTAGCGGCCGCCAGATCCGTGGTGGCGCGTCGTCACCGGGTGGTGCCTGGGCCGGCTGCGGCGCGATCCGAAACGGGCCGAGCGCACCTCGCTTTCCGCGGCTCGTGCGCATCTCGACCCACCGCCCGCGGCGCCCGTGCGGCGGGCACGGCTCTTGATTGACGAGTCCCGTTTGCGCCGACGAAGGGGGGAGCACATGTCCTTGCCGGAGGTGTTACCGAGCCGAGCCGAGGTAATCGCGCGGGTCAAGAGCCAGGGCAAGCGCCTCCTCGCGGTGATGCCGATCCACTACCCGCGAGCATTGCTGCGCGCGTACGGCTTCCACCCGATCGAGCTGTGGGGGCCTCCCGACGCGCCGGTCGCCCAGGGCGCGCGTCATTTCCAGGCCTACACCTGCGACATCGTCGTGAAGGCCACGTCGTTCCTGCTCTCGGGTGGAGCGGACGTCGCCGAGGGCATTCTCGTGCCGCACACCTGCGACGCGCTGCAGGGGATGGCGGCGGTGCTCCACGACTTCGTCCATCCCCGCCAGCGCGTGCTCACGCTTTACCACCCGCGCGAGCGTCGCGAGGCCGACCGGCTTTACTACGTCGACGAGTTGGCGCGCCTCGGGCGTGATCTGGAAGAGCTGGCAGGCAAGCGGCCGAGCGAGGGGGAGTGGACCGAGGCGCTCGCCACCGAGACTGCCGCCACCACGGCGCTCGCCGAGCTCTACCGCGACCGGCCGCGGCTGGCACTCGGCGATCGCGAGTTCTACACGCTGGTGCGCTCCCGCGAGTACCTGCCGTCCGAGGACTTCATCCGCATCGCGAGCGCGGTGCAGCGCGGTGCGCCGCGCGCCGCGGACGGCGTACCGATCCTGCTGTCGGGGATCGTGCCGGAGCCGATGTCGCTCTTCGACGCGATCCACGCCGCGGGCGCGGCAGTGGTCGCCGACGACCTCGCGTGTGGGTTCCGGCGCGTCTACGAGATCCCCGAGCGCGGCAGCGCGCTCGAGCGCCTCGCCGCCTCGATCCTCGACGCCCCCGCCGATCCAACCCGCGGCACGCCGCTCGCGGAGCGCGCCGAGGAACTGATCTTGCGCATGACCTCGACCGGGGCGCGCGGGATGCTCGTCTACGGCGTCAAGTTCTGTGAGCCCGAGCTCTTCGATCTGCCGCGGCTCCGCCACTATCTGGGTGAGGCGGGCTTTCCGATGACGCACATCGAGCACGAGCTGGTCTCGACCCTCGGCCAGCAGGCCGTGACGAGGATCGAGGCGTTCGTGGAGACGCTCCAATGAGCACCACCCGCCCCGCGAGCCTCCCCATCGCGCCGGCGCAGCCGGCCGCCGCCGGCGCAGCGCGCCCCTCCCGGGAGGGTGCCGCGAGCAAGCCCTCCACCGCGTTCCGCGAGTCCACCTATCTGAAGCACCTCTTCGGCTACGAGATCCTCGGCAAGCCAGCGCTGCGCCTCCAGCGCTGGCGGGACGAGCAGGCCATCCGCGCCTACGAACCGAAGCCGACCGACGTGCTGTCACCGCCCCTGGTGTGCGTGGCTCAGATGAAGGAGCTGATGACGCGCCATTACCTCGAGGGGCGCTACGCCAGTGGCGTCAAGAAGGTGGCGTGGGTGACGAGCGGCGCCCCCGCCGAGATCCTCAAGGCGTTCGGCTTCTTCCTGGTCTATCCGGAGAACCACGCGGCGCTCTGCGGCGTCCGGCGCAAGACCGAGGAGATCGCCACCGAGGCGGAGAACGCTGGCTTCTCGCGTGACCTGTGCTCCTACGCGCGCACCGACCTCGGCACCGTGCTCTCCGGCAAGACGCCGGTGGGCCGGTTGCCTCGCCCGGACCTGCTCTTGTGCTGCACCAACATCTGCCAGACGGTCCTCTACTGGTACCGCAACCTCGCCGACCTGTTCGGCGTGCCGCTGGTGCTGATCGACACGCCGTTCCTCTACGGCGAGGCGCAGCCGCACCAGATCGAATACGTGAAGCGGCAGATCGAGGGGATCATCCCGGTCGCCGAGAAGGTCGCGGGGAAGGCCCTCGACGAGGAGCGCTTCGAGAGCGTGCTCCAGCACGCCCGCGACGCAGCGGATCTGTGGCTCGAGGTCCTGAACCGCTCGCAGAACCGCCCCGCGCCCATGACCGCGTTCGACGGCTTCATCCACATGGGGCCGATCGTCGACCTGCGCGGCGACGCGGTCACGGTGGAGTACTACCGCCGCATGCTGAAGGAGCTCGACGCGCGCGTCGCCCAGGGTGTCGGCGCGGTGAAGGACGAGCGCTACCGGGTGCTGTGGGACAACCTGCCGATCTGGTACAGGATCGGCGGGTTCTCGAAGCTCTTGGCCCAACACGGCGTGAACGTGGTGGTGTCCACCTACACCTACGCGTGGGGCGAGCTCGCACCGCTCATCGATCCCGCGAAGCCGCTCGACTCGATGGCGAAGGTCTACCTGCACCCGATCCTCAACCGCTCGCCCGCCGACAAGCTGCGGGTGATGCGGCGCATGGTGAAGGAGTTCGGGCTCGACGGCGTGATCTTGCACTCGGACCGCTCGTGCAAGCCGTATTCGCTGGGCCAGATCGACGAGCGCGAGCTGCTCGCGCGCGAGCTCGGGCTGCCGGCGCTCTTGCTCGAGGCCGACCACTCGGACCCACGGGCGTGGGCCGACGAGCAGGGCAACGCGCGCCTCGAGGCGTTCGTGGAGATGATGGAGGGACGCGGGTGAGCGCGGTCGCGGGGATCGGCATCGACGCGGGCTCGACCACCACCAAGCTGGTGGCGGTGGACGGCGGCGGCGCGATCGTCGCGCACGCGATCGAGGCCGCGCACCCGCGCGTCGAGGACCAGGTGGCGCGGCTCCTCGACGAGCTGCGCGCGCGGGCGGGCGCGGGTGTGGGGGTGCCATCGGTGGCGACCGGCTACGGCCGCAAGCTGGTCAAGGAGGTGACTCGCCAGGTGACCGAGATCACGTGCCACGCGCGCGGCGTGTTCGCGGCACTCGGAACTCCCGGCACGCTCGTCGACATCGGCGGTCAGGACTCGAAGGTGATCCGGGTCGGCGCGGACGGGCGCGCCGTCGATTTTCTCATGAACGACAAGTGCGCGGCCGGCACCGGGCGCTTCCTCGAGAACACCGCGAGCCGCCTCGGCGTGCCGCTCGACGAGCTCGGCCCGCGCGCCATCGGGGCCCGCGGCGAGGAGGCGATCAGCAGCACCTGCACGGTGTTCGCGGAGAGCGAGATCATCTCGCTCATCGCCCACGGCGCCGAGCTGGGCTCGATCCTGAAGGGCTTGCACCGCTCGCTGATCGGACGGATCGGCGCGATGGTGCGGGGGGTTGGCCTCGAGCGGCCGCTCATGCTGTCGGGCGGCGTGGCTCGCAACGTGGCGGTCCGGGAGCTGCTCGGCGAGCTCGCCGGCGAACCCGTGGTGGTGCCCGAGGATCCCCAGCTCATGGGTGCCTACGGAGCTGCGATCCTGGCGCTGGAGTCCAGCGAGGGGCGGTTCCAGGCCCCCACCCGCCGGGAGTGAATCCCGGCCGAGCCACCCCCGAGTCACTCGCTTCGCTCGTGCGGTCGCGCCGCGACCGGCCCCTCACGGAGGCCTTTCGTGGCACCGTGACGCATCCACCGCTCCCTGCTCCGGAAATCCCAGGGAGTGCCGAAAACCAGGGTAAGGACTCTCGCGCAGCGCATCGCACCCCGCGCCGGGTGATTCCCGACGCGGATCGCTCTGGCGAGAGAACGCGAACCGCCGTATACCTGCGCGCCGGAGTCGAGCGTGCGCGAGCAATCGCGCCGTCTCGGCGGCCGAGCCAGGGATCCGTCAATGTGGAACGCCCTCGAGCGCAGCAGGCTGGACCGCCACTTCGCGCAGAAGCTGTGGCGGTTGCTGCTGATCTTCTGGAGCTCACCGGAGGCGACGTGGGGCACACTCATGCTCGGCCTGGCCGCGGCGATGGAGCTCGGCTCGGTCTACGGCAGCGTGTGGATCGCGGCCGCCGAGGGAAGGATCCTCGACTCGTTCCAGATCCGCTCGTCGAGTGCCTTCGTGCAGGCGGTCGTGCTCTTCGTGGGCGTGTCGTTCGCGTTCCTGCTCGTCTCCACGTTCCGCCTCTACGTCCGCCAGTTCCTCGAGGTGCGCTGGCGCCAGAACGTCACCGCCCACTACGTCGGCCGATGGATGAGCCGGCAAGCCTATTCGCAGGCCGAGCTGCACCGCGGCGAGATGGACAACCCGGACCAGCGCATCGCCGAAGACATCCGCGGCTTCGTGGCGAGCGCCCTGGGGCTATCGCTGAGCCTGCTCTCGGCGGTCGCGACGCTGCTCTCGTTCGGCGGGCTCTTGTGGGGCTCTCGCGCGACTGGCCGCTGCGCATCCACGGTCACGAGTACCACATCCCCGGCTTCATGATGTGGGTGGCGATCGGCTACGCGCTCTTCGCGATGTGGCTCACCCACCTGACGGGGGCGCAAGCTGGTCCCCATCAACTTCGATCGGCTGCGCTACGAGGCGGACTTCCGCTACACGCTGGTGCGCTTCCGCGACAACATCGAGGGTGTGTCGTTCTCGCGTGGCGAGGACTTCGAGCGGCGCAGCGCGATGGTGCGCTTTCGCGCCGTGCTCGACAACTGGCTCGAGCTGATCCGCGCGCAGCGCAATCTCCAGCTCCTCACCTCGAGCGTGGGACTGCTGAACGGCCTCATCCCGATCCTCGTCAGCGCGCCGGCCTTCTTCGCGGGCACGCTCACCATCGGCACGGTGGTGCAGGTGCGCTTCGCCTACGGGCAGGTGTCGGGCGCGCTCATCTGGTTCGTCAACGCCTACCAGGAGATCGCGCGCTGGCGTGCCAGCATCGAGCGGCTCTCGATGTTCGCCGAGCTGATGGACAAGACCGAGCTCGAGCTCGCCATCGGCCACCGCATCCGCGTCGAGCTGAGCCGCAAGCCGGAGCTCAGGCTCAACGACCTACGCGTCGAGGCGCCTGGCGGGCGGGTGCTGATCGCGGGCGCGAGCGCGATCCTCGCGCCGGGCGAGCGCGTCGCGATCTCGGGCCCCTCCGGCGTCGGCAAGACCACGCTGCTGCGCGCGATCGCGGGCCTGTGGCCCTTCGGCTCGGGCACCATCGAGGTGCCGACCCACGCGCGGCTGCACTTCGTCTCGCAGCATCCCTACCTGCCGATCGGGTCGCTGCGCGCGGTGATGGGTCACCCGGACTCCGACGGCCCGTTCTCGGACGAGGAGATCCGTGACCTGCTGCGGCTGGCAGGGCTCGACCACCTCGCCGGGCGCCTCGACGAGGTCAAGCAGTGGGACCAGTTCCTCACACCCTACGAGCAGCAGTGGCTGGCGCTGGCGCGGGTGCTGGTCCACGAGCCCGACTGGATCTTCCTCGACCAGGCCACCAACGCCCTCGACGAGGTCAAGGAGAAGCGCTACTACGACCTGCTGCGCGAGCGGCTGCCCAACTCGGGCGTGATCTCGGTGGCGTATCGGCCGGGAGTGGCGGAGTTCCACGATCGGCGCTGGGCACTCACACCGCACGACGGCGAGCCCATCACGTTCCACGTCACGCGCACCGACGACCACGCGGCTAGCTGACCGGCGACGCCGGCGGTGCGAACCGCCGGAGGCGGTGCGGCGCCTCGCGCCGCCCTGACCCGGGTACGGCGTCGACCTGCTTCGCCACCGGTGGCGGGTCTCGCCGAGGCCTGCTATTCCGATCCCATGCGGCTACCGAGGACGCACGCGGATTTGGTGCTGCTCGCGGTGGGCGCGGTGCTGCTCGCGCTGGGCGGGACGGCGACCGCGCTCGGTCTCGCGAGTCGTGGCTGGCCGACCACCGAGGCGACGATCGAGTCGTCGCAGGTGGTGTCGCGCCCGCGCCATGTCGATCCCGAGGTCCGCTTTCGCTACGGCGTCGAGGGACAGGGCTACACCTCCGAGCGCATTCGTTTTTGGTTCCTGCCGCGCCTCGCGTCGTGGGAGGCGGAGCACTGGGTGGGGCGCTTCCCCGCGGGCGCTCGCGAGCGGGTGGCGTATTCGCCGGCGCGCCCGGGTCTCGCGGTGCTGGCACCCGGCGTCGACCTCGACGGACTCGTGTGGCCCGCGGCGGGCCTCGCGATGGTGATCGCCGCCGCCGTGCCGAGCCGCGCCGAGCGGGTGGGGCGCACCAGGGGTGCGGCGAGCCGGGCTCGCAGCACGCGGAGGATCGTCGGCCTAGCCGGTCTCGGCACGCTCGCCTGGGGGATCCACGACGCCGAGCAGGCGTGGGCGAGCGCCAAGTGGCCGCGCACGACCGCGACGGTGATTCACTCGGCCAGCTACGGCGTGAGCGGCGGCACCGTGGTCTCGATGTGGTTCGAGTACCCCGTCGGCGGCGTACGCTTCGTGTCCGACCAGGTGCGAATCGGAGGCAACGTCACACCGAGCCGCGAGGACGCGCTCCGCACGGTCCAGATCCACCCGGTCGGCAGCACCGTCGAGGTGGCCTACGACCCCGACCGCCCCGAGCGCGCCGTCCTCGAGCCCGGGCTCGACTGGCGCCACGGTGTGCTGCCGCTCGTCGCGCTCGTGGTCCTCGCGGGGGTCGCGCTCGCGAGCGCCGCGGCGACCGCGGTCGAGAGGCGGAACGCGGCGGAATCGAGCGCGGTCGAGCGGCGGCCCGCTCCGCCTCACGCCCCGAGCGGCGACCACGCGGGCCACTCGGGGGGATAGAGGACACGGCCGGTCTCGAAGCGGGCGACCTCGCGGAACGGGGGGCGGGCGCTGGTGTCGTCGCAGACGATCGCGAGGTCGGCGCGCGCGACTGCCGTGGCCACCAGCTTCCAGAGTCGCTCGAAGCGCTCGCGCACCTTGCGCTCGGGGCCCGAGTGGCCGCCGTGGCGGAAGCGCGGACCGACGCGCAGCGCACTGAGCTCCACTGGCACCAGCACCACGTGCAGCGTCACGAGGTAGCCGTGACTGCGCGCGTCCTCGATGAGCGCGAGCTTGGACGGATGGGAGAACACCCTCCGGGCGCTCTCGCGGGGCGCGTCCATCCGTACGCCCCACGTGGCGCGCACGACCGCCTGCTCTTTGAGCGGCAGCCCGTCGCAGCTGGGGCGCCCTCGAGGACCGCCTGGATCTCCGGGATCGAGACGTCGGCGGCGTGCTCGAGCGCGCGTCCGATCCGCGCCCAGTGGGCGATCTGCTCGGCGACGCTGGGGCTCATGTGACGGGTGGCTTCGGCAGCTGAGCGAGTCAGCTCACCGTCGAGACGAAGCGGGGATCGCCCGGCCCGCCCGGTCCGCCTCTCGGCCGGGATCGTCGATCGACTCAGCCGAGCGGGAACTGCGCGAACGTGCGGACCACCTCGGAGCTCGGGATCTCGCTTCGCTCCGGGTAGGCCCACTCCCAGAACGCCTGCCCGAGCTTGCGGTAGCGCCAAACCGCGTCGACGTTGAGGTGGCGCTCGGCGTCGGGTGGGACGGTGACCTCGAACGTGTCTCGGACCGAGCCTGGGTAGGGGATCTGGCGGTCGATCACCTCGTGCGCGGCCGCCCACACCCTGTAGCGGTCGATCGGGGTTCCCGCGGAGTCGAGGAGGCGCCCACCAAGGGTGTGGCTGTCGGGAAGGATGCGCTGTCGCTCGTCGAGTCCACCGCTCGAGAAAACGATGTGCCCCGTGGCGTCGGTGACGCGCACCTCGAGCCACGCCTCCGCGAGGCCGAGCGACGAGGCCGGGAAGGGGTGTCCCATGCCGAGATTGCGGGTCTCGACTGTTAGCACCGCCGGCTCGCCGGCGCGCGGTGGCGCGTCGAAGGAGGCCGCCAGATCGGCATAGAAGAAGGCGTCCTTGCGCTCGTCGCCCAGGCGGCGCACCGAGTCGCGTTTCTTGTAGAGATCCTCGAACGTCCGCACCAGGAGCTCGCTCTGCATCCAGCGCTCGGTGAAGCGGCGCGGTCCCTCGAGGCCGAGGAGAGCCGGGATCGTGGCGTTCGAGCCGGGGAAGAAGTGATCGTGCTTCGCCTGCTCGGACTCGAGGGACTGAAAGGGCGGCAGGTGGCACGCGACGCAGCGCAGCGGCGCTGGTGCGTCGCTCGCCTCGCCACCTCTCGCGTCGGCCTTGGCTTCGACGGACGCAGCGGGCGGTCCCTCGGGGAGGACCTGGGTGTGGTGGCAGGCGAGGCAGAAGGCGTCCTCGGCGAGGATCGACGGCGTGAACGCCTTGCCGTGGGCCTGGGTGTTGAGCTGGATCGCCATCCGTCGCCAGGCCGGCAGCTTGCCGCCCGCGAGCTCGGCGCCCCGGTATGGCGCGAGCGCCGCGGGCTTGGGTGACAGCGTGTAGCGCGAGCGCTGGTGGTCGTCGACGGCCGCGGCGGTCACCGAGTGGCAGAATACGCAGGGCAGGTTGGTGCGCTCGCGGTAGGCCGCCGCCGGTGGCCCGCCCGTGAAGAGCGACCCTGGAATGTGGCAGCCAGCGCACATCGCGGTCTCGGCGCTCCCCAGCTCGCTCGCGAGCAGGTCGAGCACCCGGTGCATGTGCTCGGGGCGATAGGAGATGTTGTGCAGCGAGTGGCGAAAGCCGTCTTCGAGGTCGGCGTGGCACTGCGAGCCGAGGCAGCTCTCGGTGATCTCGATCCAGCTCGCGTCCATCGCGAACGGTGTCGCGTCGCGATCGCCCGACTCGCGCGCCGAAGACGGGAAGACCGAGAGGTGAACGGTCACGGGCGCTGCGCGCGCGGCGTCACGGGAGCCACGCCACCTCGTCCACCACCAGCCGGGTGGCGAAGAAGAGCAGCAATCCCGCGCCCACGCCGAGGAGCAAGCCGGACGCGCGTAGCCGCCGCCACGCCGGCTTGAGGAGCACCCACGTGCCGACGCCCGCGGCCGCGTAGCCGAGGGCGGCGTGGAACGGGAACATCCACGCCGGCACCCGACCGGCGAGGGCGTTGCTGGCCATCAGCACGCCCAGTAGCAGCGCGAGCATCCACAGGCTGAGCAGCGCGAGATGCGCCCAGCCATTGCGTGTGCCCGAAAGGCGCGTCAGCAGCGGCACCGTGCGCACGAAGAAGTAGATCGTGGCCGCGATCAGGAGCGGACTCAGGATCGCGGTCATGATGTTGCTCGACTGCTCCGGCAGGTGCGCCATCGTGAATGAGCGCAACAGCGCCACGAAACACATCCCGACGAGGCTCGCGAGGTGGATCGGGCCGAACGTCGGAACCTGCTCGCGGATCCGCCGAAACAAGGTGGCGATGATCGTCACCGTGGCGAGGCCGCCGAGGAGCGGATGGAGCGCGAGATTGAGGTGGTAGAAGGTCGAGTCGGCGGCGACGCCCTCGTTCAGGAACCCGGAGGCCAGCACGACCGTGAAGAGCAGCGCGTAGGCGGTGACCCGTCGCCCGCCAACGGGCGGCGCACCGTCCTCGCTCGCGAGTGGCGGCTCGCGAGGATCCCGTGGCGCGTCCACGGGATCAGCCCTCGTCCTGGTGCGCGGGGCGGACGTAGACGCCGCTGCTCATGCCGTCGAGGTCGAAGTGGTGGAAGGGAAGGTTCCCGCCCCACGGCTTCTCGCGCGGGCCGAAGCGCGGCATGTGGCAGCCGACGCAGCCCTGCTCGCCGCGGCAGTCCCCGCGCATGCGGGGCTGGGCGTGGGCCTCCCAGGCGAGCCAGCCCGCGAGTGCCGGCTCGCTCGCGAGCGAGGCCTCGAGCGGCGCGAACCGATGGCAGCCGACACACACCCGGTCGTCCGCCATGCCGGGCGCGTGGAGCTCGCGACGGTGCTCGCGCCACCCGCCAACCAGGGTCGGCAACGTGACCGGACCGACGAAGTAGAGGTCGGGGAAGCGAAATCGGTTCGAGCCGTTGGCTGCGTGGGAACCGGCAGGGGAGAGTCCGTGGCACACCAGGCACGAGATCCCCTCGCGTAGCGACTCGGGGGTCGCGAGCGCTGCGCCCGGCGCGATCGAGCCCGAGAAGAGCGCGATCGGATCGTGGCAGCCTGCGCACAGCCGTGTGGCGGCGAGCCCGGCGGAGCGCGTGACGCGCTCGGATGCGGCGCGGTAGCGCTCGCCGGTCGCGCGCTGGTGGTGGCTCGAGCGCCGCCACTCATCGAACACTGCGGGGTGGCAAGGGCCCTGACCGCAGCCGTTCGACTCGCCGAGGAGGGCGGGCTGGTAGCCGGCACCGCGCGCCGTGAAGGCCGGGCTCGGCTCGAACGACGCCTTCGCGACCCGCACCATGAACTCGGGCACGTCGTAGGTCGCCCAGCTCGCCGGCAGGCGGAACCACGCCGCGGCGGCCACCACCGCAGCCGCCACCGCGAGCGCTCCGACAACGATGCGCGGCGTGCCTACCGCATAGACCGAGAACGGCTCGATCGCGAGGCCAGGGTCGGCCTGGCCGTCCCGCAGCGCGGCGCGCCGGCGCACGAACGGCGCGAGCACGTGGTAGGCGAGGAACGGCGCCGCGAACGCGAGCAACGTGGTGTGGATGCTGGTGAGCTGGCCGCGGATGGTGAGCACCGCGGGGATGGCGGCGAGCCAGATCGAGACCTTGGTCAGCAGCCAGCCGACGCGCGTCGACCAGCGGTAGCTCGCGGGGAGGTGGTCGAGTGGAGTGCGCAGGTGCCGGATCAGGTACGGCATCACGATCAGGATCGCGTAGCGGGCCGCGGTCTGGTGGACGATCCGAAGGTAGACGCTGGGCGGGCTGTTGCGCGGCAGCCACGGGATCAGCAGGCCGGACAGCGCGAGCATCGCGGTCACCGCGAGCATCACGAACAGCGCGAAGCGGCGGCGCCCCGGCCGCTCCGAGGTCACCAGCCAGAAGTAGAAGGCGAAGAGCAGGAAGTTGAGCGGCGTGTCGATCAAGAAGTACGAGCCGAAGGTGAAGAGCGTGACGAAGTAGACCGCGTCGAGGAGCCCGAGGCCGAAGACGTGGGTCTTGGCACTCGCCCACAGCCGGCGCGGTAGGTCGCGGACACCCGCCTTCGTCGCCGCGGCGAACGCCGATCGGCGGGGGACGGTCACGCCCTCGCTCACGGGCGCGGGCGTTCACGCCCTGGCGCCGAGGCGGCGCCGAGGAAACGGAGGCTTCGCCTCGCGGCGGGGGCCGCGGTCGGGCGACGACCGAACGAGGCCAGGCGCCGCCGCGGGCTGGACCCCCCGCGCTGCCTCGGGCGAGGATGGCGCGCTTCGCGCGTGTGGACGGCGAGATGAGATCCCGAGCAACGATCCTGGCCCTCGCGAGCGCCTTCGCCATCGTGGCGCTCACCGGCCTGCCGCTGGTGGTCGATCCCGTATACGACCGCTTCTACTTCCGCTGCGTGATCGTGCACCTGGTGCTCGGGCTCGCGTTGTTGCCGCTCTACTACGTCGCGGTGATTCGGCACTTACTGCAGATACTGGGCCGGTACCGGGCGTGGATGGTGGTGGCGCTCCTGCTCCCGATCACGTTCCTGGGCGGCATCGGGCCGCCGTTCGTATCGCCCTGGCACAACCCGCTGTTCCCGCGCTTCGCGGTCCTCGAGCTCGCGATCTACCTGTGGCTGCGCAAGGGGCGGCGCGTCTTCGGTCGAACCCTGCCGCCGCTGCGGCTCTTCACGCCGCTCGACCCGGGGGAGAGCTGGGTGTCGGTGTGGACCGGTGTGGGCGCGCTGGTGGCGAGCTGGCTGATGCTGCACACAGGGTTCGCGCTCGTGCTCGCGGACTTCAAGTTCGCCAACGACAAGTACTTCGTGCACGGTCCGGTGGCGATGGCCTTGATGCCGCTCGTCATCTTGCATTTCGCCACTCCCGGATGGCGATTTGCCAGGCGTCCTGGCCGGCTCGGGGTCTCGTTCGTCGTGACGCTGAGCGTCGCGAGCGTCGTGCTGTTCGCTGGGTCGCTCCGGAAAAACCTGTCGCCTCTCGACCATTTACCTGGCGACGAGCGGGTGCGCGTACGCGCCGCGGGCGTGCTTCCGGTGGCCCCCGCGCCGTTGGCACCGGAGCACGCCGCGATCCTGAGGGACTCGTCGCCGTGCCAGGCGTGCCACGACGAGGTTGCCGAGCGCTGGGCGATCTCCAGCCACCGCTTTGCCGGCATGAACAAGCTCTACCTGGTCCTGCTCGCGGAGGTTGAGCGTGACCTCGGTGCGGCCGGGGTTCGCTACTGCGACAACTGCCACGATCCGGTGGTGGCGCTGACGGTGAAGCACGACCAGCGCTTCTCCGCGCCCACGATCGCGGCGAGCGAAGGCGTGAGCTGCAAGGTCTGCCACTTCCTCGAGCCCGAGGAGCATCCGGCCGGCAACGGCGCGTATCCGCTCGTCATGATCAAGGGGCTCGGGTTTCCGGGCGCGATCGACGATCTCTCGGCGATGAGCGGGCTCGCCCGCCACATGGTCTCGTACGACTCGAGGCTCCACATCCGCGCCGTGCGCCGGCCGTACTACCGCGAGCCCGAGGGCTGCCGCCCCTGCCACGTGATCGAGATCCCCGCCGCGCTGAACGGCGCCGCCGACTTCGAGCTCACCCCGCTCTACGCCTCCTTCGGGCGCTTCGAGCACCGCGAGGTTGCGCGCTGCCGCGAGTGCCACATGACGAACGTGGACCGCGATCGCACCGCGTACCGGCAGTGGGATCACCGCTTCCCGGGGTCGAACACCGGGCTCTCGCTCCTGGTTCCGGCCGAGCACCGCGACGAGGCCCGGAAGATGGATGTCTTCGCCGACGCCTTCCTACGCGGCGACATGGCGAACCGCGGCGACGACGAAGACATCCGCCGCGACCACCCGCTGGTCGCGAAGCTGCTGTGGGACGGCAGCCACCTGCCGACCACGGTGTCGGCCGAGGCGCTCGCCGCCGATCCGGCGAGCGGTGCGCCGGCGCGGCTGCGCGCGCTGGTGCGCACGACCAGCGCCACCATCGGCCACGACTTCCCGGTCGACCTCGCCGATCAGGTCGACGTGTGGCTCGAGCTGCGGGTGGTCGATGGCTCGGGCCGCTCGGTGTTCGCGAGCGGCGTGCTGGGCGCGGACGGCCACCTGCCACCCGAAACCCGCACCCTCAGCACGACGTTCCTCGACCGCGCCGGCCGGGTCGTCGACCAGCACCAGATCTGGCGCTTCGCGAGCCACCGCGAGCGGCGCTTCGTGGCGCCCGGCGGGAGCCACGATGAGCTCTTCTTCGTGCCGCTCGGGGGCGACGAGGTGCCGCCGCTCGCCGTCACCGCCCGCTGGCTGTTCCGGCGTGTGAACCAGCCGCTCGCCGACTGGCTGTTTGGCGACGGCACCACGTTCCCCGTCACCGAGCTCGCCCGCGCCGAAGCGACGGTGCCGTGAGCGAGCTCCCGCCGTGAAGCCTCACGGGGCCTCGCCACTGCTCCGTGGCCGACGCAGCGTTGCGGGCGGCCGACGGAGCGGCCGCGCTCCTGCGGCCTCCGCGCGCGGTTGATTTCCGCGCCGCCGGAAGCTACGAGAAGCGTGCTCCGCCACGCCGGGCGGGGCGCCACGGGCAGCCGCGAGCCGCGCGCTCGGCGTGCGCCACAGGGGATCCATGAGCGAGTTCCGGATCGACATGCACGTGCTCTCGAAGCTCTCGAACACCGACAAGAAGCACATCTCGGACGCCGAGCCCCGCGACATGATCGCCGCCGCCAAGGCCGCCGGGCTCGACGCGATCGTCTTCACCGAATACCAGAGGTTCGAGGGCTGCGAGTCGGTCGAGGCGATCGGCCAGGAGCTCGGCGTGCTGGTCCTGCGGGGCGCGCTGTATCCGTGTCAGGAGGGCCGCGTCCTGCTCTACGGCATCGTCGACGACGACACCCTCGACTCGAGCGTCCACTTCAAGGTCATGCAGCCCGACTACATGGACCTCAAAGGGGCGCTGGTGGTCGCGGCGCATCCATTCGCCTCGACACCCGGGATCGGCGTGGGCGAAGGGCTCTCGAAGTGTCGCGGCATCTCCGCGGTGGAGGTGCTCTCGGGCCGCCCCGACGTCAGTGCCGAGGCCAACGCCAAGGCCGCTGCGGCTGCCGCGGCGATCAAGGCGCCCGGGATCGGCGGCTCGGGCGCGGTCGAGCCGAGCCAGGTGGGCAGCGCGTTCACGGTTTTCCCCGAGCCGATCCGCACCATGGCCGCGCTGGTCGACGCGATCCGAACCGGCAAGGGACGCCCCGCCGCCCGCGGCGCCTGAGCGCAGGGCTTCGCCGCGCGGGAGGGGGGTGGCCCGCCGTGTTAGGCTCAACGATCCACTCGCGGGCGCGCGGCGAGCCGTGATCAGCGCCCCTCTACCGCCGAGGCGCCGGACGCACCCATGACGAACCTCGATACCACCGCCGGCCGCACCGTGGAAGAACGCTACCAGAACGAGCGCGCCTACTTCGACGCCATCGGCGAGCGCCACGGCGACGAGATCGCCAAGAAGGTCATCGACGAGAGCCTGATCCCGCCCAACATGGCGAAGTACGTCGACGTGCTGTCGAGCTTCGTCACCGCGCGCGGGAACCCCGAGAACCTCCACATCCTCGATCTCGGCTGCGGCTACGGCATCATGTCGGTGCTGCTCGCGCGCCGCGGCGTGCGGGTCACGGCGGTGGACCTGAGCCCGAAGCTGGTCGAGGTGACGCGACGGCTGTGTGAGACGAACGGCGTCGGCGATCGAGTCGTGGCCAAGGTCGGAAGCGCCGAGGCCCTCGATCTCGTCGACGGGAGCGTGGATGCCGTCGCCGGCACCAAGATCCTCCACCACGTGAACGTGGGGGTCACGAGCCGCGAGGTGTACCGCGTCCTCAAGCCTGGCGGGATCGGCGTCTTCTGGGAGCCCCACCTACAAGAACCCGCTCTTCGACTTCATGAATCGCCTGACCCGCGCGATACCCAACTTCCCGATCGCCGGCACGCGCTACGAGCACGCCATCTCGCGCGGCGAGATCGCCACCATGCGCGACGTGTTCGGCAACGTGAATCTCTACCCGGGTCCGTTCGCGTTCTTCAGCCACTTCGCGATCGTCGCCACGCGCGGCAACGGCGGGCCCTTGGTCGACAAGTGCGAGGCGATCGACGGCGTGATCGACAAGATCTTCCCTTTCCTGCGCCGCTTCTCGTTCCACCAGATCATCGAAGTCAAGAAGAACGGCTGAGCCGGGCGGGCGTGAAGCCCGCCCCCACGAACCAACTCCCTACGGGCGGGGGCGCCCCCCCGATCACATGTCGCCGCACCCGTAGGGCGGCGTTGATCCCGCCCGGACTCAGGAACGAACGCGGCTGCGGTCGAGCACCGCGCGCACCGTCCGCAGCAGGGTCGCCCGCGACACGGGCTTCTGCAGGAACCTCACCTCGTCGCTCACCACCGCGCGCCGCAGCAGGTCGTCGTCGGTGTAGCCGGACATGAAGATCACCGGCAGCGCCGGTATCTCGCGCTGGATCTTCTCCGCGAGCGCGCGGCCGTTCATGAGCGGCATCACCACGTCGGTCAGCATCAGGTCGATCGCGGCGCGTTGCTCGGTGGCGATCAGGTAGGCCTCGCCGGGGTTCGCCGCGGCCAGCACGCGGTAGCCGGCGTTCCGCAGCATTCGCGCCGTGATGGTGCGCACCATCTCGTCGTCCTCGACCACCAGGATCGTCTCGTGGCCGCCCGGCAGGTCCTGGTCGTTGGCCACCGGCGCTGCGCTGATCGGCTTGTCGATCGCCGGCAGGTAGACGTCGAAGCGCGTGCCCTGGCCGACCTCGGTCCACACGTCGACGAAGCCGCCGCCGGTGTGGACGATCCCGTACACGGTGGCGAGGCCGAGGCCGGTGCCGCGTCCGCGCGCCTTGGTGGTGAAGAACGGCTCGAAGATGCGCTCGCGCACCGCGGCGCTCATCCCCGAGCCGGTGTCCGCGATCCGCACCCGCACGAACGGTCCCGGGCTCACGTCCGGCGGCAGCTCGGTAGCGCCACGCTCGAGCACCACGTCCGCCGTCTCGAGGTGGAGCGTGCCGCCGTCGGGCATCGCGTCGCGGGAGTTGATGGCGAGGTTCACGACGACCTGCTCGAGCTGCCCGGGATCGGCCTCGACGTGCGCGAGGTCGGCCGGCAGGTCGGTGACGAGCTGGATGTGCTCGCCCATCAGCCGGCGCAGCATCTTCTCGAGGTTCGTGAGCACGCTGCTCACGTCGAGGACGGCGCGCACCACCACCTCGCGCCGGCTGAAGGCGAGGAGCTGGCGGGTGAGCTCGGTGGCACGGGTCGCCGCGTCCATGACGCCGCTCACCGACTCGTAGTGCGGATCGTCCGGCGAGAAGTCGGAGAGCATGAGCTCGGCGAAGCCCAGGATCGCGGTGAGGATGTTGTTGAAGTCGTGGGCCACACCTCCCGCGAGCCGGCCGATCGCGTCCATCTTCTGCGCGGCGGCGAGGTGCGCCTGGACCCGCTCGAGCTCCTCCTCGGCCTTCTTGCGCGCGGTGATGTCCTCCTTCACTGCGACGAAGTGGGTGATGCGTCCGGTCTCGTCGCGTAGCGGCGAGATCAGCGCGTCCTCCCAGAAGAGGTTGCCGTCCTTGCGGCGGTTGAGGAACTCGCCACGCCAGTCCCCGCCCGCGCTGATGGTGGACCAGAGCGCTCGATAATCGGCGAGGTCACGGTGGCCGGACTTCAGGATGCGCGGGTTCTGGCCGATCGCCTCCTCGGCGGCATAGCCGGTGACCTCGGTGAACTTGCGATTCACGTAGTCGATGGTGCCGGCGCGGTCGGTGATGACCACGGACACCGGGCTCTGCTCGACCGCCCGCGAGAGCTGCCGGATGCGCACGTCGGCGGCGCGCCGCTCGCGCTCGTCCTCGAGGACGCCGAGGACGTGCTCTGGCTCGCCCGAAGCGCCCCGTACCAGCGTGAAGACCGCGTGGATCGGTAGGCTCGAGCCGTCCTTGCGGCGGAACTCGGTGTGAAAGTCGACGTGAGGGAGCGCGCCGGCGCGCAAGGTGGCGATGGCCTCGGCGCGGCGCCCTCGCTCGTGGGGCTGCCAGAGCAGCTCGGCGGGTTGGCCGACCAGCTCGTCCGGGGTGTATCCGAGCATCCGCGCCAAAGTCGGGTTGATCGCCTCCATCACCTTGCTGGTGAGGCCGCTCAGGCCGATCCCCACCGGCGCGTGCTCGAACACACGGACGAAGCGCTCGGCGCTGGCGTGCGCGCGCTCGAGCGCCGCGCGTAGCTGCCTCTCGGCGTTCTGGAGGTCGTCGCGGTCGACGCTCGCCTCGAGGCCATTGGCGAGGTCGCGGGAGAGCTCGTCGAGGAGCTCGAGGTCCTCGTTCGCGATGTCCTCTCCCGAGGCGTTCTGGATGCCGAGGACGCCCACGACCTGGCCGCGGACGTGGAGCGGGAAGGCCGCCTCGCTGCGACGCTCCGGCGCCGCGCCCGCGGCCCCGACCAACGCGGTCTCGTGGCCAACGGCGCGCTGGCCGGTGACGACCGCGCGGCACCAGGCGCGGCGTGTGGACCCGCCGCAGCGCAGCCGCTCGGCGTCGATCCCACGACCGGTTGCGCCGGCGACCGCCACCGGCACCAGGCGCGCCGCGAGCGGATCGAGGAAGGCGACCCACGCGCCGCCGAAGCCGCCCGACTCGACCAGGATCTGGCAGGCGGCGCGCAGCACCTCGTCGCGCGGGCGACCGCTGACCAGCGCCTGGTTCACCCGTGACTGGGTGTGCAGCAGGCGGTTGAGCTCGCGGATGCGGCGCTCGCTGGCCTTGCGCTCGGTGAGGTCGCGGATCACCGCGAGCGAGCGCGGCGCGCCCTCGTGACGGAAGCCGCGCCTGCTGAGCTCAGCGGGGAAGGTGCGACCGTCCTTGCGGACATGCACCATCTCCACCAGCTTCCCTGCGCCGCTCCATGTGGACGCGGGATCGAGGGTGCCCTCCTCGCGCGCGCACTCCGCACACAGGTCGGCGAGGCGCAGCGTGCGTAAGACGTCGCCGCTCATGCCGTAGAGCTCCTCGGCACGGCGGTTGGCTTCCAGGATGTGGCCCTCGGCATCGGTCATGAGGATCGCGTCGTTCGCCTGATCGGCAAGGGCGGCGAAGCGCACCTCCTCCTGCATCGCGCGCAGCCGCCCGCTCTGCCGCCACGAGCGCGCCGCCAGAAGCGCCACGGCGGCGAGCCCGACCAGGCCGCTCGCGAGCTTGACCGCGCTCACCCACGGCGACTCGCCGAGCGCCGCGAGCACCTCGGCCCGATCCACCTCGACCACCAGCTCCCACGGCGCGTGGCGTAGCTGGCGCGTCGCCGCAAGGACGCGGACCCCGCGGTAGTCGATGAAGTCGCCGGCCGCCTCGCGCTCGGAGAGGGCGGTCACCATCGCGAGATTCCGGTGGTCCGCGGCGAGCCGCAGCGAGGATCTCCGCGCGAGGCCCCCCCGCAGCGGTGACAGGAACACGATCTCTCCAGCGCGTCGCTCGGCGAGGACGCTCTCGCCGCGCAGCGCCGGGAACGGCGTGCGGGCGAGGAACGGGTAGAGCCAGGCGTCCGCGGAGACGGTGACGGTGACCGCGCCGAGCACGGTCGTGGGCTCGGCCGCATCACGAGGTCCACCGAGTGGCGCGGCGACCGGTGCCGCGAACACGAAGGCGCGCCCCTCGCCGCCGGTCGTGCGTTGGTCGCCGATGCACCTGCGACCGGTGGTCACGGCCACGAGCGCGAGGCTCGACGCCGCGGGCGTGCCGTCGTTCGCGTCGTTGCTCGCGCCGAGCCGGAGCCGTCCCGATCGTAGAGCCGGGCGGTGCGGTCGAGGTTCGCGCCGGGCACCGTCGCGAGCAGCGCCCGCAGAGCGTCTCGAGGAGCGCTCGAGGCCGCGGTCACGGCACTCCGGATCGCCGGCGAGCGCGCCGCCAGCTCGGCGTCACTTAGCTGGTTCTCGAGCCACTCGTCGATCGCGAGGCACCGGTCGTCGGCCGCCGCCGCGAGCTGACGCTGGAACGACTCGACGATGCGCGCGCGCTCGGTGACGAGCATGCGCAGCGTGTAGCTCGCCGTGAGCAGACAGGCGAACGCCGATGCGATCAGCACCCACGTGGACGACGAGTGCCAGAGCCCGAGCACGGCACGTCTCGCCAGCGAGCGAGCCGCGGTGGCGGGTTCGGCGGACATGGGGGATGAGTGATCGCTCCGCGGCCGGTCGCGAGTGGCCCGGTCCGGCTCCGGGCGGAGCGACGCGGATGCGGTCAGAGCAAGATCGGTTCCCGCCTGACAGCGCCGAGCCGCCCGGTTTCGGCCCCTTTTCCGGCCAGGGACCTAACTTGGCGCCAATGAACGTCACCCATCGGTAGCGAAGAGCGACCGCAAGGTGGTTCAAACTGGCTTACTCGAAACCGTCTCGCGCGATCGGCAACACGATGGGACGGGGTGGTGACGGCAAAGGAGGTGAAGGCTGGAAGGCGCGCGCCGCGCGCCCGGGTCGTGGCTGCGCCGGCGCGAGACGCGTCGGCAGGCTTGGTGGATGACGATGCACCCCGGTCATCGATCGAGGCCCCGCCGGTGTGGTCGAGCTCGTCCATACTCTTGCGGACGAACGCGTCGGGTACCGGCGTGGGCGTGCTGCCGCCGAGCATGCCGCCAGCGAACACGATCGCGTGTTGCCGTTCCAGGCGGTCGCGGTCCGCTCGCTGTAGGCACCCGAGCTGTCGACCCAGCGCTCGACGAAGGCCTTGCGTGCGGGGTCGTAGCCCCTGTGGTAGAGACACCCTGGAAGGGCTACGGCGACCGGGCGCTCTTCTTCTCGTGAAGGTCGAGGGCGAGCCAGTAGCCGCCCAGCGCACGCTCGATCTTCACGTCGGATTCGTTGGAACGCGCGGGGCACATGGGGCTCGCCGCGACCTGGCCCTTGCAGCTCCAGTGTCCGAGGAAGACGTCGAGCTCCTTGAGCTCGATCCGGGGCCCGGGCATCGTCGGCGCGGGGGGCGAGCGCGAGCGAACGACCGGCCGCGATCGAGACATCGGCGTCCTCCGCGGCGCCGCATGGACGCGGCCCGCGATCGGTGGCGGGGCTTGGCGGCGCCGATGCTAGGCCGCGTCGTGGCGGCGCTCGAAGCGCAGGGAACCCGGGCGCGCCGAGCCGTCGTCGGGGGACGGACACCCCGGCGCCATGGTGGTCTTCGTGGCGCCGGCGGCTCCGTGCCCCGGCGAGCGCCTCGACCGCGCCGATCGCGTCACGCCCTCTCAGATGTTGCGCGCGCGGCCCTGCCAGTAGCGGTCGCGCAGTGCGCGCACGTAGAGCTTGCCGTTCTGCAGCCGCGGCAGCGCCGCCTCGAAGTCGATCGAGCGCGGCACCTTGTAGCGCGCCAGCCGGCTCGCCACGAAGTCGAGCAGCTCGGCCTCGAGGGCGGGCGAGGGCGAGTGCCCCGCGGCGAGCTCGACGGCGGCCTTCACCGATTCCCCCCACTCGTCGTCGGGCACGCCGAATACCGCGACGTCCGCGACTGCGGCGTGCTCGACCAACACGCCCTCGATCTCGGCGGGGTAGATGTTCACGCCGCCCGAGATGATGAGGTGGGTGGTGCGATCGGTCAGGAACACGAAGCCATCGGCGTCGACGTAGCCGAGGTCGCCGGTGGTGAAGACGTGCGGCTCGGGGTGGGTTGCGGCGGTCTTGGCGGGGTTGCGGTGGTACTCGAACACCTGCGCCAGCGTGTGGTGGCGCGAGCGCAACAGGCCGACCTCGCCGGGAGGCAGGCGGCGGCCCTCGGTGTCGGCGGCGTAGACCTCGAACGCAGGAATGGGCCGGCCTACGGTGCCGGGTCTCGCGAGCCACTCCGCCGTGGTGGCGAGCGTCGCGACACCGCCCTCGGTCGCGCCCCAGTACTCGACCAGCACGTGGCCCCACCACGCGATCGTGCGGCGCTTGATTTCGGGCGAGATGGGCGTAGCACCGTGGAGCACCAGCGCGAGGGCAGACGGATCGAAGCGCGCGCGGACCTCGTCGGGGAGCTTGAGCAGTCGCACGAACATCGTCGGCACGAGGTGGGTGTGGCGGACGCGCCGCGTGCTGATGAGCTCGAGGCAGCGTTCGGCGTCCCAGCGCTCCATGAGGAGCAGCGTCGCGCCGTTCAGGAGGTCGTAGATCGCGAGCAGGCTGGGCGCCGCATGGTAGAGCGGCCCGGTGACGAGATGCGGGCCGCGGCCGTCGAGTCCGTAGGCGAGGCCGGCCGCGCGCATCCGCGCGAGCGCGGCGCCCAGGGTGGTAGCGCGGGCGCGCTTGACGCCCTTGGGGCGCCCGGTGGTGCCGCTCGTGTAGATCATCGTGCCGCCGGCGGGGCCGGTGAGGGCAAGGGGGCCGCCGGCGTGGCCGCGAGCAGCGCATCGAGGTCGTCGCCCACCTCGACCACGCGAGGAGGTGCCGCCAGCGGCGCCACGGCCGCGCGCGCCAGCGCGGCGTGCTCGGCGTCGGTGACGAGCAGGCGCGCTCCGGCGTCGGCGACGATGTACGCGAGTTCGTCGGCGGTGAGGTGCCAGTTGAGAGGTGTGATCCACACCCCCGCCGCGAAGGCACCCAGGATCAGCTCGACCGCCTCGACGCGGTTCCCCACCAGGGTGGTGACGTGATCGTCGGCTCCGAGCCCGAGCCCGTCGCGTAGCCAGCGCGCGATCCGCGCCACGCACTGGTCGAGCTCGCCGAAGGTGCGGCGGCGGTGGCCGTCGTCGAGGGCGAGCGCGTCGGCGGCGGACTCGGCGCGGTCGAAGAGCATGGGAGCGCGGACCATGCCCGAGCGGCGTGGCCGGCGCAACCCGCTCTGCCGCGTCCCGGCGTGCTAAGACGCTCGCCGACCACGGGACGCGCGCGCTCGACCGGCGCGGCCCAGCGGAGGAGCACGGATGCGGCTTCAGGTAGGGGTGCGGGCGCCGATCTTCGAGGCTGCGAGCTGGGACGGGACACCGGTCCGTCTCGACGACTTCGGGGGGCGGAAGCTCTGGCTCGGGTTCTTCCGCTACGCGTCGTGCCCGCTCTGCAACCTGCGTGTCCACGACTTGATCGGGCGTTACCCCGACTACGCGTCGCGGGGGCTCGAGATCGTCGCGATCTTCCAGTCCCCCGCGACGAGCATCGCCGAGTACGTCGGCCGGCAGCGCCCGCCGTTTCCGCTGGTTGGGGATCCGAGCGAAGGGGCTCTACGAGCTCTACGGCCTCGAGTCGGGCTTGGCCGCGTTCGCGAGCCCGAAGAACCTGGGCCGCATGGCGCGCGCCACCGCGGCGGGCTTCGGCCCCGGGCGCATGGAAGGCACCAAGACCCGCATCCCCGGCGACTTCCTGATCGACGAGGGCGGGGTGATCCACGACCTCTTCTACGGCGAGGTGATCGCCGATCACATCCCGTTCGAGCGCGTCGACGCGTTCGTCTCGGGGGTTGCGAAAGGAGCGCGGTGATGCGCGTCGAGCTCTCGCTTCTGGGTCATTCGTTCCAGGACCAGCCGGTGTGGCCGGGCTACGAAGGGATCGCCGCCAACGCGCGCGCGATCGAGGCGCTCGGTTTCGACGGCGTGCTGGTGCCCGAGGCGGGCCACGATCCCTTCTTCCCCCTGCTGATCGCGTCCGGGGCCACCACGCGCCTCGGTCTGCGCACCGGGGTCGCCATCGCGTTTCCGCGCAGCCCGGGCGCCATGGCGCAGACAGCGTGGGACCTGGCGCGGTTCTCGAACGGCCGCTTCGAGCTCGGCCTCGGCACCCAGGTGAAGGCGCACAACGAGCGCCGCTACGGTCAGCCCTGGACCGCGCCGCCGGTGCCACGGTTGCGCGAGTACCTGCAGTGCCTGAAGGCGATCTTCGCGACCTATCAGAATCCGGCGAGCCCGACGTGGTTCCGCGGCGAGCACTACCGCTTCGACCTCATGTCGCCTTACTTCAACCCGGGACCGAACGCCGATCCGCGTCTGGCGATCTACGTGGCAGTGGTGAACGACGCGATCGCGCGCCTCGCGGGCGAGGTGGCCGATGGCTACTACCCGCACCCGATGTGCAGCGCGAGCTACGTGCGCGAGGTGATGCGGCCACAGGTCGAGGAGGGCGCGCGACGAGCGGGTCGCGACCCGCGCACTCGGCGTGCTCGGCTCACCGATGATCGCAAGCGGCGCCACCGAGGCGGACGTGGCGAGGAACGCGGCACTGGTGAAGCAGCGCCTCGGATTCTACGCGTCGACGCCCACCTACCGCGCGGTGTTCGAGCACCACGGGCTCGGGGCGGTCGCCGACGAGCTCCACCAGCTCTCGAAGGCCGGAAAGTGGCGCGAGATGGTGGAGCTCGTGAGCGACGACATCCTCGCCACGTTCGCGACCGTCGCGACCTACGACCGCCTCGGCGAGGCGCTGGCCGAGCGGTGGGGCGGCGTGCTCACGACGATGCACGTCGACCTGGTCGCCGAGCTCGACGCGCAGGCCGACGTCCTGCGCGCGCTGGTGGCGCGTCTCCACGCGGCGTAGGCGGGCTGGCCGGAGACGAGGCGCGCGACCCGCGCGCCCCGACGAGCGACGTCCCCGAAGCCCGACGACGCAGCGTCGGGCTTCGGGGACGGTCTGGCGCACGCCCCGGGGCCAGGCGCTCAGGGCCCCGCGCAGGCTTTTCAGCGCGGTGCGGCGGTCGCGGACGTCGTCGACTGATACGAGCTCGAGCGCGAGGTGGTGGTGCTGGTCGGGGACCCGTTGGCGATGATGGTCTCGACACGTCGGTTGAGCTGGCGCCCAGCCGTGGTGTCGTTGCTCGCCACCGGGTAGTCGAACGCCAGACCGCGCGTCTGCACACGATCGCCGCCGATCCCGCGGCTCGCGAGGAACGTGGCCACCGATTCGGCGCGAGCCTGCGAGAGCTCCTCGTTGTGGTCGCGCGATCCCGTGCTGTCGGTGTGCCCCTCGATCTCGACGTTGCGATCGGGGTTCTCGTTCAGGAACGAGACGAGCTTCTCGAGGCTGGTGCGGGCGCCGGCCTTGAGCGTGGTGCGATCGACGTCGAACAGCACGTCACCGAGCGTGAGCACGATTCCACGATCGGTCTCGCGCGCCTGGAGCTCGCTGAGCTGGCTCTGCAGCGCACGGTTGCGCGCCTCCGCGTCGGAGGCCCGCTGGCTCGCCTCGGTGGCGCGCACGCCCGCCGACGCCGCGGCGCTACGCGCGCGGCGTTGGCCGCGTTTTCGCGTCCGGCGATCTCGAGACGCTGACGTTCCTGCGGAGAGCTTCGCGACCTCGTCGGTCGCGGCGCGTTCGTCGGCGCGCGCCTCGGCGACGTCGATGCGCTTGTTCGCGACGTAGACGAGGTGGGTGACCTCCTCACGCTCGGCGCCCGAGGTCACCGCGCCCGCGACCTTGTCGATCGCCACGCGCGCGTCGTCGGAGGCGACCGGTGCGAGCTGGTCGAGCCGCGGCTTTTCCTGATCGTAGCGGGTTCGAAGGGCCTGGAGCTCCGGGGTCTGGCGGCTGGCGCATCCGGCCGCGATCGTGAGGAGGGCTGCCGCGGCGACGCGGCGTCCGAGCTTGATTCGGGAATCGATGACGATGGTCATGGCGGGACCTCTCGCGCGGCCTCAGCGGCCGGGCGTGGATAGCGGTTCGATCGGGCGAGCCGTGCCGCCGCCGATCGGATAGGCGGGCGGTGCGGCGCTCGGCTCATTGATCTGCGGCACGGTCGGAGCGCCGGTACCCACGCCGACCTCGCGGCGTACGGCCTCGATAGCGATACGCAACTCGTCTGCGCCGCGGCGCGCGGCCTTGGCTCGCGCCTGCGCCTCGGCGAGGTCCGCGTCGGCGCGCGCCTCTTCGGCGAGGCGGCGCGCATTGGTGTGCCGGGTGTCCTTGCTCTGAGCGTCGTCGTCGATGACCTGACGCGCCGTGCCCACCTTGTCGCGGGCGTTCTTGAGCGGAAGCGGCGATTGCGCCGCGGCTTGTGCCTCCTGGGCCTTGCCGAGCGCGGTGTCGGCGGCGGCGAGCTCGGCGGTGGGCCGTTGCACGCTGCTGCAGCCGACACTCGCGACAGCGAGCGGCATGACCAGGCAAGCGATGATGATCGGTGCGGCGCGCACGTGGGCGCGAGCGATTTCCATGACGTTCCCTCCCGTCGTGCGACGCGGCCTCAAAGGCCGGTCGCGTCACGGTGCACGGGAGCGAAGGTGCGAATGTCGTGCCACGCGCGGCGCGTGAGAGCCGCGCACGGAATCGCGGCAAACGGCTGATTTTCGTGGCTCGAGCGCGATCGGCCCCCTAGAGCGGAGGCAGCCAGGCTGTAAGCCGTTCAACCCCGGAACATTTTTCAGGAGCGAGCGCAGCGCCGACGGACGGTCACGGCGAGCGGCGCATGGCACTCACTTGTAGGCGATTCCCGCGCTGCACGGGCCGGCGAGGTGGAGGATCTCGACGCGCCGGAAGCCGGCTTCGAGGCACCACTCGCGGAAGTCGGCGCCGGTGAAGTCGAAGGCGTCGCCGAACTCGATGAGCATGTTGAGGCTCATCATGAGGCCGAAGGCGTTCTCGCGGCGTGCGTCGTCGATCAGGTTCTCGATCGCCACGAACACGCCGTTTTCGGGCAGTGCCTCGTGCGCGGCGCGGATCAGGTGCTTCTTGTTGTCGAGGTTCCAATCGTGGAGGATCATCCCCATGGTGATGACGTCGGCCTTGGGCAGTGGCTGGCCGAAGAAGTCACCCGAGACCGGCGTCACACGGTCACCCACGCCATCGTGCTCGATCCACTTGCGCGCGATCGGCTCGACGGGCGGCAGGTCGAACGAGGTGCAGCGCATGTGCGGATGGCGCAGCGCCACCAGCCGCGACAGCAACCCGGTGGCGCCACCCACGTCGCAGAGGGTCCGGTACTTCGCGAAGTCGAACTTCTCCGCGAACGCCGCGAAGTTGCCACGCGACACGCCGGTCATGGCGCCCATGAACTGCTCGAGGCGCTCGACGTCCGCGTAGAGCTCCTCGAACATCGGCTTCTGGCTGTGCTTGATCTCGTTCTGCGGCTTGCCGGTCTTGAGCGCGGGACCGAGGTCGCTCCAGAAGCGGAAGAGCCGCGCGTTTGCCATCTCCAGGATGCCGCCCACGTAGCCGGGCTTGCGGCGGTCGAGGAAGTGCGCGGTCTCCTCGCTGTTCGAGTAGCGGGCGCCGCGGCCGTCGCCGTCACGGTGGAGGAACCTGAGCGCGACCAGTGTGTCGAAGAAGTCCCAGATGCCGCGTGGGTGGAGGCCGAGCTCCTGGCCCAGCTCCTCGCCGGTCAGCGCTCGGTCCGAGAGCTTCGTGAAGACATCGAGCTCGACGGCGGTGAGCAGCACCTTCGAGGCCCAGAAGCCGAATCCGACCTCGAGGATGCGCGACGGATCTTTGAGTTGGCTCGTGGTCATGGTGGCGCTTCTCCCCGGCGCGGTGGCGGTGCCGCGGCGCAAAAGCCCGACGCTAACCGCAACCGCGCTCGGCCAGCAACGAAACGGGAAGTCACGGTCGCCTCGAGCCACGGTCGCGGCGTGCGACGTGGCGGGCATTGCGAGCGCCGCCACTCGCTGCCAGGCTTGACGCGCCGGTCCGGTCGCGGCGAACGCCGCCGCGTGGGCCGCGGCACCACCTCGTCGTCCGATGGGAGCGCCTCTCTCATGATCCTCCTCGATCCGCGCGCCGATTTCCCCGCTCATCTCGATGCCCGTACGCGCGAGGTGCTGCGCAAGACCATCGAGTTCTTCGAAGCCAAGGGGAAGGCGCGAATCAAGGCCGACTACTACGCGCTCGGCTGGTACCAGGACTTCCTCGACTTCGTGGCGAAGGAGCGGATCTTCGCGACGATCTCGACGCCGAGCGGCGAGGGCGCCGCCGACTCGCGCTGGGACACCAGCCGGATCTGCCGCTTCGGCGAGATCCTGGGCTTTTACGGCCTGCAGTACTGGTACACGTGGCAGGTCACGGTGCTCGGTCTCGGCCCGATCTGGATGAGCAAGCACGCGGCGCCGCGCAAGAAGGCGGCGGCGGCGCTCGAGGCGGGCGGGATCTTCGCCTTCGGCCTGAGCGAGCGCGCCCACGGCGCCGACATCTACTCGACCGAGATGCGCCTCGTGGGCAAGCGGACGGCACCTACCTCGCCAACGGCCGCAAGTACTACATCGGCAACGGCAACGCCGCGGCGATGGTGTCGGTGTTCGGCAAGGTCGCGGGCGCCGACGGCAAAGACGAATACGTGTTCTTCGCCGCCGACCCGCGCCACCCCGACTACCACCTGGTCCAGAACGTGTGCGCGAGCCAGAACTACGTCTCCGAGTTCGAGCTCCGCGATTACCCGATCACCGAAGCCGAGATCCTGTCGCGCGGCTCGGCGGCGTGGGACTCGGCGCTCAACACCGTCAACGTCGGCAAGTACAACCTGGGCTGGGCGTCCATCGGGATCTGCACCCACGCGTTCTACGAGGCGATCACCCACGCCACCCACCGTCGCCTCTACGGCATGAGCGTCACCGACTTCACCCACGTGAAGAGGCTGTTCATCGACGCCTACGCGCGGCTCACCGCGATGAAGCTCTTCGCGCTGCGCACCTCGGACTACATGCGCTCGGCCAACGCCCAGGACCGCCGCTACCTGCTTTACGACCCAATGGCGAAGATGAAGGTCACGACCCAGGGCGAGGACGTGATCAACCTGTGCTGGGACGTGATCGCGGCGAAGGGCTTCGAGAAAGACATGTACTTCTCGCAAGCCGCGGTCGACATCCGCGGGCTGCCCAAGCTCGAGGGAACCGTGCACGTGAACATCGCGCTGATCGTGAAGTTCATGCCGGCCTATTTCTTCATGCCGGTCGAGCTGCCGCCGGTGCCGCGCCGCGAGGACCCGACCAACGACGATTTCCTCTTCGACCAGGGCTCGGCCAAGGGCCTCGGCCAGATCCGCTTCCACGACTACCAGCTCGCGTACGCCTCGCGCGAAACCCCGAACCTCGCGATCTTCCGCGAGCAGGTCGAGGGCTTCAAGAACATGCTCGCCACCGCGCCGCCGATGGGCGAGCAGCTCAAGGACACCGACTTCCTGATGGCGGGGGGCGAGCTCTTCGCGCTGGTGGTCTACGGCCAGCTCATCCTGGAGGCCTCGCCGCTCCACGGCATCGACGACGATCACCTCGACCAGATCTTCGACTTCCTGGTGCGCGACTTCTCGCGCTACGCCCTCGAGCTCTCGCAGAAGAGCGGTGCGAGCGAGGATCAGGCCAAGGCCGCGATGGGAATGGTCCGGCGACCCGCCCACGACGAGGCGCGCTACCAGCGCCTGTGGAAGACCGTTGCCGGGCTCGCCGACCGCTACGCGATGAACCCGTGAGCGGGTCCGCGGGCTGGGCGGCCGCGGCGTAGGCGAGAGGCGGTCGCCGCCGCGAGGGCCAGGAGCAGGACGAGCGCGGGATCGCCGGGCGGGGCGCCGGCGATCCCGCTGCACGAGTTCGGATCGCAGGCGTTGCCGGTGCCGTCGCCGTCGGCCTGATCGGCGTCCGCCGCTGCCGGACAGCGATCGCACTCGTCGGCCAGGCCGTCGCCGTCGCTGTCGGCGCCGGAGCACGTGACCTCGAACGCGCCGCGATCGCAGTGCGCGAAGCCGTCGCGATCGCCATCCCGTGGCCGGCTCACGCCGCGCTCGTCTTCGAGGGCGCCGAGCCCGATCGGTAGCGAGTCGATCGCCGGGCTGCCCGGCCGGAGCGGCACCGTCGGTGCCAAGCCGCCGATCCGGAGCGACCCGTGACCCTCTCCATGACCGGCGACGCCGCCACGTGCGCCGCCGAGTACGCGAAGTTCGCGGAACGCAGCACGGTGATCCCGCTCTTCATCCCGCACTTCCCGCGCAAGGCGGGGTGGGGCGCCACCGTGGACGACAACGCCCGGGCGATGCGCGCCGCGCTCGTGGCTGCGCAGAGCGACTTCGTCGACGACGTGCCGCTGGTCCACCACCAGGAGCCGGCGCGCCGGAACTACCCGAACCCGGGCGACGCGCCGTGGCCGGTCGGCGAGTTCGAGGCGTCGTTTCGCTCCGCCACGGTGGCGGGTTCGGTGGGGTGTCGTTTCCACACCGGTGCCTGCTTCGAACTCGCCGCGCGCGACGGCTGGGATCAGCTCGACGAGGTCGAGCACCATGTCGCGGCGCACGTCGCCGAGTGGATCCGCTGAGGTCGCGGCTCGCCGCCGTGCGACGCGGCGCGGATGGTCAACCGCCCCGTTCGTCGTTCTCGGAGGGGCGCTCACGCGGGCCGCGCGGCAGAGGCACCTCCCACTCGTGCGCGCACGCCAGGCACTCCCAGCGTGGCGCCGCGCTGCCCTTGTAGTTGATCGAGCGGCGGAGCTTCTGGATGTTGTAGCCGCCGCATTGCGGACAGCGCTCGGGTGCGATCTCGGTTCCCACGGCTCACCTCGCGACGCGATCGGTCCGGCCGCACCGTCGGCGGCCACGGCCGCGAGCTTGGCCGAGGCGCGCGCCGCCTGGCGAGCGAGCTCGCGCCGAGCTGCTCAAGCGGGCGGCGCCGCGCCGAGGACGCTTCGCGGCTCGATCGAGAGCGGCGGCCGGGCGAAGGGATCGAGCCCGAGCGCCCCGTGCACGGTCTCCACGAGCGCCTCGAGCTGGACCGGCTTGCGAAGCAGCGCGAAAGCACCGGAACGAAGGGCCGCGTCGTCGGCGGAGCTCGGGCCGGCGCGGTTCGCGCACGCGATCACTGGGACGTCGGGGTAGCGCGCGCGCAAGCGCCGTAGCGGATCGAGGTGATGCGCTTCCGGCGTCTCTACCTCCACGAGCACGACGTCGGGCGCGAGGCCGAGCGGGAGCACGTCCGTGTGGCAGGAGGTGGCTTCGCGGACCACGAAGCCTTCGCCGGCCAGCGTTCGCTGGATCACCATGCGCACGACGGGGTTCCGATCGACCACCAAGACGCTCGCCATCGCACCCTCCCGAGTGACGAGCGGACAAGCTACGGGTGCGCCCCGAGCGCCGCCCACGGCGCTTTCACGCCATTCGTGCGCGAGCGGGGCGCGCATTGCGTGCCCGGCGCCACGATCGGGTGTGGGCAGCGGATCGCACGCCCATCACCGGACGATCGCTTATCCCGGTTCGCCGCCGAGCCCGGTCAGCGTCTGCCGCACGGCGTCGCGGAGCGCGGCGAGGGAGTCCTCACGCCAGCGCGTGATGCGCGGGTCGAAAGCCGCCCTGAGGCCGTCGCGGAGCGCGCGGGCGCGCGGCGACGCGCGGTCCTCGTCGCCGTGGTGGCGCAGCCAGTTGCGGGCCCGCAGCGCGAGGAAGACCTCGAAGGGCGGCCGCGTGCCGAGCTCGGCGGTGACGATCGTCGCCTCCTCGGCACCGGCGAGGGCGTCGTAGAGCCCGAAGTCGAGCGAGCCGTGGGTGACGACCGAGGTGGCGTCGCCGCCGACGAGGCTCTCGGCGGCGGCGCCGTACCAGCGGCGCGCGCGCTGGAAGGCCGGGGTCTCGGCGGGCAGGTCGCTGAGCAGGCTCAGCGCGGCGGGCTCGCCGAGGCCGGTGTGGACGTCGATCCATGCGACACGGCGCGCGTGCGCGGCGGCATCGCGGGCGATGGCGAGCAAGCGCTCCGCCGACCACTGGGTGCGGCGCCCGCCGTAGTACAGGCCGGTGGGGTGGGTGTACTGGCCGCCGCTCACGGCCTCCTCGAGGCGGCGCACGCCGTGCTCGGCGGCGAAGTCCCGGAGGCGCGCGAGGCGTGCCGTGTCGGCGTCGTCGTCGAGGCTCGCGGGTGCGATCGCGTCGGCGAGGTGGACGTAGCCCGGGTTGTCGTGGCTGTGGGTCTCGTGGTCCACGAAGTTGCGGTTGAGGTCGACGTTCGCCTCGTTGGCGCGATCGACGTGGCTCATGCCGAACGGGTTGACCGCGTGGATCAGGAGCACGGCGGTGCCGGACGGCGCGAGCGGCGCGCGGGCGTGCGCGCGGAGAAGCTCGACCTGGAGCGCGCTGCCGACGAAGCCCTCGACGCCGTGGAGGCCCGAGCTGATCGCGAGCACGTCGCGCGGCTCGGCGGGGCCGAGCCACGCGACGTCCATCGCCAGCTCCTCGCTCGCGAGCCCGCGCTCGCCCGTGAGCACGTGGCTCGCGACGCGTGCTCCGGCGCGCTCCGCTGCCGCGAGGAAGCGCCCGCGGGCGGTGCCGTAATCCGGCGAGAAGAGGTCCTCGACGCTCACGCCACTAGGGGAATCACGGAACCGCGCCCGTGTCGAGGGGACGCGGGTGTGCCGTGGCCCGGAGCGAGCAGCTTGACGCTCACACGATCGAGCATCGTGATGCTTCCATGCGTACGACGATCGCCCTCGAGCCCGACGTCGCGGCCGTCTCGAGGAATTCGCGCATCGTCAGCGGACGACCTTCACGGCGGGCTCACGCCCGCCGCTACACCCGCAGCGCCTCGACCGCGCGATCGATCGGCTGGAGCGCGGCCGCCGAGTGTTGGAGGCGGCGCGGTCCCTCGCGCCGCTCAAGCTCGTAGGGGCGGCCGCAAGGCCGCCCGGGATTCGGATCGACAGCCGCTCGGAGTCGGCTCAGAATCCCTTCCACTCGGGCTTGCGCTTCTCGAGGATCGAAGCGACGCCTTCCTTGGCGTCGCGGGTGGAGGACGTCATCGTCGAGGCGACGCACTCGTAGTCGAGCATCTCGTCGAGGGTCGACGTGAGCGCCTTGTGGATGAAGCGGCGGCCGAGGTCGATCGCGACGCTCGGGCCGGTGGCGAGCTCCTTCGCGTACGCGAACGCGGCCTCGAAGTCCTTCCCCTCGGGGACCAGCTCGTCCACCAACCCGACGCTCTTCGCCTCCTCGGCGCCGAACATCTTCCCGGTCTCGACCATCTGCAGCGCGACCGGCAGCGGCACGATCCGCGGCAGGAACCACGGCACGCCGCAGTCGGGGCTGAAGCCGCGCTTCACGAAGATCGCCGAGAGCTTGGCGGTGGAGTCGGCGAAGCGCCGATCACACGCGAGCGCGTAGGCGAGGCCCGCACCCACGCAGGCACAGTGGATCGCGGCGATGACCGGCTTTTCCACGTCGATCAGCGCCTTGGTGAACGCGGCGAAGGGCCCGCCGGGGGTCTTCCTCTGCGAGCGCTTCATCGGGATCGACGGATCGGAGAGGCCGGGCAGGGGACGCGCACCGGCGCCGCTCACGAAGTCGGCGTCGCCGCCGGCGCAGAACGCCTTGCCAGCGCCGGTGAGGAGGATGGTGCGGACGTCCTCGTCGTCGCGCAGCTCGGTGAAGAGCTTCACCAGGTCGGCGGCGAGCTCCCAGCTCACGGCGTTGAGCCGCTCCGGGCGGTTGAGGGTGACGATGCCGACGCCGTCGCGCAGCTCGTAGAGGTAGTGGTTGGGCGTGGTCATGGTGGGTTTCCTCGTGTCACTGGCGGGGGACGAGCCCCCGCGCTACGGGCACCGTCGGGGCGCCATGGCGGAGGCGTCCGGTATGGCTCATCGCTTGAGGACGGTCGCAGTGCCGTTGCCGCCGAGGCCGAGGGTCTGGGCGAGGCCGATCTTGGCGTCCGGCACCTGGCGCGGGCCGGCCTGGCCGCGGAGCTGCCAGCCGAGCTCGCAGATCTGGAACACGCCCTGGGCGGTGGTGGCCTCGCCGAACGACAGGAACCCGCCGCTCGGGTTGATGGGCAGCTTGCCGGTCGGCATCGTCTCGCCGGCCTCCATGAGCCGCTCGGCCTCGCCGGGCTGACACAGCCCCCAGTCCTCGGGGAACGCGAGCTCGTAGTAGACGGTGTTGTCCTGGAGCTCGACGAAGTCGACGTCCCTGGGGCCGATGTGCGCGGCGGCGAGGGCCTTCTCCACCGCCATCGCGGCCTCGCTGTGGTAGGCGCGGCCGTCCTTGGGCGCGGGGCAGGCGAGACCGCGGGGGATGCCGTCGTCGAAGCGCGCGGTCGCCACGGCGCTCGACGCCACCCACACCGGCGCGGTGGTCTTCTTGCGCGCGAAATCGGCCGAGCACAAAAGCACCGCGGCGGCGCCGTCGCTCACCGGGCAGATCTCGAACAGGCGCAGCGGGTAGCTCACCATGGCGCTCGACATCACCTTCTCGAGGGTGAACTCGTCGCGGAAGCGCGCGTTCGGGTTGTGGACCGAGAGCTTGTGCGCCTTGACCGCGATCTTGGCGAGCTGCTCCTCGGCGGTGCCGAACTCGGCCATGCGGCGGCGGCAGAGGAGCGCCCAGAACGCCGGCCCCGGCATGCCGATCATGCGCTGGCGCACGAACTCGGGGTCGGTCTTCTCCTCGTTGCCCGAGGTCTGGATGAAGCCCTTGGGCATCTTCTCGCCGCCCACCACCAGCACCACGTCGTGGGCGCCGCTCGCGACCAGCGTCCAGCCGATGTTGAAGGCGTTGGCGCCCGCGGCGCAGCCGGCGGAGAGGTTGTAGACCGGGATGCCGGTCGAGCCCATGTCCTCGACGATGTCGTTGCCGTTGAGGCCCCAGCCCTTGCCGCCGGAGAAGCGCGAGCTGGCGGCGGCGACCGCCTGCACCTCGCGCCAGCCCACGCCGGCGTCGGCGAGGGCCTTCTCGACGGCGAAGCGGCACAGCTCGCCCACCGACTTGTCGTTGAACTTGCCCCACGGGTGGAGGCCGAAGCCGATCGCGGCGACGTCACGCATGGCGGAGGTTCTCTTCCTTCCTGCGGGGGACGAGCCCCCGCGCTACGGCTCGGTGCGGACTCATGCCCGCGCGACGTGATGCACGAGTGAGCGCCGCGCTCGCCCGTTAGACGACCGGGCGGTACTTCCAGGTGAGGACGCTGGTGCCGTCCTTGTCGCGGTAGAGCTCGTCGATCACGAGCCGCACCTTGCAGCCGATGGTGAGCGCGTGCGGGTCTTCGGTGGCGATCTGGGTGAGGACGCGCAGCCCGTCGCTGGTGTCGACCACGCCCATCGCGTACGGCTGGTAGGGCTCGTTGTATTTCGAAGGCGGAGGCGGCGGGTAGTTCTGGATCGCCACGCTCCAGAGCGTGCCCTCGGCGCCGAGCTCGGTGTCCTCGGTCTTCGACAGGTCGCACGCGGGGTTGTGGCACATCGCCGAGCGCGGGAAGTACGCCGTGCCGCAGGTCGCGCACCGCGACCCGAGCAACCGCGGGCCCTCCGCCGTGTCGGCGAAGAAGCCGTCTAGGGCGTGGACGGTCTTGGTCTCGGTCATCGCGTCACCCGCCTTTCGCGGCCTTGGTGAGCTCGGTCAGGATCGCGACACAGTCGCCGACCACGCCGTAGCGGGCGTAGCGGAAGATCGCCGCGTCCTTGTCGGTGTTGATGGCGGCGATGGTCTTGGCGGCAGAGCAGCCCGCCATGTGCTGGCTCGCGCCCGAGATGCCGGCGGCGAGGTAGAGGACCGGGCGGGTGATGCGGCCGGTGAGGCCGACCTGGCGGGACGAATCCACCCAGCCGTCATCGACGATCGGCCGCGAGGCGCCCGCCATGCCGCCGAGCGCCGCGGCGAGCTCCTCGACGAGCTTGTAGTTCTCCTTCTTGCCGAGCCCGCGGCCGCCCGAGACGATGATCTGCGCCTCCTCGAGGCGCTGACCCTGGACCTGCGGGTTTCGCCACCACCTTCACGCGCTCCTCGGTGGCGGCGAGGTTCACCGACACGGCGCGGGTGGACGGCGCGGCGCCGCCGACCGCCGCAGCGGCGGCCGAGACCGCGTTGGCGGTGACGCTCACGACCTTCACGCCGGCGCCCTGGAACTCGTAGACGACGCGGGTGTCGCCGCCGTAGGCCGACGCGGTGATGGCGAGCTTGCCGCCCGTGACCTCGGCGTCGACGGCGTTGCTCGCCACCGCGCCACCGAGGCGCGCCGCGAGGCGCGGCGCCACCGCGCGGCTGTCGAAGCCCTGCACGAAGAACACCGCGGCGGGCGACTCGGCGCTCGCGTATTGCGCGAGGGCCTCGACGTACACGTCGGCCGAGAAGCTCGCGAGCTTGGCGTCGTCGATGCGGTCGAGGCTCGCCACACCAAAGCGCGCTGCGACCGTGACGGCGTTGGCGCCGGGATCGGCGAGGGTGAGCCAGTGAAGGGGCGCGCCGAGCCCCGAGGCGGCCCTGGACGCGACGGTGAGCAGCTCTTCGGCGTCGACGGCGAGACCGTTGACCGCCGGACCCCAGGTGCATGCGACGACAGCGTTGGGCATCGATCCTCTCCCTCTTCCACACCGATCATCGACGGGGGATGGAACCCCCGTCGCTACGAAAACGCCACCCCATCGACCCCCGCGACCGTGCGGTTCCTCAGGCGATCGCGCCGTCGGCCCGCAGACGCGCCAAGAGCGCCTGCGCCAGCTCGGCGGGTGAGCCGCCGCTCAGGAACTCGCACTGGCCCTGGACCGTGGGCACGAACTGCTTGGTGAGCAGCACCTGGGGGGCCAGGTCCGCGGCGCCGACACCGAGGGCGTCGGGCGTGAACACCGTGGGCTTCATCTTGCGCGCCTTGATGGTCTGCGCGGTGGTCGGATAGCGCGGCGTGCCGAGCTCGTTCGAGATCGTCACGATGCAGGGCAGGGCGACCTCGACGGTCTCGTCGCCGTCCGGCGTCACGCGGGTCACGCGCACCGCCTTGTCGCCGCTCATCACCACCGCGCGCGCGACGGTCACCACCGGCATGCCGAGGAGCTCGCCGAGGAGCGCGGGCACCACGCCCTGGTCGTCGTCGGAGGCCTGGCGTCCGCACAGGATGAGGTCCGCGCCGCCGGTCTTGGTGACGTAGGCGGCGAGCAGCTTGGCGATCGCGGCGAGGTCGAGCGAGGCCGCGTCGACCTGCACGTGGCCGGTCTCGTCGGCGCCGAGCGCTGCCGCCTGGCGCAGGATGCTCGCCGGGTCGGTGCCGGCCGAGACCACCGCGAGCTTCGCGGCGAGGCCGCTATCCTTCAGCCGCAGCGCGGCCTCGATGGCCTGCTCGTCGTAGGCGTTCATGAGCCGCGGGATCGCGGTCTGGGTGAGGGTCTTGCCGTCGGCGCCGATCTGCAACCCGCCCGCGAGGGCGTAGTTGTTGACGGCGTCGGGATCGAGGACTTCCTTCGCGCAGACTACGATCCGCATTCGTTCGCTCCTCGGGCGGGGGTGAACCCCGCCCCTACGACAGCACTCGATCGGCCGAGGTCAGGGACGCCCCGGGACGCGGTTGGGTTCGTCCACCAGGAACACGCTGCCCGACTCGCACCACACGCACTCGTCGGCGTAGTTGTCGGGCTTGCGCTCGAGGTCTTTGAGCAGGTACCAGCGCCACGGTGGGTCGCCGTGGTCGACAAACTCGCCGCTCAGCGTGCCGGTGAACTCCTGGCGGCCCGCGTAGCGAGTGCCCAGGATCGGGCCGCCGCCATCGCACTCGGCGCGCTTGCCGGCAACGCTCGCGTCGAAGCCGGGCACGGCCCGGTCCGTCGTGGGCTTGGACGACTCGTCCACGTTCAGTCGTCGCCGGTCAGGTTCTCGAACGTGGTGAGCGCTTCGTCGACCACGTCCATGACGATCTGGCGAGCGGGCTTCATGGCGGTCACGAAGCTCACGCCCTGGCCGGCCGCCTCGGTCATGAGGTCACCGCGGCGGTTGTCGTTGGCGCCCTGGATGTATGGCGAGCTGAGCAGCATCTGGTAGGGGGCGGGCAGGGGCGCGGGCGCCTCGGGCTTCTTCCACTCGGTGGTCCAGGGACACTTGAGCACGCGCATGGTCATGCCGGAGATCGACTTCGAGAAGTCGGTGTCCTCGGCCGTCGAGGCGATGAGGCGCTCCTTGATGATCATGTCGACGTCGCTCTCGCGCGACGCGAGCCACAACGTACCCGTCCACACGCCCGCGGCGCCGAGGCAGAGCGCCGCCGCCAGGTGGCGGCCGGTGGTGACGCCGCCCGCGGCGATGACGGGCTTGCCCTGCGCGATCGACACCACCTCGGGGACGATGCTGAAGGTGCCCATCTCGCCGGTGTGGCCGGCGGCGTCGAAGCCCTGCGCGATGATGCCGTCCACGCCCGCCTCGATCTCGCGCTTGGCCTGGCGGGTCTTGCCGACCAGCCCGAACACCTTGATGCCGCGCGCGTGCGCCGCGTCGAGGATGAAGGCCGGGTTGCCGAGGCCCGAGGCCAGGAGCGGCACGCGCTCCTCGAGCAGCACCTCGAGCTGGGCGCGCGCCATCTGCTGGTTGAGGCCACCCCACTGGTGCAACGCTTCCTTCCCCTTGGGCTCGGGCACGTCGTACTTCTTGTGGATCATGTCAGCGTAGTCGCGGTGACCCTGCGGGATCTTCGACTTGAGCTCGTCGAGGCCGCCCGCGGGCGGCACCGAGGCGGGCAGCACCAGGTCCACTCCGAACGGCTTCGTGCCGATGCGATCACGGATCCACTTGAGGTCGGCCGCGATCTCGTCGGGCGTGTGCATCGCCTCGCCGAGCACCGAGAAGCCACCGGCGTTGGTGACGGCCACCACCACGTCCTTGCAGTGAGTGAAGGCGATGATCGGGTACTCGATCCCGAACATTTCGCAGAACGGGGTGTGGAGCGGATTCTTCGCCATCGCGGTGGTCTCCGGGCCGGGAACGCGGGTGGGACGCCTTCGCTTCAGGGGCGAAAACCGCGCGGATCGAAGCGCCGAGGAGACGCCGAGCCGAGCCGGTTTCCATCCAAAATGAAACATGTTCTACTTGGGCCGTCAAGGCGCGAAATCCCCTGGTTTCGCGGCATTCGGAGGGTTCGGCGTGCTCGATTTCGATCCGTTCGACCCCGCCGTGATCCGCGACCCGTACCCCTGGTACGCGCGCCTGCGCGAGGAGGCGCCGCTTCACCACGTGGCGTCGCGGAACTACTGGGTGCTGACGCGCTACGCGGACGTCCGCGAGGCGTTCCGCGACCACGAGACCTTCTCCTCCGCCCACGGAAACAGCCCCGAGCCCGGTTTCCAGCCCGGGCTCATCGCCACCGACCCGCCCAAGCACACACGGCTCCGCCGGATCGTGCAGGCGGTGTTCACGCGGCGCGCGATCGAGGAGTCGTGGGGGGCGCGGATCCGGGCGATCTGCGAGGAGCTGATCGCGCCGTTGCTCGACGGCGAGCCGTTCGAGGCGTTCCGACGCCTCACGCTGCCGCTGCCGGTGCAGGTGGTCGTCGAGATGCTCGGCATCCCCGACGGCGACCTCGCCCAGTTCAAGGCCTGGTCGGACCACATGGTGGAGGGGGTGAGCCAGCACCTCGACGCCGACGTCCAGCGCCGCACCGCCGAGGCGTTCAAGGGGCTCAACGACTACTTTCACGACAAGGTCCGCGAGCGCCGCACCGGCTCGGGCACCGACCTCATCACCCGCGTCGCCCAGGCGGGCGAGGGCGAGGCGCTCACCGACAAGGAAGCCTCGCACTTCTGCATCTTGCTGCTCATCGCGGGGAACGAGACCACCACCAATCTGCTCGGCAACGCGCTGCTGGCGCTGATGGAGAATCCGGCCGAGCTGGCGAAGCTGCGCGAGCGGCGCGCGGAGCTCTTGCCGGGCGCCGTCGAGGAGATGCTGCGCTTCGGGCCGCCGTCGAAGTGCTTTTTCCGCCACACCACGCGCCCCGTCGAGATCCACGGGCAGACCATCCCCGACGGGGTGCGGGTGATGCTGACGATAGCTGCCGGCAACCGCGATCCGCGCGCGTTCCCCGAGCCGGACGCCTTCCGCGTCGACCGCGTCACCGACAACGACCACCTGTCGTTCGGCAGCGGCATCCACCACTGCCTGGGCTCGATGCTGGCGCGTCTCGAGACCGTCACCTTCTTCGACGTGCTGCTGGCGCGCGCGCGGGCGCTCGAGCCGTGCGGCGAGGCGCGGCTGGTCCACAACGTGATCGTCCGCGGTCCCGACCACCTGCCGATGCGGCTGGTGGTGGCGTGATGGGGCGTCACGGCCGCAGCGCGGGCGGGGATGAACCCCGCCCCTACGGTTCGGCGCGCCGCCGGAACGTCTCCGACCCCGCGATCGTAGGGGCGGGCCCTGCGCCCGCCCGAATCCGAGGAGCATTCGATGCCATCCGAGAAGTTCGAGAAGGGCGCGAAGGTGTTCGAGGAGGTGATCGGCTTCCGCCCCCCCGAGGAGGGGCCGGCCTTCCTCAAGCTCACGATCGAGAACCTGTTCGCCGACGTGTGGGCGCGCGAAGGGCTGTCGATCCGCGACCGGCGCCTCATCACCCTCACGATCCTCCTCACGCAGATGAAGGAGGAGTCGCTGGCGCTTCACCTGCGCCAGGCGCTGAAGGGTGACCTGACCAAGAAGGAGCTCTCCGAGCTCATGATCCACGTGGCGCACTACGCGGGCTGGCCGGTCGGCCAGCTCGGCTTCGATACGTTGATGAAGACCCTCGCCGAGACGAAGAAGCCGTAGCGGCGGGGCCTGTCCCCGCCCGAAGCTCCCGCCCACCGCAGAACGGAACCCGAGAATGGAAGCGACTCGACAGATCTACTGGAACATCGCCTTCGGCATGGCGATCTACGGTCTCGCCGCGGTCGCGGTGGGCTTCGCGGCTCGCGGAGTCTTCCGGCGCGTCCAGCTCTGGAAGCTCGGCGGCGCCGCGCTCCGCACCGACCGCATGGGCGAGCGCGCCCGCGGTCTGGTCGCCGAGATCTTCGGCCATCGCCGGCTGCTGCGCGACCCGGTACCCGGCGTGGCGCACCTCTTTGTCTTCTACGGCTTCCTGGTCGAGCTGATCGCCACCGGCATGATCGCGGTCCAGGAGTGGACCGGCATCCACTATCTGAAGGGTCCGCTCTACCTCGGCTACTCGCTGGTGAGCGACGTGTTCGGGCTGCTCGGCCTCGTGGGCTGCGGGATCTTCCTTTGGCGGCGCGGGGTCCAGAAGGTGCCGCGCCTTCACACCGTGACCGACGACTGGATCGCCATCGGGCTCTTGGCGCTGGTGTTCGCGCAGGGCTTCGTCGTCGAGGGCTTCCGCATCGCGGCCACCGAGCTGCGCCAGAACCCGGGGCTCGCGGTGTGGTCGCCGGGCGGCTTCCTGGTGGCGAAGGCGGTCTCCGGCCTGAGCGAGGGTGCGCTGCACGCGGTCCATCGCGGTGTGTGGTGGTTCCACGCGTTCACCGCGTTCGGGCTGCTCGGCTACATGGCGTACGGCAAGTTCAACCACATCTGGTTCGGCACCGCGAACATCCTGCTCCGCAACCTCGAGCCGAGCGGCAAGCTCGGCCACTTCGACATCGACAAGGCCCTCGAGAGCGACCCCGACGGCGACGTCGTGCTCGGCACCAGTCAGATCGAGCAGTACCCGTGGAAGAGTCTCCTGGACCTCGACGCCTGCATGAACTGCGGGCGCTGCGAGGCCGTGTGCCCGGCAAGCCAGAGCGGAGTGCCGCTGTCGCCGCGCAAGCTCATCCAGGACATGAAGGCTCACCTCACCGAGGTGGGCCCGGCGTCGCTGCTGGCGCGGCTCGCCAAGGGTGAAACGGTCGCTGGAGTCGCCGGTGCCGGGAACGGTGGGGCCGCCGGCGGGGATGCGGTTGCCGCACGCTCGCCGCTCTTCGGCGACGCGCCCGAGAACGCTACCGACCCGCGCCCCGCGGTCCTCGAGGTCGAGCTGTGGGGGTGTCGCACCTGCGGTGCCTGCACCCAGGAGTGCCCGGTCTTCATCGAGCACATCCCCAAGATAGTGGACATGCGCCGCCACCTGGTGATGACCGAGTCCAAGATGAGCGACGCGGCCCAGCTCATGCTCAAGAACATGGACGACCGCATGCACCCGTGGGCGAAGGCGCCCCACAACCGCGACGAGTGGTACCAGGACCTCGACGTGAAGATCCTCGGCGACGGCGCCACCGCCGAGTACCTCTACTGGGTGGGCTGTACCGGCGCGATGATCGACCGCAACATCCAGGTGACGCGCGCGATGGTGAAGGTGCTCAAGGCGGCGGGGGTGGACTTCGCGATCCTCGGCTCGGAGGAGGTCTGCACCGGCGACCCGGCGCGGCGCGTGGGCGGCGAGTTCACGTTCCAGCTCTGCGCCAAGCAGAACATCGAGACGCTCTCGAACTACGGCGTCAAGAAGATCATCACCACCTGCCCGCACTGCTTCAACAGCTACAAGAACGAGTACCCGGACTTCGGCGGCAACTACGAGGTGGTGCACCACACCCAGCTCATCGAGGAGCTGATCCGCGCCGGCAAGCTCAAGCTCAAGAGCGGGCTCGAGTCGCTCACCTACCACGACCCCTGCTACCTGGGGCGCCACAACGGTGTGTACGAGGCGCCGCGCGCGGTCCTCGACACCCTCGCGGCACCCGGCGGGCGGATCGAGATGGAACGCAGCCAGTCGAAGTCGCTCTGTTGTGGTGCGGGCGGCGGTTACGCGTGGATGGACGACGACCCCACCACCCGCATCAACCACATGCGGCTCGCCGACGTGAAGGAGTGCGGCGCCAAGACCGCGGCGGTGTCGTGCCCGTTCTGCATGCAGATGTTCGACGACGCGCTCAAGACGCTCGATCCCGGCAAGACCATCCGCGCCGCGGACATCGCCGAGCTGGTGGCGGAGGCGCTCGAGGCGTGAGCGCCACGGTGGAGGAGCGTCTCGCGCGGCTCGAGGACCTGGAAGTGATCCGCGACCTCGCGCGCCGCTACGCCGACGCGGTGTGGCGGCGCGACGTCGAGGGCGCGATCGCGCTCTTCACCGAGGACGGCGTGATGGACACCGGCGATCGCCCGCCCATCCGTGGGCGCGCCGCGCTCGGCGAGGCCTATCGCGCGATGGTGGGCGGCGCGAACGAGTTCCTGCCGTTCGTGGCCAACCACGTGATCGACCTCGACGGCGATCGCGCTACGGGCCGCTGCTACCTCGACCTGCGCGCCACCGTGGCGGGCGAGCGCCGGATCGGCGGTGGCCACTACGAAGACGTGTACAGGCGCACGACGGGCGGCTGGCGCTTCGCTGCGCGCAAGCTCGTGCTGCGCTTCCTCGCGCCCTACTGAGCGCGGGCGAGCTGGCGAGAGCCCCGACACACCCACGCGTCACGTGGAGGACCGTGTAGGGGCGGCCGCAAGGCCGCCCGCGATCGGGATCGGGATCGCCGGGGCTACGACTGCGGGCGCCGATCAACGCCCGAGAAATCGGGCGGGCGTGAAGCCGCCCCTGCAAACCCATGCGGTTACCCGACGGGAGCGTAGGGGCGGCCGTGAGCCCGCCCGCGGTCCCTCGCGCCGGCTCAGGTGAAGTGCCGGGGGAGGTCGCCCAGGGCGTAGCCGACGAAGCGGACGCCGTAGTGGTGGACGAGGTCGTGGACGGCGGCGAGGTAGGGCAGGCGCTTCTCGATCGCCATCGCGGGTAACCGCTCCGCGAGGCCCCGCGTCAGGGCGAGGGCGCTCTCCGGGCTGGTCGCCGCGGCGCTCAGGCACGGGTCGAGCGCGGCGCACCAGTGCTCGGATCCCCACGGCTCGACGAGCTCGCTCAGCGCCACCAGCTCGCCCGGCAGCTTCATCGCCCAGTGGGTGCGCTCGATCCGATCCTTCGCGAACGCCTCGTTGACTGCCGCGACGTGGTCGCCGCGGCCGAGCTCGGCGGCGGCCGCGCCGAGGGCGACGTAGCTTGCGACGGTGCCCGCCTTCGCGGCGCCGAGCTCACCGGCGTGGCGGAGGAACGTCTCGGCCTGCCCGGAAGGCACGAGCGCGTGCGCGGTCTCGGCGAGACGGTCGAGGTGCTCGCGGCCGAGCGCCGCGAGGATCGGCCCGAGGCGGGCGAGGGTGCCCGCGAAAAGCGGATGGTGCGCTGGCGGCACCCGTGCCGCCCATTCGCCCACGCCGCTCGTCGCCAGCGCGACCGCCTCCGGGGACCACGCGGCGCAGGTCACGAGCGCGTCGAGCCACGCCGCTGTGGCCTCGCCATCGCCGAGCAACCGCGCCGTCGAGGCCAGCCCCGCGAGTTGCGGCGCGAGCTCGCCGAGCACGAACGGCACCGCCTCGATCGAGAACTCGCGCACCAGCCGCGTGAGCTGGGCGACGTAGGCCTCCACGTGGCCGGGGGCGAGCGCGCCGAGCGATGCCACGAGGTTCCCGATCGCCGCGCGGTCGAGGGCGAGCGGGATCGGCGCGAGCGCGGCGAGGGCCTCGAGGGCCGGGCCGACGAGCAGCGGCTGGCCGCTGGCGAGGGTCGCGAGCGTGTCGGCGAGCGCCACGCTCACCGACGAGCGGCGTAGCGGCGGCGGCTCGGTGTCGCTGTTCAGGCCGTCGACGAGGGCGCGCGCCAGCTCACCGTGCCCGGCGCCGCACGCGATCTCGACGACGCGCACCACGCCCGCGAGCTCGGCGGCGCGCTGCGGAGGGAGCTTCGAGATCGGCCGGTACTCGGCGAGCACCACGAGATCGGCGCCGCCGCCGAGGGCGCCCCGAACCACCGAGACCGGTGCGTGGTCGGCAAGCTCAGGAGCGACCCAGGTGCGCCCGCGGCGCGGCTCACTCCGCTCGCGTCGGCGCCGCCGACCGCCGCCGCGGTGCGGGTCAGGCGGCGGCGCTGCGCTCCGTACGGATGATCGAAGGTGAAGAGCTTCCGCTCGAGGACGGCGATCGACTCCACGGCCGCGTCGGCGCTTTCGCTCGCCGCCAGGACGCGCCCGAGCGCGCGCCACTCGGCGGCGGTCCCGGGGTAGAGCCGGCCGGGCGCCTCGACGATCGCGCGCAGCGCGTGCAGCACGCGAGATCGACTCGCGGCCTCGGTGAAGCGGCGCTCGAGCTCGCTCACGCACGCGAGCACGGGACCGAGCCGATCGGCGAGAACGGGCTCGAGCGAGGCGCGATCGATCGTCACGGGCGGGCGCTGGGCGGTCGGAGCCGTCGCGGTGCGTCGCAACGCGCGCGGCCACGTCGGAGGCGGCGCGGAAGATACCACGGCACGATCGCACCGCCCGCGCTAGGATCGCGCGCCCCGAGCCGCGGAGCCCCGATGATCGAGATCGACGCAGACGCCGAGCAACGCCCCTCCGACGAGCCCGGCTGGTACGCGTATTACGTGTTGGGCCTGCTCTGGCTCGTCTACGTCTTCAACTTCGTCGATCGCCAGGTGCTCGCGATCCTCCTCGAGCCGATCAAGAAGGACCTCGGCGCCTCCGACACCGCAATGGGGTTCTTGAGCGGCTTCGCGTTCGCACTCTTCTACACCGTTGCGGGGATCCCGATCGCGCGCTGGGCGGACCGCGGCACGCGCCGCACCATCATCACGATCGGCCTCGCGCTGTGGAGCGGCATGACCGCGCTCTCGGGGATGGCGCGCGGGTTCGTGGAGCTGGCGGCTGCGCGGGTCGGGGTGGGGGTCGGCGAGGCGGCCGGCAGCCCTCCCGCGCACTCGCTCCTCTCCGACTACTTCCCGCCGCACCGGCGCGCGACCGCGCTCGGGATCTACGCCGCTGGGGTGTACGTGGGGGTGATGCTCGCGTTCGTGGGCGGCGGCTACGTGGCGACCCACTTCAGCTGGCGCACGGCGTTCCTGCTGGTGGGGTTGCCGGGGCTTCCGCTCGCGGCGCTGGTGCGGCTCACGGTGCGCGAACCGGCGCGCACCGCGGGACAAGGGGTGGCGGCGAGCGACGACCGCCCGAGCCTGGGAGAGGTGCTGCGTTTCCTCGCGAGCAAGCGCTCGTTCGTGCTGGTGGTGGTGGCGGCGGCGTTCAACACCCTCGCCGGCTACGCGGTGCTGACCTGGGGCGCCTCGTTCCTGCGCCGGGTCCACGCGATGCCGATCGGGCAGGTGGGGACCTCGCTCGGGCTGATCGTGGGGATCGGCGGCACGCTCGGCTCGTGGCTGGGCGGCGTGCTCGCCGATCGGCTCGGTCAGCGCGATCCGCGGTGGTACGGGCTCGTCTCCGCGATCGTGTCGGCGCTCGGCGTGCCGTTCGCGGTGGCGTTCCTGCTCGCGCCGAGCGCCACGACGGCGCTGGTGGCTTTCACGCCCTATTACGTGCTGGCGCAGATGTACATCGGCGCGATGCTCGCGGTGACGCAGTGCGTTGTGACGCCGCGGATGCGCGCGACCGCCTCCGCGGTGGTGCTCTTCGTGCTCAACCTGTTCGGCCTCGGGCTCGGCCCGCTCGTGGTGGGTGCCCTCAACGACGCGCTCAAGGCGCGCCTCGGTGACGTCGCGATCCGCTACTCGCTGCTCGGCGTGGTCGCGGTGAGTGCCCTCTCGGTGCCCTTTTTCGTCGCGGCAGCCCGGCACATGCGCCGTGATCTGGGGGCGGGACCGGTCACTCGAGGTCGATGAAGATCGGGCGGTGGTCGGAGACGCGGTAGAGGTTGGGGACCGCGTGGGGCGGCGTGCTGATGCCGGGGACGATCACGGGCCCTTCGGCGTGCATCCATTCCGGGTCGGCGATGGCGGGGTCGCGATCGAAGGCGTAGATCCGCGCCTCGCCGCGCACCCGGGACGTGAGGCGTGGCGAGGTGAAGACGTGGTCGATGATCTGGCGGTCGAGGTAGCTCGACCACGGCTCGTCGTCGCCCGGGCCGGACTCGGCGGGCTCGACGACCGGCTCGTGCCACAACCAACTCGTCATCGCGCCCTCGGTGAGCGGCGTGAGCGAGGCGCGGTGGCGCGGTTCGTTGAAGTCCCCGATCAGCACCGCGTCGGCGGTGCGCAGACCGACGAACGTTCCGTCGACGTCGAAGCCCTCCACCCACGCGGCGATCGCGTGGGCCTCGCGGGCGCGCTTGGGCGATCCCGGGTCGTCGCGCTCGGGGTCGGGTGCGTCGCCCGACGACTTGAGGTGGACGCCGATCACCGTGAGCCCTTCGCCGGTGCCGCGGTCGCGCAGCTCGGCCACCACGCTGCGGCTCGCGGGGCTCGGCAGCTTGTGGCGCTGCACGAGCTGGAAGCGCTCGGAGTCGAAGGCGAGCGCCACCTTGAGGATCTTGTCGTTGCCGGCGCTGGCGAGGAAGCGCCCCGCGTCGTCCGAGAGCCGGTAGCGGCGGCCGAGGGCGGCGCCGACCTCGGTGAGCAGCGCATCTAGGGCGGCGAGGTCGAGGACCTCGGGCAGGACCAGCACGTCGGCGTCGAGCTGCGCGAGGACACGCGTGAGGAGCGCGAGGTCGTCGGGGGTGCGCTCGACGCGGTGCGGCGGGTGGGCCGGGAAGAAGAACAGGTTGAAGCCCGCGACGCGCATGCCCGGAGTGTCCGCGCGGGCGGCCTTGGGGGCAAGCGCCGCTGGCCGGGGGGCACGGTGCTGGAGCGTCGAGCACCACGATCGGCGAGCGGCCGACGGAGCGGCCGCGCTCCAGCCTCTCGCGTCCGCTGGCGCTGCGTCGCGGTTTCGGGGTAGGAAGACGCGCCCATGAACATCGCGACCCGCCCCAGGCGTTCGATCGCCGCGTGCGCGCTGCTGCTGGTGGTGGCCGCCTGCGGTGGTGGCGGCGAGGGCGGCTCGTCCGGCTCGACCTCGCCACTTCGGGTCCGGGAGGGCTGGTTCATCGACGGCGCCGGGCGCGTGGTGCTGCTCCACGGCGCCAACGTGATCGACAAGCGCCCGCCCTACCTCCCCTCGGAGGAGGAGTTCGGCGCCGCGGACGCCGACGCGATGCGCGACCTGGGCTTCAACGTGGTCCGCCTCGGTTTCATCTGGGCCGGGCTCGAGCCCGAGCGCGGGGCGCTGGACCGCGACTACCTCGCGCGCCTCACCGCGCTCGTGAAGCTCCTCACCAGCCGCGGGATCTACGTGCTGGTCGAATCCCACCAGGACCTGTGGAACGAGCGCTTCGGCGGCGAAGGCGCCCCCGACTGGGCGGTGTTCCAGCCGGCGAAGGAGCCGTTCGCCTTCAACTGGGGGCTCAGCTACTTCGTGAACCCGCCGATCGGGAACGCGTTCGAGGACTTCTGGAACGACCGCGAGGGCACCCAGACCCGCTACGTCGAAGCCTGGCGCGAGCTGGCGCGCACCTTCGCGGGCGACCCGGGAGTGCTCGGCTACGACGTGATGAACGAGCCCTGGACCACCGCCACCTGGTTCGTGCCGCAGGAATCGACCACCACCGAGCCCTTCTACCGCCGCGTCATCCCGGCGATACGCGAGATCGACCCGGACCACACGGTGTTCTGGGCGTTGGCGCTACCCGGCGTGGTCGGCATCGAGTCCGACCTCGGCGTCCTCGGCTACGACAACCTCTCGCTCAGCTTCCACGTCTACTGCGCGACCAGCATCTTCCTGCGCGTCTACCTCGACGGCGTGTGCGAGAGCGCCACGGGACCCTCCTTCGACAAGAGCCGCGCCGCCCGCGATCGCCAGGGGAGCGGCTGGCTGCTCACGGAGTTCGGCGCCAGCGACTTCCTCCCCGACATCGCGCGCCACGCGGCGGTCGCCGACCAGAACCTGGTGGGCTGGACCCACTGGGCGTGGAAGCTCTACGACGACCCGACCGGCGACGTCGACGAGGCGATCGTCGCGAACGACACCGGGCCGATCGCCTTCAAGTCCAAGATGCCGCTGCTGGCGCGCACCTACGCGCGGGCGATCGCCGGAACTCCTGCCGCGATGTCGTTCGATCCGGAGAGCGGCGCGTTCGAGCTGGGTTACGCGCCCGACCCGTCGGTGTCCGCGCCCACCGAGATCTGGCTGCCGCTCGCGCAGCACTATCCGGGCGGCTACGCCGTGAGCGTGAGCGGCGGCTCGTGGGCCCCGTCGCGGCGCGACGAGCGGGTCCTCGAGGTGTCCGCGGCCACCGGCGCGTCCGAGGTGAATGTCACGATTCGTGCGGCTTCTGGAAGCAGATGATGTAGCCCTGCACCGGGCAGCGCTCGCCGAACTGGATCTCGCCGAGGCTCGCCACGGGCTCGAGGCCATGGGCGCGGCCGAGCTCGAGCATGCGGGACATCGGCATCACGTAGCGGCCGGCCGGCAGGCGGATCGTCTCGTCGATCGCGTCGCTGAAGCCGGGGCGCTGCTCGACGCACTCGACGAAGAAGAGCCCACCGGGGCGCAGCGCGTCGGCGACGTCGCGCATCAGCACGGTCTTGGTGAAGTCCGGGCAGTGCGGGAAACACGACACGCTCCACGCCAGGTCCACGGCGCTGGCGGGCAGCTCGGTGCGGATGCCGGCGAGGCGCAGCGACTCGCGATTCACCTCGCTCACCTCGACCGCGTACTTGGCGATCGAGTCCGGCAGCGAGCGCAGCAGCAACGCACGCCCTGGCCCCACGTCGAGCACCGAGCGGGCGCTCGCGAGGCGCTCCGGGAAGCCGTTGCCGAGCCGTGCCAGGTACTCGAGGAAGTAGGAGGGCGGGTGAGGCGCCACCCACTCGGAGCGGTCGTTGGCGAAGACGTCGTCCCAGAAGTCCTGCATCGACATGGAGCTACCTCCGCGGGCTCGCGCGAAAGCCCGAGCGACGCGCCGTCAGGCCGCCTGCACGCAGCGCGCGACGTCGAGCGATTCGTCGACCGTGATCGGAACGTAGGCGGGGGCGAGGCGCTCGAGCGCGTCGTGGACCACCCGCGCGCCGAGGAGCTCGCGGCCGTGGGATGCCGTGACGATCGCTGCGCCGGAATGGCCCACCGCGATCGCGTCGAGCTCGATGGGCTCGCCCGCACCGAGGTCGGGCAGCGGCGCAGTGGGACGCCACGCGACGAAGCTCGCCGCGTGGTAGGCGGGCTTGAGGTCCTGGCGGCGAAACGACGCCACGCCGGCCCGATCGAGGAGCAGCGTGCCTTCGCCGCCGGCCTCGACCAGCGAGAGCAGGGGATGATCCTCGGTCCGAGCGAGGCCGAGCTGCAAGCGGTGGTAGCCGCGCGCCAGCCCGTCGACCGAGGCACTGAGGGTCGCGAGGTCGAGCAGGCACGAGCGGGTGTCGAGCACCACGCGTGCGCGCGCGCCGGCGCGCCACTCGGGGTCACGGCTCAGGGCGCGGGCGCAGCCGAGCAGGCCGCGCGCGCCGCTCAGCGCGGTGCCGGCGAGGCGGCGCGGGTCGAGGATGCGCGGGTTGGGGTCGCCGAGCAGCATCGCCACGCGTCGCCCCCAGGCCAGCCAGTCTCCGCGCGGCGAGTCGTCCCACAGGAGCGATGGATCGGGGATCGCCACCGACACCGGCACGCGCGGCCGGCGGCCGGATTCAGCAAGGTTCGCGAGCCTCGAGACCGGTGTCCCATCGACGACCGCGCGCGCCGCGGCGAGGTCGGTCGGCTCGTCGATGTCGATGGAGCGGTGGCCGTCGATCGGAACACCGAGCCAGCCGCCGCGGATCCACGCCGCACGCTGGCAGCGCGGGTTGCGCCACTCGACGTTGACCGAGCCCGACGCGCGGTAGGCGCGCGCGCGGCCCTCGTGGAGGGCGCCGCGGATGGCGCCGGTGACGATCGGGTAGAGGCCGTCGGCGGCGCGCTCGAGCCACTCCTCGGGGCGGCTGCGCAGCCGGGTCCAGGTCGAGACCGTGTCACCCGCGCGAGCGGATGAGCTTGGCGACGGCGGCGTCGATCAGGCCCGGGTCGCGGAACGGGTAGGTGGGCATCAGGTTGACGAGGATGTCGATGCGCACACCGAGCTGCTCACGAGCCGTGGCCAGCGTCCAGCGGATCGCGCCCTCGAGCGACGAGACGTCCGCGGCGAGATCGTCGGGGCGCAGCGCCGGCACGAGCGCGCCGGCGGCGCGCGCCACCGCGGCGATCTCGGCGTCGTCGGTGCTCACCACCACGGTGCGCACGGTGCGCGCGGCGCGTGCGGCGCGGATCGTGTGCACGATCAGCGGCTCGCCGCCGAGCTCGGCGAGCGCCTTGCGCGGCACACCCTTCGAGCCGCCCCGGGCGGGGATCATGGCAGCGACGTCGAAGGGGCCTTCCGGTCCTTGCACGAGCGGGAGAGGTTCGGGGGTCATGGCGTCACATCCGTGTGGGGGCCGTGGCGAAGGTCGCCACGATTCGTTCGGGATCGGCGCTCGCGAGCGCGGCGCTGATGTCGCGCTGCACGCCCGCGGGCACGCTGCGGTAGCTCTGACGCAGCAGCACGAAGTAGCTGCCGCCGTCCAGGTTCCAGACCGGCCACTCGCCTTGCGCCGCGAACGCCTCCTCGCAAAGGCGCGAGGTTGTCGAGGCGGAACACCGCGTCCTTGTCGAAGGTGAACACGTTGCCATCGGCGCGGCGGGCGTAGTTGATGGTGGCGGCGTCGAGGTCGAAGTAGCCGCGCCTCGCCAGGTGGCACTGGCGCTCGCAGTGGGCGGCGAACACCTCGCGCTCGTTCTCGAAGTAGCGGAATGGCTCGAGCCCGGGCAGGTAGCGCTCCGCCCAGCCGCGGAAGTGGCCGCGCTCGTCGTGGACGAGCGCCTCGATCGGGTCGGTGCGCGGAGCCTCGCCCGCGATGAGGAGCCGCTCGACGTAGTAGTCGACGTGCTCGGGAGCGAGGTCGACGAGCTTCACCAGGAGGTCGTCCACGGTGCGGAAGATCCGGTGCACCTTGGGGTACCAGTCCTCGGTGCGCTGGTGGCGCAGCACCTCGAGCTCGGGCAGCTCGGCGACAGCCAGGCGTCTCATGGCGGCGGTCGGTGGCGGGCGCGCATGCGCCGGCTGCGGCCCTCGACGGGGGACGGAGCCCCCGTCGCTACGACGATCGATCGCCGCGTGGTGCTCGTCGCGCGAGGGCCTTCGTGTCCCCCTCCGGCGGCGGGCGGGGATGGATGTCATGGCTGGCGCTCGCGGATCCATCGGTTCAGCGGCGCTCGAAGAGCATCAGGTAGCGGTCGGGGGTGTAGGAGACGGTGGGCACGAAGTCGAGGAGCTGGAAGTGGCGCGCCATCGCGTCGAAGAAGGCGTCGCGGTCGAAGGCCGCGCGCATCTCGGGCGGGATCGCGGCGAGCATGTCCGCGCACTCCATGCCGACCGGCCCCTCGATCAGCACCAACCCCGTCGCGATCCGAGCGAGCTTGTCGACCCAGCGCCAGCCGCCTCCGTCCTCGCGGAAGACGTAGTGGTGGACGTTGCCGATCAGGATGCGGTCGAAGTGCTCGTCGGTGACGAGCCGACCGAAGCTCGTGTGCCGGAACTCCGCGTTCTCGACGCCCAGATAGGCGGCGATGTGGTGGCAGAGCCATATGCAGTGCTCGTCGGTGTCGAGCCCGAGCACCCGCTCGAAGCCGTGCGCGGCGCGAAGCGAGAAGAAGCCCTTGTTGCAGCCGACGTCGAGGAGCCGGCGCCCGGCGCCGAGGAACTGGGGCGCGAGGCGCTCCATCAGCACGGTGCGCTGGTGCAGCACGTCCGTCGGCTGCAGGGTATCGATGCGATATGTGTGCGTGGGCGGGTACGCCTGCGCGTCGAGCGCGCACTGCAGCTCGTCGCCGGGACTCGCCGGCATCATCCGGGCGAGCGCGTTCATGCGGCACCTCGCAGTCCGCGCTGGGGGAGCGCGGCGGGGATCGGGATCGCGACGGTCTCGAAGCCACCCTTCCGGTCACTCCAGCGGCTGTGGAAGAGGCGCCCGTCGTGCACGTAGGGGTTGGCGCCATGAACGAGGATCAGCTCGATCTCGGCCGAGTCGAGGTGGTAGCGCAACACTTGCCAGTCCTTGGCGCTGCCCGGGAACTGGGGGTCGACGCGCTTGGCCTCGAAGTAGAGCCACCGACCGTCGACGGTGGGGTGGCAGACCTCGTCGTAGCCGTCGAAGCGCCCGATGAGCTTGACGCGGTCGCGCCAGATCTCGCTCTCGTGCGTGTAGAACAGGCCTTCATCGGTGGCGTACGGCTGCTCCACGTGGCCCTCGACCGCGCGGGCGCGGGTGCCACTCAACCGGCCGTCATCGCTCAGGACGATGTGACCGTGGTGGACGTTGCCGAGGCGCAGGTGGGTGCCCGCGCGCACCAGACGCGACGACTCGATCACGACGACCTCGCCTTCGAGGTGGTAGCGGACCTCGCGGAGCTCGGTGTGGTGCATGTAGTCCACACCGGTCACCACCAGCGCGGTGTCGTCGCTCAGTGGGCAGACGTCCTCAAAGACGTTCAACAACCCAGAGGTCGAACGCTTCATCGATTCTTCTCCGGTCGACTCGCAGGTCATCGAACTCGAACGCGGTGCGCGCGTAGTGGTTCTGATAGAGCGGGCTCGGGATGTAGCCGTGCAGGACGATCAGCTCGGTGGCGTCGTAGATGGGCGGCGTGTGCCACACCACGATCGCGCGGCGCCCCACGCGCGCCAGCTCGCGGAAGATCCCGACGGCGATCTCCTCGGACGGCACATGCTCGAGCACCGACTTGCAGATCGCGAAGTCGAAGGCGCGATCGGCGAACGGCAGGCAGGTGGCGTCGGCGCGCACGAACCGGAAGCCGGGGTTCTCGACCCGCGCGAGCTCGACGAGGGGGGGGGAAATGTCGAGCCCCAGGTAGGCGCGTGAGTCGAAGAGCTCGCGGATCTCCGCGCCCTTGGCGCAGCCGACGTCGAGCACCGTACCGCCGCGGGTCATCTGCGCCATGACGGCGCGGATCGGCTGACGGTTCTTCGACGTGACCGGCACACCGGTCACGCGGTTCACGTAGCTGCCCATGAAGAGCTGGGCATCCTCCGATGTGAGCGTGAGCCAGGAGTCCACGACCGTTTTCCCCCCGAATGGTCGACAGTCGTCTGAGCAAGCCCCGCGCCAGCAGCGCAGGGGCGTCGCACGGGGGCCGGCGCTCGTCCGTCAGGAGGCCGTCATCCCGTCGAATTCACGAGGAAAACGGCGCGACGCAGAGGCGAGATCGCGAGCGCGATGGCGGGCGCGCGACGGCATCACCCGCGTCGCGACTAGCCAGGTTGAACCGGCCCGAAATGCCTACCGGGACGGAATTTCCCCGGATTCGAGGGGGCGCCGCGAGCGGATCGGCTCCGCGCGCACCCCGACCGCCGCGGCGGACCTCGCGGGCGACGCGAGCGACCGCGCCGCGTCCGCCGCGTGAACCCGATGCGGGACGTCAGCGGGTCGGGTCCTCGTGGAAGTGGGACGGCTCTTTGTTGGCGAGCCGGGAGCGGGCCTGCGACGCGGCGCGTTTGCCGCTCAGGTACGCGGCCTCGACGGTCGCGGCGATCGGCGAGCTCTCGGTGGCAGAGCCGGCCCAGAAGAGCGCACCGGTGTCGGGCGCGGCGAGATCGCGCCGCGCACCGACGCCGCCGGGACGGAGGAACGTGTAGCCGCCGAGCGCGAAGGGGTCGGTCGACCAGTCGATGCGCTTGAAGCCGGTGAGCAGGTCCTTGGGCTTTGCAGCCGGGAAGTGGCGCACCAGGTCGGTCGCGACCAGCTCGAGCGCCGCCTTGTCGTCGAGAGAGGCGACGTGCGCCGCGCGCGGCCCCGTGAAGTAGGCAGTCAGCACCGGCCAGCGCCGGGGCGCCCCGTAGAAGACGTTCCAGAACAGCGTCACCGGGCCCACCGCGCAGGCGAGGGTGTTCATGGCGTCGGGCCAGAACGGCTCGCGGAAGCGCAGCAGGAGCTTGCTGACGGGGCCCATGACGATGCGCTCGAGGGCGCTCCTCTTGGTAGCGGGGAGCTCGGGCTCGAAGCGGATATTGCCCGACTTGAGCACCCCCACCGGCAGGGTGGTGATCGCCGTACGCGCCTCGATCTCCTCGCCGGAGACGCCGCGGACCGTGACCTGCTCGCGGCGGAAGCGGATCGACTCGACGACGAAGCCGTGCTGCACGTCGAGGGGTTTGCCCATGTGCTGGATCACCGCGTCGTAGCCCGAGGCGACGCGGTGGTTCACGCCGCTCTCGAGGTGGACGACGCCGTCGTCGACGAGCCCGAGCAGGCCGACCTCGTCCAGGCTCGCGGGCAGGTGAGCGGTGAGCACCATCGATGCGAGCGCGCGGCCGCGGCCGCGGTAGCCCTTGCGATCGAGGAACTCGCGGCCCCGAGATGTCGGGCGGACGGACGCGGCGGATCTGGTGGAGGATCGGGAAGGTCGGCCAGATCTCGGGGTGCAGGAGGATCAGCGGCAACCAGTTGGTCTTGCCGCCGACGTTGAACATGAAGCCCTTCATGTTGGGGGTGGGACGGGTGGCGACACCCGCGGCGCGGACGTCGGGCCAGGTCGCGGCCCCCACGCCGTGCACGAACTCGGCGCCCGCCTCGACCGGATCCGAGACCAGGTCCCGGATCGACCACACCCGCCCCCCGACGCGGTCACGCGCTTCCAGCACTCGCACCGAGAGCCCGTGCTGTGCGAGGTCGCGTGCCGCCGCGATCCCGGCCATCCCGGCGCCAATCACCACCGCATCCAGCATTCGTGTCCCTCACGGATCGAAAGCGCAACGCATATCCCACCGGCCCGCCGCGCTTCAACAACATTCGTCTCCGGAGCGCGCCTAGCTCGAGGTGGGGTTATGTTCCGCACATGGCCCGGCGAGGCGCGCGCGCGAGGCTCGCGTGGGGGATGGTGGCGGTGCTGGTGACGGCCGAGATGGGCGCGGCGGCCGGCTCGAGCTCCTCGACGGCGAAGCCGAGCGGCCCGTCGAGCGCCACCCCGGTCCGCAAGCGAGAGCCCGCGAGCACGACCAAGCCCGCCACGGCGAAGCCGGCTGTGCGCACCGGTGCCTCCCCCTCCGAGCTCAGGGCGGAGTCGGTGGTGGCGACCACCACCGCCGCCGAGCTCGAGCAGCGCCTCGGGCGCGCCGCGCGCGCCCCGGAGGCGGTCTTCGAGGTGCCGGGAACCGAGTGGCGGCTCAGGATCGCGTCGCTGGCGGTGGCCATCACGAGTGGGGACGTGGTCATCTCGCTGGTGCCGGATCCCGACGTGGGCACGATCCGGATCCGCGGTCGCCCGAGCCTGGTGGGCCGGAACGCGTGGCGCGCCGAGCGCCTCCGGATCTCGGTGGATACGCCGATCCTCGCCGAGCAGCTCGAGACCTGGATCGGCCAGCAGATCCGCGGCACCGAGCCGCGCTCGCTGGACGCGATCTTCGGCCCCAGCGCTACCTTCACGAGCACGCTCGCCGAGGGCGCGGCCCGGCCGCGGGTGCTGCCGCTCGTGAGCGAGATCCGCGCCGGCCGCCTCGAGCCGCAGTCGCTCTCCGTCGAGGGCGCGGCGATCCGCCTCGCCGCCGAGCTCAAGCCGGATGCGCCGGCTGCCGCGCCCGGGCGCTGAGCCCGGCGGCGCCGCGGGATCGATCGTCCGACCGCGTCACACGATGCAGGGTGTCGGCGCGTCCAGGACGGTGCTCGCGACCAGCTCCTCGAGGTAGCGCGTGTCCCACCACGAGAGCTGCCAGTGCTTGGCGCGCCGGAAGAAGAGCTGGATGTCGTGCTCGATGGTGAAGCCGATGCCGCCGTGGACCTGCTCGGCCTTGGCGGTGACGTCGCGGAACATCTGGCACGCGAAGAGCTTGGCCATGGGGGCCAGACGCTCGATCGGCCGCCCGGTTGCGCGCGCCCACGCGGCCTCGTAGACCAGCGTACGGCCGCCGCTCACCAGCGTCGCGCAGTCGGCGAGGTAGTGGGCGATCGCCATGAAGGCACCGATCGGCTTGCCGAACTGCTCGCGGATCTTGGCGTAGTGGTTGGTCATCTCGAGGGCGCGCTCGGCGCCGCCCGCCGCCTGCGCGGCAAGGTAGATGATTCCCTCGAGGAGCGTGTCGCTCCAGGTCTTCCAGCCGCTGCCGGCGGCGCCGATGCGGTCCGCGGTGGACACCCGCACGTTGCTGAAGGTGACCTGGTACTGGCAGTCGGAGCCGAGGGTCTTCTGCTGGGTGAGGGTGACGCCAGGCGCCTTGGGATCGACCAGCACGAGATCGATCGCATCGGGAGCGTCGCCGGTGCGGACGAGCACGAGAAGGCGGGTGGCGGACGACGCGAACTGGACGTGGCGCTTGGTGCCGTCGAGGACCAGCGAGCCGCCATCGGCCTTCGCGCGCAGCGCGACACCCTTGGGGCCGTAGCCGCGGTCGGGCTCGAGCCAGGCGGGGGTGAGGATCACCTCGCCGGACGCGATCTTCGGCAGCCACGCCTTCTTCTGCTCGTCCGAGCCCGCGCGCAGGATCGCCCCCGCGCTCGCGACACAGCTCACGAAGTGGGGCGACGGCGCCAGCGAGCGGCCGAACTCCTCGTACACCACGACACCTTCGATCGCCGACTGGCCGGCGCCTCCGTAGGCCTCGGGCAAGGTGAGCCCGAGGACGCCGAGCTCGCCGAGCTTCGCCCACAGCTCGGGCGAGTAGCCGGTGGGATCGTCCTCCAGGGTGCGCAGGGTCGCGAGGGTGGCGTACTGGTCGCACACGCCGCGCACCATGTCGCGCAGCATGTTCTGCTCGTCGTTGAATTCCAGATCCATCCGGTACCTCTCGCGTTGCTCTGGCGCGGCCGGTCCCTCGGCCGCCGCCGTTTCGTTGGACCGCCGCGAGGGACCGCGGTCGGTCAGCCGGTCAGCGAATCACGGCTTCCACTGGGCTCCCTCGCGGGTCCAGGGGTTGTCGCTCGCGGTGGCGGGGAGCGCGACCCGCACCTTGCACTCCGTCATGAGCTTCTCGCCGACGCCGAGCTTCACGTCGAGGCTCGCCCAGCCGCAGCCCACGTCGTCGGTCTCGACCTTCTCGACCGTGGCGCGGAACACCATACGATCGCCCGGGAACACCGAGTCCTTCATGCGGAACTTCATGCGGCCGATGCGCCCGTGAGGCCCGGTCCAGTCGGTGACGTAGCGCTCGAACCAGGCGGCCTGGTTGGGCGTGTTGAGGAAGATGTCCTGCACGCCGTTGCGGTTCACCGCGAAGTCCTTGTCGTGGTGCATGGGGCGGAAGTCGCGGGTGGCGAGGGCGCCGAGGACCACGGTGGTGGCGCTGACGTCGAAGGCGAGCTCGGGGACGACGTCGCCGGCCCGGACGCGATCGAGGGTGAGCTTCACGGGCGTGGTCATCGGTTCCCCCGTCGATAGCCGAGGCCGGTGTAGATCTCCTTGCCGACCATCGTGCCGTCCTGGTTGAAGTACTCGACGTCGATCACCCAGAAGCGCCCGAGGCCGAGCTTGGTCTGCTTCAGGTCGCTCACGGAGCGCAGCACCTGGTGGGCGCGCAGGTGGTCGCCGGGGCGGATCGGCGCGTAGAAGATGACCTCGTTGTCGGTCATCACCGCCTCGGGCAGCTCGAGCCTCTCCTTGAGGTCGAAGTGGATCTGCAGCGGCAGGCGCTGCTTGGTGCGTCCGGGCGCCCAGTGGTGAGGGCGGAACCACACCGACATCATGGTGGGCGGAGTCATGAGGCCGCCGGTGATCTCGCGGGCCACGGCCTCGTCCCAGAAGAGTGGGTTGCCGTTCTGGGTGGAGGAGCAGCTCGAGTAGACGTAGCCCTTCTCGACCTCGAACTCGGGCTCTTCCTCGTAGCGGACCTGGTCGATCCAGCCCTTCACTTCGTCGGGTAGCGGCTCGGACATCGTGATCTCCGGTCAGCGGCGGAACGGGTGGGCGAAGGCTTCGATCGTCATTCGACCGCGCCCGCGGCGCGCAGCTCCGCGATGCGCTCGGGCGTGACGCCGGCGGCGGCCAGAAGGGCGTCGGAGTCGGTCTCGGTGGCGGCGCGAGCGGCGTGCGGCGGGAGCTCCTCGCGCCCGCCGGCGAGGACCTCGCTCACCTGACGGAAGGCGCCGCGCTCGGGGTGCCGGGCCTGGACGAAGGCGCGACGGGCAACGAACTGATCGTCCTCGGCGACCTCGGGGATGGTGCTCACCGGCGCGACACAGGTGTCCTTGGCGGCGAGCTCGGCGATCCACGCGTCGCGATCGCGGGTGGCGAAGGCGGCGCGGAACGCGGCGCGGATGTCCTCTTGCTTCGCGTCGTCGAGCTGGTGCGGGATCCACTCGGCGCAGCCGAGGAGCTTGCAGAGGTTGGCGAAGAACGCGGGCTCGATCGCGCCCACCGAGAGCCAGCGGCCGTCGGCGCAGGCGTAGACGTCGTAGCAGGCGTAGCGGCCGGTGAGGATGTCGCCGCCGGGGCCGGGCTCCTCGCCGGTGGCGAGGAAGCGATCGACGTGGAGCGACATGAGGTGGAGGACGCCGTCGGCGACCGAGACGTCGAGCCACGCGCCCGCGCCGCTGCGCTCGCGCTGGAGGAGCGCGGCGAGGATCGCGATGACCGCGTGCATGCCCCCCGCGGCGCTGTCGGCGACGGTGGCGCCGGGGATCGCGGGGCCACCGTCCTCGCGCCGTCCTGAGCAGTGAAGGAACCCGCCGACGGCGAGATAGTTGATGTCGTGGCCGGCCCAGGTCGCGCGCGGCCCGTCCTGGCCGTAGCCGCTCGTCGAGCACAGGATCGCGCGCGGGTTCACGGCGCGGAGCGCCTCCCAGCCGATGCCGAGGCGCGCCACCACGCCGGGCCGGTAGCTCTCGATCACGACGTCGGCCTTCGCGGCCAGCGCGAGGAACGCCTCCTTGCCCTCGGCAGCCTTGAGGTCGATGCGGACGCGCTTCATGCCGCGCCCGGCGCCGTAGGAGAAGAAGGGAGGTTCGATCTGCACCGAACCCTTCTTCGCGGTCGGGCTCACCTTCACGACGGTCGCGCCGTAGTCGGCGAGGATCCGCGAGGCGCGCGCCGCCGGACCGACGCTCGCCAGGTCGAGCACCGTCACGCCCCTCGAGCCGAACCAGCGAGCCGGTCATGGGGCCGCGCCTCCCCGGCGTGAAGGGCGCGACGGTCGGGCTCGCGGGGGGACGGAGCCCCCCGCGCTACGAACGGCGCCGTAGCGACGGGGGTTCCATCCCCCGTCGCCTGGTGCACGAGGCAGATCGGTCGAAGTCATGGAGGCCGCTCGGTTCACTCAGTAATTCCTCGGAAGCCCCAGCCCGCGCCGCGCGATGATGTTTTTCTGGATCTCCGACGCGCCGCCGCCGATGGTGTCGATCACCGTGTAGCGGTAGGTCTTCTCGGCGCGGCCCTTCATGGGGGCCTCCTCGGTGCCGACGCGGAGCTGGCTGCCGGGACTCGCGAGGTCCATCGAGGCGTCGGCGACGCGCTTCGAGAGCTCGGTGGCGTAGAGCTTGTACGTCGAGGCCTCGACGGTGGGCGGCGCTCCGCCCCGCATCGCGGCGCTCACGAATTTGAGGCCGAGGACGCGTGCGACCTCGGTCTGGGTGACGAGCTGGGCGATCTGGCTGCGCACCAGCGGATCGGCGCTGAGCGGTTCGTCGTCGCGGGTGGCGGTACGCGCCCACTCGCACAGCACCTCGACGCGCGCCTGGATCGGCGCGAACGTGAACATCGTGAAGCGCTCGAGGTCGAGCGCCTCCGAGATGTACTGGAAGCCCTTGCCGAGCTCGCCCACGCGATAGTCGTCTCCCACGTACACGTCGTCGAAGAACACCTGGTTGGTGATCTCGTCGCCGATGGTGGGCATCGACTGGACGGTGAGGCCCTTGGCCTTCATCGGCAGCAGGAAGAGCGTGATGCCGGCGTGCTTGGGGGCGTCCGGGTTGGTACGCGCGCCCACCCAGTACCAGTCGGCGAAGTGGGCCGAGGTGGTGAAGATCTTCTGCCCGTTGAGGCGCCAGCCCTCAGCATCGCGCACCGCGCGGAGCTGCATGTTGGCGGCGTCGGAGCCCGCCTCCGGCTCGCTGTACCCGATCGCGAACTCGACCTCGTTGCGCAGGATCTTGGGCAGGAACTCGCCCTTGAGCTTGGCGCTGCCGTGGCGGATCAGGGTCTTGCCGATGATACCGACGCCCTTGCCGATCTGCGGCGCACCGCGCCCCGCGAGACGCTCGTTCAGGAGGTACTCGTAGACGCCGCTCTGCTCCGAGCCGCCGTGCTCCCTGGGCCAGGTGAGACCGAGCCAGCCGCGGTCGGCGATCTTGCGCATGAACGCGCGCCGCGGCGGCGTGTCGACGAGCTGCGCCATGTTCTCGCGCGTGACGTCCATGACCTCGGGATCGCGGTTCTCGTCGAGGAACCGGTCCACGTCCGCGAGGAAGTCGTGCTCTGCGTCGGTGAAGGCGAAGTCCACGGCGGCCCCCGGAGATCCTGTGGCAAGCGTCTCTGTTCGACCCGCTCAGGGAACGACGAAGCTCATGGCGCCCTCGACGGCGACGGCGCCAGCCTGATTGGTGCACACCAGCTCGACGTCCACGCACCGCTCGCCGTTCGCCTCGTACTTGCGGGCGACCTTGCCCGAGCAGGTGATGAGGTCGCCGGGGAATAGCGGCGTCTTCCAGCGCACCTTGGTGCGACGCACGTTCTCGGGGCCGAGCCAGTTGGTGGCGTAGGTGTTGAGCACGCCGGCCTGATACATGCCGACCACCAGCGGGCGGGTGAAGCCGGACGCCTGCGCGAAGTCGACGTCGTGGTGGATCGGATTGAAGTCACCCGAGGCGCCCTGATACCGCACCACGTCGGTCAAGGTGATGGGGCCGACGGTCCAGGGCTCCGGTCCCTGGCCCTCGACGAGGCTCTCCCACGCGATGGCCGACGTCATCAGCCGCCCTCCTCGGGGTTCTTCGCGGTCTCGACGCCGGTGAGACGCGCCTCGGCCACCAGGTTGCCGGCTTCGTCGCGGTACTCGGTGACCATCACCGCGAACGTCATGGTTCCCCCGCGCTTGCCCTGCTTCTCGAAGATCTTCTCGATCCGCGAGGTGCCGATGAGCCGCGTGCCGGCCCGGGGCGGTGGCCCGTGGAACACGAACTCCTGCTCGGCGTGCATGCCGCGCTTCGGGTCCATCCGCACCTTTTCCCACGGGTTGCTGCCGGGGACGCGGGTCTCCCAGAAGAACGCGGTGGTGAGAAAGGTGGGCGGGCAGGCCGGATGGTGGCCCTCGAAGTGAGCGGGGTGCGTCGACTTCGTCGCGGTCGCGAACTCGTGGATCTTGCCGCGCTCGACGTCGAGCGCGAAGGGAACGCCGGTCTCGCCGAGTGCCGCCTTGTCGACCATGGATCGCCTCGCTGCCGCCTTCTCGGTCGCGGGTCGCGCGCGCGGCGCGGCCCGAGCCTCAGGGATGCTGACTGCTCACCGCGACGCACTCGCCGGTCATGTAGCTCGACAGGTCGCTGGCCAGGAACATCATCACGTTCGCCACTTCCCAGGGCTCGGCACCGCGGCCGAACGCTTCCTTCTGCTCGAGCTCCTCGAGCAGCCCGTCGGGCATCACCTTGGTCAGGAACTTGTGGGTGGCGAGGCTCGGCGCGACCGCGTTCACACGAACGCCGTGCTCCGCCGCCTCCAGGGCGACGCAGCGGGTGAGCGCCATCACGCCCGCCTTCGCGGCGGCGTAATGGGCCTGGCGCTCCTGGGCGCGCCAGCCGAGGACGGACGCGTTGTTCACGACGGCTCCGGTGCCGCGCCGGTACATGTGCGGCAACATCGCCCGTAACATGCGGAAGGTGCCGGTCAACGTGATGCCGATCACCGCGTTCCACTGATCGTCGGTCATCTCGACGATCGGCGCGTTGCCGCCGAGGCCGGCGTTGTTGATCAGTACGTCGACGTGGCCGAGCTCCGCGACGGCGGCGTCCACCAGGGCTCGCACCTGCGCTTCCTCGGCGACGTTGCAGAGCGCGGTGGGCGGTCGTCGCCCGGTGAGGCGCTCGAGCTCCGCCGCGGCTTCACCGAGACGGCGCTCGTGGATGTCGCTGATCATCACCGTGGCGCCCTCTTCGGACGCGCGGCGGGCGGCGGCGAAGCCGATCCCGGTGCCCGCCGCGGCGGTCACCAGGACGTTCTTTCCGGCGAGCAGCGCGTGGCCGGTGGGATAGGGCGGCGGCTTGACGGTCATGACGAAAATAGAACACGTTTCACTTCGGCGCCGCGAGTGTAGTGACCGCCCCAGACGGTGTAAAGACGGCGCCTCGCGTGAGCGTCACGCGCATCGAGGAGCAGGGCTCATGATGAAGCTCGGGGTCACGATCTTCGCGACCGACCAGTGCATGGACGTGGTCGAGCTCGCCCGCGAGAGCGAGGCGCGCGGCTTCCACTCGCTCTACATCCCCGAGCACACCCACATCCCGACCAGCCGCCGCACCCCGCCGCCCACCGGCGACGCGGTGCTGGCCGAGGAGTACAAGCGCACCCTCGATCCGTTCGTGGCGCTCGGCGCGTGCGCGGCGGTGACGCAGAAGCTGGTGCTCGGCACCGGTATCGCGCTGGTGGCGCAGCGCGACCCGATCGTGTTCGCGAAGGAGATCGCCACCCTCGACGTGCTGTCGAAGGGCCGCGCCGTGCTCGGCATCGGCTTCGGCTGGAACGAGGACGAGATGGAGGACCACGGCGTCACCTTCAAGGAGCGCCGTGACGTGGCGCGCGAGAAGATGCTCGCGATGCAAGCGTTGTGGGCGAACGAGGTGGCGAGCTTCGAGGGCCAGTACGTGAAGATCCCGCCGTGCTGGTCGTGGCCCAAACCTGTGCAGAAGCCGCGGGTGCCGATCCTGATCGGTGGCGGCGGCGGGCCCAAGCTCTTCGCGCACATCGCCGAGTATGCCGACGGCTGGATCCCGATCGGCGGTGCGGGCGTGCGCGAGCTGATCCCGCAGCTCCACGCTGCGGTCGAGGCGCGCGGGCGCGACCCCAGGTCGATCCGCGTGATCCCGTTCGGCACGCTGCCCACGCCCGGGAAGCTCGACTACTACGCCTCGCTCGGCATCGACGAGGTGGTGCTGCGCATTCCGTCGGCTCCGCGCGACACGGTGATGCCCATGCTCGACGAGTTCCGGAAGCTGCTCCCGAGCTGACGCCGGGACCGAGCGACATGCGACTCGACGAGATCGACCTTACCGACCTCGATCGATTCCAGCGCGGCTCCCCCACGAGGCGTTCACGGCGCTGCGCCGCGAGGCTCCGGTGTGGTGGCACCCGCCCACGCCACGCGCGCCGGGTGGCGAGGGCTTCTGGGTCGTGAGCCGGCACGCCACGGCACGGCGCGTGCTGCTCGACACCCGGACGTTCTCCTCCGAGAGCGGGCCGGGACGCGACGGCGGCGGCACCACGCTCGTGGACTATCCGCGCGGGCAGGGGCCCGGGCAGATGATCACCATGACCGATCCGCCCGCGCACACGCGCCTCCGGCGGCTGGTGAACCACGGCTTCACGCCGCGGCGCTTCGCGGCCCTCGAGGCGGGGATCCGCGCCCGCGCGGCGCGCACGCTCGACGCGGTGGTGGCGCGCGGCGAGTGCGACTTCCTCGTCGAGGTCGCGGCCGAGCTTCCGCTCCAGGTCATCGCCGAGATCCTCGGCGTACCCCAGGACGATCGCCACAAGCTCTTCGCGTGGGCGAACGCCTTCACCGATCAGGAGGACGGCCAGAACGCGGGCTCGCTCGACGCCGCGCGCGCCGCGGCGATGGAGGCCTTCGGCTACGCTCACGCGTTGATCGAGCGAAAGCGCGCCGAGCCGGGCGCCGACATCCTGAGGGTGCTGGTCGCCGCCGAGCTGCCCGACGAGGACGGCGGCCATCGCCAGCTTGACACGGTCGAGCTCGACCTCTTCTTCGTGCTGCTGCTCACCGCCGGCTCCGAGACCACGCGCAACGCCATCGCCGGCGGCCTGCTGGCGCTGATCGAGCGCCCCGACGCCTGGGACAGGCTTCGCGCCGACACCGCGACGCTCCTGCCGATGGCGATCGAGGAGCTGCTGCGCTGGACCTCGCCCACGGCCTACAACCGCCGCACCGCCACGGAAGACCTGGAGCTCGAGGGAGCGCGGATCCGCGCCGGTGACAAGGTGTCGGTGTGGTACGCGTCGGCGAACCGCGACGAGGCGGTGTTCGCCGAGCCGTTTGCGCTCGATCTCGCGCGCCAGCCGAACGAGCACCTCGCGTTCGGTCACGGCCCGCATCTCTGCCTGGGTGCCCCGCTCGCGCGGCTCGAGATGCGGGTGATGTTCGAGGAGCTCCTCGCGCGCGTGGCGCGGGTCGAGCTCACCGCCCCCGTCGCGTGGATGCGCACCAACAAGTTCATCGGCCTGCGCCACATGCCGGTGCGCCTCTCACGCGCGCGCTGAAGAGCCGCGCGCCGTGCCAGCGAGGATCCCGATGCCCACGATCGACACGGTTCCCGCCCGCTACATGGAGGCCGTCAACGCCCGGAGCCTCGACGGTCTGCGCACCCTCTTCCGCGACGACGTGGTGCTCCACCACCCGATGGGGCTCTTCGAGGGGCGAGAGCTGGTGGTCGGCTTCTACGAGAACGCGGTGTTCCGGGCCAAGACCCAGCTCTCGGGCGACGGGCCGGTCTTGACCGGCGGCAGTACCGTCGCGCAGCAGATGCTCGGCCGCTTCCCCGAGGACAACGGCTTTGGCATGGCGATCCCGGATCAGCGCGCCATGGACCTCTTCGATTGCGATGCCGACGGCCGCGTCGCCACGATCACGATCTACTACCTGAGCTTCCCGTCGCGCTGAGCTGGCCGGCGGCGCGCCGGAAGCGATCCCGGACGCGAGCGGTCGCGCCACTCAGCTAGGACCGTCGGCGTGTTTCGGACGCGAGTCGGCGCTGTGGTGACGGCTTCCGCCCACAGCCCCGGCGCCCGGAGCGCGCCGTGCTGGATTCGCGGCGATGGCTGCCAGCACCGCCGAAAGCCTTCGCGCACACCTCGCGCTCGTTGCCCAAGCCAAGTCGAGGGCGCAACGCGACGACATCTCGGAGCACCTCGCAGCCTCGTGCGACGAGCGGCTGGACGCCACGCTGCGCCTGTCGCAGCGGTGGATCGATGCGCGTGGAGACGTCGATCCGTCCATCGATGACGACGCCGAGACCTGGCGGCGGGTGTGCTGCGGTTGGGGGCGCGCGGCCGTTGAGCGACGAGCTACGCCGGCTGTTAGCCCGGGTTATTCATGAAGGTTCGTAGCGAGGCCGCCAAGCGTCGAGCAGATTCGGGCAAACGCAGGATTTCTGACCGCAAGCGTACTCAACGATACGTCGAGGACCGGAAATCCGAGTACGCCCGAAGATGCCGGCGATCGGCGGCCGCAGTAGAACGCTCCATGAATAATCCGGGTTGGATGGACCCGAGGCGCTGGCCAGCCACAGCGGGATCCGGTTCGCCGTGATCGGAGGAGTCGCGCGCTGAGCGTGGGTTCGGCCCCGTGCGACGCTCGGTCTCGACGTGATCGCCGGCACCACCGAGGCGGGGCCGATCGACTCGTCGGCCGGCCGCGCGGGATTCGTCGTGAGGAGCACCGAGGCCGAAGCGGCAAACGTCGAGGTCGTGCTCCCGGAGCGCCTGCGTCGGCCACGCTGATTCAATGGACCGCGGCCGCCTCGGCGTCGCGCTCGAAGCGGTCGAGGGCGAAGGGCGTGACGAGGTGGGCGAGGTAGCGCTCGGGGATGAGCGCGCCCGAGACCCCGACGGTCGTGCCCGGGTGACGGTCGAGCGGCCGGAAGTACGTGCCGAGGAGCTGGTCCCACAGCATCGTGGTGTTGCCGAAGTTCCGGTTCGACTCGTCGAGCACCACCGAGTGGTGCCAGCGGTGGACCTCGGCGGTCGCCAGGACCCGGCTCACCGGTCCGTCGACGAACGCGATGTTGGAGTGCTGGAGCAGCCCGTTCACCGCCTTGATCACGGTCCAGTAGGCGAGCACTTCGGGCGTCACGCCGAGCAGGATGAGCGGACCGTTCTCGACGCTGAAGGTGAGGATCACGTTGAACGGGTGGGAGCGCGCCGACGCCAGGAAGTTGAGGCGCTGCGGTGAGTGGTGCACCGCGTGGAGGCGCCAGCCGATGCGCGTCGCGTGCATGAAGCGGTGCGCCGAATAGGCACCGAAGTCGGCGAGGACCACCGCCAGCGCCACCTGGAGTGCCACCGGCCAGCTCGTGGGCCACGGCGCGGCCGCGCCCGGGCCGTGGAGGAGGCGGCTGCCGATCGCCGCCAGCGAGACCGCGAGTGTCGCGCGCACCGCTGGCGCCACCACGTACGCGGTGGCGAGGGTGTGGGTGAGGTCGACCGCGAAGCTCTTCCGTTCGAGGCGCCATTCGGTGCTGTGGGGCGCGAGCACCTCGAGCGCGCCGAGCGCGATCGCCGCGACGAACACCACCGTGCCCGTCGCGCTGCCGGCGGCCCAGCCCGCGTGAAGTAGCCCCGCGGTGGCCGCGAGCGCCGCGACGAGCACGGCCGGATAGGCGAGGGACCGCAGCGCGGGCGCGGCTAGGCGTGGACGACACGGGTACGTTGGTGTTGGGCGGCATGCGATCGAGCCTATATCGGAAGCGGAGCCGTCGCGGTGCGCGCCCGGGCGAGTGCGTGGCGTGCCGAATGGCAAACGCCGGCGCCCGGTTGCGGCGACCACACCGATCGTCGCTTGCGGCCCACCGCTTCGTGATTACCCTGGAGGCGGTTCACCGTTGTTGCGGGGGATGACGATGCGACCTGCTTCGCGACTCGTGATCTCGCAGTTCCTCCCGCCGAGCCCCACTCGGCGCCGCACCAGCGAGCTCCCGTTCGGCCCCGAGCCGTAATCCGACCCACGCGTAGGACCCGCCCGCCGGTCGAGCGCGCGTAGCCAAGCGCCGCGCACCGTCGACCGGCCGCGACCCGCGCCATGCAGTCGGCGCGCGCACGCGGTCCACGCCACCACCACACGCGCGATACGGCGCCTGGCTCGCGACCATTCCGGCCGCGCAGCGCGAGCGCCGCGACGGAGGGATCGCACCATGGCTTTGCTCACGTTCGTCATCGCTCACTGGTTCCTGGTTTCGCTCGGGACCGCGGTGAGCCTCTACCTGCTCGCCGGCATCCGGCTCATCCCGAACACCAAGGTCGGGATCGTCGAGAAGCGCGTGAGCCGCAAGGGCTCGATCGAGAGCGGCCTGATCGCGCTGCAAGACGAGGCCGGCTTCCAGCCCGCGATCCTGCGCGGTGGCATCCACTACCTGCTGCCCTTCTTCTACGCGGTGCACAAGATGCCGCTGGTGACCGTGCCGCAGGGCAAGATCGGCTACGTGTTCGCCCGTGACGGGGCACCACTGCCCGCGACGCAGACGCTAGCCAGCAACGAGAAGGCGAAGGACTTCGACGACGTCGCGACGTTCCTGAAGGCCGGTGGCCAGCGCGGCCCGCAGCGCAGCATCGTCCGCGAAGGGACCTACGCGCTCAACCTCGCGCAGTTCGTGGTGCTCACCGAGGAGGGGGTCTACGCGCTGCAACTCGAGGACAGCGAGCAGAAGCTCTTCGAGCGCATGGCGACGATCATCAAGGAGCGCGACGGGTTCCGCCCGGTGGTGATCAAGGGTGCCGACGACGTGATCGGCATCGTCACCGTCCACGACGGCCTGTCGCTGCCGTCGGGCCAGATCATCGCCCTTACGGTGGGCGACGACTCCAAGGTCGCCGCGACCTACCACAACAACTTCCAGGACATCGGCGCCTTCCTGCACGCCGGCGGTATGCGCGGTCGCCAGCACCAGGTGCTGGTCGAGGGCACGTACTACATCAACCGCCTGTTCGCGACCGTCGAGATGGTGCCCAAGACCGTGGTCGACGTCGGTAACGTCGGCGTCGTCGTGTCGTACATCGGCGAGGCCGGCACCGACCTCTCCGGCACCGACTACACCCACGGCGAGCTGGTGAGCGAGGGCCAGAAGGGCGTGTGGAGCCGGGCGCTGCTGCCCGGCAAGTACGCGTTCAACACCTACGCCGGCAAGGTGCTGTCGGTGCCCACCACCAACTTCATCCTCAAGTGGAACAAGTCCGAGGTGGGGGCTCACCACTACGACGAGAACCTCGCCGAGGTCTCGCTCATCACCAAGGACGCGTTCGAGCCGTCGCTGCCGCTCTCGGTGGTGGTGCACATCGACTACAAGAAAGCACCGCTGGTGGTGCAGCGCTTCGGCGACATCAAGCGCCTGGTCGAGCAGACCCTCGACCCGATGGTCTCGGCTTACTTCAAGAACATCGCGCAGACGCGCACCCTGATCCAGCTCCTCCAGGATCGTAGCGCGATCCAGGATCAGGCCTCGCGGGAGATGAAGTCGAAGTTCGCGAACTACAACCTCGAGCTCGAGGAGGTGCTGATCGGCACGCCCACCGCGGGCAAGGGCGGTGGCCAGATCGAGCAGATCCTGAACCAGCTTCGCGCCCGCCAGGTCGCGGTCGAGCAAGTCGAGACCTACAGCCGCCAGGAGGCCGCCGCGGTGAAGGAGCGCGAGCTGCGTGAGGCCGAGGCGCGCGCGAAGCAGCAGACCCCGATCACCGAGTCCGAGCTCTCGATCGTGGTGCAGACCAACCAGGGCAAGGCCGACCTCGCTCGCGCCCAGCAGCAGGCGGCGCAGATCCAGGCGCTCGCGCAGGCCGAAGCCGAGAAGATCGCGCGACTCGGCGAGGGCGAGGCGCGCAAGGTGCGCGTCATGGCCGAGTCGGAGGCCGAGCGCGCGGCGCGCGTCGGCGTGGCGCAGGCCCTCGCCATCGAGGAGCAGGTGCGCGCCTACGGCGGCCCGCGCTTCCAGCTCACCAAGGAGGTCATGAACCGCTTCGCCGAGGCGATCGAGAAGGCGAAGGTGGACGTGGTGCCGCGCATCCTGATGGGCGGTGGCGTGGCGGCCGACGGCAAGGGCGGCCTCGGTGGCGGTGGCAACGTCCTGGAGGCGCTGCTGGGGCTGCTCCTCGCCGACAAGATGGGGCTCGACGTGGGAGCGTCGGCTCCCATGAGCGCGGACGCGGAGGCGATGCGCGCCGAGGTCCGCGCGGCGGTCGCCATGGACCGCGGCAGTTCGAGGGGACGGAGCGTGGACGGCGCGCCGACCGGGTGACCGTGGCGCGCTGACCGAGCCGAGAGCGAGCGGCCAGTCGTGGAGCACGAGGCGTGCTCTGCGGCTGGCCGCGCCGGTTGCGGGGCGCCCGCAGCGCTTTCTACATTGGCCCCAGGTGCGCTCCCGCGGAGGCCCCATGGATCGATCGCAGCGAAGTGAGCACGTCTCGATTCGTCGTACGGTGCTGGCGAGCGTCGTCGCGCTGGCGCTCGGGACCAGTGGATGCCTCACCGTCGGGGCGGTCGCGCCCAACCCCGCGCCGCCCGGGGCGCTGATCACGATCCTGGGCCAGGGCTTCGGAGTGCGCGGGCTCCTCGACGGCGTCCTCTACGGCGGCGTCTCGATCCCGGTGCTCGCGTGGACCGACTCGCAGATCGTCGCGGTGCTGCCCAACCCCAAGCCGAACGGCACCTACCCGGTGCAAGTGAAGCACGGAGGCCAGCTCTCGGCGCCGGTGTCCCACACCATCGCCGCGGCCACTGGCGCGACGATCTCGGGGCTTCACCTCACCCCCAACCCGAACAACGTCCTCAGCACCGTCGTCGAGTTCGAAACCTCGGCATCGGCGACACCGTGGGTGACGGTGTCGTCGAGCGCCGGTGCCTTCCAGGTGCCGGCGAGCGGGATCCTCAGCGCCGCCCCAGGGACGAGCCACCGGATCGCGGTGCTCGGGCTCCACACCCAGGTGCCCTACACGATCACGGCTGGCGCCACCGACGGAGCGGGCCGCCCGAGCCAGCCCGGCAGTCTCTTCTACACGCCCGACCCGCTCCCGGCTGGCTTCCCGCCGCTCGCCCTCACCGTGCGCCAGCAGGGGCAGTTCGCGCCCGGGCTCCTGCTCTTCGGCATGACCCGCGGGATCATCGCCGCCGACACAGGGATCTACGTGGTCGACGACGGCGGCGAGCCGGTCTGGTACTACCGCAAGCCGGTCACGGTGTTCAGCCACACCGCTCAGCTTCGCAACGGCGACTACCTCTACCTCGACTACCTGAACGGCGTCGTCGGGCAGGTCGATCTGCTCGGCAACCCGGTCCACACGTGGACCTCGAACATCGGCGGCCTCCTCCACCACGACGTCGAGGAGCTTCCGAACGGGAACCTGCTGATGCTCGACGCCGAGGTGCGGGCGATCCCGGGCTTCCCGGGGAACCAGACCCTGAACCTGGTGGGGGACGTGGTGGTGGAGCGTGACCGGAACGACGGTCACACGGTGTGGTCGCTCTCGCTCTTCGACGTCCTCGATCCGTACCGCTACGCCAGCACCGCCATGTTCGACGCGCCGGTCTACGACGCGTACTTCGGCGGGCTCTCCACCCGCGACTGGACCCATGTCAACAACGTCATCTACGACGCCAGCGACGACTCGCTGATCCTCACGCCGCGCACCCAGGACGTGATCCTCAAGGTGAGCCGAGCCACCAAGCAGCTCGTGTGGGTGGCGGGTGACGACCTGCCGAGCTCGAGCGCCGACGACGCCTGGCCATGGCTCACGTTCGTGGGTGCCGGACGGCTGCCCAACTTCCCGCACGGGCCGTCCATCGCGCCCAACGGCGATCTCATCCTCTACGACAACGGCAACGAGCTGCCGGTCGAGTACTCGCGGGGCGCCCAGTACGCGATCGACGGCGCGAGCCGCACGATCCGCCAGGTGTGGGAGTACGTCGATCCGACGTATCACCCGCCGCTCTTCGGGCCGTGGCTCGGCAACGCACTCGCGTTCCCGGGCGGCACCGCGCTGGTGAACGACGCGGGGATCAACGACCCCAACTTGATCTACCTGCGCATGGCGAAGCTCACCGAGGTGCGCAAGTCCGACAACCAGAAGGTGTGGGAGCTGGTGGTGCGCGACCCGGCCAACCTCGAGGGCTACAACGGCTTCGACGCCGAGAAGATCCAGAGCCTCTATCCGCCGTGAGGCGCCCCCTCGCGGCCGCCAGCGGACCTCACGCCGCGACGAGCCCGTAACGCTCGGGCCGGAACTCGGCGAGCGAGTCGAGGAGCTCGTGGACCGTGGGGTAGACGCTGCGCGGAGCGTGTGGACCGGGGACCGCGATCACGGTCATTCCCGCCGCGAGCGCCGCCTGCGCGCCGTTGGGCGCGTCCTCGAACGCCAGGCATTCGCTCGGCACCGCGCCGAGGCGGCGCGCCGCCTCCAGGAAGATGTCGGGTGCCGGCTTGCCGCGCTTCACCGCCGGGTCGTCGCCGAGGACGCGGGTGGCGAAGAGCTCGATCCACGCACGGTGCGCGCGGGTCTTGGCCTCGAACTCGACCTCGTCCGAACCGGTCGCGAGCGCGAGCGGCACGCCCGCGGCGGCGAGCCGCCGCACCAGCGCCTCGGCGCCGGGTAGGGCGGCGCACTCGGGGAAGCGCTCCATCAGGAGCGGAGCGCGCTCGGAGAGGTAGTCCTCGGGTGCGAGCGGCACGCCGAGGGTCTCGACGAGGATGCGCGCCGACTCGAGCTTCTTCTGTCCCATCATCCGGCCCTTCAGCACCGGATCGAGGGCCTTGCCGAAGCGCGCGAGGATCGCGTTCGTGACGAGCGTGTAGATGCTCTCGGTGTCGAGCAGCAGGCCGTCGAGATCGAAGATGCAGGGGCGCCGGGCGGTCATGGGGCGGAAATCTAGCAGCGCGAACGGCCACGGACCGGGCTGACTCGCGAGCCTCGATGTTGACAGCGATCGATGTCACCATTAGTAATGACATTGAACACTGTTACATCTATCGATGCGCCGCTGAGCGGTGGCATCTAACGAGGAGCCAAGCCCATGCCGTCCACCGCCCGATCGATCCGACCCACCTCGCGGGTCTCCAACCCGTGCCAGCGTCTCCCCCCCGATGCCCTCAAGCGCTTCGGCGACGAGATCGAGGCCATTCGCCGCGACGTCGAGGCGAAGCTCGGCAGCGACGACGTGCGCCACGTGAAACGCGTCGACGCGTTCTCGCGCACGATGGAGGTGGTCGGCCGCGTCCTGATCCACGTGAGCCCGGAGCCGGTCTCGTTCGTGGCGGGCGTGACCGCGCTGTGGCTGCACAAGCAGCTCCAGGCCACCGAGGTCGGGCACACCGCGCTCCACGGCGCCTTCGACGGTCTGCCGGGCGCCGAGCGCTTCCAGTCGAAGACCTTCCGCTGGGACACGCCCATCGACGAGGAGTCGTGGGACCAGGGCCACAACAAACGTCATCACCCGTACACCAACATCGCCGGCAAGGACCCCGACATCCACTTCGGGCCGGTGCGCTTGACCGAGGACACCCCGTTTCGCGCGCATCATCGCGGCCAGCTTCCGTTCACGCTGTTCGTGTTGTGGCCGAACTTCGGCTTCCTCATGAACCTCCACTTCAGCGGGCTCAACGACTTCTACTTCGGCAACGACCGCGGCGAGGGCGGCATGGACTTCCTGCCCGACCGTTCGTGGAAGAGCGCGGTCACCGCGCACAAGCGCGCGCTTCGGAAGTACGCCCGCCACTACGCCAAGGAGTACGTCTTCTTCCCGGCGCTCGCGGGGCCGTTCTTCTGGAAGGTGATGCTCGGCAACTGGCTCGCGGCGACGATGCGCGACGTCTACTCGGCGATCACCATCTACTGCGGCCACGTCGGCGAGGACGTCGCGGCGTACGCGGAGGGGACGCGCCCGCGCGGCCCGGGCGCCTGGTACGCGATGCAGGTCGAGTCGGCGAACAACTTCGAGGTGAAGCTACCAATCTCGATGCTGTGCGGGGCCCTCGACCTGCAGATCGAGCACCATCTGTTCCCGCGCTTCCCGACCAACCGCCTGCGCGAGATCGCTCCGCGGGTGCGCGCCGCGTGCGAGCGCCACGGCGTGCGCTACCGCAGCGACACCTGGGGCCGCACCCTCGGCAAGGCGCTACGCCAGATCGCGCGGCTGAGCCGCCCGCGGCCGGGCGAGGCCGACGCCCCGCTCGGGGTGCCAGGCGCGGTGGCGGCATGAACGCCGAGGCTGAGATCGACGATAATGCGGCCATGGCGAAGCCGAGAGGACGACGGGCGAGCGAGGGTGGCGGAGTCGAGGAGCAGACGTCCGCGGGTGAGGCCACCGCGGACGAGAGCGCGGTCGTCGAATACACGATCGACGAGCTCGCCGCGCACACCCGTGTGCCGAGCCGCACGATCCGCTTCTACCAGGCCAAGGGTGCTTTGCCGCGACCAACGGTGCGCGGTCGCACCGCGTATTACGGAGCGGCCCACATCGAGCGCCTCAAGCTCATCGCCGATCTCCAGGACCGCGGTCTCACGATCCGCGCGATCCGCGATCTGGTGGCCCGGATCGAGAAGGGCGACCTCGAGCTCGGCGCCTGGCTGGGCGTCGAGGAGCAGCTCTCGCGGCCGTGGGCGAACGACGCGCCGCGCTTGGTGAACGAGGACGGGCTGCGCGAGCTGGTCGGCAGCGATCGCCCGGGGCTGGTGAGCGAGCTGGTGAGGCTCGGCCTCGTGAACCGCGAGCACGGCTCGTTCCTGGTGGCGAGCACCGCGCTGCTCAAGCTCGCTCTCGACCTCGAGTCGGCGGGCGTGGATCTCGAGGTCGCGTGGAAGGCCGGCGAGCTGATCCGCAAGCACGTCGCGCGCGCCGCCCACGATGTCGTCCACTACCTGATCGAGCACGCCGGGCGCGGCTTCGGCCGCGCCGAGACTCCCGACGACATCGGCCGCGCCATCGGCGCGATCCGCCCCAAGGCGCTCGAGGCCGCCGGGGTGATCTTCGGCCAGGAAGTGGAGCGCACCCTCACGGGCCTGATCCAGAGCGGCGAGATCGCGCGCGTCACCGCGCGCAAGCCCGGCTCGCGGAAGTAGGGGTTTGGAGGGCACGGGGCCCTTGGCCCCTCCTCCGTCGCCGCCTTCCCCCGATCGCGGCGGCGACCGAGCGTGGCCCATGAGCGCGGATGGTCTATCTCGGCGCGAGGACGCGGCGCAGGAAGCGCTGGGTGAAGGGGTGCGCGGGCGCGGTGAAGACCTGGTCGGCGGCCCCTTCCTCCACCTTGCGCCCCGCCTCCAGCACCACCACCCGGTTCGCGACCTCGCGCGCGAAGCCCATCTCGTGGGTGACCACGAGCATCGTCATGCGCTCGCGGGCGAGGTCGCGCATGACCTCGAGCACCTCGCCGACCAGCTCGGGGTCGAGGGCGGAGGTGGCCTCGTCGAAGAGCATGAGCGCCGGTTCCATGGCGAGCGCGCGGGCGATGGCGACGCGCTGCTGCTGACCGCCCGAGAGGCGTGCCGGGTACTCGTCGCGTTTCTCGGCGAGGCCGACGCGCTCGAGGAGCGCGAGCCCGCGCTCGGTCGCGGCGGGCGGGCTCTCGCCCTTCACCCGCACCGGCGCCTCGATCACGTTCTCGAGCGCGGTGAAGTGGGGAAGAGGTGAAAGCGCTGGAACACCATGCCGATCCGCGCGCGCTGCGCGTCGACCTCGCGCTCGGGTCGCGCCACCCAGCGGGTGCCGTCGTGGCGCTCGCCGATCGGCTTACCGTCGAACCACACGTGCCCGCTGGTCGGCGGTGAGAGGTGGTTGATGCAGCGAAGCAACGTCGACTTCCCCGAGCCGCTCGGGCCAATGACCGCCACCACCTCGCCGCGCGCCACGCCGAGGTCGATGCCGGCGAGCACCTCGGCCTGGCCGAAGCGCTTACCGACACCTTCGAGGCGAAGCAGCTCGTCGCTCACGATTCCCGTGCTCCGAGGCGCGCTTCGAGCCTGGCGGCGACGCCACTCAGGATCAGCACGATCGTCAGGTAGCCGAGCGCCGCCCAGCCGTAGACCTCCCATGGCCGGAGGTACGTCGCGGCGATGCGCTGGGTCACGTAGAGCGCCTCGCTGAGCGCGATCACCGACACCAGCGAGGTGTCCTTGGAGAGCGCCGCGAGCTCGTTCACGATCGGCGGGATCAGCCGGCGGTAGGTCTGCGGCAGGATGATCCGGCGCATGGCGAGGCGGTGGCTCATGCCCAGCGCGCGGGCGGCCTCCATCTGGCCCCGGTCGATGGACTCGATCGCGGCGCGCAGGATCTCCGCGAAATAGGCCCCCGCGTTGAGGCCGAGCGCGAGCACCCCGGCGGGGAAGGCGTCGAGGCGCACGTCGAGGAGCGGCGGCAACGCGAAGTAGACGAACAGCACCTGGAGCAAGAGCGGCGTGCCGCGGAAGAGCGCGATGTAGATCCGCGCCGCGTGGCGCAGCACCGCGAAGCGCGACATCCGCCCGAGGGCGATCAAGAGGCCGACCAGCAGCCCGGCGGCGCCGGAGAGCACCGTCAGCTCGGCGGTGAGCACGAAGCCGGCCGCGAGCCGCGGCCACACCACCTGGGTGGAGAAGGTCCAGAAGTCGGGCTGGTCGGGCATCGAACCGAGGGCGGCGAGAACGGGTGCGCGACGAACGGGCGTGGCGGCGGCTCGAGCGATCAGTGCGCGGCGGCGCCGAGCACGGTGCCGAACCACGTCTCGGAGATGCGCTGGAAGGTGCCGTCGGCCCTGGCGGCCTCGAGCGCCGCGGCGAGCGCCTGCACCAGCTCGCCGCCCGGCTTCTTGACCGCCATGCCCACCGGCTCGGGCGCCAGCGCCTGACCGGTGACCTGGAAGCTCGCCGCGTCCCGCTTGGCGTAGTAGCGCGCCACCGGCTCGTCGATGACGATCGCCTCGGCCTGTCCCGCCTTGAGCGCCTGGAACGCCTGGGTGGCGAGCTGGAACGCCTTCACGTCCTTGATCGCCACGCCGTCCGCCTTGGCCTTGAGGACCGCCTGGTGCGAGGTGGTGTCGGCCTGCACCGCGACCACCTTGCCGGCGAGGTCGGCCGTGGACTTCACGTTGCTGCCGGGCTTGGCGACGACGACCTGCGCCATCTGCAGATATTCGACGAAGTCCGCGACTGCCTTGCGCTCGGGCGTGACGTTCATGCTCGACACGATCACGTCGTAGCGGCTCGAGGTGAGGCCCGCCAGGATCCCGTCCCAGTTCATCACCACGAACTCGGCGCGCACGCCGAGCCGCCGCGCGAGGTCGGTGGCGAGGTCGACGTCGAAGCCGGTGGCCTTGCCGTCGGAGCCCTCGAACTCCATGGGCGGGTACGTCGCGTCGATCGCCACGCGCAGCACGCCGGCCTTGGCGATTCTCTCGGGCGCGCGCAGCGCGGCGGGCGTGGGATCGGCGGCGAGCGCCGGGAGCGCGGCGACCGCGAGCGTGGCGACGAGCCACGATCCGAGCGCGAGACGGAGGGCAGGACGCTTCATGGGCGATCTCTCCGGGGCCGTGCGAGGACGCGCTGACGCTAGCTCCGCACGCGCCGCGGCAGCAACGCGACCCACCAGCCCACCAGCGCGGGAAGCGTGAAGCCGAGGGCCTGGAGCGAGCCGTGGACGGTCCACATGAAGTCGAGGTCGAACGCGAACCCGGGTGCCACGGTGCGCAAGCCGTAGACCAGCGCGAGCGAGGTGCCGAGCGCGAGCGCGGCGGCGGCCACACCGAAGAGCACCCGGGAGAGCCGCTGCTGCCGGCCATCGCGCGCGAGCGTCAGGTGGATCGCGCCCACCGCGAGCACGGCGCCGCCGAACGCCACCACCGCCCCGGTCTCGAGCCACGGCGTGAGCCCGGCGTGAGTCGCGGAGATCCCGATCGCGACCGCCGGCACGCCGGCGATCACGCCCGCGCACGCGGCGTCGGCGAGCCGGCTCGGCCGCGCCCGCGCGGCGAGGCTCGCGATGATCGGCAGCGCGAAGCCGGCGTAGTGGAAGTGCGCTGCGGTGAGGATCACCGTCGTCGTGTCGAAGCCGAACGGCGTGGCGCCGAGCCGGTCGGCGAACATCCACGCGGCGCCGATCGGCACGAAGAGCCGCGCCGCGAGCGCCGCACGCTCGGGCCACGCCGAGCCGAGCGGGCGGCGTCGCCAGGCTTCGCGGACGGCGCCGAGTGCCACCGAGAGCGTCACGGCGAGCCAGGGCGTGGCGAGGATGCCGGCGCCGCTTCCCGCGTCGAGCCGCGTGGAGAGCCCGAGCAGCGCCGCCGCGACGGCCACGATCTCGACACGTGGCCCCCAGACATACACGAGGGCGAGACCGAGCGGCACGATCACCAGTGCGGCGAACGCGACCAGCGCTCGCGGCCAGGCGGCGAGCTCGCCCACGCCGACGGCGCTCAGCGCGCCCCACACCAGCGCGCCGAGCGCCGCGGCGAGAGCGCCGCGCCTCACGTCCGATCGGCCACGGCCGCCGCGACCGTCGCCTGCATCGCCGCTTTCGAGTCGCGGACGAAGCGGCGCTGGAGCGCGCGGGCGATCGGGTAGCCGAGGCGGACCATCCAGTAGCGCGGCCGAGAGAAGGCACGGATGTCGTACCAGACCGAGTCGTCGGCGAGCCACTCGACGGTGAAGCGCTCCTCGCCCTTCTCGACGTGGCGCGGCAGGGTGCCGTAGGCGAAGCCGAACCGCCGGATGGGGCTCTCCTCGTCCACGACGTAGACGATCCGGCAGGTGTTGAGCCACCACAGCCCGAGGCTGTGGGCGAGCATCGCCACCACCGTGCCGGTGGCGATCGGTGCGCCGGGCGGCTCGATCGCGGTCCACGGCGCCGGGAACATGCGCCAGGCGCGGAGGGCGTCGCAGGCTGCGCGAAACGCCGGCTCGCCGTGGCCGAGGAGCAGGCGGTTGTGGTCGAGGTCGAAGCCGGGTGGCGCGTCGCCACCGTCGGAGCGGCCGACCTCGGCGTAGCTCACCGGGCGGGGGCTCTGGTCGCGGATCGCGGCGGCGATTCGAGCGGCGCTGGGGCGGGTGATCGACCACATCGGCGGGGGCTCTCGGGGCGGAACGTAACCGGCAACCACTGCTAGTGATCGCTAGCAGGAAATGCGATCAATCACTAGCCAAATTTACTACCAACCGCTAGCAAGGCCGTCAATTTCGGCGCGTTCTTGCCGCGAAAAACCCCTTCACACGGCCCCGTCGGGCCCCAGCAGCCGCTCCACGGCCAGCTCGGGCGCCAGCTCACCGCGCTCGACCCTCGCCTCGAGCTCCGCGAGCTGCTCCGCGACGCCCGCGCGGAGCAGGAACCGGGCGTGGAGCTGTTCGTCGAGGAGCGCGCGCATCCACTCGCGCGACTGACGGGCGCGCCGTGCCGCGAACGAGCCGCGCTCGAGGCCGTTGGCGCGGTGCGCCTCGACGGTCCGCCACAGCTCCTCGATGCCGTCGCCGGTCTTCGACGACACCGTCACCACGGGCACCTTCCAGCCGTCCTCGGCGGCGCTCAGGTATTCGAGCGCGCGCTGGTAGTCGACGCGGCTGCGGCTGGCGCGAGAGAGGTTGTCGCCGTCCGCCTTGGTGATCGCGATCAGGTCGGCGAGCTCGATGATGCCCTTCTTGATCCCCTGCAGCTCGTCACCGGCTCCGGCGAGGAGCAGCACCAGGAAGCAGTCCACCATCGAGTGGACGGTGGTCTCTGATTGGCCGACGCCGACGGTCTCGACCAGCACCACGTCGTAGCCGGCCGCCTCGCAGACCAGGATGCTCTCGCGGGTCTTGCGCGCGACACCGCCGAGGGTGCCGGCGGTGGGCGAGGGCCGGATGAACGCGGCGGCGTCGACCGAGAGCCGGCTCATGCGGGTCTTGTCGCCGAGCAGGCTGCCGCCGGTGCGGCCGCTGGTGGGATCGACGGCGAGCACCGCGACGCGGTGGCCGGCGCCGGTGAGGCGGGTGCCGAGAGCATCGATGAGCGTGCTCTTGCCGGCGCCCGGCGGTCCGGTGATGCCGACCCGGCGCGCGCCGCCGGTGTGGCCGGAGAGCCGCTCGAGGACCTGGTGGGCGAGGCGGGTGTGGGCCGCGGCGGTGCTCTCGACCAGGGTGATCGCGCGCGCCAGCGTCACGCGGTCGCCGGCGAGGACGCCGGCGACGTAGTCGTCGAGGGTGAGGGCCCGCTTGGTGGCCGGGCGTGCGCCGTCGCTCATGCGGCGCCGCTCGACAGGCGCTTTTCGACCTCGTCGAGCAACACCTCGGCCGCCGCCGGGATCGCCGTGCCCGGGCCGAAGATCGCCACCACGCCGGCCTTCTCGAGCCCCGCGTAGTCCTTGGCCGGGATCACGCCGCCGGCGACCACGCCGATGTCGTCGCGGCCGTGCTTGGCGAGCTCGTCGATGAGCGCCGGCACCAGCGTGCGGTGGCCGCCCGCCTGCGAGCTGACTCCGACGAGGTGGACGTCACTCTCGATCGCCTGGCGCGCCGTCTCCTCGGGGGTCTGGAAGAGCGGGCCGAGGTCGACGTCGAAGCCGAGGTCGGCGAACGCCGTGGCGATCACCTTCTGGCCGCGGTCGTGGCCGTCCTGGCCCATCTTCGCGACCAGGATGCGAGGGCGGCGGCCGTGCTTCTTCTCGAACGAGGCGGCCTTGTCGCGGACGCGCTGGAAGGCGTCCGAGCCCTGCGCCTCGGCGCGATAGACGCCCGAGATCACGCGCAACGTCGCCTCGTGGCGGCCATAGACCTTCTCCATCGCCATCGAGATCTCGCCCACGCTGGCGCGGGCGCGGGCGGCGTCGACGGCGAGCGCCAGGAGATTACCGCTCTTGGTCTCGGCGGCGTGGGTGATCGCGTTCAGCGCCGCCTCCACCCGTGCCGGGTCGCGCTCGGCGCGCAGCTTCTTGAGCCGCGCCACCTGCGACTCGCGCACCGCGGTGTTGTCCACCTCGAGGATGGCGAGGGGCGTCTCGTCGCTGACCCGGTAGCGGTTGACGCCCACGATCACGTCGACGCCTGCGTCGATGCGCGCCTGCTTGCGCGCCGCGGCCTCCTCGATGCGCATCTTGGGCAGGCCGTCCTCGATGGCCTTGGCCATGCCGCCGAGCTTCTCGACCTCCTGGATAAGGTCCCACGCGCGGTGGGCGAGGTCGTGGGTGAGCTTCTCGACGTAGTAGCTGCCGCCCCACGGGTCGACCGTCTTGGTGAAGTCGGTCTCTTCCTGGAGGACGAGCTGGGTGTTGCGGGCGATGCGCGCCGAGAAGTCGGTGGGCAGCGCGATCGCCTCGTCGAGGGCGTTGGTGTGGAGCGACTGAGTGTGGCCGAGCGCCGCGGCCATCGCCTCGACGGTGGTGCGCACCACGTTGTTGTACGGGTCCTGCTCGGTGAGGCTCCAGCCGCTGGTCTGGCAGTGGGTGCGCAACGAGAGGCTCCGCGGATTCTTGGGCTGGAACTGGTTCACGAGCTTCGCCCACAAGAGCCGCGCGGCGCGCATCTTCGCCACTTCCATGAAGAAGTTCATGCCGATCGCCCAGAAGAAGCTGAGCCGAGGTGCGAACGCGTCCACCGAGAGCCCGGCGGCGATGCCGGTCCGCAGGTACTCGAGGCCGTCGGCCAGCGTGTACGCGAGCTCGAGATCCGCCGACGCTCCCGCCTCCTGCATGTGGTAGCCGGAGATCGAGATCGAGTTGAACTTCGGCATGTGCTGGGCGGTGTAGGAGAAGATGTCCGCGATGATCCGCATCGAGGGCTCGGGCGGATAGATGTAGGTGTTGCGCACCATGAACTCCTTGAGAATGTCGTTCTGGATGGTGCCGGCGAGCTGCGCCGGCGCGACACCTTGTTCCTCTGCGGCGACGATGTAGTTGGCGAGGATCGGGATCACCGCGCCGTTCATCGTCATGGACACCGACATCTCGCCGAGCGGGATCTGATCGAACAGGATCTTCATGTCGAGGATCGAGTCGATCGCGACACCGGCCTTGCCGACGTCGCCGATCACGCGCGGGTGATCGGAGTCGTAGCCGCGGTGGGTGGGCAGGTCGAAGGCGACGCTGAGCCCCTTCTGACCGGCGGCGAGGTTGCGGCGGTAGAACGCGTTCGACTCCTCGGCGGTCGAGAACCCCGCGTACTGGCGGATCGTCCACGGGCGCTCCAGGTACATGGTCGCGTACGGGCCGCGCAGGAACGGGGCGAGGCCCGAGAGGTAGTCGAGGTGCTCGAGGCCGGCGCGATCCGCCTCGGTGTAGAGCGCCTTCACCGCGATCTCCTCCGCGGTGTGCCACGGCTCGCGGGCGGCGGCGGAGGCCGTGCCAGGCGCGGCGACTCGCGGCGCGTAGGCGAGGGTGGTGAGGTCGGGATGCTTCGAGGTGCGGCTCATGGCACGGCTCCCATGGCGCGGGCGAGGTTCGTGAGCGCGGCGACCAGGTCGGCGCCGGCGTAGAGACGAGGCAGCGCATCGATGCGGGCGCGGGTGGCCTCGTTGGTGAGGGTGCGGCCGATGAGCGCGAGCGGCGCGCCCGGCACCGCGGCGGCGACGCTCGCGACCAGCGCCGCGAGCGGCTCGGCCTCGGTGTCGTCGAGCGGCGAGAGCGCGATCGCGGCGGCGCCCCTCTCGGCCTTCGCGGCGGCGAGCGCCGCCGGTCCGGCGAGCCCCTCGCGGGTCACCACCTCGAAGCCCGCGACCTCGAGCACCTCGCGCGCGAAGCCGAGCTTGGCCTTGGCGCGCTTGCCGGTGTCGACCGCGGCGGCGAGCACCCGCGGACGGCGTCCGTCGCGGGCGAGGATCTTCTCGGAGGCGCGGCGGATGCGCTCGAAGCCTTCGGCGGCGCGCACCGCCACGAGCGCCTCCACCTTCGGTCCGGCGAGCGCGTCGCCACGCAGCGCGGCGCGCAGCTCGCCGATCGTGGCGCCCGCGTCGGCCGCGGCGATCGCGGCGTCCACGCGCGCGGACGGCTCGCTCGCGCGCGCCACCCCGGCGAGCGCCTCGTCCCGCTTGGCGGCGTCGGCCGCGGCGCGCTGGCCGGCGAGCTCGGCGATCCGCTCCTCGCGCAGCGCCTTCAGGTCGCACGCCGGAACCGCGGGGCGCTGCTCGCCCAGGTTCGGGAACTTGGACACACCGATCAGCGGCTCGACCCGCTTGCTCGCCGCGGCGCGCCGCTCGGCGCCGCGGGCACCCACCAGCGCCTGCGCCGCGCCACTCGCGAGCGCCGCCGCGAGCCCACCGGCCTTCTCGATCTCCTGCAGCACGCTCCACGCGCGCGCGCGAGCGTGTCGGTGAGGCTCTCGACGAAGTACGAGCCGCCCGCGGGATCGTGGACCTTGGCGAGGTGGCTCTCGTCGCGCAGCAGCACGTGGGTGTTGCGGGCCACGCGCTGCGAGTGGCCGTCGCTCGGGCGCAGGGCGTGGTCGTAGGGCGCGACGGAGACGCTGTCCGCGCCGCCCACCACCGCCGCGAACGCTTCGACGGTGCCGCGGATCATGTTCACCCACGGATCGAACTGGGTCTCGCAGCGCCGCGACGTGCCGGCGTGGATCGTGAGCGCGGCGGCCGCTTCCTCGCAAGCGTAGGCGGCGAGCACCTGTCCCCACACCAGCCGCGCGGCGCGCAGCTTCGCGGCCTCCAGGAACATCCGCGTGCCGACCGGGAAGGAGAGCCCGATGCGGCGCGCGGCGTCCGCCGCCGCCACGCCGCGGTCGACGAGCGCGCGCAGGTACTCGACCGCGGCGGCGATCGTGAGCCCGAGCTCCTGGTCCACCGCCGCGCCCGCGTCGTGGTAGGGGGCACCCGAGGCGATCGCGACCTTCAGGCGCGGCGCCTTCGCGCCGGCCCACCGCGCCAGCGCCGCCAGCTCCGCGTACGCCGCGTCGAGCTCGACGTGGCTGCCGCCGGTAGCGGCGAGGGCGCCGAGGGGGTCGGCGGCGATCGTGAGGCCGTCGAGCGCGGCGCCGCGCGCGTTGAGGCTCGCGATCGCCAGCGCCGCGAGCGCCAGCGGCGCCGGTCCGGTACCGACCACGAGCGCATGCTTCGTGGGGTCGAGGGGGGCCACGATCGCGGCCAGGTCGGCACGGCTCGCGAGCGACACGCCGCCGCTGCCGACCCGTCCGGCGCTCCGCGCATCGGCGGGGTCGAGCTCGGCGCGCGTGGCTTCGTCCGGGACCAGCGCGATCTCGGTGGCGCCGCCGGCGAGCTCGCTCGCGACGTGCGCCGTTGCGGCGGCGGGACGGACGTCCTCGACGTCGATGCGGACCGCCCACGGCCCGGCGTCGGCCCGAGTGCCGCGCACGTACGGCGCCGCTCCCGGGCGGCTACCGAGGTGCGGCACCGCGCTCTCGGCGTCGCGGACGTAGATGGGCCGCACCGGGATGCCGTCGAGCTGGCGGCGCCCGAGCTTCTCCTCGATCGGCTTACCGCCGAGCTCGGCGCGCGCGGCGTCGAGCCAGGCACTCTCGGTCGGCGGCGGGAACTCCTCGAACAGCGGACGCACCTCGGGAAGGGACGGGCTCACGGGGTGTTTCTCCTCCGCGGCGAACCGCAGGAACGTCGGTTGGACGGCTCATAACGCGCCGTGTCGCGAAGCTAGCAGGGACCCCCAGGCGAGACAACGCGGTTCGGTGCCCCGGCGCGCCGCTGCGCTGCGGTAGTCTGCCGCCATGAGCCAGCCGCCACCGAATCACGAGCAGGAACGTCACTGGAACGAGGAGGCGGGCCCGCGCTGGGTCGAGCACCGGGAGGAGCTCGACCGCCAGCTCGCACCATTCAGCGAGCGCCTGATCGAGCGGCTCGCGCCCGCGGCCGGCGAGCGCATCGTGGACGTGGGCTGCGGCTGCGGCACCACCTCGATCGAGGTAGCGGGCCAGGTCGGAGCGCGCGGCGAGGTGCTCGGCGTCGACATCTCGAAGCCGATGCTCGACCTGGCACGGCAGCGGGGCGCCGGGATCGCAGAGCTCCGCTTCGAGCTCGCCGACGCCCAGACGTATCCCTATGCCCAGGGCCACTACGACGCCATCTGCTCGCGCTTCGGCGTGATGTTCTTCGCCGACCCGGCGCACGCGTTCGAGAACTTGGCGCGGGCGCTCGGGCCGGGTGGGCGCTTCGTGTTCCTGGCGTGGCAGGGGCGCGAGGTGAACCCGTGGTTCGCGCGGCTCATGGCGGCGGTCGCGAGCGTGATCGAGATCCCCAAGCCGCCGTCGCCCGATGCCCCGGGGCCGTTTTCGCTCGGCGCGGGCGAGCGCGTGGAGCGGCTGCTCACCGGGGCCGGGTTCGCGGCGCCGTCGATCGGTGACCTGCGCATGCCGTTTCGCTTCGGCGGCGGCGGCCGGGTGGAGGACGTGGTCGACTTCATGGTCGCGGCGGGGCCGATGGCGAAGCTGCTCGCCGACGCGCCCCCCGAGCGTGCCGCGGCGGCGCGTGAGGCGATGCACGCCGCGCTGGCGCCGTTCGCGTCGCCGGAGGGGGTGGTCGCGCCCTCGGCGTGCTGGCTCGTCGAAGCGCGAAAACCGGGCTGATCCGCGCACCGGGGAGCGGCGCGCCGTTTCCTTCTCGGGGCCCCGGGCGGCGGACATAATCGAGGCATGAACCCGCCCAAGCCCGCCTCCGATCGTTCGCCCGCGGCCAGCCGTGTCGCGGCGCCCGCCGCCGAGCGCCCGCGCTTCGTCACCGCCGCGTCGCTCTTCGACGGCCACGACGCGTCCATCAACATCATGCGCCGCATCCTCCAGCAGGAGGGCGCCGAGGTGATCCACCTCGGTCACAACCGCTCGGTCGAGGAGATCGTGGCGGCGGCGATCCAGGAGGACGCCCACGGCATCGCGGTGTCCTCCTACCAGGGCGGGCACGTCGAGTTCTTCACCTACATGGTGGAGATGCTGCGCGAGCGCGGCGCAGGCCACGTGCGGGTGTTCGGCGGCGGCGGCGGCGTGATCGTCGACGACGAGATCGAAGCGCTTCACCGCGCCGGCGTCACGCGCATCTACTCGGTGGAGGACGGCCGCCGGCTCGGCCTGGTGGGCATGATCCGGGACATGCTGGCGCGTCTCGACCTGCAGCCGCTGCCATGCCCCGATGCGGTCCCCGACGGCGTCGTGCGCCGCGAGCCCGGAGCGCTGGGGCGCTTCATCAGCGCCCTCGAGCAGGCCGGCACAGACGACGGCGACGGCGCGAACGCCGGGGCGCTGGGCGCCATCCGCGACGCGCTGCGGGCGCGGATGCCGGCGCAGGCGGCGCCGATCGTGGGCATCACCGGCACCGGCGGCGCGGGCAAGTCGTCGGTCAACGACGAGCTGCTCCGGCGCATCCTCGATCACTTCCCCGAGCGTACGGTCGCGGTGCTGTCGGTCGACCCGACCCACCGCCGCACCGGCGGCGCCTTGCTCGGCGATCGCATCCGCATGAACGCCGCCCGCGGCGAGCGGGTCTTCATGCGCTCGATGGCGACGCGGCGCGCGAACCTGGCCACCTCTGCAGCGGTCAGCGACGCGCTGCTCGCGCTGCGCGCGGCGTCCTTCGACCTGATCCTCCTCGAGACCGCCGGGATCGGCCAGGGCGACAGCGAGGTGGTCGACCTCTCCGACCTCTCGCTCTACGTCATGACCCCCGAATACGGCGCGCCCTCGCAGCTCGAGAAGATCGACATGCTCGAGCTCGCCGACCTGGTGGTGATCAACAAGGCCGACCGCCGCGGCGCCTCGGACGCGCTGCGCGAGGTACGCCGGCAGCTCCGCCGGGTGCGCGGCCTCACCAGCCTGGCACCCGAGGACATGCCGGTGTTCTCGACGATCGCGAGCCGCTTCGGCGACGCGGGCGTCGACCGGCTCTTCGCCGCGCTGATGCGCAAGGTGGGCGAGAAGAGCGGCCAGGACTGGAACCCCGGCGAGCCGCCCGCGCGCACCGGCGTGACCCTCACGGTGGTGCCGGACGCGCGCGTCCGCTATCTGGCCGAGATCGCCGAGACGTGCCGGTCATACCGCCAGCGGATCGCCGCCCAGGCCGAGCTCGTCGCCCGCGCGCAGGCGCTGGGCGTGGCGCTCGCCGAGCTCGGCGAGGTGCCACCACCGACATCCCTGGCCGAGCTGCCCGCGGGCGACGGCGACGCGAGCGGGCGCGACCCGGTGGTGGCCGAGCTGGCGCGCCGCTACGGCGAGCTGGTCGAGAGCGTCGATCCGCGCCTCAAGCGCGAGCTCGGCGAGTTCCCGGCGTTGCGCGAGAGCTACGCGGCGGACGTCTCGAAGTTCACCGTGCGCGGCAAGGAAGTGACGATCCGCAACGACTACCGGACCCTCTCGGGCACGCGGGTACCCAAGGTGTCGCTGCCGAGAGGCGATTCGCTGGGCGACCTGACGCGCTGGCTCGGCGTCGAGAACGTCCCCGGCCGCTTCCCGTACACGGCGGGTGTGTTCCCGTTCAAGCGCGCGGAGGAGGACCCGACGCGCATGTTCGCGGGCGAGGGCACCGCGGAGCGCACCAACCGGCGCTTCCACTACGTGAGCCACGGGCTGCCCGCGGTGCGGCTCTCGACCGCCTTCGACTCGGTCACGCTCTACGGCGACGACCCCGCCGAGCGCCCCGACATCTGGGGCAAGATCGGCAACAGCGGCGTCAGCGTGTGCACCCTCGACGATGCCAAGCGGCTCTACTCGGGGTTCGACCTGGTGTCGCCCAAGTCGAGCGTGTCGATGACGATCAACGGCCCGGCGCCCGCGATCCTCGCGATGTTCCTGAACACCGCGATCGACCAGGCCGTGGAGAAGCGACTCCGCGAGAGCGGCCGCCTCGAAGCGGCACTCGCGAAGGCCCGCGCCGAGGCGGGCGGCGAGCTGCCGGTGTATCGCGGCGAGCTGCCCGCGGGCCACGACGGCGGCGGGATCGCGCTCCTCGGCACCAGCGGCGACCGGCTGCTGCCCGCGGAGGAGTACGCCGCGATCAAGGCGCGGGTGCTTGCGCAGGTCCGCGGCACCGTCCAGGCCGATATCCTGAAGGAGGACCAGGCCCAGAACACCTGCATCTTCTCGACCGACTTCGCCCTCAAGCTCATGGGCGACGTGCAGCAGTTCTTCGTCGAGAACGAGGTGCGCAACTTCTACAGCGTCTCGATCAGCGGCTACCACATGGCCGAGGCGGGCGCGAATCCGATCACGCAGCTCGCGTTCACCCTCGCCAACGGCTTCACGTTCGTCGAGTACTACCGGGCGCGCGGGCTCGCGGTCGACGACTTCGCGCCGAATCTGTCGTTCTTCTTCTCGAACGGGCTCGACGCCGAGTACGCGGTGCTGGGGCGCGTGGCGCGCCGCATCTGGGCGGTGGCGATGCGCGAGCGCTACGCGGCCAACGAGCGCTCGCAGATGCTCAAGTACCACATCCAGACGAGCGGCCGGAGCCTGCACGCGCAGGAGGTCGACTTCAACGACATCCGCACCACGCTGCAGGCGCTGTACGCGATCTTCGACAACTGCCAGAGCCTGCACACCAACGCCTACGACGAGGCGGTGACCACGCCCACCGAGGAGTCGGTGCGGCGCGCGCTCGCGATCCAGCTCATCATCAATCGCGAGCTCGGCTGGTCGAAGAACGAGAACCCACTTCAGGGCTCGTTCTTCGTCGAGGAGCTGACCGACCTTGTCGAGGACGCGGTGCTCGCCGAGTTCGAGCGGCTGAGCGACCGCGGCGGCGTGCTGGGTGCCATGGAGGCGATGTACCAGCGCGGCAAGATCCAGGACGAGAGCCTCCACTACGAGACACTCAAGCACTCGGGTGAGCTACCGATCGTGGGCGTCAACACCTTCCTTCACCCTGACCGCGCCGCTGCGGTGGGCGGAGTGCGCGAGCTGATCCGCTCCTCGGACGAGGAGAAGGCGAGCCAGGTGAGCGAACTGCGCCGCTTCCACGAGCGCAACGCCGAGCGTGCCCCCGCGGCGCTCGAGAAGCTCCGCCGCGTGGCCCTCGAAGGCGGCAACGTGTTCGCGGAGCTGATGGAGACGGTCAAGTGCGCCAGTCTGGGCCAGATCTCCCGCGTGCTCTACGACGTGGGCGGCCAGTACCGGCGCTCGATGTGAGGCGGGCGCTGGCACTCGGTCGCGCTCGCCGCGGGCGCCGTCCGTGAAGGTGCTGCTGGTCACCGACTCCTTCCCGCCGCGCTGCGGCGGCAGTGGTCACAGCGTCCACGCGCTGGCCCGCGCGCTCGGCGACGCGGAGGCGGACGTGCGGGTGCTGCAGCGCGCGGCGGGCGCGCGCCCCGGGCGACGCGCACTCGAGGTCGGCGGCGTGGCGGGCGTGAGGCTCGTGATGCCGGAGGTGCGAACCCCGATCGTGCGCGACCTGTACCGCGCCGCGGTCCGCGATCCGGCGCTCGCGCGCGCCATCCGCGAGGCCATCGACGACGAGCGGCCCGACGTGATCCACGCCCAGCAGGGGTCGAACTTCGCGCCCGCGCTGCGCGCCGCGCGCGGGGCGGGGGTGGCGGTGGTGGCGACGGTCCGCGACTACGCGCCGATCTGCCTGCGTACCACACGCTTCAGCGGCGGCGCGATCTGCCCTGGCTGCTCGGCGGCGCGGCTCGCGGCCTGCTTCGCCGATCGCTACGGGGCGCCCGCCTGGGCCTTCGCCCCGATGGTTCCGCTCGTACTGATCGCCACTCGCCGTCGCACCCGCGTGCTCTCGGCTTTCGATCGCGTGATCGCGGTGAGCGGCTACGTCCGCGACCGGCTCAGCGCGGGCGGCGTGACGGCGCCGATCGAGGTGGTCTCGAACGTACCGCCCGCGCCGCCCGCGAAGCCACCACGGCCGGCGGCCGCGAGCGGGTTCGAGTACGTACTCTTCGCCGGCAAGCTCAACCGCGAGAAGGGCGCCGACGGCCTCGCCGCGGTCGCAGCGGCGTTGCCTGCGCACGCTCGCCTCGTGGTGCTCGGCGACGGCCCGCTCGCGCCCGCGCTCGACGAGGCAGCTTCCGCCGGCGCGCCGATCGTGCGTTGCGGCGACGTCACCAACGACGAGGTGCTCGCATGGATCGCCCACGCCCGCGCGCTGCTCCTGCCGTCGCGCTGGCCCGAACCGCTGAGCCGGCTGCTCCTCGAGGCGGGCGCGTCCGGAGTACCGGTCGTGGCGCTCGCGACCGGCGGCACTGCGGAGCTGATCCGCGACGGTGAGAACGGCCGCCTCGCCGTGGAGGCCGCCGCGCTGCCCGGGCTCGTTGCCGAGCTCGTGACCGATGCCGGGCTGCGCGGCCGCCTGGCCGCGGGTGCGCGCCGCATCGCCGCCACCCGCCCCGACCGCGTCGCGATCGTGGGCCGGATGCTCGACGTGTACCGGGAAGCGGTCGCGGCAGCGTGACGGCTGGTTGCGGCGCGCCGCGCGGCGGTTGGACTAGTCCGGCGGAGCGGTTAGAAGACCGCCCCACGCCGCGGGGCGTCACCCATGGCCACCGCCAACGTCGATCTCCACCTCCACACGACTCTCTCGGACGGCACCCTTCCTCCCGAGGAGGTGATCGCGCTCGCCGCGGAAGAGGGCCTGAGCGCGGTGAGCCTGACCGACCACGACACCGTCCGCTCGCTCGCCCGCGGCCAGGCCGCCGCTGCCCGCAAGGGTCTCGACTACCTGCCCGGCACCGAGATCAGCCTGGTCGTCCGTGATCGCTCGGTGCATCTCCTCGTGTATCTGTTCGACCTCGCGAGCCCGATGACTGCGGCCCTCGAGCGCCTCGAGCGCAGCCGCGCCGATCGGCTGCCGCGGCTGGTCGCCCGGCTCACCGAGCTCGGCATGCCGCTCGCCGAGGACGAGGTCCGCGCCGAGGCGGGCGGCGAGCTGATCGGACGGCTCCACTTCGCCCACGCCCTGATCCGTAAGGGCTACGTCGGTTCGGTGAGCGAGGCCTTCGAGCGCTGGCTGAGCCGGGGCCGGCCCGCGCACCTCGAGCGCGACCGGCTGACGCCCGCCGAGGCAATCGCGCTGGCGCGCGCCTCGGGCGGAGTCACGTCGGTGGCTCATCCGGGCCTGATCGACGAGGACGAGGGGATCGCGCTCGCGGTGATCGAGGACCTCGTCGCTCTCGGCCTCGACGGGATAGAGGTCTGGCACCCGTCCCACGCCGACGAGGCGCGCCGCCGCTACGCCCACCTGGCGCGGGCGCTCGGCCTGGTCGCGACCGGTGGCTCGGACTTCCACGGCGACAAGAAGCCAGGGCTCAGGGTGGGACGGGGACGCGGCGACCTCGCGGTGCCGGCCGAGGTCCTCGACGCGCTCGCCGATCGGCGCCGCTCGCGTGAGGTGCGCTCATGACCCCCGCGGTGTGGGGCCGCTCGCTGTGGGCGTCGATGCGGCCCCACCAGTGGGTCAAGAACGGGCTGCTCTTCGCGGCGCTCGTGTTCGCGCAGAAGCTCGGCGATCCGGGCCGCGTGGCGACCGTGTGCGTCGCGTTCGCGCTGTGGTGCCTGATGGCGAGCGCGGTCTACCTGTGGAACGACCTCTTCGACCTCGAGGAGGACCGCCATCACCCCGAGAAGTGCCGGCGGCCGATCGCGAGCGGGGCGTTGCCGCCGGAGATCGCGCGCAAGGCCTGCGCGGTGCTCGCCGCGGTGGCGATCCTCGGCGCCTTCCTGCTCGGGCGCGCGTTCGGCGTGGTGCTGGTCGCGTACGCGCTCATGAACGTCGCATACACGATCCGTCTCAAGCACGTGGTGATTCTCGACGTCATGACCCTCGCCGCGGGCTTCGTGCTGCGCGCCGTCGGTGGCGGTGTCGTGATCCACGTCGAGGTCTCACCCTGGCTGGTGATCTGCACCATCCTGCTCGCGCTGTTCCTCGGGTTCGGCAAGCGTCGTCACGAGCTGGTGCTGCTCGAGGAGCGCGCGTCCGAGCATCGCAAGATCCTCCAGGAATACAGCCCGTATTTCCTCGACCAGATGATCTCGGTCGTGACCGCCTCGACGGTGGTCGCCTATTGTCTCTACACGCTCTCGCCCGAGGTCGCGAACAAGCTCCACGTCAAGCACCTGCACCTGACGGTGCCGTTCGTGCTCTACGGCATCTTCCGTTACCTCTACCTCGTCCACCAGAAGGGGCAGGGGGGAAACCCCTCGCGCGTTCTGTTGACGGACCCACCCCCCTCATCACTACGATTGCGCTCTGGTTGCTGACGGCGACGATCATCCTTTATCGCTGAGCCAACGCGGCTCGGCGCCGCGCGCGGGGCACGCAGTCTCCCCGGACCACCGTCCCACCTCGCGGCCCTCTCGGGTCGACCGCCATGGCCGAGCGCACCGAGCGAAGCGCCGCATCCGGCACCAGCCCCGACCCGACTCGCCCGGTCGCCAAGCAGCGTGACCCCGCGAAGGTCGCGAGCGAGTCGCCGCCGGTCGACGTGGACGCGCTGGTGGCGTCGGTGAAGGCCCGCCTGGACGCCAGCGACGCAGGCCACGACGGCGTGAGCGCGCCAGCGCCCGCGGTCAAGGCCGAGGTGCCGCTGCCGGACGAAGCGCTGGCACGCACCTTCGAGCTCCTCAGGCGCGCCGGGCCCCTCGATCCTCGCGTGCCCATCCAGTCGCACCGCGCCGTGGTCGGCCCGGTGGTGGTGCTCTTCAAGTCGCTGCTGCGGCGTGTCCTCGCGCCGGCCTTTTCGGCGCTCTTCGATCACCAAGCCCGCTTCGACCAGGCCTCGCTCGCGTACGCCGAGGAACTCTACAAGCGGATCGTGGGGATGGAGGGCGACCTGCGCACCCGCCTCGAGCGCATCGAGGCGCGCCATGCGCTCGAGCTCGAGACCATCGAGCGCCGGCTCGGGCGGCTCGAGCGGCTGGTCGGCGGATCGTCCTCCGATTCGAGCGCGTGACACCGCGGGACCGTCGATGACTGCGCCGGTTCCGATCCACCAGTTCCTGCCCACGCTCAACCCGGGCGACGCGATCGGGAACGTGACGCGCGCGATGCGCGACGCGATCCGCGCGATGGGCCATCCGTCCGAGATCTTCGCCGAGAACGTCGATCCCTCGCTCGCCGGCGAGGCGCACCGCTACGCGGAGTACCCGCACTTCGAGGATCCCCGCAACGTCCTCCTCTACCACTACAGCGTGGCCTCGCCGCTCAGCGAGTTCCTGCGCCTGACCTGGGAGAGGAAGGTCCTGATCTACCACAACGTGACACCGCCCTCGTTCTACGACGACCTCGAGCCTCACATCCGCGCGGTGCTCGCCCGCAGCGAGGACGAGCTGCGCGCGCTCGCGCCGGTGATCGACGTGGCGGTCGGTGACTCGGGCTTCAACTGCTCCGAGCTCACCCGCTTCGGCTTCCGCGATCCACAGGTGCTACCGATCCTCCTCGACCTGCACAAGCTCGAGCGCGAGATGGACGCCGACACCCTGGTCGACGAGTCGGGCGCCGAGCACCGCATCCTGTTCGTCGGCAAGCTCGGTCCCAACAAGCGCTTCGAAGACCTGATGTTGTGCTTCGAGCACTACCGTCGCACCCGCGATCCCAAGGCGAAGCTGGTGCTGATCGGCGGTTCGTTCAGCCCCATGTACGAGCAGCGGGTACGCGCGCTCCAGCAACACCTGGGGCCCGATTCGATCGTGCTGAAGGGCGCAGTTTCGCAAGGCGTGCTCAACGCGTACTACCGCAAGGCTGCGCTCTTCCTGTGCCTGAGCGATCACGAGGGCTACTGCGTGCCACTCGTCGAGTGCATGTACCTCGGCTTGCCGGTGGTCGCGTTCCGTCACCCCGGGGTCGAGTGGACGCTCGGCGGCAGCGGGCTGCTCCTCGACCGCAAGGACCCCGAGACCGTGGCCGCGGCGATGGAGCGCGTGCTCACCGACCCGATGCTGCGCAAGAACGTGGTCGACGGCCAGAAGAAGCGCCTCGAGGAGCTCTCGCCGACGCGCGTGAAGCAGCGCCTCGCCGAGGTCCTGGGGATGGCGCTCGCGCGCCCGGTGCGCAAGCCCAGGATCGCGTTCGTGGTGCAGCGCTACGGCGCCGAGGTGAGCGGTGGCAGCGAGGCCCATTGCCGGCTGGTCGCCGAGCACCTGAAGGACAAGGCCGAAGTGCAGGTTCTCACCACCACCGCGCGCGACTACGAGACCTGGCGTGAGCACTACCCACCCGGAGTCGGCGACGTGAACGGTGTCCGTGTCGAGCGCTTTCCGGTACTGGCCGAGCGCGACCTGGCCCGGTTCTCGGAGGAGAGCGAAGCCGTGTTCGCGGCGCGCGACCGCAAGCCCGAGGACGAGGCGCGCTGGATCCTCGATCAGGGCCCGTTCGCACCGGCGCTGGTCGATGCGATCGGCGAGCGCGTCGCCGACGTCGACGCGTTCGTCTTCTTCACCTACCTCTACTATCCGACGGTGATGGGCCTCCTGAAGGCGGGCGAGAAGGGCCTGCTCGTGCCGACGGCCCACGACGAGGCGCCGTTCCACTTCCGCATCGTACAGAGCGCGATGAAGCGCGCCGCAGGGATGATCTTCAACACCGAGGAGGAGCGCGCGCTCATCGAGTGCGCGCAGGGCGGGCCACGCGGCATCGGCATCATCACCGGCGTCGGCATCGAGGAGCCCGAGGACTACTCGGCGGCGCGGTTCCGCGCGCGCACCGGCATCGAGCGGCCCTTCCTGCTTTACGTGGGCCGGATCAGCCCGGCCAAGGGCTGCCTGCAGATCCTCGACTTCCACACCGCCATGCGTACCGCATGGCCCGATTGTCCGGACCTGGTGTTCGTCGGCAAGGCCGAGATCGGGCTCGACGGGCGACCGGGGGTTCACGCGCTCGGTTTCGTCCAGGACGAGCGTGACAAGTTCGACGCGCTCGCCGCGGCGCTCGCGCTGGTCAACCCGTCGCCGATGGAGAGCCTATCGATGGTGCTCCTCGAGGCGTGGCTCGCCGGCACGCCGACCATCGCGAACGCCGCCTGCGCGGCGCTGGTGGGGCAGAGCCGCCGCTCGAAGGGCGGGGTCTGGTACCACTCGTACGAGGAGTTCGAGGCGCTGGTGCGGCTGCTGGCCGGTGATCCCGAGCTGCGCGCGCGCCTCGGCCGCGCGGGACGCGAGTTCGTGCGCGGCCACTACCACTGGGATCTCATCAACCACAAGTATCTCGTCGCGCTGCGCTACCTCGATCTCGACGCGCGAGCGCGCGCGACGGAGGCTGCCTGATGTCCGACCGTGAGCCCGTGCGACTGACCTCGCTCGACGAGTCCTTCGACACGGCGCTGAAGGACCTCCTCGGCGGCGTCGACGTGCGCAGCGCGACGGTGGTCCCGCCGGCGGCGGGGACTGTCGCTGGGCCGACTCGGTCCGACCAGGCGCTCGCGTACCTGAAGGCCACCTACGGGCTCGAGCCGCTCGCGTCCGGGGCGCCCGTCGCCGTCGAGCGCACCGGCGGGCTCGGCGGCTTCCTGCGACGGCTCGCCCGCAGGCTCTTCGTGTCGCGCACCTACCACGCGACGCTGGTCACGATGGTCGCCGACGTGGCCGAGCGGCAGGCCGCGCTGGACGCGCGCCTCCAGGCCCTCGCGAGCGCCCAGAGCCTCGCCAACGAGCGTGCGGCGCGAGTCGTGTTCCGGCTGTGGGGCGACTACAACCACCTCGTGCGGGTGGTCCTCGACCACCACGTCAACGAGGTGTTCGGCGCGTTCGAGCGCCACTTCGGCGCGTTCCAGGATCACTTCCACGCCTTCGAGCGCCACTTCGGCGCGTTCCAGGAGCACTTCCAGGCTTTCGAGCGCCACTTCGACGCGAACGTCGAGACGGTGCGCGAGGTCACCGAGGCGTTGCGCAAGCTCGAGCAGGCGGTCCACGAGATCGAGGGGCCCCATGACGAGCTGGTGCGCTCGGTGACCGAGCTTCTCGCGACGCGGGCTCGCGAGGAGGTACTGGCGCGGCGCGTCGAGGCGCTCGAGGACGTCCGTGCCGGCGCCGCTGAGCCGGCCGCCTCGTGAGGGTCGCCGCGGTCGTGCAGCGCTACGGCGCCACCGTAGCGGGTGGCGCCGAGCGTCTCGCCCGCGAGGTCTGCACCCGGCTCGCGGCGGGAGGGGACGAGGTCACCGTCCTCACCACCACGGCGCGCGACTACGTGACCTGGCGAAACGAGCTGCCCGCCGGCGCGGCGGACGACACCGGTGTCGCGGTGCGGCGCTTCGCGGTCGCGAGCGAACGCGAGCCGGACGCGTTCCAGGCGCTGAGCGCGCGCGTCTTCCGCGAGGGCGCGATGCCCACGCTCGAGGACGAGCTCGGCTGGATTCGCGCACAGGGACCGGACTCGCCAGGGCTGCTCGCGGCGCTTTGGCGCGAGCGGACGCTTCACGACGCGTGGCTCTTCTTCACGTACCTCTACGCGCCAACGGCGCTCGGCGTGCCGATCGCTCCGCAGCGCGCGGTGCTGGTGCCGCTCGCGCACAACGAGGCGCCGATCTATCTGCGCACCTTCAAGAACCTGTTCCGGCTGCCGCGTGCCTTGCTCTTCCAGACTCCCGAGGAGCAGGAGCTGGTGGAGCGCGTGGTGCCGCGCAACACCGTGCGTGGCGAGGTCGTGGGCTGCGGCGTGGACCTGGCGCCGGCCTCGGCGCCCGAGGCCGCGTGGCCCGCGAGCGTGCCGCCCGGAGCGCGCTATCTCCTCTACCTGGGCCGGCTCGACCCGTCGAAGGGCGTGGGCGAGCTGCTCGATGCGTTCGCGAGCTGGCGCGCGACGCGCGGGGGCGCGCTCGCGCTGGTGCTCGCCGGTGAGGCCGCGATGGAGCTGCACGCGGCGCAGGGCGTGGTGGTCCCGGGTTTCGTGTCCGAAGACGAGCGCGACCGGCTGCTCGCACACGCGGAGGTGGTGATCCAGCCGTCGCGCTTCGAGAGTCTCTCGCTGGTGGCGCTCGAAGCGTGGGCGCGTGGCCGAGCGGTGCTGGGGCAGCGTGGCTCGGACGTGCTCGTCGGGCAGATCGGGCGCAGCGGCGGCGGCTTCGTCTGGGGGGAGCCCGCCGAGCTCCACGCGCTCCTCGACCGGCTCGCCGCGGGCGACGCCGCGTTCGCCGAAGCGGGCCGCGCCGGGCGGCGCTTCGTCGAGGCGACCGGCTCGTGGGAGCGAGTGATCGAGCGCTATCGAGCGGCGCTGGTGACGGCCGCGAGCGGGGCGCCGCGGGCGGCGTGAGCGCCCCTCGCCGACCAAATTGACGGAGGTGGGGGTGAGTGCTAGATAGCGCGCGGCTCTCACGCAGGGGCACCGCATGAGCGGGTTCGCCGCGCGGGTCTCGACCCGACCTCGCCTCCCACCGGGAGGGAGGTTTTTTTTTAATCTCGTCTCGTATCGGCCGGACGGAATCGCCTCGTCATGACCACGAAGACCGCGCCTCGGCGGCGGCTGCCGCGAGGGTACCGGATCGCCCGGAATCTGCTCGGCCCAGCGGAGCTGGACGCGGCGCTCGGCGCGATGGCGAGCGAGATCCGCTCCCGGAACCCAGAGCCCGACCAGGTGGCGCTGATCGGCATCCGGCGAGGGGGAGTCCACCTCGCGAACCGGCTGGCGAAGCTCCTCGCGGTCGCCGGACGCGAGCCGCCGGTCGGGATCGTCGACATCACCCTCTACCGCGACGACCTCGACCGGGTGGGGCCGAACCCGATCGTCGGCTCGACCGAGATCCCGTTCGAGATCGAGGGCATCACGGTCGTGCTCGTCGACGACGTGCTCTATACCGGCCGCACCGTCCGCGCCGCGCTGGACGCCTTGCTCGACTACGGTCGGCCGCGCGGCGTCCAGCTCGCGGTGCTCGTCGATCGCGGCCACCGCGAGCTGCCGATCCAGCCCGACTACGCGGGGCTCCGCGAGGCGACCCGTCCCACCGATCAGGTCGAGGTGCTGCTCGCCGAGGAGGGTGGCGACGACACCGCGGTGCTGCTCGAGCGTGAGGTCGCCGCGACCCCGGGAGGCGCCCATGCCTGAGCGCGCCACCTCGCCGCGGCCACCGACCTCGCAGGAGAGTTTGGACTTCGCCATCGGCGAGCACCACGCGCCGCTGCTCGGCAAGCACCTCCTCGGCCTCGAGGGACTGAGCCGGGAGCAGATCCAGGGAGTGCTCGACGTCGCGCGGCGCATGAAGGACGTCTCCGAGCGGCCCGTGAAGAAGGTGCCGACGCTGCGCGGGAAGACCGTGGTGTGCCTCTTCCACGAGGCCTCGACGCGCACCCGCTCGAGCTTCGAGATCGCCGCCAAACGGCTCTCCGCCGACACCATCAACGTCGGCGGATCGGGCTCGAGCACCACCAAGGGTGAGACCTTGCTCGACACCGCGCTCAACCTGGAGGCGATGCGCCCCGATGCCATCGTGGTGCGCCACTCGGAGTCGGGGGCGTGCAACTTCCTGGCGCGCCAGGTCGAGTGCCCGGTGATCAACGCCGGCGACGGCGCCCACGAGCACCCGAGCCAGGGCCTCCTCGACCTCTTCACGATGCAGGAGCGGCTCGGCTCGCTCGAGGGGCTCAAGGTCGCGATCGTCGGCGACCTGCTCCACAGCCGGGTGGTCCGCTCGAACCTCTACGGCCTGCGCGCCCTCGGCGCGGAGGTCCACCTGTGCGGGCCGGGCACGCTGATCTCGCCCTGGTTCGAGAGCTACGGCGCGCGCCTGCACCGCCGCATCGAGCCGGCGATCGAGGGCGCGGACGTGATCATGATGTTGCGCATCCAGCGCGAGCGCCAGGGCACCTCGACCATCCCGTCGCTGCGCGAGTACGAGCGCTTCTTCGGTCTCTCGCCGGCGCGCGTCGGTCTCGCCAAGCCGGACGTCATCATCATGCACCCCGGTCCCATGAACCGCGGTGTCGAGATCTCGCCCGAGGTGGCGGACGGGCCGTACTCGGTGATCCTCGACCAGGTCACCAACGGCGTGGCGGTGCGCATGGCGCTGCTCTATCTCCTGGTCGCGCGAGGGTCCGATGCGCCTCGTGGTTGAAGGCGGGCTGGTGATCGACCCGTCGTCGCGCCTCGAAGAGGCGCGCGACGTGGTGATCGAGGACGGCAAGGTCGTGGCACTCGCGACCCCGGGCGAGGTGCGAGTCGCGGACCAGCGGCTCGACGCCCGCGGGCGCTGGGTGCTCCCCGGGCTCGTCGACATGCACGTCCACCTGCGCGAGCCGGGCGAGGAGCACAAGGAGACCGTGGCGAGCGGCACCCACGCCGCCGCAGCGGGCGGCGTCACGACCGTGGCCTGCATGGCCAACACGATCCCGGTCAACGACAACGCGGCGGTCACCGACTACATCCTGCGCAAGGCCAAGAGCGAAGGCCTGGTCAACGTGCTGCCGATCGGCGCCGTCACACGCGGTCTCAAGGGCGAGGAGCTGGCGGACCTCGGCGAGCTCGCCGAGGCTGGCTGCATCGCGTATTCGGACGACGGCCAGCCGGTGATGAACTCGCGGCTGGCGCGCAATGCCCTCGAGTACGCGCGCTCGTTCGAGCGCCTGGTGATCTCGCACTGCGAGGACCGGAACCTCACCCGTGGCGGCGCGATGAACGAAGGGGATCTCTCGGTGAAGCTCGGCCTGGGCGGCATGCCGTCGGTCGCCGAGGACGTGATGGTGGCGCGCGACATCGCGCTCGGCGCGTACACGGGTGCGCGCATCCACATTGCGCACCTGTCGACGGCCGGAGCAGTGGAGATGGTGCGGCGCGCCAAGCGCTCCGGCGTGCAGGTCACCGCCGAGGCCACGCCGCATCACTTCACACTGACCGAGGAGGCGGTGGGCGACTACGACACCCACGCCAAGATGAACCCGCCGCTCAGGTCGCGGCGCGACCGCGAGGCGCTCCTCGCCGGACTCGCCGACGGAACGATCGACGCGATCGCCACCGACCACGCGCCACACGACGCGACCTGCAAGCACATCGAGTTCGGCCTCGCGGCGTTCGGCGTGGTGGGGCTCGAGACCGTGCTCCCCCTCACGCTCGACCTGGTGAGGAAGGGCGTGCTGAGCCGAACCCGCGCGGTCGAGCTGCTCGGACTGGGTGCCTCGCGAGCGCTCGGCATCGCCAAGGGCACGCTGGCGGTGGGCGCGGACGCGGATCTCGCGATCGTCGATCCGGACCTCGAGTGGGTGTTCCAGGTCGATCGAATGCGCAGCAAATCCCGCAACTCGCCCTTCACGGGCTACAAGCTTCGCGGGCGAGCGGTTACCACTGTGGTGAGCGGACGGGTCGTGCACGACACCGCGCGAACCCAAGCACGGGAAGGGTGATTCGATGACGCGGGCGAAACGCCCCATGCGGCTGGCGCTCGCCGACGGCACCGTACTCGACGGCTTCGGCTTCGGCGCGAACGTCGAGTCGGGCGGCGAGCTGGTGTTCAACACCGGCCTCACCGGCTATCAGGAAGTGCTGACCGATCCGTCCTATCGCGGGCAGATCGTCTCGATGACGTACCCACACGTCGGCAACGTCGGCGTGAACCCCGAGGACATGGAGTCCGCCAAGGCTCACCTCGCCGGCTTCGTGGTCCGCGAGCTGAGCCCGGTCGGCAACTGGCGCTCGCGCCAGGACCTGGATACGTGGCTGGCCGAGCAGGGCGTCGCGGGGATCGAGGGCGTCGACACCCGCTCGCTGACTCGCAAGCTGCGTGAGACCGGCTGCACGATGGCGGTGATCGGCCCCGCCAGCGTGTCGCGCGACGACCTCGTCGATCGCGCCCGGAGCATGCCGGGCCTCGAGGGTCGCGACCTGGTCGCGGAGGTCACGAGCAGCGTGCCGCGCGCCTGGACGCAGGGTTGCTGGGAGCTCGGCCGGGGATACATCGAGGGCGTGAACGACGCGGCCAGCGCGCCGCACGTCGTCGCCTACGACTTCGGCGTGAAGTGGAACATCCTGCGCCGGCTGGTGACCGAGGGCTGTCGCGTGACCGTGGTTCCCGCGAGCACTACCGCCGAACAGGTGCTGGCGCTCGAGCCAGACGGGATCTTCCTGTCCAACGGCCCGGGCGATCCCGCGGGCGTGCCGTACGTGGTGAGCTCGGTGCGGGGCCTGATCGGCAAGAAGCCGATCTTCGGCATCTGCCTCGGCCACCAGATCCTCGGCCTCGCCCTCGGTGGCGAGACCTACAAGCTGCGCTTCGGGCACCACGGCATCAACCATCCGGTGCGAGACGAGTCCACCCGGAAGGTGGAGATCACGTCGCAGAACCACAACTTCTGCGTGGACGTGCAGTCGCTCAAGGGCCGAGCCGTGGTCACACACCTCAACCTCAACGACCACACCGTCGAGGGGCTCGAGGTGCCGGACGCGAACCTGTTCTCGGTCCAGTACCATCCGGAGGCGTCACCCGGGCCACACGACGCGGGCTACCTGTTCCGCCGCTTCGTGGATCGACTTCGTGCTTCGTGAACGGCTCGGCGAGCCGTTCGGGTTGAGCGAGACGGGCCGTCAGGGTGCGAGGACCGGCCGCGCGGTGCGCGGTCGGCGCGAGAGCGAGGAGTGAGCCGGTGCCGCGTCGAGACGATTTGAAGTCGGTGTTGATCCTGGGCTCGGGGCCGATCGTGATCGGACAGGCGTGCGAGTTCGACTACTCGGGCACGCAGGCCGTGAAGGCGATCCGCGAGGAGGGCATCCGCGTGATCCTCCTCAACTCGAACCCGGCCACGATCATGACCGATCCGGAGTTCGCGGATCGGACCTACATCGAGCCGCTCACCCCCGAGGTGGTGGACCGCATCCTCGAGGTCGAGCGCCCCACGGCGCTCCTGCCGACGCTCGGTGGCCAGACGGCGCTCAACCTCGCGATCGCGGTGGCCAAGCAGGGGATCCTCGAGAAGCACGGAGTGCAGCTCATCGGCGCCACGGTCGAGGTGATCGAGAAGGCCGAGGACCGCCAGCTCTTCAAGGAGGCCATGGCCAAGATCGGCCTCGAGGTGCCGAAGAGCCGCTACGTGACGAGCCTCGACGACGCCCGCGCCGCCATCGACGAGCTCGGCTTCCCCATGATCATCCGGCCGTCGTTCACCCTCGGCGGCAGCGGCGGCTCGATCGCGTTCAACCGCGAGGAGCTCGACCGGCTGGTGAGCTGGGGGCTGAGCGCGAGCCCGGTGCACTCGGTGCTGGTCGAGGAGTCGGTCCTCGGCTGGAAGGAGTTCGAGCTCGAGGTGATGCGCGACAAGATGGACAACGTCGTCATCGTGTGCTCGATCGAGAACTTCGATCCGATGGGAGTGCACACCGGCGACTCCATCACCGTCGCGCCCGCGCAGACGCTCACCGACAAGGAGTACCAGGGGTTGCGCGACGCCTCGATACGCATCATCCGCGAGATCGGTGTCGAGACCGGCGGCTCGAACATCCAGTTCGCGGTCTCGCCCGAGGATGGGCGGGTGGTGGTGATCGAGATGAACCCGCGCGTGTCGCGCTCGTCGGCGCTCGCCTCCAAGGCCACCGGGTTCCCGATCGCGAAGATCGCGGCGAAGCTCGCCATCGGCTACACGCTCGACGAGATCACCAACGACATCACGCGCGAGACGCCGGCTTGCTTCGAGCCGACGATCGACTACGTCGTCACCAAGATCCCGCGGTTCACGTTCGAGAAGTTCCCCGGCGCCAAGCCCGACCTCGGCCCGCAGATGAAGTCGGTGGGCGAGGCGATGGCGATGGGGCGCACGTTCAAGGAGTCGCTCTCGAAGGCGGTACAGTCGCTCGAGATCGGACGCCTCGCGCTCACCGGACCCGACGACTCGCCGATCGATCTCGAGACGCGCCTGCGCGAGCCGCAGGCGGACCGGCTGTGGGCGGTCGCACGTGCCATGGCCGAGGGCATGACCGTCGAGCGCGTCCACGAGCTCACCGCGATCGACCCGTGGTTCCTCGATCAGATGCGCGACGTGGTGCTCGCGGAGAGCGCCCTCGCACCGGCCTCGTCGGGCGGCGGAGCCGAGCTGCTCGACGAGCCGCGGCTACGCGCGTGGAAGAAGCTCGGGATCTCGGACGCCGTGATCGGGCAGCGCATGGGGATCGACCCGCTCGAGGTGCGAGCGCGTCGCAAGGAGCTCGGCGTCGAAGCCACGTTCCTGCGCGTCGACACCTGCGCCGCCGAGTTCGAGGCACACACTCCCTACCTCTACTCGACCTACGAGGACGCCTGCGATTCGGCGCCGACCGACGCGAAGAAGGTCGTGATCCTGGGCGGTGGCCCGAACCGGATCGGGCAGGGGATCGAGTTCGACTACTGCTGCGTGCACGCCGCATTCGCCCTGAAGGAGCACGGGTTCGAGACCATCATGGTCAACTGCAATCCTGAGACCGTCAGCACCGACTACGACACTTCGGACCGCCTGTACTTCGAACCGCTGACGTTCGAGCACGTCATGAACATCGTCGATCGGGAGAAGCCGATCGGCGTCATCGTCCAGTTCGGCGGACAGACACCGCTTCGGCTGTCCGTGGCGCTCGAGAAGGCGGGAGTCCCGATCGTCGGCACCTCGCCCGACTCGATCGATCGCGCGGAGGACCGCGAGCGGTTCCATGGGCTGCTCGATCGTCTCGGTCTCGACCAGCCGCCGGGCGCGACCGCACGCTCGCGCGACGAGGCGCTCGCGGTCGCCGACAAGCTCGGCTATCCGGTGCTGGTGCGGCCGTCGTACGTGCTCGGCGGGCGGGCGATGACGATCGTCTACGAGCGCCGCAACCTGGAGCGCTACATCCAGGAGGCGATCCGGGTCGCGCCCGAGCACCCGGTGCTCATCGACCGGTTCCTGGAGGACGCGATCGAGGTGGACGTCGACGCGATCTGCGACGGTCACGACGTGTTCGTCGCGGGTGTGCTCGAGCACATCGAGCACGCGGGCGTGCACTCGGGCGACAGCGCCATGTGTTTGCCGCCGCACTCGCTCGCTCCGGCGATCGTGGCGGAGATCGAGCGCCAGACGAAGGCGATGGCCCTCGAGCTCGGCGTGCGCGGCCTGATGAACGTCCAGTACGCGATCCAGGGTGAGCGGATCTACATCCTCGAGGTGAACCCGCGCGCGTCACGCACCGTGCCGTTCGTGAGCAAGGCGATCGGTATCCCGCTCGCCAAGGTGGCGGCGCGGATCATGCTCGGCCGGACGCTGGCCGACCAGGGGATCTCGACGCGCCCGGCGCTGCGGCACGCGTTCGTGAAGGAGTCGGTGTTCCCGTTCGTGAAGTTCCCGGGAGTCGACACCCTCCTCGGACCGGAGATGCGCTCGACCGGAGAGGTGATGGGGATCGACGAGACCTTTCCGCTCGCCTTCGCCAAGGCACAGCTCGCCGCCGGCAGCCTGCTGCCGCGATCCGGTACGGTGTTCATCAGCGTTCGCGACGAGGACAAGAAGGAGCTGGTGCCGACCGCGCGCAAGCTCGCGGCGCTCGGCTTCCGCATCATCGCCACCGGCGGCACCCAGCAGTACCTGAACGAACACGGAGTGGCTGCGGAGCGAGTCAACAAGGTGAAGGAGGCCCGCCCGCACGTGGTCGACGCGATCCTCGACGGACGGGTCGATCTGGTCATCAACACGCCCCAGGGCGGTCAGTCCCTGGTGGACAGTTTCTCGATTCGGCGCACCGCGCTCGAGCGAGGGATCCCGCTGGTCACGAACCTGACCGCGGCCCACGCCACGGCGGATGCGATCGAGGCGCTTTCGAAGGGCGCGCACCACGTCATCGCGTTGCAGGATCTGCACGCGGAGCTGCGCGGCGCGCGCACCGGAGGTTGAGGGAATGGGAGAGGGAAAAGTTCCGATGACGCCTGAGGGCCACGAGGCCATCAAGCGGGAGATCCAGCGGCTGAAATCGGAGGAGCGCCCGCGGATCATCCTCGCCATCGAGGAGGCGCGCGGTCACGGCGATCTCTCCGAGAACGCCGAGTACGACGCGGCCAAGGATCGCCAGGGCTTCATCGAGGCGAAGCTGCGAGACCTCGAGGACAAGCTCGCGCGTGCCGAGGTGATCGATCCCACCCGGCACAAGGGGGATCGCGTGGTGTTCGGTGCGACCGTCCACCTCGAGGACATGGCGAGCGGCGATCGCGTCACCTACCGGATCGTCGGCGAGGACGAGGCCGACCTGGCGATCGGCAAGATCTCGGTCACCTCGCCGGTGGCGCGCGCGCTGATCGGCTCCGAGGAGGGCGACGAGGTGACGGTTCGCGTGCCGTCGGGTCTGCGGAAGCTCGGCATCCTCAAGGTCGAATACGTGTGAAGCCGATTTCGGCAGGTCGCCCTGGCGTCTCTCTCGCCACCGCTGGCCCGGGGGCGTTCCCTTGAAGCGCGCGCGAGCGTGAAATAGCTTGGCGGCCAGTTTGGCCCGAGGATCCGGCACCGGTCGCGACGTGTGCGACCGGTGTGTCGTTTCCAGGGACGCACGAGGAGCCCGATGAGCGATTTTCCCCGTATCGATCGACTGCCACCGTACGTCTTCGCCGAGGTCAACGACCTCAAGATGAAGGCGCGCCGGCGGGGCGAGGACATCATCGACCTGGGCATGGGCAACCCGGACCAGCCCACGCCTCAGCACATCGTCGACAAGCTCATCGAAGCCGCCGCCAAGGGTCGAAACAATCGCTATTCGGTGTCGCGCGGGATCCCCAACCTACGCCGCGCCATCGCCGAGCACTACGAGGAGCATTACGGGGTCCAGATCGACGCGGAGACCGAAGCCATCGCCACGATGGGCGCGAAGGAAGGCCTCTTCCACCTGATCCTGGCCGGCACCGGGCCGGGGGACGCAGTGCTGGTGCCCACGCCCAACTACCCGATTCACAGCTACGCCGCCGTGATCGCCGGCGCGGAGCTGCTGACGGTGCCGCTCCTCGGGGCGAAGACGACTTCTTCGACCGGCTCCGCAGCGCCTTCGAGCGCCACTGGCCGCGGCCGAAGTTCATGATCCTGTCGTTTCCGAACAACCCGACCACCCAGGTCGTGGACCTCGACTTCTTCGAGCGCGTCGTGCGCTTCGCGACCGACCAGAAGACCTGGGTCATCCACGACTTCGCGTACGCGGACCTCGCGTTCGATGGCTTCCAACCGCCGAGCTTCCTGCAGGTCCCCGGGGCCAAGAAGGTTGGGGTCGAGTTCTACTCGTTGTCGAAGAGCTTCAACATGCCGGGCTGGCGCGTCGCGTTCTGCCTCGGCAACAAGGACCTGGTCGGCGTCCTCGGCCGCCTCAAGAGCTACATCGACTACGGCATCTACCAGCCGGTGCAGATCGCCGCGACGGTGGCGCTGCGCGGCCCCAAGGAGTGCATGACGGAGATCAACGAGCTCTACCGTCACCGCCGTGACGTCCTGATCCAGGGGCTCGCGCGCGCTGGCTGGGCGGTCGAGCCCCCCAGGGCGACGATGTTCGTGTGGGCGCCGATCCCGCCCCAGTACAAGGCGCTCGGTAGCGTCGAGTTCGCGAAGCTCCTGCTGCGCGAAGCGAAGGTGGCGGTCTCGCCGGGCGTGGGCTTCGGCCCGGACGGCGAGGGCTTCGTACGCTTCGCCCTCGTCGAGAACGACCAGCGTACACGTCAAGCGATGCGCAGCATCCGCGCGATGTTCCAGGGCACCGGCGCGGCGGAGAGCGACACACCGATGGCTGCGGAGGTGCATGCATGACCACGCTGGGCGTGGGAGTGCTGGGGTTCGGGACGGTTGGCGCGGGCGTCGTCAAGCTGATCCAGGGCGTGCCGAGCTGATCCGGGGACGTACGGGGATCGACGTGCGGCTGCGGTGGGTCGCGGATCCGGACACCAGGCGCAAGCGCGAAGTCGAGGCTCGTCGACGCGCCACACCTGGCGAGCGCGGAGGACCGCCTCGCGGATCCGGACGTGCACGTGGTGGTCGAGCTGATCGGCGGGATCGAGCCCGCCCGGACGCTGATCCTCAAGGCGATCGCGGCCGGAAAGCACGTCGTGACCGCCAACAAGGCCCTGCTCTCGCGCCACGGCGCCGAGATCTTCGCGGCGGCGCGGGCGCGTGGCGTGCGGGTCTCCTACGAAGCGTCGGTGGCGGGAGGCATTCCCATCCTGCGCTCGATCCGCGACGGCTTCACCGCCAACCGCGTCACCGCCGTCTACGGCATCATCAACGGGACCGCCAACTACATCCTCACTCGCATGGACGAGGAGGGTGAGGAGTTCACGAACGTGCTGCGCGACGCGCAGCGCCTCGGCTACGCGGAGGCCGATCCCACCTACGACGTCGATGGACTCGATGCCGCCCACAAGCTGGTGCTGCTCGTGCACCTTGCGCTCGATCGCTGGATCGCCCTCGACGACTTTTACATCGAGGGCATTCGCTCCATCTCGCCCATCGACATCCACTACGCGCGCGAATTCGGGCTCAGGATCAAGCTGCTCGCGATCGCGAAGGAGACGCCGACCGGCATCGAGGCGCGCGTCCATCCCACGATGGTGCCGAGCCGCCACCTGCTCGCCGACGTACGCGGAAACTTCAACGCGGTGTTCGTCGCCGGCGATGCGGTCGGTCCGACGCTCCACACCGGCCAGGGCGCCGGCATGATGCCGACGGCGAGCGCCGTGCTCGGCGACATCCTCGACGTGGTCCGCCTCGCCTCCCCGCGCGCCGACTCGGAGGGCATCTGCCGCGAGCAGCGCGGCGCGGTGGTGCCGTTCGGCGATCTCGTGGTGCCGTACTACTTGCGTTTTTCGGTGCTGGATCGCCCCGGCGTTCTGAGCAGGATCTACGGCCTCCTGGGCGAGCACGACATCTCGATCGCATCGGTGATGCAGCCCGAGCGCAAGCATGGCCAGCCGGTGCCGATCGTGATGCGGACGCACGACGCGCGCGAGCGCAACGTGCGGGCCGCATTCGACGCGATCCGGAGGTTCGACTTCGTGACCGAGCCCCCGCACCTCATCCGCATCGAGATGGCCCTGGGAGGCGAATCGTGAGGCGCACGCTCGCGCTCGAGTTGGTGCACGCCACCGAGTCGGCGGCGATCGCCGCTGCGCGGCGGATGGGGCGGGGTGAGGAGCGCGCCACGTTCCTGGCCGCCGCAGACGCCATGCGGGCTGCGCTCGAGGCGGCCCGGTTGGAGGGGCGCTGCATCATCGGGCCCGCGGAGGCAGACGTTCCCCACGAGGTGGCGCTGGGCGCGGCGTCGGGCGGCGACCCGGCCGGAGCCGGTGACGGTCGGCTCGATCTCACCGCCATCCCGCTCGAGGGAACGGGTGCGTGCGCGGCAGGCGATCCCAATGCGCTGAGCGTGCTGGTTGCCACGCGTGCAGGCGACACCCGGCGCGTCCCGCCCGTGTATATGGACAAGATCGCCGTCGGCCCCGGTGCCGTCGGAGTCGTCGACATCGACGCGCCACCCGCCGACAACCTCGCCAAGATCGCCCGCGCGCTGGGGACCAAAGTGGGGAGCTCACGGTCGCGATCCTCGATCGCCCCCGGCACCGCGAGCTGATCCGGAAGGTGCGCGAGTGCGGCGCGCGCATCCGCCTGATCAAGGACGGCGACGTGAGCGCAGCCCTCGCCACACTCATCCCCACTTCCGGTCTCGACGTGCTGATGGGCGTCGGCGGAGCTCTGCAGGGGATGATCGCCGCTACCGCGCTGCGCTGTGGCGGTGGCGACGTTCAGGCTCGGCTGGTGCTCGCCAATGCGGACGACCGCCACGCCGCGGAGGTGGCCGGCTTCGCCGCCGACGGCATCCTCACCCTCGATAGCTTCTCGTCGGGCGACGCGATCGTGGCCGCGACCGGCGTCACGTTCGGCGACTCGCTGCGAGGTGTGCGGTTCCGGCGGGGCCGAGCCGTCACGCACTCGATGGTCGTGCGGGCCCAGACCGGGACGCTGCGGTTCATCGAGTCCCACGTCCGGATGGACGTCCTCGAGCGCAACGAGACGAGCCCGGGCCCCTGAACGGGCTTTCGACGCCCCACCGGCACCGGGGATTTCGCCGAAACGCCCACGAATTCGGGCGGCTGCAAACGGAATGCTTGCGGCCCAGGAAGGCGTCGGGATAAAGTCGACCGTCTACTCGGCTGAGTTTCCCCCTCTGCATGGTCATCACCTGTCCGAACTGCAACGCTCGTTTCCGGATCGACTCCTCCGGGATCAAGCTCGAGCGCTTCAAGGTTCGCTGCCCGAAGTGCGCCGACGGTATCGTGGTGGAGAACCCGCCCGAGGTCGACGTGCCGGTGTCTCTCGAGGCCGAGCCGCCGCCTGCATCCGCCGCCGACTTCCCCGGCGCTCGACCCGCGCCGAGCAACGCTGCGACATCATTGGATTCTGAGCCGGACACCTCGACGCTCGGCGGGCTCGGATCGGAACGCCCGACCGACGCGGTCCCCGAGGCGCAGGACGCCCTCGAAACCGACGGCGCGCAGACCGCGGCGTTGCGATCGAGCTGGGACGACGAGCCGCGTACCGAGGACCTGGTCGCATCGCTGACGCAGGCCATCGAAGGCTCGGGTGCCGGCCCAGGCGGAGAGACGCTCCGCATCGCGTCTCGCAAGCGCGACGGTCCGACCGGTACGCCCAAGGTCGAGGCCGAGGAGCGCACTCGCGAGGTCAAGGACACCATCGATAGCGTGCGCGTCGAGCTCTCCGAGCGGTTCGACGAGCTGATGCGACACAACTACTTCGAGCTCCTCGGCGTCTCGAAGGAGGCCTCGCAGGACGAGGTCAAGGGCGCGTACTTCAAGCTCGCCAAGAAGTACCACCCCGATCGTTACGTGTCGCAGTTCTCCGATGAGGAGATGCGGCGCCTGCGCGAGGTGTCGTCCCGGCTCAACCTGGCCTTCAACGAGCTGCGTGACCCCGATCGCCACAAGCAGTACGTGCTCAAGATCACCCAGCCGGAGCGCTACGAGAAGCAGCAGAGCGCCAACCGGGTGATGGAAGCCATGATGCAGTACGAGAAGGGCAAAGTGCTCTTCAACAAGCAGAACTACGGCGAAGCACTCAAGTGCTTCGAGTGGGCCGTGGAGCTGCACACCACCGAGGCCGAATACCATTACATGGTCGGACAGGCCTGTCTGCGTGGCAGCGCCGGGGTGAAGCCCGACTTCGAGCGCATCCTCGCCGCGCTCGAGAAGGCGGCCGAGATCCAGCCGTCGACCGCCAAGTACCACCTCGGTCTCGGCTACTACTGGAAGCTTCGGGGCGAGAGCAAGCGCGCGATGCGCTACTTCAAGAACGTGAAGGAGCTCGATCCGAAGAACCACGAGGCGATTCGCGAGATCAAGCTCTACCTCGACCGGAAGCGAAAGGCCGAGGAGCGCGAATCGGCGTCGGGTAAGCTCAAGAAGTTGTTCGGGGCGAGCAAGAAGTAGCATCCAGGATCGGGCTGCGCTCCACGCTCGCGGCGTGGTCCGCGGAAGTGCTCGACGGCGTTCCGCGCTGGGAGAAAAGGGCAGGGGATGTCCAAAGTCATCGGCATCGACCTCGGTACCACGAACTCCGTCGTGGCGCTCGTCGAACACGACGAAGTGAAGATCCTTCCCAACTCCGAGGGGCAGCGCGTCACGCCCTCGGTGGTCGCCATCACCGACACGGGGGATCGCCTCATCGGCGAGCTCGCCAAGCGGCAGGCGATCACCAACTCTCGCAACACCGTCTCCGCGGTGAAGCGGTTCATCGGTCGCTCGTTCGCCTCCAACGAGGCCGAACGCGCGCGCGCCTACGCCCCGTACGAGGTGCGGCGCGCCGAGAACGGCGACGTCCGGATCGTGCTCCAGGACGTGGAGTACAGCCCCGAAGAGATCTCGGCGATGATCCTGATGAAGCTCAAGGCGGCCGCCGAGGAGTACCTCGGCGAGGAGGTCACCGACGCGGTGATCACCGTACCCGCCTACTTCGACGACCGACAACGCCAGTCCACGAAGGACTCCGGCAAGATCGCGGGACTCAACGTCCTCCGCATCATCAACGAGCCGACCGCCGCCGCGCTCGCCTACGGCATCCAGAAGAAGTCGAAGGAAACCGTCGCGGTCTACGACCTCGGCGGTGGCACGTTCGATATCTCGATCCTCGAGCTCTCGGAAGGGGTCTTCGAGGTCAAGGCCACCCGTGGCGACACGTACCTCGGGGGCGAGGATTTCGACCGGCGGGTGATGGACTGGATGATGCGTCGCTTCCAGGAGGACACCGGCATCGAGTTGGCAGGCGATCCGGTGGTGCTCCAGCGCCTCAAGGAGGCCGCCGAGCGCGCCAAGATCGAGCTCTCGACGGTGGTCGAGACGACCATCAACCTGCCGTTCATCGCCGCTGACGAGTCGGGCCCGCGCCACCTCGAGTACCTGCTGACGCGCGCCGAGTTCGACAACCTGGTGCGTGATCTCGTCGAGCAGACGCTGGTACCGTGTCAGCAGTGCCTCGAAGACGCCGGGCTCACCGTCGACGACATCGACAGTCTGGCCCTCGTCGGCGGTCAGACCCGTACCCCGCAGGTCCAGGAGGCGGTGAAGGAGTTCTTCCAGCGGGTGCCGCTCAAGGGAATCAATCCCGACGAGGTCGTCGCCGCGGGCGCGGCGATCCAGGGCGGAGTCATCCGAGGTGCCGTCGAGGACACCGTGCTCCTCGACGTGATCCCACTCTCGCTCGGTGTCGAGACCTTCGGTGGCGTCTTCACGAAGGTGATCGAGCGCAACACCACGATCCCCACGCGGGTGTCGCGGCTCTTCTCGACGGCGGAAGACAACCAGGATTTCGTCCGCGTCCACATCCTCCAAGGCGAGCGCGAGATGGCCAGCACAACCGCTCGCTCGGCATCTTCGAGCTCTACGGCATCCCGCCCCAGCCCCGTGGCGTGCCGCAGATCGAGGTGATCTTCGAGGTCGATCACAACGGCATCCTGGGCGTCACGGCGCGCGACCGTGGAACCGGGCGCCAGCACGCCATCCGCATCTCGGGCGCTTCGGGCCTCACCAACGACGACATCAGCAAGATGGTGCAGGACGCCGAGAACTACCGCGAAGCCGATGCCGAGCGGCGCGAGCGCGCCCGCGTGCGCAACTCGATCTCGAACCTCGTCTACCAGTGCCAGCGGACGCTCGCCGAGCGCCGCGACGAGCTCGACGGTGAGAAGCGCGGCCAGCTCGAGGACGCGGTGCGCGAGCTCGAGTCGGTGCGTGACGATCCGGACGCGCCGATCGAGGTGCTCATCCGACGCCGCGACCAGATCCTCGACGTCATCCGCGACGCGATGAACTGAGCGGTTCGCGCTCGTCGCGCGAACCGCCCGACCTTCGAACCGCCCTCGGGCCACCTGAGTCGAGGTGGCCCGTCTGGCGGCGCTGTGCCAGCTTGGTTGCTCACCTCTGGAGGAACCGCCATGTCCGAAACCGCCGCACCGCTCGTCGAGATCCAGCACGATGGCCCGATCGCGCGCGTCACGATCCAGCGCCCCAAGGCACTGAACGCGCTCAACTCGGGAGTGATCGCAGAGCTCGACCAGGTGTTCGCCAAGCTGGCGTACCAGGCGGGTCTGCGGGTCGTGATCGTCCGGGGCGGCGGCGATCGCAGCTTCGTCGCCGGAGCCGACATCGCGGAGATGGTGTCGCTGGATGCACACCAGGCGCGGGTGTTCGCGGAGCGCGGCCAGCGAGTCTTTTCGCGGATCGAGGGACTGACCCAGCCGGTGATCGCGGAGGTCCAGGGCTTCGCCCTCGGCGGCGGTCTGGAGCTGGCGATGGCCTGCGACTGGATCATCGCGTCGAGCAAGGCACTTCTCGGCCAGCCCGAGATCGATCTCGGCATCATCCCCGGATTCGGCGGCACTCAAAGGCTCGCGCGGCGTCGGCGCGGCCTGAGCCCGCGACCTGATCTGCACGGGGCGGAAGATCGGTGCCGAGGAGGCGCACCGGATCGGGCTCGTGGATCAGGTGCACGCTCCGGAGGCGCTGCGTGACGCGGTCGAAACCCTCGCCAGCACGCTCGCAGCCAAGGCACCCGCGGCGCTGCGAGAGGCGAAGCGTGCGATCGCACGCGGCATCGACACGACGCTCGAGGCCGGCCTCGCGATCGAGGCGCGGGCGTTCGGCGACTGTTTTGCGACCGCGGACGCTCGCGAGGGGCTTCGCGCGTTCCTCGAGAAGCGGCCGCCCAACTTCGCCGGGTCCTGAGCCTCCGCTCCGTGGCGCCGCGGGGCTCAGGCGCGCCGGCGAACGATCGTCACGCTACGGCTCTCGTAGAGGAGCCCACCGCTCTCGATGCAGCCGGTCGTGTCCACCACGATGAACGTCATGCACCCGGTCGAGCCGCGCTTGTCGTAAATCTCGACGAGTTCCGCCTCGACGGAGACCCGGTCACCGGCGGTGATCGGCTGGTGGTATCGGAATCGCTGCTCGCCGTGCAGCACGTTTCGCCAGTCGAGTCCGAGGTCGGCTCGCACGTCGGAGCCCGGGCGTAACCCGAAGCCGAACGTGGGCGGCGCGATCAGCGAACGAAATCCGCTAGCTACGGCGAAATCTTCATCGTGGTAAAGAGGGTTGGCGTCGCCGATCGCCGCAGCGAACCGGCGAATAGCGCCCTTCTCGATATCGTGCACGGCCACCGCCGAGCGGCGCCCTTGATGGTTCGAGTCCATCGCGTGGGGAGTCTCCCTGCGTTCGTTTTCTCTCAAGTTTTCGGTTGCTTACACGAAACCGTTTCGGCTACGATGCGCTCGTCGCACGGCCGAGACGCGAGCGCGCCGGTGGGAGGAAGGATGACCAAGGACGATCTCGTTCTCCTCATCCATGAGAGGACCGGTTTCTCCAAGGTGGAGTCCGCTGAGATCTTGGAAGAAATCCTCAACTTGCTCAAGGAGCGCCTGGCCGACGGCGATCACGTGAAGTTGAGCGGTTTCGGCAAGTTCCAGGTCAGCCAGAAGCGTGCCCGCAAGGGCCGCAACCCGATCACCGGCAAGGAAATCGAGATCAGCGCCCGGCGCGTCCTGACGTTCAAGCCCAGCCAGAAGCTCCGCAAGGCCCTGAACGCCTGACTCACGGCGGGTTCTCTACCGGGTAGGGCCGACGGTGCTCGTGGGCCGCACCTCGAAGCGCAGGTCCGCAACTCGGCGTGGCGTCGCTGGCGAGCACGAGCTGCGGCGACGAGGGCGTTCACGATGGCCCACTGCTCTTTTCTGCGGCGGGCCTAGGCGCGTGCGCGAGCGACGAACGGTCCCTCGCGGACGCCTGTCGTCCCTTCATCGCTCCTGCGTCGTCCTTCGCCGGTGGACCGGACAGTGATCGCTGCTTCGACTCGCATCCGATGGCGCTTGGCTCGCGCAGTGCTGTGGGGTGGCGCGTTCGGAGTGGTCTTGACCGTCTCGTCGCTCGTGGCCTCCTCCGGTCTGCCGTGGTACCGGATCGTCGGGCCGGGCGGCGGTCTCACGGCAACGCCCGCGCGATTGCTCTTCACGCGTGACGGCTGGGCCCTCGTCGCTCTGGCCGGCGTCGCGCTGGCGGTGGGCGGGCTGGTGCAGGGAGCGGTCCACGAGTGGCGCCTGCGGCGCCTGGTGGATGGCACGGGGACCGCCGGAGGCGACGACCTGCGAACCGCTCGCGCAGCGATCCTGCGCGGCTTGCCGATCGCGTCGGCCGCTGCCTCTCTCGCATCGTGGACGGTGGGCGGCGTATCGCTGGCCCTCTTGGCCAGCGCGATCCTCGACCTCCCGTCGAGCCAGGCCGCCGAGCTCGCGGGGGTGTGCATCGCGGTGGGATCGATGCTCGCGCCCTTTCGCTACTACCGTGTCCGACGCGAGCTGCCGGCGTTCTGGGAGCTCCTCTCGCTTCCCGAGGTGGGCGGCGCTTCGGGCGCGAGCGGCGCTCACGCGGTGGTCTCCCTCTCCACCAAGCTCGTTCTCGGTATCGCGCTGCCTCTGGTGGGTCTGGTGTGGACGGTGGCGGCCGCGACGGCGCATCGCCGCGATCTCGCGAGCGAGGCGGTATCCCGAGCGCGGCTCGACGATACCGCGCACCTCGTGACGAATCTCTTCGACGCCGAACTCCGCTCACAGGCCGTTGCCTCCGACCGGGTACGTCCCGTCGCCGCCGAGCTCATCACGAGGCTCGAGCTCACGCCGAGCCGCAGCGAAGTCGCGCTCTTGAGCCGGACTGGCGAACGGATCGCGGGGCGGACCTCGCTCTTCGACCCTCCGCGCGTGGTGCGGGCGCTCGAGCAAGGCGAGCCTCTCGAGCGCATCCCGAACGTGTTGGTCGGGGCGGCTCGGGTCGAACGTGTCGACGGATGGCTGGTCGTGGCCGAGCCGTCGCGGCCTGCCAGCGCTTGGGCCGCGGTTCTCGATCCAGGTCTCGGGTGGCTGGTCGTGCTGGGCGCGGGTGGCGCGCTCGGCCTGGCGTGGATGATCGCTCGGGACCTACGCTCCGGGCTCGACGGTGTGCGTGCGCACCTCGACGCCCTCGAGCCGGGCGTGACCTCACCGGTGGGCCGGCGCATCGAGCGCTTCGGCGACGACGAGGTCGTCGAACTCGGGGGCAAGTCGTGGAACTGGCGGCCCGGGTGCGACGTGCGCGTCTGCGGCGCGAGAGACGGCGCGCTGCGTACGACGGCCTCGCGGCTCGCGTCGAGGAGCAGTGGCGCGACACCGGTGAGGCCCTGGCGGGCGAGGTGGAGCTGGTCGTCCGGGTGCGGCGCTCGGCCGAGGGGCTCGTCGAGGTCGTCGGCAGTGTCGAGCAGATCTGGCGCCAGCTCGAGCGTGAGCTAGCGCGTCAGGACCAGGCCAGCTCCGCTGCTGCGGCGGCGATCGACGGCGCCGTCGCAGCATGCGACCGCCTGACGGGTGAGTCGGCCGAGGCGGCCGTGCGGGTCGGCCGGCTGGTGGCGGCGCTTCGCCCGCTCTTCGACGACCTGCGCGTCGTCCGCACCGCGGCGGTGTCGACGGCGGCGTCCGCCGGAGCGAGCGAGGAGCTGCATCGCGCGCTCGCTCAGGAGTGTCGTTCCGTGTTGGATACGTGCGCGCGGGTGTCGGAGGTCGCACGCGCGGTCGAAGCCGCGGTGCTGGGGGTCGCGGACGGCGGCGATCGGGTGCGGGTCGCGGTCGGTGACGTCGGCCAATCCGTGCACAGGATCGAGGAGGGGGTCTCGCTGCTGGCGCAGGGGTTCCGTGTGCTCGAGGAGATCGCCGATCGGAGTGCGTTACTCGCCGTGAACGCGGCGATCGTCGCGGCGCGCTCGGCGTCCGCGGGCGGTGGCTTCACGATCGTCGCCGACGAGATGCGGGACCTCGCACAGCGCGCGGCGGATGGCGTTCACGAGGCCCTGCAGGTCGCCGGCGGGCTGGGACGTGACGTGCGCGGGGCGGTGCTCGCCGTCGAGGTGGTACTGGCGCGCCTCGACCAGGCTGCGCTCGGCGCGCGCGGCGTTCGCACGTCGGTCGAGAGTCTCCTGTCGGCTGCATCCAGCGCGCAGGACGACGCGTGCCGGGTCGAAACCGTGGCGAATCAGGCGGGCCGCGAGGTACTCCATACGCGCCAACAGGCCGAGCAGATTCTATCGGCAGGACAGCGGATGGGCATGCCTCACGTTGGCATCGAAGCACAGCTCGAAGGCGGCGGGGCACTCGAATCGTCGCTCCGCGAGCTCACCGACGATCTCGGATCCAGCGTGCGCGGGAGCGTCGCTCAGGCGCGCGAATCCGTGCAGGCGCTGCGGCGGCCCGCGGATGTCGTGGAGCGGCTCGACGCCCTGGCACGCGCGCTCGGCCAGAGCGTGCAACTCCTGGAGAGCGACCTGCGCCTCCTCGCCGACGTATCGCTGCGCGCCCAAGACCTCGCTCGACTGCTGGTCGACGACGTCGGATCCGCGCTGCGCGATCCCGCCGAGGCGTCCTGACGATCGGCGACGTTTCGCGACGTTGAGCGCGGAGCGCGCGTGTGTCCCGCATCACCTGAGTGTCAACTCCACGGTGTCGAGAGCGTGCGTCGACGTCGACCCGTTTGGCCGCGCCCGACCGCATTGGCTTTTTCGGAACCCACGGTGTGTCTCGCTACTGGCATTCCGGTTGCTTCACCAGGAGGCGGGGGCAACATGCGGAGGAGCGAATGCCAGGCAATCGTTCACAAGCCGTAGCGACTCGCGACGCGACGAAGGCGCGAGGCGGACGACGCCCGGCGGCGAGCAACGCGCCGGCGGCTCCTGTCGAGCCGACACCTGCGGAGCTGCGCAAGGAGCTGAGCGACCTCCCCATCCGGGTCCGACGCCAGAGCTGGCAGATCCAGTTCCTCGTCGAGGAGCTACGAACCGTGTCGACGGAGGTCGAGCGTGGCGTGATCCTCGACTGGCTCGAGCAGGCGAAGCGCGAGCGCAAGGATCTCGAGGTCGAACTCAAGGATCGGCAGGCGCTGTACGAACAGTTGATGCGACAGCGCCGGCGCCGTACCGCGGGCGCCCGCGCCAAGGGACGGAAGGGCGCGGTCGCGGTCCAGATTCGACCGGTCGACGGGACCGACGCCAGCTGATCGCCGCCGCCCGCGTTCGTCCTGCGCCGCGGGCGGCGCGTCCCGTCGCCTTCGCCTCGTCGCTCGGATTATCCTGCAGGCGCGGTCGAGGACGCCGCCGCCGATGCCACGCTTGCTTGCCCTTCGCCGCTTTGCCGTCGTGGGAGCCGCGCTCGCGATGCCCGCGACCGCGCGCGCGTGGACCCCACCTGGCGCGGCCGCGGCCGGGCTCAACACGCTCGGCGCGCCTGCGGTCGACTTCTCGCCCGGCAGCGGCACCCAACCCGACAGCGCGGTGTACGTGTGGGTCGATGCGGCGGGGGTCACGCACTTCACCGACCAGACCGGCGAGTACCTGACGCGCTATCGCGACCGGTTCCAGCCCATCGACCTGTTCGTCAACGCGGTTGGGCAGCCCAGACGGTGACGCCCGGCAAGGCCCGCCGGGGGCAGCGACGGCGATGAGGCAGACCAGCGCCGGCCCGCGAGCGGTGCGTGGCACGTGGCTTCGTCGGCTGCTGGGCGGCCTGGGTGTCCGAGTTCGCTTCGAGTCGTTCGGTGGCATCGTGGCGCTCGAGCGGCCACCGCTGCTCGCGTTCGTCGACCAGGCGTTCCTGAGGCGCCTCGGGTTCCGCGAGCACCCGAGGTGGGGCGAGGCGCGGAGCACCCTCTCGGCCCCGACCGAGGTGCACATGACCCTCACCCGCGCGTGCCCGGTGGGCTGTCGCGGCTGCTACGTCGACGCGGCCGAGCCCGCGCCAGGCGAGCTCTCCACGGCGGCCGCCTGCGCAGTCCTCGACGACCTCGCTGCCGCGGGCGTCTTGCACGTCGCGATGGGCGGGGGTGAGTCGTACGTGCGGCCGGACCTGTTCGACATCGCGAGCCACGCCCGCCAACTGGGGATGGTGCCGAACGTCACGACGAGCGGCCTCGGCATGACGCAAGACCTGGCGCGCCGCTCCCGGGTGTTCGGTCAAGTCAACGTCAGCGTGGACGGCCTCGCCGGTTGGGACGACTCGGCCGGGCGGCCGCGCGGCTCGTGGGAGGTGGCGGAGCGCGCGCTCGAGCTGCTGAGACGCGCAAGGGTGAGGACCGGGGTCAACTGCGTGGTCACGCGGCAGAACGTCGAGCGCCTCGACGAGCTCGCGCGCGCCGTGCGCCGCCTCGGCGTGCGCGAGGTCGAGTTTCTCCGCATCAAGCCCACGGGCCGTGGCACGACCGACTACGGGCGCCGGGTCCTCACGCGTGAGCAAGCACGTGGCGTGTACCCCCGCATCCTCGCGCTGGCGCGAAGCGCGCGGATCCGACCTCGGATCGACTGCTCGTTCTTGCCGATGGCCTGCCATCACGCGCCGGATCTCGGGCGCATGAAGCTGCTGGGCATGCTCGGCTGCGAAGCCGGACACCACCTTGCATCGGTCGACTCGGTGGGGCGCGTGCACGCTTGCAGCTTCCTCGAAGACGGACGCACGCTCCCCCGCGGACTGGCGGCCGAGTGGGACGCCGCCGACGCGCTCGTCGACTATCGGCACTATCGTGACCGCGCCCCCGAACCGTGCGCGAGCTGCGCCTACCTGTCGATCTGCGGCGGCGGCTGCCGGGCCGTTTCCCGCTTTCTCACCGGAGATCCGTTTCGCCCCGACCCGGAGTGTCCACGAGTCGAGGACTGGAGCGCGGCGCGTGCGCAGGGATCACGCGCGGTCGCGGGGAGCGGTCCGCTCCTCGGTGACCCACCGGACCAGTGCGCCGAGGCAGGCGATCCCGTCGTGCCGCCACATCATGGACGGCAGCCCGGCGAGCCCCGCGCGAGTGATTCGGGTGACACCGAGCCGGGCGAGATCGTGGTGTAGCCGCGCTGATCGCTCGTCTCCTCCCTCCAGGAACGCCACCTGGAGCTGGGGTCCGAGCGGCGCGACGAGCCCAGGGACGGCATCGACGTCCGGGATCGGGACCACGCGCACGAACCGCCCGCGCGGCGCCGGCGCGAGCCGGGCGGGCAGATCGAGAACGACGGCGTAGCCCGCTTCGTCGGCGATCACGCCGACCGGCTCGCCAGCGGCCGAGCGCATGGCGAGGAGGTCGAGCGCCGCGCGGAAGCGCGCTCGATCCGTGAGAGGAAAGCGGCACGGCGGAAGCCGCTCGCACCACGTCCCCATGGCCGCCGCGATGGCTCGCGCCAGCTCACGCGGTGTGACCTCGCCTCCTTCCTCGACGAAGACGACCTGGGGGCTCAGGCAGGCTTCGCCGTCGAAGAGGGAGAAGTCGTAGGCGACGCGATCCGCGAGGTCGGCGACGTCGCCGCCGAGCGCGTCGCGGGCGACCACGCCGAAGCCGAGGCGGTGTCCGTGCCAGGTGGCGGCGACGCGGGGCGGGAGGCGTGCGCGGAGTCCGGCCAGCGTTTCGACACCACCGAAGGCGACGAGATGATCGACACGGCCGAGGAACGCCGCCTCGAGCGCCGCGTCGTGTGGGTCGAAGTCGACGACCGCGAGACACGCGGCCAGGTCCGCATCGACGCGCGCGAGGGTGCGCGCGAAGAGCGGGAGGAAGATCGGCTCGTCTCGCGAGGAACGGATCAGGCACGGTGACTTCACGAGCAGCGCGCGCGTGACGATCAGGTGGGGGAGACCGGGGATGTTGGCGCTCGCGATGCCGCCCACTAGCCCCGGGCCGAACCCGCGAACGCGTCCACCAAGACGGGTGTCGGCGACGAAGTCGTCGAGGGTCGCGGGATCGCCGAGCTCCGACTCGAGCGCGCGGCGCAGATGGGGGCCTCGACTGGACTCGAACTCGAGGTCGATCGCGTGCGCCACCATCTGCCGGGAGAACCCGCTCGCCCACGCGATCTGCTCGACAGCCTGGCGGCGCTCCGGCGTCGTCGGGTCGAGCCACAGCGCGGCGACTCGATCGAGACTCTCGATGATCGACGCGACCGGTCGCGCGCCGAGCCGTCGCTCGCCCTGCTCGCGCAGCCCGAGTGCGATCGCATCGAGCCGGCCGGGAGTGAGGGTCGGCCGATGGATCTCGGCATCGTGACCCGCCGCCGTCCGCCAGCGAAGCACTTCGGCCTCGCCGCCGAGCGCCGCGGGGAGCCATCCCGAGGTGATGATCGGCAGGGTCATGGCGTCGCCGGCGCTCGCCACTCGTCGAGGTCGAGCGCGCACTCCCTCGCCTCCGAGCCGGCGGCCCGGCCGAGGATCTCGAAGCTGCCGTCCGTGAAGGTCACGCCCAGATCATCCGTCTGAACGCACAGCGGGCGCTCGACGTTGGCGAGGTCGAGGTGTCGAAGAACGCCGACGGTCTCGGGCGGGAGAGGCTCCGGGCTCGCGGGGTCGGTCGACCAGGTGCGGCACCACGGGGGCGGCACCTTGCCGCGGCGAGCGCCCTCGCCGGCGGCGCGGGCGCGGATCGTGTCGTCGTAGAGCTGGCTCGCCAGCTCCGTCATCCCGAGCAGGTTGACGCAATGATCGGGCGCCACGCCGAGCCACTCGGCGACGTGGCCGCGCAGTTGCGCCGGATCGACCGGCTCCGCGCCGCGCTTGGTCCCGCCCGCGTGCATGACGCGTGAACCGGCAGGAAGCGCGAGGCGCGCTCCCGACTCGGCGAGCGCGGTCACCACCGCCGCGAGCGCCGATGAGGCCCCGACGACGGCCACGGGCCGCTCGATGCAGGTCGAGGCGAGAAGCGCCGTCGCCGCGGCCTTCACGTCGAGGCCCGCCGGTCCCACGAAGTACATGCCGGCGTCCTCGCCGAAGGTGGTCACCAAGCGCCGGATGCCGTGCGCCATGATGCGCTCCGGGTCGGTCTCCGGGGCGGGCGCGAGCACCAGGAAGCGAGAGCGCTCGACGTCCGGGAATAGCATCTGGCGCGCGCGAACATCGATCGCCACGTCCATGAGCGCGAGCCCGGCTGCACTGAAGTGGGCCGCGCCGCGGGCATCGGCTCGGCTCGTTCCACTGGTGTGGAAGGTTCGCACCACGTCGGACCGCTCACCCGCGAAGAGCGAGAGGTGCTTGAATGCATCCGTGGGGACCGCGGGGATTCGCCAGGGAGTCTCGACCTCGGCGGCGCCGCGCGGGCGCGCTTCGCACCAGCGCCCGTAGGCAGGGATCGCCCAGCGCTGGAACGCGAACACCTCGAGCGCGAGCTCGTCCCAGCTCGCCCGCGACACACTCGAGGTGGTGCCCTCGGCTTCGATCGCGGCTGCGACGCGGCCCGTGAGAAGGTCCCTTCGCGTCCGGACCTCGGCTCCGGAAGGTGCCGTGCTCATGACCCACCGTCCGTCCCCCCGAGGGTGCCGTCGGGAGGCCTGTGCAGGACGAGCTCCCGGGCCTGGATGCCGAGGTGGATCGCAGCGTGGAGCGTCGCACGCGGCACATCGAGACGCGCGCGCAGCTCCGCGAGCGTGCGGTCGTCGTCGGCGATGGTCTCGATGACCACCTGCGCTCCCGCCGGCGTGAGCGCGCGGGCGAGCGCCTCTCGCGCACGCTCCGCCACGCCGACGAGTACCGGGATCGCATCGTCCGTGAGCTGGCAGGTGGGCTCCGTGGTCGGAGCGAGCGGCCGGTCGAGCCCCGGTAAGCGAACAGGTCGGGCTCGGCGCCGAACTTCGCCCGGAATGCGTGGCGATGAGCGCCGAAGCCGGCGCTCACGCCGTCGCCCAGCGCGGTGAGCGTCGAGGCGTAGCGGCCCGTGACGTCGCCCGCCGCGAAGATGCCGGGCGCGCGGGTCTCGTTCCACGCGTCGATCTCGACGAACCCACCGCTCGAGGTGCGAACGCCGAGGTCCGCAAGCCCGGCGACGGAGACGGCGGGCTGCAGCTCGAAGGCGTGGTAGTCGATGAAGACGCTGCTGCACGGGATCCGGATCGGTCCCGCCGAGGTCGCGATCGTCACCGCCTCGACGGCGTCCGCACCGTCGACGCTCACGAGCCGCCCGTGCGAGATCGGGGATGGCAGTGGGGGCGGTACCCCGGGATCGGGCCCGGAGGCCGAGCTGGCGGTGGTCGACGGCTCGACGACCCAGTGGATCGAGACCGTCCCCGCGGCGGCGGCGAAGAGCGGAACCAGGAGCGCGCTGCGGGCGTTCCCCACCACGACCAGACCGCGGGATCGTCCATGGTCGATCGCACGTGCGACCAAGGCAGCCAGGTGGGCTCTGCCCTTCATGGCGATGGTGACGCCAGCCGGAAAGTGGCGCTGCTCGTTCGTGAGCGCGCGCAGGCCTGCGGCGAGCACCACCGCCAGCGTTCGGATGCGATGGCGACCGGCTTCGAGCACGAAGTACGCGCCGTCGCGAACGATCCTCGCCACCGGCTCGGGGACGATCGGAATGGCGAGCCCGGTCACGTCGGTGGCCAGCCGGTCGGTGAGCTCGGCACCGGACAGCGACCAACCCGGTCCGGTCAGGACGCACGAGCCCCATCGGCCGAGGCCGCCGAGCGGACCCGGGTCGAAGACCACGACGCTGCTCGGCCACGGGTCGAAGCCCTTGAGCCAGCGAACCCGGATCGCCGCTGCCAGGCCGGCGGGACCGGCGCCGATCACGGCGACGTCGTAGTCGTAGGGACGGCGTCCGGAGCGGACGGCCGCGTTCACGAGCGACGGTGTCCGAGCCATTCGAGTAGACCACCGGCGGCGTGGACGGCTTCCAGGAAGGGATCGGGGGCCTCGAGCGCGATCCGCCGCGCGCCGCCGCCGGCGACGAGGCATGCCAGGGCAGCGTCCAAGACGAGCTCCTCGTCGGGTAGGACCTCGGCGAGCGAGCCCTGGCTGACGAAGCAGGGCACTCCCAGCGCGGCCGCGGTCCGTCGGAAGATTCGTCCGAAGCTCGGTGCGACCACCGCGACCACCCCTCCGCGCCGGAGCGCGTCGACCGTGGTCTCGCGGCTCGAACCGCACCCGAAGTTACGGCCGGCGACGACGATCCACGTGGTTCCGTCGGAGCTCGCGTCGGTCTCGCGGCCCAGCCCGGCGAGGAACCCCGCGCGGAGGCGGGTCACGTCGAGCGAGAAGAAAGCGGGTGGGTGAAGGAGGTCGGCGTTGACGTGGTCTCCGAGCACCAGCGCGCGGCCACACAGGAGTCGCTGCTCGCTCGGCGAGGGGGGCGAAGGGCAGGTCATCGCGGCACGTCCCACGAGGCGAGCTGGGAGCGAGCGAGGGTGCGGGGGTCGGTCACGCGTCCGGTGAGCGCGGAGGCGGCGACCGTGGCCGCGCTCGCGAGCATGATGCGCCCATCGCGGTGACCCATGCGGCCGGGGCCGTTGCGGTTCGAGGTGCTGATGCAGAGCTCCCCCGCGGCGAGGAGCCCCTTGTCGATCCCGCCACAGGCGCCACACGAGGGGTTGGTCACCAGGGCACCGGCCTCGCTCAGCGTACCCAGCGCGCCACTTCGAGAGGCCGCCCGCCACACCTGCTCGCTCGCCGGCGTGACCACGAGCCGGACACCCGGCGCGACCCGGCGACCACGCAGGATCGAGGCAGCGGCCTCGAGCTCGGTCAGACGCCCGCCGGCGCAGGAGCCCACGAACGCCTGATGGATCGGCTCACCGGCGACCGCATCGACCGGAACGACGTCGGCGGGCGAGCCCGGGCGCGCAACCAGCGGTGGCAGCGAAGCGACGTCGATCACCAGCGACCGTGCGTAGTTCGCCCCGGCGTCCGGCGCCCAGCGATCGAGATCCGGTGGCGCACCACCATCCCGGAGGTGAAGGATACCCGCCGTGACCGCGTCCGGGACGAACGCGGCACTGGTCGCCCCGGCCTCCACGGCCTGGTTGGTGATCGCGCAGCGGGCGTCGAAGTCGATCGAGCCTCCAGTGTGATCGTGGAGCTCGAGCGCGTGGCCGAGCGCCCCGTCTTCGCCGAGGGCCGCGAGCATCGCCAGCGCCAGGTCCTTGCCCTCGATGCCCGTCGGCAGCACGCCGCGCAGGATCAGCTCGATCGAGGGCGGAATCTCGAGGAACGCCGTGCCCGTCGCGAGAACTCCGAGGATGTCGGTGGTGCCGAACCCGGTCGCGAAGCAGCCGAGCGCGCCGACCATGGTGGTGTGCGAGTCCGCGCCCACCACGACCCGTCCGGGGCGGACGCGTGGGTCCTCGACCGCGAGCTGGTGACTGATGCCGCGGAAGAGCTGGTCGCGTGGGAGCGCCCGCTCGCCGAGGAACGTGACGTAACGGCCCAGGATGGCGGCGCGCTCGGGGCTCGACGGAGGTGCGAAGTGATCGGCCGCGAAGAGCAGCTTCTCGGGCGTGAGGATCGGCAGACCGAGCCGCTCGATGCGCTCGATGCCGAGCGTGAACGTGGCGTCGTGGGCGAGCACCAGGTCGACCTCGACCGCGTGGTAGCGGCTTCCCGGCACGACCGGTCCCCGCGAGCGGGGCGCGAGGATCTTCTCGACGAGGGTGCTCGCCACCGGCATCGGCAACTCAGCGGGCCGAGGAGACCGCGTGTCGGCTCGGCGCCGCGCGGTGGACGGCACCGCACTCGAGCAGCACCCGCTCGGCGGCCTCGAGCGGCAGCCCGAGCGCCACCGAGAGATATCGATCACGTGCGCGGCGGAAGCGCTCGAAAGCCACCGCACGCTCGACTGGGCGGGTTTCCTTGAGGCGTTCGAGGGCACGTGCCAGGAGCTCGTCATCGACCAGCAGGCCACGCTCCTCGGCGAGCGCGCGCAGGAGTGAGCGGCCCGAGTGCTTGCCGACCACGATCTCGCGGCGCCGCCGCAGCAAGGCCGGTTCGATCGGCTCGTAGGTCGCCGGGTCGCGCAGCACGCCTTGCACGTGCATCCCGGACTCGTGGCGAAACGCGGTTGCGCCGAGTACCGGTGCCTGGACGGCGACCGGGATCCCGGTCGCGCGCTCGACGGCCTCGGAGAGCGTGGCGAGCCGGCCCGGGTCGACGCCGCAGGAGAACCCGAGGAGCTCCGTGGTCGCGAGCGCGACCTCCGCGAGCGAGGCATGGCCGGCGCGCTCGCCGATGCCGTTGACGGTCACGGTCGCCCAGCGCGCGCCGGCCTCCAGCGCGGCGACGGTGTTCGCGGTGGCCATGCCGAAGTCGTTGTGGCAGTGGACACCGATCTCGGCGCCAGGTCCGAGGTCCGCGAGCGCGACGCGGACCGCCGCCGCGGCGGCGGACGGCGTCCAGACGCCGACGGTGTCGCACAGGTAGTGACGCTCGATCCCCGCGGCGCGCCCGGCCCGCAGCAACGACGTCACATCCGCAGGCGCCGCGCGGCTCGCATCCTCCAGGACGAGCTGAGGCGCGAGCCCGGCGGCCTTGCAGCGAGTCGCGAGCTCGTGCACGAGGTCTTCGATCTCGTCGCGCTCGAGGCCGAGGCGGAGCCGGCGATGCGTCGCGCTCGCCGGCGCGATCAGGAACGCCGACACACAGCCGCACGCGGCGGCGAGCTCGACGTCCTCCACCCGGAGCCTGAGCGATGCGGCGACGATCGGTGCACCACCTCGCGAGGCGGCCCTCTCGAGGAACCGACGCTCGTCCGCGGAGACCGCGGGGAAACACGCGTCCACGAGCTCGACGCCGGCCTGTCCGAGGAGCTCGAGGAGCTCGAGCTTCTCGTCCGGTGTGAGCCATACCCCGGGTGTTTGCTCGCCCTCCCGGAGCGTCGCGTCGACGAGGTGGACGACACCGCGGGTGGCGTCGTGCGGTCCGCGCACGGTGCTCACGGCTTCACCGTGTCGCCGAGCGGCACCGCGGAGGGCGACACCCAGTGAAAGCGAGCGCCTTGCGGGGGCACCTCGGCGGCGACGGCATCGGCGTACTCGTAACCGGGACCGAGGGTCCTCGTCGGTCCCGGTAGGCCGCGCCTGGCGGCGAGATCGCGGCGCCGCTCGAGGCAGTGACGACGTCCGCTCTGTGCCGCGACAGGCTCGCGTGGGTCGGCGCTCAGGAAACATAGGTCGGCGCACTTGAACGACTGGATGTGACGCTCGAAGTCCGAGATCGAGCCCTCGTCCCGCGTGTCGCCGAAGTAGTCGCAGATCTTGAACCCGAGGCTCGAGTAGGTGTCCGGGTGCTGCCCGCCGTGAACGCGGTAGTAGTCGAGGAACGACCTGCGATCGGTCACCATCCGGAACGCGTCGGGACGCTCGAACTGCGGCGAGCCAGGTTCGAGCTGCACGGTCCACACCATCACGCGCCGGGCGTTGCGGTACTCGCGCATCCGCGCCATCTGATCGCGGGTGTCGAGCGCAGCGCCGAGCGTCTCCCCCGGCAGGGCCATCGTGTAGAAGACGTCGGTCGGCACCTCGAGGCGCTCGAGGATCGCCATCGTGCGGTGCAGGTCCTGGTCGTCGTAGAAGGGCTGCTTGTTCCGGCGCCGGACGTCCTCGTTGCCGGCGTCGGGTGACAGGGCGATCGTCGACAGCGGTCCAGGGAAGGTGCGCTTGAACGCGTTCACGAAGCGTTCCGTCGGTAGTCCCCAGCACTCGAAGTACCAATCGATGCCGAGCCCCTCGGCGGCGATCCGGGCGAAGAGCTCGACGAAGTACCCATCGCGCTCCGGGATCGGATCGAAGCACGTCGACACGACCCGGTAGCCGTGTCCGATCGCGCGACGGATGTCCGCGACGACGCGGTCGTGAGACCGCCATTCCGGACGCGCCGTGCCGTTCACCCTCCGCAACGTGTCACGGTTGCCACCGCAGAACGTGCAGCTCCACGGACAGCCGCGCCCGATGAAGAGCGGGAACTTTCCGACTCCGCCGGAGAGGCGGACGCGGTTTTCCGTGGCGGCGAGCTCGGTCGAGTACGAGAGCGGAACCCGAACAGCTCGGCGTAGGTGTCTGCGCCACGCAACACGTCGAGGTTCGCGTACACCAGCTCGTCGAGGGGCGGGCGAGTCGTGCTCGAGGGGTGCGCCGGATCTCGCCATCCTCGCCGCGGACCCATGCGTCGCACGGGGCGGTGCGATCGCCGCGCCGCAGACTCTCGAGCAGCGGAACGATCGCACCTTCGGCGGGACCCTGGAGGATCGCGTCGACCTCGGGGACCATCGCCAGGATCTGCTCGGCGAAGTAGCCGGCGGTGAGCCCGCCGAGGAACACGAACGCGTCGGGCGCGTGTGCCTTGAGCTGGCGCGCGGTCTCGACGACGTCGTAGGTCTGGTAGTGCCAGTAGAGCGGTAACCCGAACGCTCGGATGCGGCGCCCGTCGATCCAGCGCAGCAGGTCGAAACCGGGGTCGCGGATCCACTCGACGCCGAGGTGGAGGATCTCGGTGCGGAAGCCGGCCCGATTGGCCCAGTCCGCGAGCGCGGGCAGGCCCATGGGCATGTACGTCACGTTGAAGAAATCCCCGAGCGGCAGGTAGTGGTTCGCCGCCTTGGGAACGTGAACGAACAAGCAGTCGAGGTCGGCTCGGGGCAGAGAAGGCACGAGTTCGAGGACGGTGGGGGACCGCCGAGCCCACCGTACCGTTCCCGGCCCAGCGCTCGCAAGCCCGAACCGCGCGAGGCCTGGGCAGGGTGCTAGGATCATGCCTGCACCGCTCGCGTGGTGCGGATCCCACCCACGATGGAGCTCGAGCCGCCCCGTCCGCCTCCCGGGTCGTACTGCTGGGCGAAGCCCTCGCACACCGCTCGGCGCTGGCGAACGCTCTCGCCGATCGCGGTGCCCAGCCCGTGGTGCTCGCGGACCCGGACGAAGCGTACGAGTGGCTGCGGGCCGAGCGGCGACGCACCGACCTCGTGCTCGTCGACGTGTGTCAGCTCGAGTTCGACGGCCTAGGGGTGTTGAGCTGGCTCAAGACGAAGGGGCTGCTCGGCGACCTTTCGGTCTGGATCGTCGAGGATCCGTTCGATCCGACCTCGGCGGAGGTCTGTCAGGCGTGTGGCATCACACGCTGCGCCAGCAAGTCGTGGACACCGGACGATCTCGCCGACGCGGTGCTGGATGGGTTCTCGGCGGGGCGCGCGGAGAAGCGCCGGCACCCTCGCGTGGCGGTCTCGGCACCCGTGGTGCTGGGGCTGTTCGAGAAGAAGATCGAAGGCTTGCTCACCGACGTGAGCGTGACCGGTGCGTTCGTGGAAACCAGCAACCCGTTCCCTGTCGACACGAAGGTCTCGATGCGCTTTCAGCTACCCGGCGGCAACGTCGCGGCATCGGTGCGGGGGCGCGTGGTGCGGGTGAACGTGGGCGGACGGCGCGCGTCGCGGGTCCAGGTTCGCGAGGGTATGGGGCTCGAGTTCGAGGACGTATCCGCCATCGCGCGCGCGGCGATCACGGGATATCTCGAACGTTACGGAGGGGCAGCCAGGACTCGTGCGCCGTGGACAGAGGCCGAGACCGGACCGCTCGAGGCCGGAGATCCGGACGCCGCGGGGGATGGGACGGGCAACCGCGGCTGACGTGGAGGCCATCGCCGGGACGCCGGGACAGCCTCGAACCGCGGCGCCCAGGCCGGTTGCCGGCCTCGAATCACGCCGCCAGGGTTCGATCGTCCTGGAGCTCACCTTACCCGGGCTCCTCACGACGAAAAAGGGAGGTTGCGATGGCCGAGGCGATGACGCTGAACCGATTCATCCTGTCGACGGAGCACCGCCATCCCGGTGCGACGGGCGAGTTCTCGGCGTTGCTCTCGCACATCGCCCTGGCCGCCAAGGTGATCCAGCGAGAGGTCTCGCATGCCGGGCTGGTCGATGTGCTCGGGGCGACCGGCGCGGTCAACGTGCAGGGCGAGGAAGTCAAGAAGCTCGACGTCTTCGCGCACGAGGCGATGATCCGGATGTTCCAGTATCCCGGCCTGCTCTGCACCATGGCGTCGGAGGAGGAGAAGGACATCATCCCCATCCCCGAGGGGTTCCCACTCGGGAAATACATCCTCAACTTCGATCCGCTCGACGGCTCGAGCAACATCGACGCGAACGTCAACATCGGCACGATCTTCTCGGTGCATCGTCGGCGCAGCCAGAGCGGACCCGGAACGCCCGAGGACTGCATGCAGCCGGGCACCGAGCAAGTGTGCGCCGGCTACGTGCTCTACGGAACGTCCACGATGCTGGTGTTCACGACCGGGGACGGGGTGCACGGCTTCACCCTCGACCCGAGCGTCGGGGAGTTCCTGCTCTCGCACCAGGACATCCGGATCCCGAAGCGTGGCTCGATCTACAGCACCAACGAGGGGAACTACCACCTGTGGCCGGATGGGACGCGCCGCTACATCGATCGCCTCAAGACGATCGACAAGGCGAAGAACCTGCCGTACAAGGCGCGCTACATCGGCTCGCTCGTCGCCGATTTCCATCGCACGTTGCTCTATGGCGGGATCTTCCTCTACCCGGCCGACTCGAAGTCGCCGAAGGGCAAGCTCCGGCTGCTCTACGAGGCCGCGCCGCTGGCGATGATCTGCGAGCGTGCCGGAGGTGCAGCCTCGACGGGTAGCGAGCGGATCCTCGAGATCCAGCCCGAGGGGTTGCACCAGCGAGTTCCCCTCATCATCGGCAGCGCCGACGACGTGGCCGAGGCGGAGCGCTACATCCAGGGCAAGGAGTGACGGGGAGGACCCGCGGTGGGTTCGCCCACCGCGGGTCCGCGCGGGCTCCGGGCCTGCAGGTCAGGCCGACTCGGCCACCGTGACGGTCGGGGTACTTCCGAACAGACGTTTCACACGGTCGCCGACGCGACGCTTGATCTTCACCCGAACCAAGGTGTCGAGGTTGCTCGTCTCCTGGCCGGTGACGACGCTGCGAAGCAGGTCGACGAAACGCCACGGCCGGCTCAGGTACGCAAGCGCGTAGAACGAGATCAGGAAGAAGTACTGGATCGCGAACAGCGCGCGCGTGCCGAAGTCGCGGTTGTACGTGACGCTGCTCAGCCCCGAGCGCACCAGCGCCGCGTAGTGATACTGAGGTGTCATGTCGATCTTGCCCGCCACCAGCAGCTCCTCGAAGTCCGCGCTCCCCGGGTAGGGGGCGAAGATCATCACCGAGGCGTCTCGACAGCCCGAGAGGGCGACCCTGAGAAGGAACAGATACGACTGCCAGAGGTCGCGGGCGGTCTCGTGCGGATGACCGATGATCAGGTTGATGCGCGTGACCACGCCCACCTTGTGGGCCGTCCGTAGCGACTCCTCGAGGCGCGGGATCTTGACCTTCTTCTTGATCCGGCCGAGCTGGTCGGCCGACCCGCTCTCCGGCGCGTAGGTGATGTTGCGGCAGCCGGTCTCGTACGCGAGGGCCAGCACGTCGTGGTCGAGCGCCTCGGACCGGGTCCCCGCCGGAAGCTGCCAGGCGATGTCGAGATTCGCCTCCTTGAGGCGAGTGACGAAGTCGAGCGCCCACTCCCGCTTCACGAACGCGGTGAGGTCGCAGAAGTTGATGTTCTCGACCCCGTAGCGCCGCACGTAGGTGGCCATCTCGTCGACGACGTCACCTGCGTCCCTTGCGACGTACCGGGTGGTCCACATGTCGGGGGACGAGCAGAACGTACACTGATACGGACAGCCGCGCGTCGCGAGCATCGGCATCGAGCGACCGCGGTGGACGCCGAAGGTGTCGGCCACCTTCATGTAGTCCTCGACCGGGAAGAGATCCCACGCCGGGCGAGGGAAGGAGTCGACGTCGGCCTGGCGCGGCGAGAGCTCCTCTTGCCCCACGGGGCGCGCCGGATCGCGCGAGGCGATGCCCTGCATCCCGGCGATCGGCTCACCGGTCCGGATGCGGCGCAACAGCTCCGCCATCGTCAGCTCGCCTTCGCCGAGCACGCAGTAGTCGACGGCGTCGGTCTGCTCGAAGATCCAGCGTCGATAGGCGGTGGCGTTCTCCCCGCCGAGGACGATCGTGGCGCCTGGAAAGCGCGCCCGGGCGCGCTCCGCGATCTCGCGCACCATCGGCCACTCGTGAAGGAACATGTGGGTGATCCCGACGATCTCGGTGTCGGGATCGATCCGCTCCACGATCTCCTCGGGGTTGAGCCCGTTGAGCTCGAGGGCGCCGATCGGGCTCGGCTGCGGCCGGAAGGTGTCGAGGGCCAGCCCCGGCGCATCGAGGACCTGGATGCGATGGCCCTCGCGGCGCAGCACCGCCGCGACGTACGCGATCCCGATGGGAAGAATGACGCCGAAGGAGCTCAAGCTCCGGGTCATCTTGAGGATCGGAGGACGGACCAGCGCGACCTTGGCGCCCGCGTCGCTGCTGGATGATGTCATCTCGTTACCGATAACAGAGGTAGTGCGCAAGGTAGTGACGCAGAGGAGGGCACGTCAAATCCGCGCCGGACCGAACCCGGCCAGGCGTCGCAACCGGAACGACAAGACGTGGCCGCACACCGAGAGCGTCTTGAGGCCGTAGAGCACGCTCATCTTCAGATTCACGCTCGAGGCCTCGCGGAAATAGCGGGTCTCGACCGGAATCTCTTCGAGGCGGTAACCGCCGGTGACGATCTGTCCCACCACCTCCGAGTCGAAGCCGAAGCCGTCGGAGTTGCGCATGAACGGGATCGACTCGAGGAAGCGGCGGCTGTAGGCGCGGAGCCCCGTGTGGTACTCGCTCATGTTGCGCCCGAAGACGACGTTCTCGACCGTGGTGAGGAAACGGTTGCCGAGGAACTTGTAGAGCGGCATGCCACCGGCGAGCGCCCCGCCCCGGGTCGCGAGGCGCGAGCCGAACACCACATCGGCTCGGCCGCTCAGGATCGGCGCGATCAGATCAGGCAGTACCCGAGGGTCATATTGATAGTCCGGGTGAACCATCACGATCACCTCGGCGCCACGATGGAGGGCGGCCGTGTAGCAGGTCTTCTGGTTGCCGGCGTACCCGCGGTTCTCCGGGTGCACGATGACGTGGATCCCGAGCTGCCGAGCCTTCTCGACGGTTTCGTCGTGGCTCGCGTCGTCGACGAGGATGATGTCGTCGACGGCGTGCTTGGGGATGTCGTTGTACGTGTGCTCGAGGGTGCGCGCCGCGTTGTAGGCCGGGAGCACGACCGTGACGCGGTGGGCCGGACGCGTGTCCGGGGCGCCGCTCGGTGTCGCGCGCTGCGGGGAGGGAGCGGCGGCATCGGCCGGACCGCTCTCGATCGGTTGCGAAGTTTGGCTCACGTCGGTCCGCTGGATTGGGGGGCGCTGGGTGTCGGGCATCAGGGATGAGTGAGCACTTGCAGGCCGCGGCGAGCGTAGTTCCAGAGCTTCACGGGCGAATCGATCGATCGCAGCGTGCGAGCGACGTAGCTCGGCCGTAGGTAGAACGAGCGCATGGCTCGCGTCTGGATCTTCTTGAGGTCCGCCGCGGTGAGTGCGTAGCTGCGCGCCACGGCTTGCTTCACGTTCCGTCCGGTGAGCTGCTCCTCCCCGAGCAGGCCCTCTTCCGTGCAGATGTCGTGAAGCGGCGTTCCGGGAAACGGATACGCGATGTGGAACTCGCAGAAGTCGCCGTCGAGCTTGCGCGCGAAATCGATGGTGTCCTGCGCCGTCTCGGCGGTCTCCCACGGACTGCCCAGGACCCAGAAGAGGTACGTCTTGATGCCAGCGTCCTTGCACGCCTGGATGGCCCGCTCCGCCTGGGCGAGGGTCGCGCCCTTCTTCATGTGGCGGAGGATCTCCTGGTTGCCGGACTCGACACCGAAGCCGACCATCCAGCAGCCCGCCTTGCGCATCTCTCGCGCGCGGTCGGGATCCATGGTGTCGACCCGGCTGTTGCACACCCACTCGGCGTCCAGCCGCGCTTCCTGGATGAGCTTGCAGAGCTCGAGCGTCCAGGACTTCTGCAAGGTGAAGGTGTCGGCGCGGAAGTAGAAGTTGCGGATGCCGAACCGCGTCACACAGTGCTTCATCTCGGCGACGATGCTCGCCGGTGAGCGCAGGTAGGTGTCGAACCCGCTGAGCGTCGGCACCAGACAGTAAATGCACCGCGCCGGGCAACCGCGGCTGGTCTGGATGGTGGTCTGCGGCTCCCCGGTGTCGGGCCGGATGTAGAGCCGGTTGTTCATGAGGTGGCGCGCCGGCCACGGCAGGCTGTCCAGGTCTTCGAGGCGGGGGCGGTCCGCGTTGCGCTGGATGCGATCTCCGTCCCGGTAGCTGATGCCGAGGACGGTCGAGCGGTCGGACGCGATGAGCAACTCGCCGAGCAGCTCTTCGCACTCGCCCCGGATCGCGACGTCGAGCTGCGGGAAGGCCGTCAACGTCTCCGCATCGTGTGTGGTGACGTGGGCGCCCTTGGCGATCGTCAGCACGGCGGGGTTGCGCGCCTTGGCGAGCTCGCACGCCTTCATGTCCCCCGGAAGGGTGGGGTCGTGGTGCTGACCGCGAGGAGGTCGGGATCGAAGATCTGCAGGTCGAGCTCGAAGTCCTTCCAGGCGAGCCCTTCCGCCGGATAGTCGACGATCCGCGCCTCCCAGCCGATCTGCTCGACCATCGCTGCCATGTACGCGAGGTCGATCGGCGCGCGAAGCACGCTGGTCGAGTTCTCCACCGGAACCTGGCAGCGATCGTCCCGGATGTAGTTGCCGGTCGGCGGGTTGATGAAGAGAGCTCGGCGAGCGGCCATGGGCAGGCGTGATCCCCCGTCGGGAGGCTGGTGGCAGCGAACCCGGCCGCGGCGCGGTCGAGGCCAGAAGCCACTGAATCGAAAGGTCAATGGTAGCGCCGTCGTCGAGGGCACCGCAAGCTGCGCGCGCTCGCGTGCGGTGTCGAGCGACTCACCGCTCGGCTCAGGACGGCGTTTGACAAGGCGCGTCATCGTGCCATAGCTTCGGCTCGCCGCGGGGCCCGAGCCGCTCGGCGCCGGTCGGCCACGCGGTTCTGGCCTCACTCGCGGGCCTCTCTACCGGGCTCTTCGCTGGCGCGGTTCGTCGCCATCGGTCACGCCTCCACCCGACACCTTGACCACCACCGACCGTTCGATCGCCGGCTCGATGCCTGGCGCGCCGTCGGAGCCGCACCTTCCGGCGCGCAAGCCGTGGCGAGAGGCGCTCGCGGTCGGCCTCACGATCGGGCTGGTGTGGTGGCTGCTACGGGGCCTGCGCTGGGACGAGATCGAGCGCTTCGCCACCAACATCCGGCCGGGCCTGGTGGCCGGCGCGTTCGTGATCTATGCCGCCAGCTACGTCGCGCGTGCCCTGCGGTGGCGCGTGCTGCTGCAGCGCAACGACGTGTCGTTCGGGGAGCTCTACCTCATCACGTCGGCGCACATCATGTACAACAACCTGCTGCCGAGCCGGATCGGCGAGCTGTCGTACGTGGTGTTGCTCAGGGAGAAGAAGGGCCTCTCGGCCGCCGACGGCGTCGTGTCGCTGTTGGTCTCCCGGTTCCTCGACTTCATCGCGCTCGGCCTCATCTTCTTGCTGTCGGTCGCGTCCTTCCGGGGAGCGCACGCGGTGGAGGCGTTCCGCGACCTTCCGCTCGTCGCCGTCGCGAGCGTGTTCGTGCTCTCGGCGGGATTGATCACCATGCCTCGGGCCGTGGCCTGGCTGCATCGGTGGCTCGGCGCCGATCTGGCGAACGCGAAGCCGGGGAGCCTGCGGGCGCGCGTCGAGCAGGCGGCCGAGCGCATGGTCGAGACGTTCGAGCGCACGGCTGGGGCTTCCACGTACGTCAAGGCGGGTCTGCTCTCGCTCGTGATCTGGTACGCGAAGTTCCTGTCCTTCACGCTCATGGTGCATGCCATGCACGACGCGGGCACCGCGTCGAAGATGAGCTTCTGGGGCGTCGTGATCGGTTCCACGGCCGCTGAGCTCACGACCATCACGCCGTTCCATGGCGTCGCCGGCATGGGGACCTACGAGTGGGCGTGGACCGTGGTGTTCCACGGCGTTCTCGGCATCGACAAGAGCGTCGCGTTGCTCACGGCTTTCGGCGTACACGTGATGTTGCTCTTCTTCTCGATCATCCTGGGCGGGCTCGCGTACCTCGGCCTCAGGCGGATCTCGGCTCGAACATGAGCGAAGCCGGCGCCCGGCGACCCGAGTCGTCGAGGACGCCCGCGCGCCGCTCGCCTCCCGACGATCGCCATGTCCACGCCGCTCGGTCACCTGGGGGTCGGTCTAGCCTGGGCGCTCGCCGTGAGTGGACCGACGTCGAGCTGGCGCCGGCTGCTCCTGGGAGCAGCCGCAGCCTCGGCGGCCGACCTGGACTTCATCCCCGGGCTGGTGGTGGGTGCGCCGGCGCGGTTCCACCACGGCGCCAGCCACTCGATCGTGGCGATGCTCGTCGCCGCGGCACTGGCGCTCGGGGTCTCGTCCCGGCGTTCACCGATGACCGCGCGCGACGTCGCCTTGGTGACCGGCGCATTCCTGAGCCACCTGGTGCTGGATTGGCTCACCCACGACCCTGGAACGCGGCGCGGATTGCCGCTCCTCTGGCCGTTGTCGGCGCAGCGGTTCTCGGCACCGCTATGGGCGGTTCCTGCGGTCTCACGGGCCTGGCCGCCGACTCTGGATTGGGTGGCCCATTCGGCGTGGCTCGTGGTCGCGGAGGTGGCGCTGGTGGCGCCTCTGGTGGTGAGCGCGTGGATTGGTGCAGGGCGTCCTGAGCTCCCGCCAGGACCGTGGCGTAGAGTGAAGGGAGAGACGAGCCGATGAAGCCGACGCCTGTCGAAACGGTCGTGAACGAGGTCGTGGATCGCCCCGAGATCTCGGTGGTGATCCCGGTGTACAACGAGATCGAGAACGTCGAGGCTCTGGCCGCCGACGTGTGGGGGGCGCTTCAGCCGCTCGGCAAGTCGTTCGAGGTGATCCTGGTCGACGACGGTTCGCGAGACGGCACGGCCGACGCGCTCCGCAAGATCGCGGCGGAGCGCCCCGGGGCGCGGGTGGTGCTGCTGCGCAGGAACTTCGGTCAGACCGCCGCGCTCAGCGCCGGCTTCGACCATGCCCGGGGCCGCGTGATCATCACCATGGACGCCGATCTGCAGAACGACCTCGCGACGTGCCGAAGCTGCTCGCCGGTATCGAGCAGGGCTACGACATCGTGGCGGGGTGGCGGCTGGACCGGAAGGATCCGTTCCTGAGCCGCCGGCTGCCGTCGATGATCGCGAACCGGCTGATCTCGGCGGTCACCGGGGTCAACCTCCACGACTACGGCTGCACCCTCAAGGCGTTCCGCGCCGACGTCGTCCAGCAGGTGAGGCTCTACGGCGAGCTCCACCGCTTCATCCCGGCGGTCGCCAACTGGATGGGGGTCAGCGTTCACGAGGTGCCCGTCAACCACCGCGCGCGGCGCGCCGGTGTGTCGAAGTATGGGATCGGCCGCACCATCCGCGTGCTGCTCGACCTGATCACCGTGAAGTTCATGGAGTCGTACTCGACCAAGCCGATCCAGATCTTCGGCTTGCTGGGCGTGATGTGCGGCGGCGTGGGCTTCCTGGGGGCCGCGTGGCTCTCGGTGCAGCGGATGCTGTGGGGCGCGAGCCTCTCGAACCGTCCGATCCTGCTTCTCTTCGTCATGCTGATCCTGGTCGGAGTCCAGTTCGTCAGCATGGGGCTGGTCGCCGAGATGCTGGCGCGCACCTACCACGAGTCGCAGTCGAAGCCGATCTACTACGTCAAGGAGGTCCTGGAGTCGCGCGGGCCGGCTGCGAAGGTCTGAGCGAGCGGTCGCGCCGATGCGAATCGGGATCGACGCGCGGCTCGGCTTCGGGGACTCCACCGGGCTCGGCATCCATACCAGGCGCCTCATCGGCGCGCTCGCGCGCCACGATGCGGGGAACGAGTACGTACTCTACGTCGACCGCACCGTCGACGCGCCCGTGTTGCCGCCGAACTTCCGCGTCACGCTGGTGCCGGGGCGGAGTCGGATCGCCTGTACCAACCTGCGACTGCCGGGCGCGCTGCGGCGTGACCGCATCGACCTCTACCACGCCGTCGCGAACTTCGAGCTCCCGCTCGCGTTCGCTGGGCTGCGCGTCCTCACGGTCCACGATCTGGTGCCATTGCACCTGCCGGAAACCGTGCCCTGGAAGCACCGGCTTTTCTTCCGGCTCTTCACCGGCCCCGCGCTTCGCGCCGCGGACCAGGTGGTGGCCGTGTCGGAGCACACGCGCCGCGACCTGATCTCGGCATTCAGGCTCGCCCCGTCGGCGATCGAGGTGGTGCTGAACTGGGTGAACGAGACGTTTCGTCCACCGTCACGCGGGGCGGACGGTGACGCGCCGGAGCGCGCGGCCGCGCGCCGTGGTCTGCGCACCCCGTACTTCATCTTCGTCGGCGTTCGCGAGCCCAAGAAGAACCTCGATCGCTTGCTCGACGCGTTCGCGCAGCTCGTCCGCGCTCGACCCGGGTCTTGTCAGCTCGCGATCGTGGGGCCGAGCGGCTGGCACACGGAGGCACTCGGCGAGCGGATCCATGCGCTCGGCCTCGATGGACACGTACGTCTCACGGGCCGCGTGGCGGAGGCGGACCTGGTCGAGCTCATGCAAGACGCGCGCGCCCTGGTGTTCCCGTCGCTCACCGAGGGTTTCGGTCTTCCGGTGCTCGAGGCCATGGCCTGTGGCACCGCGGTGATCGCGTCGCGCGCCGGCGCTCTGCCCGAGGTCGGTGGCGACGCCGCCGTCTACGTCGATCCGCTCTCGACCACCGACATCGCCGCCGCGCTCGAACGGCTCCTCGGATCACCGGACCTGGCCCGCGAGCTCGGCGCGCGTGGCGTGGAACGCGCCACGCGCTGGTCCGAGGCCGCCGCCGCGCAGCGCTGGGTCGACCTCTATCTCGAGCTCTTCAACCGCCCGTCATGACGGCGACGATCGCCCTGGATGCGCGCTGGATTCGCCCGGGTCGCCCGGACGGCGTGGGGCGTTACACCCGCTCGCTGGCTCGCGAGCTGCTCGCGCTCGACGGCGACGAGCGATACCGCCTCCTCTTCGGCGACGAGGCGGCCCGCCAAGGTTTCGCGGAGGAGTGCGGATGCGAGCCCACCGCGCTCGGCTGGGTGGCGCCCGTGCCACTGCTCGGCGCTCGCGACTTCGTCTCGTTTCCCCGCTGGGTGCGGACGCTCGGAATCGACTTGCTGCACGTGCCGCACGTGCTCACGTCACCGCTGCACGGTCCGTATCGGACTGTCGCTACGATCCATGACCTCATCCCGTGGCGAGCCCGGGGCGGAGCCCGGCGCGCGGTCGGCGTGGCGGATCTTCTTCGCGACGCGGGTGCCGCTGCACTTCGTCCTCGGTCGCCTCGATCGGGTCGTGGCGGTGTCGAACGCGACGCGCGACGAGCTTCGCGAGGGTCCATGTGTGACCGTACCGGTCGAGGTGGTGGCCAACGGCGTCGATCTGCCGCGTGGCCGCGCCACCGACACCTCGAGCGCGCGGCAGCGGGGACCGATTCTCTATGTCGGTCGGCTCGATCCGTACAAGAACGTCTCGGCATGGCTTCAGGAGTACGCGGGGCTCCCGGAGGGGATCCGCCGCACCCATCCGCTGGTGCTGTGTGGCGACCACGACCCGCGGTTCGCCGAGCCGCTGCGCACCGCCGCGGCCGAAGCCGGCATCGCGGACCAGGTGGACTGGCGCGGCCACGTCACGGAGGGTGAGCTCGACGTCCTCTACCGGGAGGCAGCCCTGCTGGTTCATCCGTCCCTCGAGGAAGGGTTCGGCCTCACGCTTCTCGAGGCGATGGCGCGCGGGACACCGGTGGTCGCCTATCGGATCCCCGCGCTCGCAGAGGTCGGAGGGGACGCCGTCTGTTTCGCGGAGCCCGGCGAGCCGGGTGCGCTCGTGCGGTGCGTGCGGCGACTGCTCGAGTCGCCCGAGGAGCGCTCCCGTCTGGCCGCACTCGGCTTCGCGCGGGCCGAGGAGTTCTCGTGGCGACGCTGCGCCGTCGCGACTCGCGAGGTCCATCGTCGCGTGCTCGAGAGCACCGTGCTGCGCCGGTGCCCGGCGAGCCGGGCATGGAGCGCCCAGCCCATGTGCTCGTGGACGCGCGGAAGGCCTTCGATGGCGGAATCGGTCGACACGTCCGTGAGATCGTGCGGCGGCTGCCGGAGCACCTTCCGAGCTGGACGTTCAGCCTGCTGGTCGAGCCCGGGCAGGGCGAGCGACTCGCCGCACATGGGCTGGACACAGACCGCTTCAGGTTCATCGACGAGTCGAGTGGGAAGTACGGCCTGGCCGAGATGGTGTCGCTCGGCGGCGTCGCGAGGCGGCTGCGTGCCGACCTCTTCCACGCCCCGCACTACGTGTTGCCGCCGGGACTGCCGTGCCCCGCGCTGGTCACCATCCACGACGTGATCCACCTCAAGCGCCCGGCGACGCCCTTTGCATCGACTGTACGCGCGCGCGGTGATGCGTTCGGCCTGCCGCCAGGCCCGCACGGTGCTCACCGTGTCCGAGGCGAGCGCTCGTGACCTCCAGACGTGGCTCGGTGTGGCGCGCGAGCGGATCGCGGTGATTCCCAACGGGGTGGAGGTCCCAGACCCGCCACCCACGCCACGGGGGGCCGGGCGCTACGTCCTCTACGTGGGAAGCCTCAAGCCACACAAGAACGTCTCGACGCTGGTGGCGAGCTTCGCCCGTGTGCCGGCGAGCGCCGGGCTCGAGCTCTGGCTCGCGGGGCAGTGGAACAACGAAGAGCGGCACCGGCGCCAGCTCGAGCGCCAGGTCGCGTCCGCCGGGCTCGGTCGACGCGTTCGATTCGTCGGCGGGTTCCCGGACTCGAGCCAGGCGGCACTGTTCGCGGGCGCGACGCTGCTGGTGGCACCCGCGTGGGAAGAGGGCTTCGGGCTGCCGCCCCTGGAGGCGCTCGCGCTCGGCACCCCGGTCATCGCGAGCCGGCGTGGTGCACAGCCGGAGGTGCTCGGACGGGCCGCGGAGTTCGTGGACGGCGGTGACCCAGAGGAGCTCACCCGCTCGATCGTCGCCGTGGCTTCGTGGCCCCCCGCCGAGAGGCAAGCGCGCGTCGCGCTCGGCCGTGATCGCGCCCGTTCCTTTTCGTGGCATGCCGCGGCGCGGCAAACCGCCGACGTTTATCGGGCCGCCATCAAGGGGTAGGGGTGCCACACTGTTGACGCCCCCAAGCTGTAGTGCTAATCCACGTTTCGTAGGACCGCGAGCCTCGACGGAAGGAAGCGACGCTCGCGCGCTGCGCACCGGCCCCGTCTCCCGGGCTCACCGGTGGCCGGTGGGAGACCACCGGAGATGCCGGCGTGAACATCTAGCCGCCGCTCGGTTCCGGGGAACCGCCCTCGGTGCCTGGCTCAACTACGGGTGCATCCGGTGCAGATCGCCCTGGTCCACGACTGGCTCAACGGCATGCGCGGAGGGGAGAAGTGCCTCGAGCAAGTCTGCGAGCTCTTTCCCACCGCCGATGTCTTCACGTTGATTCACGAGCCAGGGCAGGTGTCGCCGACGATCGAGTCGCACTCGATCCGCACCTCGTTCCTCCAGCGTCTCCCCGGCCGGCGCCGCTTCTACCGGCACTTCCTCCCGCTCTTCCCGACGGCCATCGAGCGCCTCGACCTTCGGGGCTACGATTTCGTGGTGAGCCTCAGCCACTGCGTCGCGAAGGGGGCCCGGGTCGAGGCGGGCACGCCTCATCTCTGTTACTGCTTCACACCGATGCGCTACGCGTGGGACCTGGAGGGGGAATATTTCTCGCGCGAGCGCTCCTCGGCGCCGGTGCGCTGGGCGGCCGCGCGCGTACTGCCTTATCTGCGCCGCTGGGACGTGGCGAGCTCGGCGCGGGTGACTCGGTTCGTCGCGATCTCGGAGCACGTCCGGGAGCGTGTCCGGCGCATCTACGGGCGCGACGCCGGCATGATCTACCCGCCGGTGGACACCGAAGCGTTCCGTCCCGACACCGCTCCGCCGCAGCGCGAGGACTTCTACCTGATGGTCACGGCGCTGGCTCCCTACAAGGGCGTGGACGTCGCGATCGAGGCCTTCCGCGGTACCGGGCGCCGACTCGTCGTGATCGGCAAGGGGCAGGACGAGCGACGGCTACGCGCCGTCGCGGGACCCGAGGTCACCTTCCTCGGCTGGGTCGACGCAGCCACGCTGCGCGATGCCTACGCGCGCTGCCGCGCGTTCCTGCATCCCGCCGACGAGGACTTCGGCATCGCCCCGGTCGAGGCGCAGGCGATGGGCACCCCGGTGATCGGACATGCGCGCGGCGGGTTGCTCGAGACGGTCCGTGACCTCGCCGGCGCGGGTCGCGACGAGCCGACCGGTGTTCTCTTCGAGCCGCTGACCCCGGACGCACTGCGGGACGCGATCGATCGCTTCGAGGCCGCGCGCGGTGCCTTCGGCGCAGAGGCGATCCGGCGTCACGCGCAGCGCTTCTCGACGCAAGTGTTCAGGGACGAGTTCGCGGCCCTGGTTCGATCCATGACGACTGGCGGCGGGGTGCCGAGCGCCTCTGCGCCGTCCCGGGTGGCGCCGTCATGCTGAAGAAGTACAGCCACCTCTTCCTCAGCCTGCTGGTGGTCAGCGACCTGGTGATCATCGCCGGCGCGTGGCTGCTGTCCTTCTGGCTGCGGTTCTTCAGCCCACTCGTCACGGACGCCATCCCGATCCGCTACGGCGTCCCGGAGCTCGAGCGCTACACCAAGCTGCTGGTGCTGGTGCTGCCGATCTTCTACGCGCTCTTCCGCAGCCACGGGCTCTACCAGCCGCAGCGGATCGCGCGGCGCTCACGTGAGCTGATGAACCTGATCCGAGCCTCCAGCCTCGCCGTCGGCAGCTTGATCGTCGTCGACTCGATGTTCCGCGAGTTCTTCCAGGCCTCGCGCGTCGTGTTCGCGATTTTCCTGCCCCTCGAGCTGGTGGGCGTGGTCGCGGTCCGGTCGGTGATCCGGGGGCTCCTGCGGCAGCTCCGCAAGCGTGGCCAGAACCTGCGGCACGTCGTGATCGTGGGGGCCGGGAGCCTCGGTGGCGAGGTGGTCGACCGGATACTCAGGCATCCGGAGATGGGCCTGCACGTCGTCGGTATCCTCGGCAAGGATGGGTCGAAGGTCGGCACGCTGGTGCGCGGAATTCCCATCACCGGTGTGTACGAGGACGTGACGCGCATCCTCCAGGGCGGCGGCATCGATCAGGTGATCGTGGCCATCCCGATGGAGTCGCACGACCGATTCGTGCGCGTGCTCGAGGCGGTCGGCGCGTTCATGGTGGACATCAAGGTGGTGCCGGATCTCTACCGGTTCATCAGCCTGCGCGGGGGAATCGAGGATTTCGACGGGATCCCCGTGGTGAACATCCTCGAAACGCCGCTCTACGGCTGGAACCGGTTGCTCAAGCGGGCGTGCGACGTGGTGGTGTCCGCGATCGTCCTCGTGTTCGCGGCGCCGCTGATGCTACTGATCGGGCTCGCAATCCGCGTCAGCTCTCCCGGGCCGATCTTCTACCGACAGGAACGCATGGGGCTGGACGGCCAGACGTTCCGGATGTACAAGTTTCGGACGATGCGCGTCGACGCAGAGGCCGAAACGGGACCGGTCTGGGCGGCGGAAGAGGATCCACGGCGCACTTCGTTCGGCGGCTGGTTGAGGCGCTGGAGCCTCGACGAGCTACCGCAGCTCTTCAACGTGCTGCGCGGACAGATGAGCCTGGTGGGACCGCGACCCGAACGACCGGTGTTCATTCACAGCTTCAAGGACCAGATTCCCAAGTACATGCTACGCCACCGCATGCAGGCCGGCGTGACCGGCTGGGCCCAGGTAAACGGGTGGCGGGGCAACACCTCGCTGGAGCAGCGAATCGCTTGTGATCTCTACTACATCGAGAACTGGTCCCTGTCGTTCGACCTTCGTATCCTGGGCCTGACCTTCATCAAGGGACTGCGACACAAGAACGCGTATTGAGGCCGCTCGCCGCCGGGGTGGGGCGCCCGCGACGGGGTCGCGAGCGCATCGAGCGCGGTGCGGGGGAGGAGAGTTACGTGGAAGTGTGCGTGGTGGGAACGGGTTACGTGGGCCTCGTCGCGGGAACGTGTTTCGCGGACAGCGGCCGGGACGTCGTGTGCGTCGACAAGGACGCGGCCAAGATCGAAGCGCTCAACGCGGGCAAGGTGCCGATCTACGAGCCCGGTCTCGCCGAGCTGGTGGCGCGCAACCGAGCCGAGGGCCGGCTCACCTTCACCACCGACCTCGCGGCCGGGGTGCAGAAGAGCAAGCTGGTCTTCATCGCCGTCGGAACGCCCCAGGGTGACGATGGCCGAGCCGACAAGCGCTTCGTTCTGGAGGTCGCGCGCGGCATCGGCCGGACCATGAACGGCTACAAGATCATCGTCGACAAGTCGACCGTTCCGGTGGGCACGGCGGAGGAAGTGCGGGCCGCGGTCCGCTCCGAGACCAGCCACCCGTTCGACGTGGTGTCGAATCCCGAGTTCCTGAAGGAAGGCGACGCGATCCAGGACTTCATGAAGCCGGATCGCGTCGTGATCGGCACGGACAAGCCCGAGGTCGCCGAGGTGATTAAGGAGCTCTACGCACCGTTCGTGCGCACCGACAAGCCGATCCTGGTGATGGACATCCCGTCGGCCGAGATGACGAAGTACGCGGCGAACGCGCTGCTCGCCACCAAGATCAGCTTCATGAACGAGATCGCGCGAGTGTGCGAGCGCGTGGGCGCCGACGTCACGGCCGTGCGCAAGGGCATCGGCTCGGATTCGCGGATCGGTCCCCACTTCCTGTTCCCCGGCCTCGGGTACGGCGGGTCGTGTTTCCCCAAGGACGTCCAGGCGGTCATCCGCACCGGCGCCGATCACGGCGTCGAGATGGAGATCCTCGACGCCGTCGAGCGCGTGAACCAGAGCCAGCGCCAGCACTTCATCGACAAGGTGATGCGCCACTTCGGCAACGACCTGAGCGGCCGCACGCTCGCGGTTTGGGGCTTGAGCTTCAAGCCGCGGACCGACGACATGCGCATGGCGCCGTCGGTCACCATCATCGAGGCGTTCCTGCAGGCTGGAGCCATCGTGCGCGCCCACGATCCCGAGGCGATGCCCGAGGCGAAGCGGTTCTTCGGTGACCGCGTCGTCTTCTGCGACACGAACTACGCGGCCATCGAGGGCGCGGACGCGGTGGTGATCGTGACCGAGTGGAACGAGTTCCGCCGCCCGGACTTCGAGCGCGTTCGAGCTAGCCTGAAGCAGCCGGTGATCTTCGACGGACGTAACCTGTACAACAAGGACGAGATGCAGGCGCTCGGCTTCTCGTACCACTCGATCGGTCGCTGAGCTCGAGGCACGAGCGCGATTTCGAGGAAGGAAACCGACTCATGGGACGGGTACTCATCACGGGCGGCGCGGCTTCATCGGTTCTCACCTGTCCGACCGGTTTCTGGCCGACGGTCACGAGGTCATCTGCGTCGACAACCTGCTCACCGGCGAGATGGACAACATCGGCCATCTCCTCGGCCACGAGCGGTTCCACTTCATCAAGCTCGACGTCACCAACTACCTGTACGTGGAGGGGCCGCTCGACGCGATCCTGCACTTCGCGTCGCCGGCGAGCCCGATCGACTACCTCGAGCTGCCGATCCAGACGCTCAAGGTGGGCTCGCTCGGCACCCACAAAGCCCTCGGGCTCGCGAAGGCGAAGGGGGCGCGCTTCCTGCTCGCGTCCACCTCCGAGGTCTACGGCGACCCCAAGGTCCATCCCCAGACCGAGGACTACTGGGGCAACGTGAATCCGATCGGTCCGCGCGGCGTCTATGACGAAGCGAAGCGCTTCGCCGAGGCGATGACGATGGCCTATCACCGCACCCACGGAGTCGCCACGCGGATCGTGCGGATCTTCAACACCTACGGTCCGCGCATGCGCATCCGTGATGGGCGCGTGGTGCCGACGTTCTTGGCGCAGGCGATCCGCAACGAGGACATCACGGTCTTCGGTGACGGCAGCCAGACACGCAGCTTCTGCTTCGTGAGCGACCTGGTCGACGGGCTGGTGCGGCTCCTCAACTCGGACAGCGAGGGGCCGGTCAACATCGGCAACCCGCGCGAGATGACGATCTACGAGTTCGCCGAGACGATCATCCGCATCACCGGCTCCAAGAGTCGGATCGTGAAGCGGCCGCTGCCCGAGGATGATCCCAAGGTGCGGCGCCCCGACATCACGCTGGCGCGCACGAAGCTGGGCTGGGAGCCGCAGGTCAGCCTCGAAGAGGGCATCTCGCGCACCCTGGACGACTTCCGCAAGCGCATCCTCGGTGGGGCCCGCTGAAGTCCCGGTCCGCGCGATGAACGGTGCGCCAGCGGCCGACGACCTGGCCGAGATCGAGGTCGTCGGGCCGGAGCAGGTGCGTCGCTGGCGCCGAGGCCTGGCTTTCGGTGGTGGCGCGCTCGCGCTCGGCGCGTTCCTGACCGCGCACCCGTGGTGGAGCGGACCGTGCATCGACGGCGCGTGGGTCTCGGCCTGCTACGTCCTGGGTGGGATCGGTGTCGGCGCGGCGCTCGGCGCGCGCTGGCTCTCCGGATTCATCGCGCACCGTCCGGCCTGGCGCGAGAACGTGTACTCGCTGGCGCTGGCCTTCGTGCTTGCGCTGGTGATCCGGACGTTCGTGGTCCAGGCGTTCAAGATCCCTTCCGGCTCGATGTTGCCGACGCTCCAGATCGGCGATCACATCCTGGTCGTCAAGTTCTCGTACGGCACCCGCATCCCGTTCACGGATCACGTGGTGAAGGCGCTCGGCCTGCGCGAGCCGCGGCGCGGCGACGTCGTGGTCTTCCGGTATCCGGGCAACGAGTGCGAGGACTACATCAAGCGGATCATCGGCCTGCCCGGCGACACCGTCGAGGTGCGCAACCGGCGCGTGTTCATCAACGGCGAGGCGCTCGACGACCGGTGGGGCAAGTGTCCCGACGGCCTGTTGCTGTCGAGCCCCGAGGCCAACTGCGGGGCACTGACCCACATCGATTCCATGGCGCCCTTCCACGTGCCCGAGAACGACTACTTCATGATGGGTGACAACCGCGAGCGCAGCCAGGACAGCCGGGTGTGGGGCAGCGTCAGCGGCGACAAGATCCTGGGACGGGCCGTGCGGATCTACTGGTCGTGGGACGGTGAGAGCCACCTGCCGCGACTGACCCGGATCGGTCGCGCGGTCGAGTGACGAAGAGGCCGGGCACTCGTGCCCGCCCCACCAACCCCCGCGAGCACGTCAGGCGACGTCGCTCGGGCCCAGGAGAGGGCATCCCCCGCGAGGGGCTTTCCCTGCGGGGGATCCGGGCGCTAGCGAGGGGCGAGCGCCCTCGCGGCCACGGCCCGGATGCGATCGGGCGAAGGCTCAGGGCGTGATCGTCTGGTGCCCCAGCACGTAGGTGAAGCCGGCGCTCAAGTTCCCGGGGATCACACGCGTGATGTACTGCTCGACGAAGCGGTCGACCTCGGTGATGGTCGTCGGCGGCACGATCACGATGTCGAAGGGTGCGAGGCTCGGGTCGACGACGCCGGACTCGCCCTCCGCGAGGCGGGCCAGGTCGACCACGCGGGACGTCGCGGTGCCGTCGTCGCCACGGCGTAGCAGCACGACCTTCGAGAGATCGCCAGCCGGGGTGAAGCCGCCTGCGGCGAGGATCGCGCTCATGGCGCTCATCTTGCCGAGGATGGGTACGTCGTGGGGATGGAACACCTCGCCGCCCACGTACACCACGCGTCCGGCGTACTCACGCACGAACACGGTCACGTTCGGATCGCGGACGGTGCGCGCGAGCTCGCGATTGAGCGACTGCGCCAGCTCCTCCGGCGTGAGCCCCTCGGCACGGAAGTACCCGGTGAGCGGGTGGACGATCTTCCCGTCCGGGCCCACGCGCACCGTCTCGTTGAGGTTCCCGTCGATCAACGACTTCACCTCGATCAGGTCACCCGGGACGATGCGATAGGCAACGGTGTCGTCGCTAGCGACCTTCGCGGGGGTCTGGGAGGGCACGGCCGCAGGCGCGTCCGTCGAGGTCTCGGGCGCGGCGAGACTGGGGCGAGGCACCCCGCTGGCGAGCACGATGCACACGCCGACGGCGATCCACCGGGTCGAGGGAAGTGAGGACGTAGCAGCACGCTTCATGTCAGGACTTCCCTTTCGGGCGCTTGGGCCGCGGATCGGGCCTCGCGGATTTGCCCTTGACGGCTTTCGGATCGTCGCCGCCCACGGGTTGATTGAGCTTCTTCCAGAGCCGCGTCCAGAACGGCTCGGGACCGGCCGACGGTTCGTCCGCGGCTTCCGGCCGCGGACCGCGGCCTCCACGACGGGCGGCCTCGGACTTCTTGCCGTCCTTGGGACGCGCGCTGGAGAAGCCGAGCGCCGCGTTCGCGGCCGCGTCGAGAGCATCGATCGGCGCCGCTGCCTGAACCGGCTGTGGGATCCGCCGCTGCGGCTTGTTACCCAGGTCGACCTTGATGATCTCCTGGACGCCCGTCGTGAGGGCGTTCACGAAGTCGAAGATCCGCTGACGATCGGAGTCGGCGAGCATGGTGAACTTGACGCCCATCCCCGGGGGCAGCGCCGACGGGACGAACGGGCGAAACGGGTTCGAGTAGATCACCGAGGCCGTGGCGCGGATCGGAACGCCGCTGGTACCGGGCAGGGTGACCTGCAGGGTGAGCATCGAGTTCACCGGCGAGGCCGCCTGCGTGTGGATGAACATGCCCTTCTCGTTGAGCTGCTCGGCCTCCGCCTCGACGTCGTGGCCATCGCTCGACTGATAGCGCACCGGAAAGCGCGTTGGAGCCTGGCGGGAGGCATGGGCATGTTTCATCGGCAGCTCGCCGTGCCGCGGTTCCCGGCGATCCCGGGACGAACGCGGCCGAATGACGCGATCTTACCGGAATCGCAAGTTGTCTGCGAGGGCCGGATCTCGTACAACCTGGCCGCGGGGCGCGTCCCGACGCGCGCGCCGAACGGCCACGAAGGAGGATCCGGGTGCAGGACTCGACACCAGGGCGTAGCGAAGGACTCATCGATCGGGCGCTCCGTGGCGGGGCGACGCTGCTCGTCGCCGCCGCGTTGATACCCGCCGCGCCGGTGCTGGCCCAGGTCGGCGCCGGCAGCGCCCAGACCACCGCAGCACCAGCCACCGAGCCGCAAGCGGCAACTCCCGCGCCCGCGTCGCCCGACGGTGCACCACCCGCGCCGACCGCCACGCCATTTCCCGACGGATTCCTCGGGGTGAAGCTCGAGTCGACGGCGGACGAGGTCCGGCGGGCCGTCCCCAAGACCAGCGAAGCGTTCGAGATGCACGACGTCCAGGGTTGCCCGACGGCCCCGGCGCAGCCGTGTCTGCGAATCGTCGAGCGTGCGCCGAAGGACACGGGCGCGACGTACTCGAAGGCCGAATACGGCTTCAACCCGTTCAACGGCAGACTCGCCCGGATCACCGTCGAGTACCGGCTGCCGTATCTCGACGTCGACAGCCAGTTCACCAGGAGCTTCGGGCCACCTTCCGTCACCCTCGACAAGTCGGTCTCCCAGAGTGCCTTCCTCGGCGCAGGGCGCGAAGTCACCAAGGTGTGGAAGCAAGGCGCCGTCGAGGTCGAGCTCGTCTACCTGCTGGTGGGCAAGAAGGCGACCGAGGCCCACACCGGGCACGTCGAGTTCCGCAGCCTCACACAGCTCGAGCTCATGCGGGATCTCGCCGCGAAGCTCAAGGACCTCGGTCCGAACCCCGGCGCCCCCGCACCGGCTCAAGCGCCGGGCGCACCCGCGAGCCCGGAACCCAAGAAGGACGACGCGCCGCCCAAGCTCTTCTGAAGCGGGCGAGCGACGGGCCCCTTCTCAGGCGGAGAGCGAGCCGCGCACCACGACGCCCTTGCGTGCAGGCGCGAGGCCGAGCACCCGCGCCGGACCCTTGCCGTGTCGAGCCCAAGCCCGCCGCATCGCCACCTCCACGGCGTCTGCGCATTCGGCGCCCGTCAGCGCCAGGATGGTCGGACCGCTTCCGCTCAGGAACGCGGCGACGGCTCCGGCGCCGCGCGCCGCGCGCCGCACCTGGTGGAAGCCGGGGACGAGCGTCGCGCGATACGGCTGGTGAAGCCGGTCGTCCGTGGCCAGGCCGAGAAGCTCCCAGCGCGCCGTCGACACCGCGGCGACCGCGAGCGCGGCGCGGGTGAGATTGTGGACCGCGTCGGCGAGCGAGACGGTACTCGGAAGGAGCTTACGCGCCGCCTCGGTGGAGACACCGAACGAGGGCACCAGCGCGACCGCGACCAGAGCCGGTGGGGCCAGGCGGACGAAGCGAGCGCGCTTGCCGTCGAGAGCCGCGACGGTGAAGCCGCCGGCGGTCGCCGGAGCGAGGTTGTCGGGGTGGCCCTCGAAGGGCAGCGCGAGATCGAGGATCGCTTGCTCGTCCAGCTCGGCACCCGCGATGCGCAGCGCCGCTGCGGCGCCCGCGACGGCCGCGGCCGAGCTCGAGCCGAGACCGCGCCGCCACGGGATGCGATTGAGCATGCGCACCTCGAGATCCGGTATCCGATGACCGAGCCGGGCGAGCGATCGTTTGAGGACGCGGTCGAAGAGGTTGTCGCGCGGCTGCCGGGCGACGTCGTCGCTGCCTTCGCCTTCGACGGTGTAGCGCACGCCGCGCTGCTCCCCGGTGCCGAGCCACACCTCGTTCCGAAGCTCGAGGGCGAGGCCGAGGGTGTCGAAGCCGGCGCCGAGGTTGGCGCTCGTGGCGGGTACGGTCACGTGGATCGATTTCACGGATTCCTCGCGGAAAAAGCCGCCGACTATAGCACTTGCCTCGGGACCGCCTCGACCTTCGCGCGAGCCGCGGCCGGAATCCGGCGGGCCCCATGAATGCCGTCGCCGCGACCCCGGCGCAGGTGCTGTTCCGTTCGCCCAACTGGGTCGGCGACGCGATCCTCGCGGTACCTGCGATCGAAGCGCTGCGCGAGGCGTTCCCCGCGGCCCGGCTGAGCGCGCTCGCGGTGCCGTGGGTCGGCGACGTGTTCCGCTTCGTGCCGGCGGTGGACGAAGTCGTGCGGTTCGACCGCAAGGGGCGGCATCGTGGGTTCCTCGGAACGGAGCGGCTCGCCCGCGAGCTACGTGCGCGCCGGCTCGACCTCGCGGTCACGTTCCCACGCTCGGCCAGCAGCGCGTGGCTTCTGTGGCGTAGTGGCGCGCGCGAGCGCCTCGGCTACGCGGGCACGGCACCGCGCGGGTGGCTCACCCTCCCTGTGCGCTTTCCGGGGAAGGGGCGACCGGGGCACCACGAGCTCGAGCTGCACCTCGGGTTGGTGCGTGGCCTCGGCCTCGCGGCGCCGGTGCGTGCGCCGCGGCTGGCCGTGCCGGGGGAGCTCCGCGCCCGCCGCGAGGAGCTCCTCCGCGCCAGCGGCCTCGACGGGCGCGCCTACCTCGCGGTGGCGCCCGGCGCGGCGTTCGGGGTGCGAAGCGCTGGACCGCCGCGGGGTTCGCCGCGGTGTGCGACTCCGCGCGCGAAGAGCGCGGGCTCGAGGCGGTGATCCTCGGTAGCCCGGGTGAGCGGCCGATCGCTCGCGAGGTCGTCGTCGGCGCGCGTCGCCCGCCGGTCGACCTCGCGGGCCGCGTTGGGCTCGCCGACGCGCTCGCGGTCATCGCCGGCGCGCGCGCGCTCGTCACCAACGATTCGGGCTTGATGCACGCCGCTGCGGCCTTCGGCGTTCCGGTGATCGCGGTGTTCGGACCGACGGACTGGATCGCCACTGGCCCCGTCAGCGAGGACGCGCGGGTGATTCGCGAGCCGGTCGCGTGCGCACCCTGTTTCCTGCGCGACTGCCCGATCGACCACCGCTGCATGAACCGGGTCGACGCGGCGCGGGTGTGGACGCGGCGCGCGAGCTGCTGGCGGCTCCGATCTGACGCCGATGCCACCGGATCGGCACAGCGCGGTCGCGCCGCCGTCACTGCGTTTTCCAAGCTGCGAGTTCAACATTCCTCCACCGCGAGCACGGCCGCGCGAGCGCCGCTTCCGCTCCGTCGCCGCGCGGCGGGCGGCGGCGAGGGGATCGATCGGCGGCGCCCCGGGCACGGGTTCGGCGGGCGTGAGCGCTTGCCTCGCACGACGGTGAAGAGGGAGTAGCGAATGGCGGTTCGAGCCGGTAACCGGCAATCCATGGCGGCGCGGGCCGCGTTCACGGCGCTCGTGGTGACGGCGCTCGCGGGCGCGAGCTGCTCGTCGGGCTCGGGCGGCGGCCACGTCGGCGACCGCGCTCCGTTCGCGCGCGCGTACGCGATCAGCGATCGCAACCAGCTCATCGGCGGCAAGGTCGCGATCGCCAACATCGGCGACTTCATCCTCGAGAACGATCAGGTGCGGCTCGCCATCCTGGGTTCCCTCGAGTCCTACGGCCCGAACCTCTACGGCGGTGCGCTGGTGGACGCCGAGCTCCAGCGCCCCGACGGCTCGGCGAGCGCAGGGCGCGGCCAGGACGAGCTCGTCGAGGTGTTCCCGATCATCGACCTCAAGGTCGCGAAGCCCGACGGCACCCTCGACGGTCCCGGGAACCCGGTCAGCTCGAGCGTTCGGGTCTGCGAGGACGGCGGCAGCGGCGCTGGCGCGCGCGCCCGCGTCCGTGTCGCCGCCGACCTCTATCCACTGATCGCGCTGGTGGGCGTGATCCCCAACCTGCTCGGGCCGTCGGGCGCGCGGCTGGTACAGGACTACATCCTGGAGCCGGCCCACCGCTACGCGACGCTCCACACCGAGATCCGCTTCTTCGCGGGCGGAGATGCCGGTGGTCAGCCGATCGACTGCGGCGCCGACCCCAACGCCAAGCGCGTCTTCAAGCCCCAGTACCCGCAGCAGCCGCTCAACGTGATCTCGCCGGTGCTGTTCGGCCAGGCCTACGGCGACATCGCGATCTTCGGCGGCACCACGCAGCTCTTCTCGCCGACCTTCGGCTTCGACTCGTTCAGCGAGCTCCTCGCGCCCGCGCCCAACCCCACGAACGACGTGGTCTACGACGAGCTGGTGCCGTTCAAGAACACGTTCGAGTCGCCGCTCAACGGCTACTTCCTGGTGGGGCGGGCCAACCACATCTCGTACGGGATGACCGCGCCCGACAAGGGCGTATTCACGATCCCGCTCTTGGCCGGCACGATCGCGCCGCAGTTCGTCGCCACCTCCCGCGAGATGGTGGACGCGACGACCGGCGCCAAGCCGTCGCCTCTCTCGCCGGTCGGCAGCCAGCAGGGCGACGTGGCGACGTACGACCGCTACTTCATCGTCGGCGACGGCGACGTGGCGTCGGTGCTCGACGTCGTGAACCAGATCCAGAAGGTCGAGACCGGCACGATCCACGGCCACGTCTTCGAGGTGTCGAGCGGCCAGCCCCTGAGCCGCGCCAGCGGGCTGGTGTTCCGCCACCCGCGCGACGGGCAAGGGAACCTCGTGGATGTCGGCTCGATCGGGCTCCACGACCTAGGCACGCCGATCTCGCAGATCTACACCGACGTGCGCTTCGACGACACCTCGAAGGACGGCAGCTTCGTCCACCACGGTGGAGGTGCCGCGCGACGGTCGAGTCCGCGTGGAGGTCGTCGACCCCACGCGGGGTGGCGGGAGCCTGCCGGCCAAGATCACCGTCACCGAGCTCGACGGACACGGTGTGCCGTGGCCGCGCTTCGGCGAGCCGTCGCTGCCGATCGCGCGCATCCCGCGCGCCAACGCGATCTACGAGCCGCAGACGGCCGACGCGTCGCGCGAGGACCTCGAGTTCGTGGCCGCCTACGAGTACACGGAGGACGGCCAGCATGTGTTCTCGCTCGCGCCGGGGCGCTACCGGATCTATGCCTCGCGCGGCTACGAGTACACGATCGACACCAAGGAAGTGACCATCGAGCCCGGGCTCGAGAAGCTCGCCCAGCTCAAGATCGCGCAGGTCGTCGACTCCACCGGCTGGCTGTCGGGCGACTTCCACGTCCACTCCGAGTCGAGTCACGACTCGGGCGTGTCCAAGGACGATCGCGTGATCGGCTACGCGGCCGAGGGGGTCGAGATCCTGGCCTCGACCGACCACGACTACATGACCAACTACAGGCCGTACATCGAGAGCCACCACCTCCGTCCGTGGCTCACGACGGTCGTCGGCGACGAGCTCACCACCTTCGAGAACGGTCATTACAACGCGATGCCGCTCCAGTTCGACGGACGCCAGACCTCGAACGGCGCGCCGCGCTGGGTGGGGCTGACGCCGCCCCAGATCTTCGACACGCTGCGCGCCCGGGGCGCGTACGGTCCGAGCGAAACCATCACGCTCCTCAACCACCCGCGCGACTCGATCTTCGGCCTCTACAGCCAGTTCGGCATGGACCAGGGCACGGGCGTCCTGTGCCCGGGGCTCTTCACCCTCGGCAACCCGATCATCCGCACCGGCAACGGCCTCGGTGGAGTCAACGAGGCCAACTTCAAGGTCGACTTCATGTCGATCGAGGTCCTGAACGGCAAGCGCTTCGAGCTGATCCGCACGCCCACGCTCGAGGAGGTGCCTCTCAAGCCCGAGGGGCAAACCCGGCCCGGCAACCCGCCGCCGCTGTATCAGGTGCTGGCGCGGACCCTCGACGAGCAGCGCCGCATCCTCGACGGCTCGAATGGCCTCGCCACGACCGACCAGAGCCGCTACCAAGGCGGCGTCGACGACCTCTTCACCACCATCAACCTGGGTGAGAGCCGGCCGACCGGCATGGCCAACTCGGACAGCCACAAGCTCCTCGACACCGCCTCGGTGCGCACCTGGCTCAAGGTCGGCACCGATCTCCCCGACGCGGTCGAGGATCTCGACGTGGTGGCGGCGGTCGCACGCGGCCAGACCACCATGGGCTTCGGGCCGTTCGTGACGCTCACGGTCGACGGCGCCGAGATGGGCAAGACCACCACCAACACCAGCGGCCAGCTCGACGTCGAGGTCACGGTGCAGGGTCCCGATTGGTTCCAGATCGATCGCGTCGAGATCTACGCCAACGGCGAGCTCGCCGCCGAGGTACCGGTGGCGCGTCCCAACGCGTCCACGGTCAAGTACCGCGGGCGCACGCGGATCAACGTCCGCGACCTCGCGATCAACGACCATCAGGCCAGAGACACGTACGTCGCAGCGGTCGCGATGGGCGACGACGACCTCTTCCCGGTCGACTTCCCCAACAGCTTCCCGACCCAGAACACCAGCGACATCATCGTCGGCGCCCTCGCGGGCGTGATCCCCGGGATCGGCAGCTTGCTCGGCGAGGGCGAGAACATCGTGCCGCTCACGTTCAACGTGTTGCCGTACGGGGTGACCAACCCCGTCTACGTCGACGTCGACGGCGACGGGAAGTTCACCGCCGTGGGCCGTCCGCCCGCGGACGGCCGCAGCAAGTACCGCGGCTGCAGCGACGTGACGGAAGCGTGCGTGTGCCAGGACCTGGCACTACCCGAGGCGCAGAAGCAGGACGTCACCGACACCCTTGATTACGTGCAGTGGCTGCTCGGACTCGAGCAGGGCCACGGCCGCCTGAAGGCGGTCCCGCCCACACCGGACGAGTTCTCCGGGGGGCTGGGCGGCTGAGCCCGAGACGCTGCTCGGCGACCGCGAGCGAGCACCGCGTGAGCGACACGCGAAGGAGACCCATGAGCCACCGAACCACCCGCACTCCGCGCCTTCTGGCCGGCCTCGCACTCTCGGCGCTGCTGGCCGTGCCGCCGGTCGCACGCCGGACTCGCCGACGAGATCGCGGACGCGCTCGCCCCGGACGCCAACCCCGAGCGCAACGACGTCGATCCGTTGCTCGACCGGCTCGTCGCCAAGGGTGTGCTGACGCCCGAGGAGGCGAAGGAGGTCGACCGCGAGGTGGCGGCGCAGGACCGCTTCGCCGTGGACGTCAACGGGCGCATCAACATCGACGCGATCCTCTACGACGGCTCGGACTACGTCGAGGGGGTTCCTGGCGACCCGAACCTGCGCACCGGCTTCGCGATCACCGACGCGCGTCTGGGCGCCGAGGGCCGTGCCTACTGGGACTGGCTGCGGTACGCGATCCAGGCCGACTTCGCCGACCGCGTCGAGCCGAACCAGATCGACGTGACGCTACTCGACGCGCGCATCAGCCTCGTCGACCTGATCCCGTTCCACACCGTCAACCTGGGCCTCGTGAAGCCACCCTTCGCGCGCCAGCAGCTCATGAGCTCGGCGCGCCTGCAGTTCCAGCAACGCGCGATCGTGTTCCAGGAGCTCGAGGACAACTTCTTCGATCGCGACCTCGGGCTGCGCGCCGGTGGCCGAATCCCCGTCGCCGAGGACGCGGTCATCCTCAAGTACGGAGTGGGCGTGTTCAACGGCTCCGGAAACTCGAGCATCGGCGGCGACGACAACGAGGGGAAGCTCGTCGCGCTGCGCGGCGCGATCGACCTGTTCCACGACATGGGCGACGAGGAGCCCGATCTCTCGAGCGGCGAGCTGGGGCTCAGCCTCGGCGGTGGGTGGTTCCTGAACGACGACGTGTCGGCCACGCCCAAGGGCTACGAGGTGGACGGTGAGCTCAAGGTGGCGGGCTTCTCGTTCACCGGCGGCTGGGTGCTGATCGACTATTCGCCAGATCTTGGCGCCAACAACGAGCTGCCGCCGTTCTCGACCGACTTCAACTCGGAGGGCTGGTACATCCAGGGCGGCTACATGGTGCTGCCGCACCTGGTCGAGCTGGCGGCCCGGTACGAGCAATACGACTCGAACGACCAGATCGAGGACAACGGCGACGTCTCGGCGTTCACGGGCGCGCTCAACGTGTACCTGCTCGATCACGACGTGAAGTCGAGCCTCGAGTACGTGAGCCGGACCGAAGACCACGGCGCCGAGCTCTCCAACGACTCGCTCACCCTCGAGATGCAGCTGCTGTTCTGAGCTTTTCGGGGGGCCCGCCCGCCGGGAGTGAATCCCGGCGGGTCCCACCCCCGAGTCGGCTCGCCTGGCTCGCCGCCGTCGCTCTGCGACGGGCCCCTCGCCGGGTCCGCTCGTGGCTCGGTCCGCGAGTCCGCTTGGGGCTTTTCAAGCCCCCCGCCCGCCGGGAGTGAATCCCGGCGGGTCCCACCCCGAGTCGGCTCGCCTGGCTCGCCGCCGTCGCTCTGCGACGGGCCCCTCGCCGGGTCCGCTCGTGGCTCGGTCCGCGAGTCCGCTTGGGGCTTTTCCCCCGCCGGGAGTGAATCCCGGCGGGTCCCACCCCGAGTCGGCTGCCTGGCGCGCCGTGCGACGGCCCCTCGCCGGGTCCGTCGTGGCTCGGTCCGCGAGTCCGCTTGGGGCTTTTCAGCCCCCGCCCGCCGGGAGTGAATCCGGCGGGTCCCCACCCGAGTCGCCTGGCTCGCCGCCGCCGCTGCACGCGGCCTGCCGGGCCTCCGCCCGTCCGGGGCCCCTCCCCCGGGCGGGGCTCGGCCGCCGGGCCCCACCGAGTCCGGCGCGACCACCCGCCGCGCGCCGCTGGCGCGCGGCGAAGCTATGAATCGCTTCCGTCTGGGTCGCTCACGGAGGCGGCAGGGCCCGGAGGACGGGGGATGAAACACCCGTCTCTACGAGCCTCTTCGTAGCGCGGGGGGCTCCGTCCCCCCGCGGCGCTTCGCTCTCGCCTGATCGCCCGTCGACCCGGGGGCTTCGGTGGCCGGTACCTCGCTGCTCGCTGTGGTAACCCCACGCCGCCATGGCTCCGCCGGGGATCCGAGTTCGCAGCCGCGTCGTGGGCGACGAGCGCGCCAACGCCGTCGTCGGTAGCGCGCGCCTCGACCTCGACGAGCTGATGCGTCGCGACGGCGTCACCGTCGTCAAGAACTACAGCAAGGTCGTGGTGCTGCGCGTCCCCGCCGATGGGTCCTCCTGGTACGTGAAGTGGTACCGCCTGCCGAGCGCCCGGCTTCGCCTCAAGGCCGCCCTCGGCCCCTCCCCAGCGCAGCGTTTCCGCACCGGCGCCGAGGCGCTCGCGGCCGCGGGCTTCGACGGCCCCCCGCTCGCGGCCACCGCCGAGCTCGGCCGGGCCGCGCTGCCGCGAGGATCCATCGTCGTGACCGAGGAGGTGACCGGCGCCGAGCCGCTCGCGCCCGCGCTGCTGCGGGCACCGCTTCGCCAGCGTCGCCACTGGCTCCGCAGCCTCGGCTCGCTCTTCCGCGACCTCCATGCGAGCGGTGTTCTCCACAAGGACCTCAAGGACTCGAACATCCTGGTCACGCCCACCGCCGACGGGCCGGTGTTCACGCTCCTCGACCTCGAGGACGTCCGCCACGTCCCGCAGCTCTCCCGCCAGCGCCGGTTCCGCTCGCTCATGCAGCTCTACCGCACCCTCGGGCGCCACGCCGACGTCCGCGAGGTGATCGCGTTCGTGCAGGGGTACGTCGACGGCCTCCCCGAGAGCCAGGCCGAGCTCCGCCTCGCCCTCGCGCAGGTCGCGGAGATGGGCGCGCAGAAGGACCTGCGCGACCGCGGCCGGGTGGTGCGCAAGATCGACCACGCCGGGTTCCACTGGCTCACCACGCTGCCCGGAGCGCGCCTCACCGAGCAGATCATGACCTGGAGCCCCGAGGCGGTCGCGCAGGTGACCGGCGCCGTCGAGGAGCGGACCGGGCGGAGCCGCCGCTTCGTCAAGCTCGCGCTCGCCGACGGCAGCCGCTACTGGGTGCGGTTCTACCGGCCGCGCAACGCGCGCAAGGCGCTCTTCTCGCACGAGCGCGGCGGGCGAGCGCGGCGCGAGTGGGACCACGCCTGCGAAGCCGGCCGCCGCGCCGTCCCCACGGTGCTCCCCGACGCGCGCGCGCACGATCGGGCGTGGCCCTTCCGCACCGAGCTCATCGCGTACCCCGAGATCGTGGGCGCTCGCGACCTGGCGTCGTTGCTCGTGGACCCGGCGGTCTCCCACGCGTGCAAGCGCGAGCGCGTTCGCCAGGCGGCGCGGCTGCTCAGGCTCGCCCACGACCGCGGCGTCACCATCCGCCACCTGCGCGCGGACCAGGTGCTCTTCGGCCCCGACGGTACGCCGCGCCTGATCGGGCTGGAGCGGGTCAAGTTCGGCGGCCCCGCGTCGTGGCGCAATCGGGTCCACGATCTCGCCGCGTTCGACCGTGCCCTCGCCGAGCTGCGCTTCCGCCGCGGCTACGCGGTGCCGCGCACCCATCGCGCGCGCTTCGTCCACGCCTACCTCGAGGCAGGCCCGATCGAGCAAGCTCCGCGACGCGTGCTGCGGCGGGTGGCCCGCTCGAGCTCGCGCTCGTTCGTGCGCCGCGAGCGGCAGCGCCGTCGCTCGATCCGCCACCGCGGACCGCGCGAGCACGAGATGCCGCCGGTCAGCTGCTTCATCATCTGCAAGGACGAGGAAGAGCACATCCGCGACTGCCTCGACAGCGTGCGGTGGTGCAAGGAGATCGTGGTCGTCGACTCGTTCTCCACCGATCGCACCGTCGAGATCTGCCGCGAGTACACCGACCGGGTGTTCCAGCGCGCGTGGCCGGGCTTCGTCGAGCAGAAGCGCTACGCCCTCGGGCTCACCCGCAACGAGTGGGTGCTGAACCTCGACGCCGACGAGCGCATCTCCCCCGAGCTCGCGGGCGAGATCCAGCGCCGGCTCGCGACCGTCGACGACTCGGTGTGGGGCTACTACATCCCGCGCCTGGTCTTCTATCTCGGCCGCTGGTGGCGTCACGGCTGGTACCCCGAGTACCGGCTCCGCCTGTTCCGCAAGTCGCGCGTGACGTGGGGCGGCGTCGATCCCCACGAGCGCGCGTTCCTCGCCGACGAGCGCCGCGCGACGCGCCTCAAGGGCGACATCTGGCACCTCACGTACCGCGACCTCCGCGACCAGCTCCGCACCATCAACCGCTTCACGAGCATCGCCGCGCGCGAGGCCTTCGAGCGCGGCAAGCGCTTCCGCGTCCTCAACCTGCTCGGCAATCCGGTCGTGCATTTCATCAAGTTCTACGTCATCAAGCGTGGCTTCCTGGATGGGATTCCCGGGCTCTTCATGGCAGGCTTGATGGCTCTTCACGTGTTCCTCAAGTACGCGAAGCTGCGCGAGCTCGAGTGGGGCGCGATGGAGACGCTTCCGAATGACGGGATCCGAGCTGGCGAGCCCCGCGCCGCGGCCGGTTGAGGCGCGAGCCGTGGGCGGCCGCCTGCGGACCACTCTCTCTCGCGCGCTTCCCGACGCGGCACTCGCCGAGGCGCTGAAGTGGGCGCTCCGGCTGCTCGCGGCGAGCGTGCCGGTGTCGATCGCGGCGAGCGGCATCGCCTTCGGCGTGGCGCTCGCCGCGTGGCTCGGGCGCGCGCTCCTGCACGGTGGGCCGGGGTGGCCGCGGACCATCGCCGACCGGCCGTTCGTGGTCTTTCTCGGCTGCTGCGTGCTCGCGGCGATCGCCGGGCTCGACGCGGGCACGGCGCTGTGGTCGCTGCGCAGCTACGCGCAGGTCCTCGTCTTCTACGTGGTGCTGGCCAACGTCCGCGACGACGACGAGCGCCACCGGCTGGCGTGGATCCTGTCGATCGCGCTCTTCCTGTGGGGCTGGCACCGCGTCTACGACTACCGGTGGAGAAACTTCCTCCACGACGTCGGGCCCGGGAAGATGACCCAGGCGAGCCAGCTCGCGATCGGCGTCGTGCTGATCCAGGCGCTCTGGCTCGCGACGCGCGGCGCCGGCAAGCGCGTGGCCGTGGGCTTCGCCTACGGAATGCAACTCGCCGGGCTCGTGTGCACGTTCAAGCGCGGCGCGTGGGTCGGCGCGATCGTCGGCCTGACCACGCAGCTCTGGTTCCGCAACCGCAAGCTGGTGCTGGTGCCGGTCCTGGTCGCGCTCGTGGTCGGCCTCGGCTACGGACCGGCGCGCATGCGACTCAAGAGTCGGGCGACGACTTCGTCCACCCCGACAACCGCCTGCGCATGTGGACGATCGGCGCCCAGCTCATCCGGGACTACCCGCTCGGCATCGGCACCCACAACGGCACCATCATGAAGCGCGCCGACCTGTGGGGCGCCGATGCGCCCAAACACCGCCACTTCCACTCGAACTTCATGACCGTGTGGGTCGAGGACGGGCTCCTCGGCCTGATCGCGTTCGGGTTCTGGTTGGTGGCGCTCGCGCGGATGCTGATCGCTCGGGTCGCCGCCACCCGCGACGGGCCGCCCCGCGAGGCGGCCCTCGCGATGGGTGCCGCCACCGCGTTCCTGGCCTGGAACCTCAACGGTCTCGTCGAGTTCAATTTCGGCGACGCCGAGGTGATGATGTTGCTCTACCTGGTGCTCGGGCTAGCGCTGGCGCCACACGTCGCGACGCCGACCGGGGGACGCGAGCCGCTCCCCACGGCCAGGGAGGATGCCTCGTGAAGCTGATCCGTCGCGCCACGCGGACGTTCCTCGTGCTCGCCGTCTTGGCACCCGCGTTCGGCTGCAAGTTGGCCCCCAAGCCACCCGCGCTCGAGGGCGTGATCACCGACATTCCGGTGTACACGCCGTCGACGGTGACCCGGCGGCTGGTGTACCCGTTCCGCGGTCCCGCATGTCCGCTCGAGAGCCTGATCTTCGAGCTCGAGACCCCTGACGGCTGGGCCAAGGTCCAGCAGTTCTACCGGCACAAGCTCTCGTTCGTGAACACCGAGGGCGCGACCGGCACCGACCTCTCGAAGCTGGTGTTCCAGTACCTGCCCACCGGCGGCGAGACCGCGCGGAAGGAGGAGGTCGTGGTCACCGTGCCCGGCTCGAGCGGGCCGAGCGGCACCAAGTTCCAGATCAAGGAGACGGTGTGCGCCGACCGCCGCGCGAGCGGCGGCTGAGGGGCCGAGACCGCGCCGCGCGCCTCAGCCGATCGCGCCCGCTGCCTTGAGGCGCTCGAGCTCCTCCCACGCGAGCCCGAGCTCGAGGAGGACTTCCTCGGTGTGCTGGCCGAGCTCGGGGCTCGGCGTGAGCGCGGGCCGCGCGCCGTCGAAGCTGACCGGGCTCGCGACCACCCGGAACGAGCCGGCGTCGCCCCCCGAGACCTCGCCGAAGTAGCCGTTCGCGAGCGCCTGCGGATCGTCGTGGAGCTCGCCCGCGCTCTGCATCACGGCCCACGGCGCCTCCATGCCCGCGAGGCGTACCCGCCACTCGGCGAGGGTGCGCGCGGCGACCACGCCATCGAGCGCGGCGACGCACTCGCGGCGGTTCTGGTAGCGGGCCTTGGCGGTCGCGAAGCGCGGGTCGGCGACCAGCTCGCCGCAGCCGAGCCGCGTGCACACCTCTGGCCAGTAGCGGTCGGCCTGGAGCGCCATCAGTACGATCCAGCGGCCGTCGGCGGTGCGATAGCTGTTCGCGAGCGGATTCAGCGCCGCGGTGCGGTCGGGCAGGGGGATGGACTTGCCCGGCGCGAGGAGCGGGCTCGCGACGATGTCGGGCGCCATCGTCCACATCGCGGTGCCGAGCAGCGACACGTCCACCACCGAGGGCTCGCCGGTCCGTTCGCGCTTGAGCAGCGCCGCCGCCACACCGCCAGCCAGTGCCAGCGCACCCACCGAGTCGCCGAACGCGGGCCGCTGCATCGTCGGCGCGGCGGCGTCGGGCTGGGTGAGACCGTTGGCCACGCCCCTCGCGACCAGAACGCGGTGGCGTCGTAGCCGCCGGTCTCGGCGTCGGGGCCCTCGGGGCCGTAACCCGAGCCGCGCACGTAGATCACGCGGGGATTGCGCGCGGATGTCCGCCACCTCGATCCCGAGCTTGCGGCGCGCCTCGGGCAGGAAGTTCGTCACGAACACGTCGCAGCCCTCGGCGAGGCGCAGGAGCAGCTCGCGCCCGTCCGGGCTGGCGAGGTCGATGGCGAGCGAGCGCTTGCCGCGGTTCGACTGCTGCATCATGAAGTCGACGCCGCCCTCGCGCGCGCCGAACCCCGCGGCGGCGAGGCCTCGCTGGGCGTCGCCGCGCACCGGGTGCTCGACCTTCCACACCTCGGCGCCCCAGTCGGCGAGGATCGCGCCCGCGGCGGGCACGAACCAGAACTGCGCCACCTCCAGCACCCTCACGCCGTCGAGGGCGCCCGCGTTCACGAACGCGCCTCGCCGAGGTCGACACCGGTGTAGCGAACGCTCGCCTCCCACAGCGGCTTCGCGACGGCGCCTTCGTCCTTCGCCACGCGCGGCTCGCGCGCCACCCCGAACTTGTAGTAGGCGCCGGTGACGTTCGCGACCTCGGGCGCGCTCGCCAGGTGGATCGCCGTGCGCGCGGCGCGCGCCGCGCTGGGGAAGGGCGCCATGACGAGCTTGCCGAGGAACTGCACCACCGGCGACGGATCGTGGGCGCCGATGTTGGACGCCACCGGGCCGGGATCGAGGGCGTTCACCGTCACGCCGGTTCCCGCGAGGCGGCGCGCCAGCTCGCGCGTGAAGTACACGATCGCGAGCTTGGAGCGGCCGTACGACTTGAGCCACGAGAAGCCGCGCGTGAGCTCGAGGTCGCCGAGATCCATCGAGGTGATGCGGTGGGTGTCCGAGGACACGTTCACGATCCGCGCAGGCGCGCTCTCGACGATCCGCGGCAAGAGCCTCAGCGTGAGCTGGAAGTAGGCGAGGTAGTTCACCGCGAACACCTTCTCGACACCGTCGATCGTCACCTCGCGGGTGCGGTTCACCATGCCGGCGTTGTTGACCAGCACGTGCAGCGGCCGCCCGCTCGCCAGGAACTCGGCGGCGGCGCGGTCGATGTCGGCCTTCGAGGCCAGGTCGCTAAGCAGGATGGTGGGCCGCCGCCCGCTCGCGCTCTCGATGGCGCGCGCCGTCTCGTCGCAGAGCCTGGGGTTGCGGCCCAGGATGACCAGATCGGCGCCGCGCATCGCGAGCGCCTCGGCGAGGGCGCGGCCATGGCCATTGGTGGCGCCCGTGACCAGGCAGGTGCGGCCGTCGAGGCGGTGGAGGGCGTCGAGATGGGAGGTCGTGCTCACGTTCTCTCCTCGGCGGGAATGGCGAAGCGCTCGCGATACGCCTGGAACGCGCGGTCCACGTCGGCGCGGGTGAGCTCGAAGTCGTCGAGCCGATAGCGGTGGGTGCCGTGGCGACTCTGGGGATGGGCGGCGATCCAGGCCCGCATCCGCGCCTCGGCCTCGGCCGAGAGCGCGACACCGAGGTGGTCGTAGACCCTCCGCACCGCTGTGATGGGATCGGCCATGAGCTCCGCGTACTGGACGTCGACGAAGCCGGCGCCGCCGCGGCGATCGCGCACCTCCATCGCCCGGGTCACCATGCGCTCCTGCTTGCGCAGCCGGTGGCGCCCACCTCCACCGGGTCGACCACGTCGCTCATCACGCCGCGGCCATGGGCGATCATGCTGCAGAACGACGCCACGACCTTGGCCGGGTCGCGGTGGGTCTGGACGATCGTGGCGTGCGGGAACACCTCGAGGAGCGCGTCGAGGTGCTCGAGGTGGTGGGGCGTCTTGAGCACCCAGCGGTCGCGCAGGAGCTGCTGCTCGAGCACGCCCAGGGTGACGGCCAGGTCTCGATAGGCGGGGCGATGGTCCTGCTCCTCGAGCCACGCCGCGAAGCGCGGCACGTGGTAGGTGGCCTCGGGCACCGTGCTCAGGAACGAGAGGTCGAGGAGCAGCACGTCCTCCTCGGGCTCGAGCGCCTCGACGGGGTGGATCGCGAAGAAGTCGGGCGCCATGTAGGCGAGCGCGCGCTCGGCGAGCTTCGCCATGCGGATGCGCGGGTCCTTCTCGCGCGGCGGCTGCGGTGCATCGAGGTCGAGCGGCGCCGGGTTGAGCGCCTCCCACGACGCCAGGTGGCGCACCGCCGGATCCACCGACAAGAGCCGCTGCAGCAGCGTGGTCCCGGTGCGCTGCAACCCGGCGATCACCACCAGTGGTGCCAGCGGCCGGGTGCGGATCTCGGGATGACGCCGCACCAGCTCGGCGATCTTGAGCTTGTTGGCGAGCACGCCGACGAGCTTCTCGCGCGTGAAGAAGCGCCCCACCGGGTGGAGCGCGGCCTCGCTCTCCAGGCACTCGAGGAGCAGCGCGAGCCGGGGGCGGAAGCTCTCGTCGTCGAAATCCCGCAGCCGGGTCCGGCGGCGCGCCTCGGCGATCAGACCCACCTCGCTCAGCTCGGACCGCAGCCACGGCAGCGCGCCGCCGAGGCGGTTGGCCGCCGCGATCGGCCACGGCCGGTACGGGTGGCGGTAGTCAGCGCGGGTGACGCGTCCGCCGCCGCTCACGACCGCCCCAGGTCGCCCACCGCGACCACGCGCGCCACCGGATCCGGCTTCGTCGCGGGCCGCACCCAGCGCAGGCACATGGTGCCGCGGCGGTGCCCGGCGGTGTCGATCCAGTTGCTGCCGGCGATCTCCGGATCGCGGTCGGCGACGATCAGCCGCACCGAGCCATCGGCGCGCGTCACGGCGGTGTGCTTGTTCACGGTCACCGGGTGGAAGCGGTAGTCGAGGGACTCCATCCAGTGGTTGTTGAGCTGGAAGTTCCAGGTCTCGCACTCGGGCGGCGTCAGGTCGATCACCAGCGCCTGGTCGGGCGTGAGCTCCCAGTACGAGTGGTAGTAGGTGATGTTGGGGTCGCCGCCTGCGGCGCTCGAGGGTGCTGGGGTCGAAGCGCGGGGCTGGTTGGTGTGCTGGCGGAAGCCGTCGGCCCAGCTCGCGAAGAGCGCGGCACAGCCGAGCACCAGGTTCGCCACGGCGGTGAGCCCGCCGTCGATGGCCTCGGGCGTGACCGGAGTCGCGCGGTCGCGCCGCCCACGCACTCGATGGTGAGCTCGGCCGGTTGCTCGGCCGCGCGGTCGAGGAACATCTGGCGCACGATGACGAAGGTGGAGTCGGGGGCGAGCTCGAGCCAGTTGCCGGGCTTGCGCTCGCGGCTCACGGCGATCTCGAAGCGGCCGTCGGCGGCAACGGCCAGGTCGGCGCCCTCGACGTAGCCGGTCTTCCCCATTCGCCCGCCGGCGCCGTAGTTCCCCGCGAAGGTGCCGAGCCCGAGGTAGTGGACGGTGTTGCGGTGCCCTCGGATCACGTACTCGCGCTCGCCGCTCACGGTGGCGATCTCGTAGCGGATGTCCGGGTTGTCGGCACCCATCTTGGCGGTCTCGTGGACCGGTCGGTGGAACACCGGGCGCAGCGGATCCGCGTTCTCGACCAGGGTCTCGAGCGCCGCGCGCAGGATGCGGGTCAGGTAGCGGAACCCTTCCGCGCGATCGAACGGGTCGTCGGGGCTCGACGAGCCGGTGATGATCGAGCCAGCACCCTTGAGGGTGTCGCAGAACTGCTCCCAGGTGGCTCCGGATCGTATGCGTTCCGCGGCGCTGTCTTCGGCCATCGACTCCTCATCGTTCGGCAGGTGAACGGTCCGAAGGGGACCGCGAGCGCGGATCACTACCACAGCTACCGAGCGCTGTCGCTCCGCTTAACCATCGGGGACGGCACGACACATGCTGTGCGCCACCAGCATCGGAGAGCCCGAGGAGCGGCGGCGCACGGGCCTCGCGGGTCGACGCCATCGGTTCGCGCGGAATCGTGGTGCTTTCGAGCGCTCGTCGTTGCGCCAGGCCGTCCGCCCTGGTTACCGGAATATCCCGCTGGGCCCGGGGCTGAGATCGCCCGTTACCGGCTCACCGCCAACCTCACGAAGCGACCGTGTCCCGAAGCCTGCACGCCCGCGCCTCGCGCGCCCGAGACCGCCCCCTCACCCGGACGCTCCTGGCCTACGCCGCGGCCATCGTGGGCGGGGTCGGGTCGGTCTGGCTGCTCGCCTCGTTCGCGGGTCGCGTCGGGCACGGGCCCGATCTCGAGCCGCTGCTCGTGCCAGTGGTCGTGGCCGCCTACCTCGGCGGGATCCGCGCCGGCGGTGCCGCGGCAGGGGTCGTCGGCGCTGGCGGGCTCTGGCTCGTCTGGGGCGCGCGCTGGCCGACCCCGGCCGAGCCCGACGAGGCGATCGTCGAGTGGTTGGCGCTGGTGGCGTCGAGCACCCTGGTCTCGGTGCTCTTCGAGGCGGTTCACCGCGAGCGCAGCCGGGCGCGCGACGGCGAGCGGCGCTACGCGGTGACCCTGGAGAGCATCGGCGATGGCGTGATCGCCACCGGTCCGGACGGGCGGGTGACCTTCCTCAACCGCGAGGCCGCTCGCGTCCTCGGTGTCGAGCAGGGGGTCGTCCGCGGGCTCCCGCTCGGCTCGATCCACGCGGGCCTCGCGGACGCCTCGCTGGCGCCGGACGACGGCTCGGCCACTCGTCGGCTCGACCTCGAGCGGGGCCGCGCCACCCTCCACTTCGAGACCATGCGGACGGCGATCCGCGGGGATGCGGGCGAGGTCGACGGACACGTGATCGTGGTCCGCGACATCACCGAGCGCGAGCGCGCTCAGGCCGAGGTCCAGCGCTGGGCCGACGCCTTCACGAGCTGCGCTCACGGCATCGCCCTCGGCGACCCGATGAGCGAGAAGGTGGTGGCCTGCAACCCGGCGCTGGCACACCTCCTCGGCCGCGAGCCGGCGGACGTGGTGGGCCGACCGATCCTGAGCCTCTACGACCCGACCGCGCACGCCTGGGTCCGCGACGGCATCGCGCTCGCCGACCGCGAGGGTCGGGCCCGCTACGAGGCGCGCATGCTCCATCGCGACGGCTCGCTGGTGCCCGTGGCGGTCGAGGTGACGACGATCGCCGACGCCGACGGCCGGCCGCGCTACCGGGTCGCGAGCGTCCTGGACCTGCGCGAGCGCGACCGCGCGATCGAGCAGATCCGCCTCCAGGCGCGGCTCCTCGAGCTCGCGTTCGACCCCACGCTGGTCTGGGAGCTCGACGGCTCGATCCGTCTGTGGAACGACGGCGCCACGCGGCTCTACGGCTACGGCGCCGCCGAGGCGCTCGGGCGCAGGCCGCACGAGCTGCTCGGCATCCGAGAGGAGGGCGGCGCCGCGGCGCGCCGCGACGCGCTCGCGCGCGCCGGCGAGTGGAGCGGTGTCCTGCTGCACAGGCACCGCGACGGCCACCGGATCGAGGTCGAGAGCCGCCAGCAGGTGATCGCCGATGCGAACGGCCAGCCGCTGGTGCTCGAGACCAACCACGACGTGACCGAGCGCCGCCGGCTCACCCGCGCGCTCGCCGACCGCGAGCATCAGCTCAGCCTCTTCATCGAGCACGCCCCCGCGGCGATCGCGATGTTCGACCGCGACATGCGCTACCTCGCAGCGAGCCGGCGCTGGCTCGCCGACTACGGGCTCGGCGAGGTCGACCTCGCGGGACGCTGCCACTACGACGTGTTCCCCGAGATCGGCGAGGTGTGGAAGGACGTGCACCGCCGGGCGCTCGCCGGCGAGGTCATCACCGCCGACTCGGATCGCTTCGAGCGCGCCAACGGCGCGGTGCAGTGGCTGCGCTGGGAGGTGCGGCCGTGGCACGAGCCGGGCGGCGCGGTCGGCGGGATCGTGGTCTTCAGCGAGGACATCACGCGCTCGGTCGAGGCCAACGGCGCGCTGGAGGCGAGCGAGCGGCGCCTCGCGACGATCATCGAGAACCTCGCCGAAGGCATCGTGATCGCCGACCCCGCCGGGCGGATCGTCCACTGGAACCGCGCGGCGATGGAGATGTTCGGGTTCGAGCGCCGCGAGGACTGGCTGCTGGCTCTCCCCGACCTCGCGCGATGGTTCGTGGTGTCGATGTCCGACGGCGACGACGTGCCGCCCGAGCGCTGGCCCATGGCGAGGGTGATCCGTGGCGAGGTGGTGACCGGTGTCGAGATGCGAGTGCGCCGCCGGGATGGCGACTGGGACCGGACCTTCACGTCGAGCGGCGTGCGCGTGACGGACCCGAGCGGCCAGGAGCTCGCGATCCTGTCGCTGGCCGACGTCACCGAGCGCAAGCGGGCCGAGCGCGCGCTCGAGGAGCGCACCGCCGACCTGGCGCGCTCGAACACCGATCTCGAGCAGTTCGCGTACGTGGCCTCCCACGACTTGAAGGAGCCGCTCCGCGCCGTCGCCGGCTGTGTCGCGATCCTCGAGCGGCGCTATCGCGATCGGCTCGACGAGCGCGCCAACGAGCTGATCCACCACGCCGTCGAGGGCAGCGCGCGCATGCAGCAGCTCATCGACGACCTGCTCGCGTACTCGCGGGTGGGCACGCGCGGCGCTCGGTTCGCCCCGATCGCGCTCGACGAGGCACTCGACGGCGCGCTGCGGAACCTCGCGACCAGCCTCGCCGAGCGCGGCGCCGAGGTGACCAGAGGCCCTCCCGACGGTGGAGGCCGACCCGGCGCAGCTCACCTCGGTGCTCCAGAACCTGGTCGGCAACGCGGTCAAGTTCTGCGCCGGGCCACCGCGCGTTCACGTCGGCGCACGTCGCGACGGCGAGCGCTGGATCGTGTCGGTGCGCGACAACGGGATCGGCATCGCGCCCGAGTACTCGGAGCGCGTCTTCGGCGTCTTCCAGCGCCTTCACACCCGCACCGAGTACCCGGGCACGGGGATCGGGCTCGCGATCTGCAAGAAGGTCATCGAACGCCACGGCGGCCGCATCTGGCTCGAGCCCAACCCAGGCGCCGGGACCACGTTCCTCTTCAGCCTGCCGGTGCCGCACCCACCGCGCGGGGCGCCACCGAGGTGAACATGCCGTCCGCGCCGAGACCCATCGAGATCCTGCTGGTCGAGGACAGCCCGAGCGACGCGCTGATGACCCGCGAGGCGCTCGCCGAGTCGCGCGTGCTGAACACGGTCCACGAGGTCGCGAACGGCCGCGCCGCACTCGCGTTCCTGCGCCGGACCGGAGAGTTCGCTGCCGCCGCGCGCCCCGACCTGGTGCTGCTCGACTGGAAGCTGCCGGGCATGAGCGGCGAGGAGCTGCTCGCCGAGATCCGCGCCGACGCCGAGCTCACCGACCTGCCGGTCGTCGTCTTGAGCACCTCCAAAGCGGAGGAGGACGTGTTGCGCTCCTACGGCCTGCACGCCAACTGCTTCATCACCAAGCCGATCGAGTTCGAGCGCTTCGTGGAGGTGGTGCGCTCCGTCGGCGACTTCTGGTTCTCGATCGTGACGCTGCCGCGAGAGAGCCGATGAAGCGTCTCGGCACGGCACGGGTGCTCCTGATCGAGGACGACCCGGCCCAGGCGTTCGTGGTCCGCGAGCTCCTCGAGGAGGCGACCGGAGTGACCGGGCTCGTCACCCACGTGTCGCGACTCGCCGACGCGATCGCGGCGCTCGGGACCCACGCCTTCGACGTGGCGCTCCTCGACCTCGGGCTGCCCGACTCGAGCGGTCTCGCGTCGCTCGAGCGGCTCAGGCATGCGGCTCCCGAGCTGCCGGTGGTGGTGGTGACCGGCCTGGACGACGACGACCTCGGCGTCGCCGCGCTCAAGGGCGGCGCCCAGGACTACCTGGTGAAGGGCCACGTCGAGCCGCTCTTGCTCGCGCGCTCGCTGCGTTACGCGATCGAGCGAGCCCAGGCCGAGCGCGCACTGGCGCGCGAGCGACGGCTGCTGCAAACGCTCGTGAAGTCGATCCCCGATCTCGTCTGGCTCAAGGACGCGGCGGGCGTGTACGTGAACGCGAATCCGAGCTTCGAGGCGTTCATGGGCAAGAGCGAGCGCGAGCTGCTCGGCCACACCGACTTCGACCTGGTCGACGCCGACCTCGCCGAGTCGTTCCGAGCCAACGATCAGCTCGCGATCCTCGCCGGTGGCCCACGCCTGAACGAGGTGGGTGACCTTCGCCGACGACGGCCACCGCGCCCTCCTCGAGACCATCAAGACCCCGATGTACGACGACCAGCAGCACCTGATCAGGTCCTCGGCATCGCACGCGAGATCACCGAGCGCGCCCGCGCCACCGAGGAGCTCCGCCTGGCCACCGAGAACATGGAGGCGGCGCAGCGGCTGGCGCGCTTCGGGAGCTGGGAGCTCGACATCGACATCTTCGCCGCCCCCGAGCGCGACCCCATGCGGTGGTCCGACGAGTGCTACCGGATCTTCGGCTAGAGCCCGGCCAGCCCGGTCTCGTCGACGAGCTGTTCCGCAGCGGGTGCCGGACGAGGACCGGGCGCGCGTCGAGGAAGCGTTCGCGGACGCGCTGCGCGAGGGCGGCGGGTACTCGATCGACCACCGCGTGGTGCTGCCGAGCGGCGAGGTCGGCACGTCCACGAGCAGGCCCGGGTGACGTTCGAGGGCGCTCCGGGATCCCGCTCAAGGTCATCGGCATCGCCCACGACATCACCGACCGCGTCCGCGCCACCGAGGAGCTGCGCGAGTCGAAGGCGCGCCTCGAAGCCGCGCTCGAGGGGGGTCGGATCGGTACCTGGTCGTACGACCCGGCCACCGACCAGTCGTGGTGGGACGAGTCCGCGGAGGTGCTCTTCGGCCGCGCTCTCGAGGAGAGCGACGGCGGCCGGGTGTCGAGCTTCATCGAGTTCATCCATCCCGACGATCAACCCCGCATGCGCGCCGTCGCCGAGCGCTGCGTTCGCGAGAGCACGCCGTTCTTCGAGGAGTTCCGGTACCTGCGCCCGGACGGCAGTGAGATGTGTCTCGTCGGCCGGGGGAGGCTCGTTCATGGGGAAGGCGGCGCACCCTCGCGGATGATGGGAGCGATCGTCGACGTCAGCGAGCGCCGCCGCGTCGAGGACGCGCTCGTGGCGAGCGAGGAGCGCTTCCGCCAGCTCGCCGAGAGCATCCACGAGGTCTTCTGGATGACCTCGGTCGACAAGGGCCAGATCATCTACGCGAGCCCGGCCTACGAGGCGATCTGGGGCCGCCCGGTGAGCTCGCTCTACGAGAGCCCCTCCGAGTGGCTCGACGCGGTCCATCCCGACGACCGTGCGCGGGTGTGGCAGGCCGCGCTCGGGAAGCAGGCCGCCGGCACCTACGACGAGCAGTACCGGATCGTGCGACCGGACGGCGAAGTGCGCTGGATCCGCGATCACGCGTTCCCGGTGCGCGACGAGCGCGGCGCCGTGATCCGCATCGCGGGCGTCGCCGAGGACGTCACCGCGCGGCGCGACCTCGAGCGCCAGATCCACGAGAGCCAGAAGATGGAGTCGATCGGCGTGCTGGCCGGCGGCGTCGCCCACGACTTCAACAACCTGCTCACCGTGATCTCCGGCAACACCGAGCTCCTGTCGATGGAGATCGAGGAGGGGAGCGAGGCCAGCCACCTCGCGCAGCAGGTGAGCGAGGCCGCCGCCCGCGCCGCCAACCTGACTCGCCAGCTCCTCGCCTTCAGCCGCCGCGAGGTCCTCGAACCCCGGGTGCTGGACGTGAACCAGGTGGTCCGCGACCTGCAGCGCATGCTGGGCCGCCTGCTCGGCGAGGACATCGCCCTCACGGCCAACCTGGGCTCCGGCCTCGGGCACGTCTTCGTGGACCCAGGGCACCTCGAGCAGGTCATCATGAACCTCGCCGTGAACGCCCGCGACGCCATGCCCCAGGGGGGCGACCTCGTCATCGAGACGCGCCGCGTGGCGGCGGGCGGAGCCCCCGCTGCCGGAGGCGAGCGACCCAGAGGCTCGCACTTCGTGCAGATCCGGGTTCGAGATACCGGCCACGGTATGTCGCCCGAGGTGCGAGCCCGGATCTTCGAGCCGTTCTTCACCACCAAAGGGCGTGGGCGCGGGACCGGCCTGGGGCTCGCGGTGGTGCACGGCATCGTCGCCCAGAGCGGCGGCTGTGTCGACGTCGAGAGCGCGCCAGGGAAAGGCACGACCTTCACCATCGACTTTCCCGAGGTCCACGACTCGATCACGGTCCGCGACGGCGGCGCCATGGACGCGCAGAGCCAGCGCGGCACCGAGACGGTGCTGGTCGTGGAGGATGATCCGTCGGTGCGCAAGGTGGCGGAGCGGATGCTGACCCGGCAGGGCTACCGGGTGGTGCTCGCCGAGAGCGGCGAGGCGGCGCTCGCGCTGGTGCGAGACGAGCGGTCGGCCTTCGACCTCATCATCACCGACGTGGTGATGCCGGGCATGGACGGCGGGCAACTCGCGAGCCGGCTGCGCGAGGAGTTCCCCGGTGTGAAGGTGCTCTTCACCAGCGGCTTCACCGACGACGCCGTGGTGCGCCACGGTGTGTATCAGAGCGAGGTGCCGTTCCTGCAGAAGCCCTACACGCCCACCTCGCTGGCCACCAAGGTCCGCGAGGTGCTTTCGGGGCCGTGATCCCCGCCGCCGAGTGATCGCCCGGACTCCTTCCGGCCGGGCCCGCGCTTTACACGCCCGAGTCCGATTTGAGACAATCGTCGGGTGGTGAGCGATCGCTCACCCGATGGGTCGAATTTCCCATCTTATCGAGTAGTTGCGAGAGTCGGGACGGCCGCCGACGGGCGGGTCGGGGGAGGGGTGATGCAACGCGTCGTGCGATTCGCGGTGATCGTGTGTGCGCTGGTGGTGGCGGCCGGCTGCCAGTCGGTGACCGGCGTCCTCCCGGACGAGATGGCCCTGACCGGCTACCAGCCGGTCGAGATCAAGGGCTCGGGCTTCAGCGGCCTCATGGAAGGCAACATCGAGGTCCGCTTCGGCGGCGTGAAGGCCGTCAACGTCCACCTCGTCGACGACACCACGCTCACCGCGGTGCCGCAGGGCAGCGCGACGCCGGGCGTGGTCGACGTGTCGGTGAAGGACACCCGGCTCTTCGGCACGGTGGTCGAGAAGCCGGCCGCGTTCACCTGGCTCGACACGCCGTATCCCGAGTTCCGCAACGTCGTGAACTTCGGACCGAGCCTGTCGGCCGGCGTCACCAACATGGGCTACGCGCCGCCGGGCCAGATCAACTCGATCCCGGGCTTCATCGCGCAGCAGCTCGGCCTCTACTTCCCGCAGCGCATCGTGATCGAGGGCGGCATCCCGCCCATCGAGTCGCCGAACGAGACCGACCTGCTCTTCGTCGGCGACGGCGTGCGCGAGTGCTGGATCCCGGCATCGGGCCGGCGCTACGTGCCAGCACCCGGCGAGCTCTGCGACCCGGTGATCGTGAGCCTCGACTCGATCCCCATCCTCGACCTGGTCGGCCAGCTCATCGACGAGATCCTCACCGGCATCCTGCAGGGCAAGGGGCTCGTCGGCGGGCTCTTCCAGGACGGCGAGATCGAGAACCGCAACTGGGCGATCCCCGGCGAGCAGATGCACGGCTTCGTCTACGGCACCCGGCTCGGGTTCAGCTACCTGCAGGACTTCTTCAACGACCCGCTCGCCACGCTGCGCAACCCGTTCTGCTCGGGTGAGCCGGTGGTCAAGATGATCGCCGACATGAGCCCGCCGGCCGATCTGGTGATCGGCTACGACTGGTTCTTCGACTCGGTGCTGTTCTCGCACCCACCGCTCGACGACCTCATCCACCAGCTCGCCTACACGATGCTGGCGCTCTCGAACAGCCAGTACTACCAGGGCACGCCGTGCCCGGCGGGGACCAACGACGGCGCGTGGCGAGTGCCGCTCGTCTCCACCGACGGCACGCTCACGCGCACCTACCAGCCCTACGAGGGCATGTTCGAGACCTGTGATCCCACGCTCGCCTGCCCGGGCGCCGCGAACTCCGCCGGGATCAGCTCGGTCGAGAAGCTGAAGGAAGTGATGGCGGCGCTCGGCGACAAGAAGGACGGCTACGTCGTCGACTGGATCGCGCTGGGTGTCATCCCCGCGTCCGCCGACACCAATGGCAACGGCCTCATCGACATCCTGCCGCTCGACCCGGCCCGCAACGAGCTCACGGCGCAGGTGATCGCGAACATCGTCGGCGCGGACGATCCGAGCGACAACCCGAAGGCGGTCCTGCTCGGCACGATGCCGTGGCCGTCGGCGTCGTCGTCGGGGCAGGGCGGCGAGCCCGGCGGCGCCGACGACCAGTTCGCCGAGGAGATCGACGCCAACCTGATGGCCCTCTACGACCTCTTCCAGCAGGCGTTCGCGATCGCCGGCCGCCCCAACAACCTCGTGATGGTGGACTCCCTCACCAACCAGCGCCTCATCTTCGAGGGCAACCAGCCCGACCTCACGCATGGGCTCGATGGCGACTACCTCACCCAGGACCTCTTCTACGAATACGAGCTCGGCCCGGGCGGCGAGCCGCTCGAGCGGCGCTTCACCCGGTACGGCGGTGTGTTCAGCATGGACCACCTGCACCTGTCCCAGACGATGAACGGCGGCACCGTGGTGGGGCTCACCGACGCCATGAACGCGACGCTGGGCACCTCGGTTCCGCGGCTCGACCTGCCCACCGTGTGGCAGAACGACCCGTACAACCACACCAAGTACGACGCGAGCGTCCAGTGCGCCTACAACGGCATCGGCTGCCCGGCGCCGTGAGGTAGCGGACCCATCTCGCGCCAGGACCGAAGGGGTCGAGGGCCAGCGACGTGAGCTCGGTCGCTCCCCGTAGGCCGTGGCGTCGCCGCCCGCGCGCACTGGCGATCGCGCTGGCGTCCGGCGTGGCGGTCAGCACCCTGGCCGGGTGCCAGGCGAGCCGCCCGGAGGCGCCGCGGATCGTCCGCGACGTGTCGCGGGTGGCGGGCGACCGCTTCACCAGCCCCGAGCTTCCACCCAACCGCACGACCTACGACGGGCGAGTGACCGTCCAGGTCCAGGGCGGCGCTTCCGAGATCCGGCTCTCGCTGTTCGTTCCCGAGAAGCTCACGGCGCCGTTCCTCGACGGTCCCCCCGGCGCCGAGATCTTCGCCTCGACCACCCCGTGGCGCGTGCCGTTCCAGCCGGACGACAACATCCTCACCGGCCACCACGCGATCTGCGATCCCACCGAGGAGTTCCCGCGTCCCGGCGAGCGCCCGAATCCCTACGCGTGCGGCCCCGGCCTGGCGCGGGATTGCTACGACGTCGTCGTCGTCAACAGCACCGTGCAGGCGAGCGGAGCGCACCTGTGGGGAACTCCGCTCCACGTCGAGGTCGAGCATCCCAAGACCGCCGACGCGCGGATCGCGGACGTCACGCTCGGCACGCCGGTCCGCGGCGCCTTCATCCCCAACACGCCGGAGTGGACCGAGACCGCCGTGACCCAGGACGGGCGGCTACTGACCGGTCGCGTGAACCGCTTCCCCCGCGAGGGGACGAACCCCGAGACCGGCGAGACCCTGGTCCAGCTCTACGACATGCTCTATTCGGTGCTCCCCGACGCGAGCGCCCCCTGCGACGTGCGCGGCTGGAGCGCGTTCCATCCGATCTCCCACGCCCCGTTCGACCCGCACATGGTGGGGCGCTACGGGCTTGCCGCGTACCCGCTGCGCGACGCGGAGGGCCACCCGATCCCCGACGGCTACGAGGTCGGCGGTACCTATCCCTGGGTGGACCGCGAGGGCACCAACCTGTTCCTCGGCGGCATCCCCGACCGCCTCACCGACACCCCGGCGGAGGCCTATCCCCGCCGCTGCGTGTTCGACGGCTGCGAGGAGCTCGGCGAGTCCTCGGGCTGGACTCGGGGCTACATGGTCGCCGGGCTGTGGACCCACGGGAAGTTCGTGCTGCTCGACTCCCTGATCAATCCCCACGACTGGGCGCTGCCGGTCGACCCCGCGGGCCATCGCTACGTGACCCTCTACGAGAGCGCGGGCGTGGGGCCGTCCGAGGTGCGGGTGGGCGCGGGCCGGATCGCGGGGGACCGGGTGCTGCCGGCGGGGTTCACGGGCAACGCGAACGTCCTCGACTCGGTCCAGAACGTGCTCAACGCCGCGCCGAACCTGGTGCCCGGCACGCCGCGCGACGTGGTGTGGCTGATGAGCACCGGGGTCGCGACCGACGAGGTCGCGTTCGACGACTACCTGAACCCGGACGCCTTCGTCGTCTCGAACATGCAGGCCTCGGTCACCACCACCTTCCAGTTCGTGACCCCGCCGCAGTACTACGCGCTGGTGCGCTACTGGAACGGCCTCGAGCACGCGCTCTTCGGCTCGTTCTTCGCCGCCGACGTCCACGTCCAGAACGCGGCGACCACCTTGCCCGAGCGCTGGGTGGTCCCCGCCTACGGCGAGGTCCCCGCGTACACCGGCCGCATCGAGCCGGTGGCGATGGGCGGCGTGCACGGCAAGGGCTTCTGGCTCGACGGCAGCAACCGGATCCGCTACCCGGTCGCCGCGCAGCCGCGCGACGTCCGCGGCGCGGACTGGTACGTGGGGCTGTTCCTCGAGCTGCGCGGGCTCGGCGAGCGGACCGCGCGCGTGCTGACCTTCCCGGACGGCAGCGCCGTGGAGGTGCGGGGCGGCTCCGCGCTGGTGCTCGGCAAGGACGGCTCGGAGATCGCCGCGATCGCGCTGCCCAGGGCGATCGAGGGCGGCTTCACCCATCTCGGGTTCAACGTCCGCGCCGGGCTCACCCGGGTCGAGGTCTTCCACGACGGTTTTCCGCTCGCGGTCGTGGAGGCGGGCACGACGCTCTTCGAGCTCGTGCCGGGCGATCTGGTGGTGGGCGCCGCGCTCGGCGCCGCGCCGGGGTCCGGGGTCCGGGGCTGGGTCGACGACTTCAAGGTGTTCGCGCAGCCGGTCGACCTCGAGGTCGCGTGCAACCATGCGGCAGGCACCCTGGTGCGCGTCGAGGGCAACGCCGAGTGGGCTGCGCTCGCCGCGCTCTATCCGGCCGAGATGCACGAGCGAGTCCACGCTGCGGCGGGGGGCGGGTCGTCCGGTCCGGCGCCGCTTCATGCGTGCGTCCACGACTACCAGCGCGACTTCCGCGCCCGCCATCACGTCCCGGCGGGCACCGTCTCGGTGCGCGAGGCGATCCACTTCCCCGAGGGACCGCTGCGCTACGGGGCGCCACGCCCGGATTCGTCGCGGAACGCGTTCTGCCTGTCGTGCCACCACCCGGACGGCAAGGGCGGGCTGACGGTGGCCGCGCTCGAGCCCCGTACGGGCGTGAACGCCGAGGACGATCGGCGCCGGCAGCCCCTGCAGCCGCTGCGGCGGGTGTTCGGCAACGTCCCCGCCGGATGGATCTCGCCGGGGGCGGGGCCGGGTGGACCCGCGAGCCACACGGTCGCGCCCGACGCGGGGTTGGTCGTCGACCAGTGGACGCTCCCGCCGGCGCACTGACCCGCGCTGCGGTACGGCGACTCGCAGGACGATCGGTTCCCCCGAACGGCTGGAGCGTCGGCGCTCCGTCGCCGACCCCGCGCGCGATCCCTGGCGGCCGACGGAGCGGCCGCGCTCCAGCCCGCGCGGCCGATCGCGCCGCGCAACCACACAATCGGCGGTGCAACGCCCTCGCTCGCAGGACGATCGGTTCCCCCGAAGGCCTGGAGCGTCGGCGCTCCGTCGCCGACCCCGCGCGCGATCCCTGGCGGCCGACGGAGCGGCCGCGCTCCAGCCCGGGCGGGCACGCGCCGCGAGCGTGTCATCGGATCGTCACGGGCCCACGGCGGCCGGCCGTGTTATGAACCCGCCGATGCCCCACGCTCGTCACCCCATGCCGCGCCGGGTCGCGCTCGCCGTGCTGCTGCTCGCGGCCGGTGCGGCTTGCCGGGTGGAGTTCGGGCCGCCCGGCGCCAAGCGCGCCGGCGCGAGCGAGCTCACGGGCCTGGCGAGCGGCGAGGTGTGGATCTACACCTCGCTCTATCGCCACGTCGTCGACGACCTCGACCGGCTGATCCGCGAGCGCTTGCCCGGAGTGAACCCGCAGTGGTTCGTGGCCGGCAGCGAGAAGGTGGCGGCGCGCCTCGACGGCGAGCTCGCCGCCGGCGGCAGCCGCGCCGATCTGCTGCTGACCTCGGACCCGTTCCACTACGCGCGGCTCGAGCGCGGCGCCGCGCTGGTCCCGTACGTGCCGCCCGGAGCGCTGCGGGCGCCGCGCGAGTGGCTCGACCCGGACGGCGCGTGGTTCCCCACCCGCGTCTCGACGATGGTGTTGATCTACAACACGCGGCTGCTGACGGCGCAGACCGCGCCGCGCTCGTTCGCCGACCTGGGAAGCGAGGCGCTCGCGGGGCGCGTGATCCTCGGCGACCCGCTCGCCTCGGGGACCTTCTTCTCGACGATCGCGTTCCTCGAGCGGCGCCTCGGCTGGGACTACTTCCGCGGGCTCCGGGCGCGCGGCGTGATCGCGACCGGCGGCAACTCGACGGTCCTCGACCGCGTCGCGGCGGGCGAGTTCAGCGCCGGCGCGTGCCTGCTCGAGAACATCCTGGTGGCGAAGCGCAAGGGCTCACCGGTCGACTTCGTCGTCCCGTCCGACGGTGCGATCCTGGTGCCCGGTCCCGGCGCGATCCTGCGCGGCGGCGCCAACCCGGTGGCGGCCAAGGCGATCGCCGACTTGCTCACGTCGCCCGACGGCGAGGCCGCGATCGTGCGCGGCGACATGCACGCGCCCGATCCGGCGATCGCGCCGCCCGCTGGCGCGCCTCCGCTCACCGAGCTCTATGCGACGGCGCCGCGCTGGACGCCCCAGCTGGTCGCTGAGGTCGGCGCGCGCGCCGAGGAGATCCGCACCACCTTCAACACCGTGGTGCAGCGGTGAAGCGGCTCGCGGGCGCGCTCCCGGCGGCCGTGCTCGGCGCGATCGCGGTGGGGTTGCTGCTCTTCGCGGCGCTGCCGCTCGGCGTGGTGGTCGCGCGGGCACTCGGCTTCCCCGGGACGATCCACGCGTTCGGCTGGCTCGGCTCGCTCGCCGAGCCCGAGCGCCGGCAAGCGCTCCTCGCCACCCTCGAGACCGCCGCGGGTTCCACCGCGCTGGCGGTGGCGCTCGGCGTGCCGCTCGCGCTCGCGCTGACGCGCCTCGACGTGGCGAGGCCTGCGCTGTGGCGCGCGCTGCTGAGCCTGCCGGCCGCGGTTCCACCCTATCTGTGGGGCATCGCGTGGATCGACCTCGCCAACCCGCGCACCGGCCTCCTCAACCAGGCCGCCGAGGCCCTCGGCGCCGACGCGCCGGTCTTCGGCATCTACGGCCTGGCCGGCATCGTGTGGGTTCTCGGGCTCTCGTTCTTCCCGCTGATCTTGCTGCCGGTGGCGGCGGCGCTCGAGCGCATGGACGCCTCGCTCGAGGAGTCGGCGCGGATCGCCGGCGCGAGCCCGGCACGCGCGCTGCGCCAGATCACCTTGCCGCTCATCGCGCCCTCGATCGCCTCCGCCGCGGTGCTGGTGTTCCTGCTCGCGGCGGCGGCCTACGGCGTGCCCTATCTCCTCGGCACCGGCGGTAGCCGGCGGGTGTTCGTGCTCACCACCGCGATCGTGAACCTCGTCAACGTGGGCGGCGAGAAGAGCCTCGCCGACGCGATGGCGCTGGCGCTGGTGCTGCTCGCGGTGTCGCTCGCGGTCTCGGCGCTCGGCGGGCTCGCGGCGCGCGGCGAGCGCAGGCGCGCGGTGGTCACCGGCAAGAGCCAGCGGCCGCGGCTCATCCAGCTCGGCCGCGGCGCCCGCGTTACCGTCCACGGCGCGCTCGCGCTCACCGTGGGGATCGCGGTGGTGATGCCGGTCGCGACGCTGGTGCTGGTGTCGCTCATCGAGTCGTGGGCAGCGGCTTCGGCCCCGCGAACTGGGGCCTCTCGAGCTACGTGCGTGCTCGTGACCAACCACGAGACCCCGCCGGCGCTGGCGCGCAGCGTGTGGCTCGGGGTGCTGGCGGCGAGCCTCGCGACCGTGGTGGGCGCGATCGTGGGCTACGCGCGGCGGCGCCGCCCCGGGCTCGCGACGCGCGCCATCGAGGCGCTCGCCAACGCGCCCTACGCGGTGCCGGGGACGGTTCTGGCGATGGGGCTGCTTTTCGCATGGTCGCGCGAGGTGCGGTTCATCGTGGCGGACCGCCTCACGATCGCCGTCGACCTCTTCGCCGGCTCGGCGGCGCTCGCGGTGGCGTACGTGGTGAAGTACCTCTCGTTCGGCGTGCGCACCACGGCGAGCGCGCTCGCCCAGCTCGATCCCACGCTCGAGGAGGCGGCGCGCGTCTCGGGTGCGCGGCCGGCGCGGGCCGCGATCGACGTGGTGGTGCCGCTCATCACGCCCGCGCTCGCGGCCACGTGGCTCCTGGTCTTCCTGCCGGTGCTCTCCGAGATCACCATGTCGGTGCTCCTGGTGGGGCCGGGCACGTCGGTGATCGGCACCGTGCTCTTCGAGCTGCAGTCGTACGCCGATCCGCCCGCGGCGGCGGTGGTGGCGACGGTGCTGGTGGCCGCGACCCTCGCCGGCCAGCTCGCGCTGCGCGCGGTGCGCTCGCCGCGCGCACGCGGCGCGGCGGCCGCGCTGCCCAAGGCCTGAGCCCCGGGGAACCGCGCACGTGGCCTCGATCACGCTCACCGCGATCGCCAAGACCTTCGGCATCGTCAACGTGCTGCAAGACGTGTCGCTCGCGGTGGCGGACGGCGAGTTCGTGGCGTTGCTCGGCCCATCGGGGTGCGGCAAGTCGACGCTGATCCGGATCGTCGCCGGGCTCGAGACGCCGGACGCCGGCGAGGTCCGGATCGGCGAGCGGGTGGTCGACGGGCCGCGCGTGCACGTGCCGCCCGAGGAGCGCGGGCTCGGCATGGTGTTCCAGTCGTACGCGGTGTGGCCGCACAAGACCGTGCTCGGGAACGTCGTGTATCCGCTGCGGCTCCGGGGGATGGATCGGACGGACGCCGCGGAGAAGGCCGCGCGCGCCCTCGACCTGGTGCAGCTCACCGGGCTTCGCTGCGCTATCCCCACGAGCTCTCGGGCGGCCAGCAGCGCGTGGCGCTCGGCCGGGCGATCGTCCGCGAGCCGAAGGTGTTCCTCCTCGACGAGCCGCTCTCGAACCTCGACGCGCGGCTGCGCGAGGAGATGCGCGGCGAGCTCGCCGAGCTGCGTGCCCGCCTCGGGGTCACGGTGCTGCTCGTCACCCACGACCAGAGCGAGGCCCTCGCCACCGCCGACCGGGTGGCGGTGATGCGCGCGGGTCGGATCGCGCAGGTCGCGGCGCCGGCGGTGCTCTACGAGGAGCCCGCCGACCTCTACGTCGCGGAGGTCCTCGGCGCCGTGAACGAGCTGCCCGTGAGCGCCGTGCGCCACCTGCCCGAGGGGCCCGAGCTCGACGTCGAGACGGTGGGCGGGGTGCGCATGAGCGTGACCGCGCCGCGCCCGCTGCCCACCGTCGAGCCGGTGGTGATGGCGTTTCGCCCCGAGCACGTGGTGCTCGGCGAGGGGCCGTTCGCCGGCACCGTCGAGGCGCGCGGCTACCTCGGCAGCCGCGTCGAGCTGACGCTCGCGCTCGAGCGCCTCACGATCCGCGCCACCGTCCCCGCGAGCGGCGCGCCGAGGGTGGGAGAGCGCGTGAAGTTCCGCATCGAGCGCGCCCGGATTCTGCCCCGAACGTGAGCCGAAATCGTACCGGATTGGCCCCGATAGCCCCCGTGAAAACCAGATCCAGATGCACCTGGAAGGCCCATTTTCCCGCTTCATCGCGCGAAAATCGGCTGTGGAGCTTTAGCTTTACAAAAAGTGTAGAGCAAGTGCTTTACGATTTTGTAGAGCAAGTGCTTTACAGCGGGGGCACGGGCCGGCCCTCGGCCGGAACGCCCGCGTCGCCCGCGACGGCGGTTCGCGTGCCGTGAACCGCCGCCGCTTCCTCCGTGCCGGCGGCGCGACGCTCGGCGCGCTCACGCTCTCCGGGCTCGGCGGCTGCGGGGGCGACGGCGCGGGCGCGCCCTCGGGGCGGCGCCTCGCGATCACCATGTGGGAGTTCTCGTGGCTGGTGCGCCGCGCCGCCCCCGAGGCCGAATACGCCGACTGGGACGTGGCGCTCGACGCGCTCGCCGAGCGTGGCTACGACTGCATCCGCCTCGATGTCTTCCCGCACCTGATCGCCGCCGGCGCGGACGGCGCCCGGGTCGAGCGCTTCACGATCACGCCGCGCGCGCCGCTCTTCTTCTGGGGAAACCACCAGCCGGTCGAGGTCGAGCCGCGCCGCTCGCTGGCCGAGTTCCTGCGCAAGGTCCGCGCCCGCGGCCTGCGGGTGGGGCTCTCGACGTGGTTCTGCGACGACACGCTGGGACGCGCCGAGACCGTCGTCACACCGGCCGATCTGGCGCGGGTGTGGCGCGAGACCCTCGACTTCCTCGCCGACGAGCGGCTCCTCGACCTCGTCGAGTGGGTGGATCTGTGCAACGAGTTCCCGCTGCCCACCTGGGCGCGCGGTGCCTACCCGGCGATCTTCGGCGCACCGATCACGAACCCGCTGCCGGTGCTCCTGCCGTGGTCCGCCGCCGCCACGGCGCACGTCCAGAGCTACCTCGACGAGGGGATCGGCCCGCTCCGCGACGCCTATCCCGAGCTGCGCTACACGTTCTCGGTGGAGGGCGGAACGGTCGGCCCCAAGTTCCGGAATCTCGACACCCGCTCCCTCGACCTCGCCGAGGTCCACATCTGGCTCTCGAACGACCCCGACTTCCTGCTGCGTTCGGGGCAGCTCTTCCTCCTTCTGGGACTGCCGGGCTCGCTCGCGCTGCACACGTCGACGGCGCCGACGCTCTACTTCGGGGACCGCGAGGGCTGGCTCGCCAAGCTGCGCGCGCTCATGGACGGCTGGAGCGCGTGGTCGCGCGAGCGCGGGCTGCCGATCCTCACCACCGAGGCGTGGGGACCGATCAACTACGACGACGTGGGAACGCTCGACGACGCCTCCGAGTGGGAGTGGGTGAAGGACGTGTGCCGGGAAGGCGCGAGCGCCGCGATCGAGCGCGGCTGGACGGGGATCTGCACGTCCAACTTCGCGCAGCCCCACTTCGAGGGTCCGTGGTCCGACGTCGCGTGGCACCGCGAGCTCACCCGCCGGATCCGGTCCGGCTGAGCGCGCCGCCACCGGTCGCTTCGTCGCGAATCGGGGGGCCTGCGACGGGGGACGGAGCCTTCGTCGCTACGACCACGAATCACGAGCCGATGTCGGGGGACGGGGACACGCCTCCCGCAGGCGCGAACCGAGGAGCCCGCGACGGGGGACGGAGCCCCCGTCGCTGCGACCACGAATCACGAGCCGATGTCGGGGACGGGACACGCCTCTCCGCAGGCGCGAACCGAGAGCCCGCGACGGGGGACGGAGCCCCCGTCGCTGCGACCACGAATCACGAGCCGATTTCGTAGTGCGGGGGCCTCCGTGCCCCCGCCAGCAGCGGGCGCGATTCCAATCGCTCGCCGCGAGGCCCTAGGGGTCGGCGCTCGTCTCGCGCGGGCCTTCGCCCTCGGGCTCGAAGCCCGGGTCGCGGGCGAGGAGCCAGCGGTCGATCGCGTAGCCGCCTTCGCGGGGGCGGAGCGTGAGCTGGTGGGCGCCGCGCGAGAGCGAGAGCGGGCCGCCCACGTCGATCCAGGCCCAGCGATCGATGGGTTCGCCGCGCTCGTCGAGGGGACCGGCGCCGAGCGGCTCGCCGTCGACGAGCGCCCACGCCGAGTCGGACGCCGTGCGGCCGCGCACCGCTCCCCAGGCAGACGGCACGTAGCGGCGCACCCACAGCCGGTAGTCGCCGCCCTCGAGGTGAAGCTCGTAGCGGACTCCGCGGGTGGCCTCGATCGCGAGCGCGTCCTCGTCGAGGCGTCGCAGGTCGTGGAGATAGAGCCCGCCGGCGGCGCCCCCGAAGTGCGACCGCTCGATCCAGGCGTCGTCGCCGAGGTCGGTGGCGTGCTCGGCCTCGGCGACCACCACGCCGTCGCGCTCGGCGAACGCCCACGGCGACTCGCCGAGGCGGTTCTCGAACCACACCACCGCCACACTCTGTCGGTCGCGGCCCGCCGTGTAGAACGGCAACACGTCGAACCAGTCCTGCCACCACTCCTCGCAGTTCGCGACCAGGTCGAGGTCGCCGTCGCCGTCCACGTCGGTGAGCTCGGCCTGGTCCCACTTCTCGCCGAACGCCGGGATCAGCATCGGCTTGCCGGGTCCCCACTTGATCGGATGAAGGGACCAGTCCCCCGGTCCCGGGGCGGCGCCGCGCGGCGCCTCGTTCCGCATCCAGAAAGCGGACACGGTGGTGGGCGGCAGCACGCCGTCCTCGTGGACCAGCATCCCGACCAGGTCGAGGCGCCCGTCGCCGTCCACGTCCCCCACGCGGATCGGCCGCTGGAAGTACGTGGCCTCGGGTGGCTTGGGGATCACCACCCGCTCGAAGCGCGGCGGCTGCGCCGCGGTCTTGCGGAACCACCAGATCGCGTCGCGCGACGCGGTGAGCAGGTCGCGGCGTCCGTCGCCGTCGAGGTCGGCCGCCGCGAGCTGCGGCTTCGGGTCGAGCTCGGGCCCCTGGTAAAGGGCGTGTTTCGGCCACGGCTCGCGCTGCGCCGCGCTTCCGGCGCCCGGGTTCTCGTACCAGTGGACGGTCTCCTGGTCTTCCGGCGTGTCGAAGTCCGCGTTGGCGTCGACGAGGTCGGGATCGCCGTCCTCGTCGACGTCCTCGAGGACGAACCCGTGGCCGTCGAGTTGGTCGGCGTCGATGGCGTGTTGCGACCACGCTCCCAGGTCGCGGCGCCGCGCGGGATCGGCGGGTGCCTCGAGCCAGCGCACGCCGCCGCGCGCGCCGGTGTCGAAGAGCACCCGTCCGCCGAACAGCACGTCGACGGCACCGTCGCCGTTCACGTCGTAGGGCACCTGCCAGAGCAGGTGGCCGACGCCCACGGTAGCCGGGACCCGGCCACCGTCCACCCAGGCCGCCGGATCGAGCACGCGCTCCGGCGGCGGTCCTCACACGATCCGCACGCCCGGCGCGTAGCCCTCCCAGAACGGCGTCACGTGACCACCCTGGGTGGCGACCACGTCGAGGTTCCCGTCGCCGTCGAGGTCGGCGAGGGAGGCGCTCTCCGAGTCGAACTGCTCGCCGTCGGCGAGCACCGGCGGCTGGTGGGCGATCACCGTCGGCCACCGCAGCCGCGGGTCGGTGCCGCGCGGTGGATGAATCGCGATCACGTAGCGCTGGTCGAACTCGTAGTTGGTGACGTAGTCGGTGAGGCCGTCGCCGTTCACGTCGCCGGGGCCGAGTGCGTTCGAACCGCGGAAGCGGTCGTCGATCGTGTGCATGGGCCAGGCCGTGTCGGCGGCGGGGGGCGCTGGCGCGGCACCGCCCGACGAGCACCCCAGACCGAGCGCCAGCACCATCGGAGCCGTGCGCGCCAGCCGGGCGCGGGTGGCTCGGCTCACGGCGCCGCGGCGGCGCTCGCGAGGATCGCGCGCAGGCGCTCGTTGGGCGCCAGCGCCAGCTCCGCGTAGGCGCCGAGCTTCCGCGCCAGCGTGTCGAACGAGTCCCGGTAGAGGTCCGGTCGCTCGAACGGCGCCTCGAGCGGCCCAGCACGCCCCACGAGGTGGTGGTGCCGAAGAGCTGCTGGTCGATGGGATCGTCGATTCGCTTGAGCGTCCACGCCGACCACGACCACCCCGAGTGGTTGAAGAGCGCGGTGGCGAGCTCGGCGCCGCGGTAGGCGAAGTCGGCGTCCTCGAAGGTCGAGAAGCTGCCGATGTAGTAGGGGACCTGCTGGCGCGCCTGGGCCTGGTTGAAGAGCACGTCGTAGAGCGCGAAGAGGAGCTGGTACTCGAGGGTGGTGCCGACCCCGAACTCGAAGATGTGGGTCGAGTAGACGACCCCCGTCCAGCCGAAGTCCTCGGGCTGCGGCAGCGTGCCGAGCCCGAAGAAGCCGTCGTGGATCACGAGCAGGTGGTCGTCGCCGCGGGCGCGGATCGCCTTCACCAGGCGGTCGTACAGGGCGTCGCGCGCGGCGGTGTCGGGAGCGCCGAAGGGCTCGGCGAGGAGGCTGTAGGCCGCGACCACCGAGCGGCGGGCGTAGCGCCGCGAGACCTCCTCCCACAGCGCGACCGTCAGCTCCTGGTTGCGGGGGTTGGTGTAGAGCTCGGGAGGCCGGCGTAGTCGTTGTGGCCGCCGATCGACTCCTGGAGGTCGAGGACCGCGTAGAGGCCGTAGCGGTCGCACCACGAGAGCAGCTCGTCGAGGCGGCGGAAGGCGGCCTCGTTCCACACCAGCGCGTCCGGCGTGGTGCGGTCGGAGGCGATCACCAGGCTGCGGTAGGTCATCGGCACCCTCACCACGTTGAAGCCCTGGCCCGCCACCCACGCGAGGTCGGCCTCGCGGATCCAGGCTCCCCAGAAGGTGTCGAGGAGCTCGTCGCGGCCGTCGATCCCGAAGCGCTCCTCGAGGAGCTCGCGCATGGCCCGGTCCGGAGTCGTCGAACACCACCGGGTAGCGGGCGACCTCGGCGAGGAACGCGTCGCTGCGCTCGGCGCCGATGCGCGCGGCGAGCGCCTCTCGGAAGCGATCGAGCCAGCTCTCGGCGCCCGACGGGCCGACCTCGCGCAGCGCGGCGTCCACCTCGGCGGCGATCCCGCTCTCCGGCGCCAGCACGTGGACGCGGCCGTGGAGCGGATAGTCGACGTTCGAGATCCAGTTCTCGTGGAAGAGCCACGAGCCCAGGTTCACCCCGCGCAGCTTCGCGACCCGGCCGGCGGGGTCGACGATGTCGCGGCCCAGCGCTGCGAGCCGGGGCTGCGAGTCGGGCGGCGCGGACGATGGGGAGGAGCACGCGGCGCTCGCCCCCGCGACCAGTATCAGCAGCAGCCGCCCAGCCGCTCGCCACGTCCTCGCTGACATCATCGATATCGTGGTCGGGGGACCCGGCGAAATCAACGGATCGCGGCGCCCGCGGCGGAGGGTGCGTCCGGCTCAGCCGCGCCCGCGCAGCAGCCGCGGCACCAAGAGCCACGACGCGGCGAGCGCGATCGCGGCGCCGGTGGCCGCACCCCGGAACCCCGCGATCGGCAGCACCACGAACGCCAGGAATGCCCCGGGCGGTCCGCCGAGGAGGTCGACGATGTAGTTCCTGCGGATCGCCTCGGCGGGCGTCACGTGCAACACGAAGCCCCACAGGATGCCGGAGGCCATCCCCACTCCCAGCGCGAAGACGCTCGCCATCACCGGTCCCGGCGAAGCGCCGGCCCCCACGCAGAACGCCACCAGGGCCACGGCACCCACCGCCGCGAGCGCCCGGAACGCCCGCGCGCCGCGGGCATCGATGAGGACGTTGTCGACCAGCGACCCGATCAGGAAGAGCGAGATCAGCCGCACGCCGCCCGCGGCCGTGTTCCCGAAGGCGCCCGCGGCGCGGCTCACCAGCAGCATTTCCCACAGCGTCGAGAGCAGGCCGGCGGCGAAACACACCCCGGTGCGCTCCACTCCGGTCCGGAGCGCGAGCCCGATCACGACCCCGAGCACGCCGGCACCAACGAAGAACGCCGCCGCCGGCTTCCAGATCCCCGATAGCTCACCCCAGAAGGGGCGATCGTCGGTCAGGGCGAGCGCCGGCGGCGCGGCGGCCGGAGCCTCGAGGACGACGATGTCCGGGGCGCTCGGAGGCGTGAAAGCCCGCGAACGGTCGTAGACGACGAGGTGGGTGAGGGGCAGATACTCCCGGAACTGCAGCTCCGAGGTGAGCCGGTAGACGGAGAACGCGGCGCTGGAGGGTAGCGCGGCCAGCACCCGCGGCATCTCCGCGACGTTCCACTCGCTGAAGGTCGCGACCACGAAGCCGTCGGGCGCGAGCTTGGAGAAGGCGAGCTCCCACGACTCGCGGGTGTAGAGGTAGTTCTCGATCGGCACCACCGTGCCCTGCAGCAGGTGGGTCGAGGCGTCGTTTCCCTCGAGCACGATCACGTCGTAGGAGCGATCGGCCGCATCGCGCAGGAAACGGCGGCCCTCGCCGGCGACGACGTTGACCCGCGGATCGAGGAACACGCCGCCGTTCAGCGCGCTGAGCCGGCCGGAAAACCACTCGACCGCGACCGGCTCGATCTCGATGGCGTCGATGCGTACGTCGGGAACCGCGAGGTACTGCGAGAGATTGCGCCCACCACCCACGCCGATCACCAGCATCCGGTCGTGCGGCTCGAGCGGGAAGGCGGTGAGGCGCTCGCCGATCCGCGGTGCGTCGGGACAAGCCCACCAGATCATGAGGCCGTTGTAGAAGCCGGTCACGCACCCGTCGCTCGTCTGCCAGAAGTCGGTGCGGTGGTAGGGCGACCAATCGCCGCCCAGGTAGCGCCCGCCGTCGAGGGGTCGCGGCGCGCAGAGCCGTGCCGCGCCGTCGCGCACCGCCGGGCCCGCCGCCCACACCGAAGCCACGAGAACGACCAGGCCCAGACCCGCCTCGCGGGGCCGCCCCGCGTGCACGCCGAGCATCAGCAGCGAAGCCACGAGGGCCACGCCCGCCGCCGGCAGGTGGCCGAACGTCGCGTCGAGGCCGTACATGGCCGGCGCACCGGCGGTGAAGCCCAGCAGGATGAGCGCATAACCGCGGTTCGACGACGCAGCCCCTCCGAGCCGCACCGTGGCGCTCGACACCAACGCACCGGCCACCCAGCAGAACACCAGCCCCACGAAGCCGAAGCCCGCCGCGACCTGCCCGGAGTTCACCCCGATGAAGTTGATCGCGGGCTCCCACTCCATCACGAACTCGGGCCGCAGCGCGTGGCGGGCGAAGAGCGTCCAGACCACGCCGAGTGCCGCCGCCATCGCGGCGAGCTCGCCGCGGAACCGCAGCGGGCGTCGGAGGCTCCCCAGTCCTGTGAGGAAGAGCAGGCCGCCCCACAGGAGCGGCGCGGAGATCACGTTCAGGCTGAGCGCGCGCAGGTTCTTGTAGGTCACCGAGAGCAAGAGGCTCTCGGCGAGGCCCAGACCGAACAGCACCGCGGCGTCGGAGCGGAATGCACGGGCTACGGACAGCGCAGCGCTCGATGGCACGCGAACCGCTCCTTCTCCCTCGGCGGTCCGGCACCGTGAGGGCGGCCGGGGCCGGAGACGCCCGCGGCGGATGGGGTTCGCGGTTCGGGGGTGGGAGCCATCGGATGGCTTATACCGCGGCGGCGGCCTCGCTGACTCGGCTCGGCGGCCCGGTTGCGCGACCGGCTGGAGCTGCGGCCGCGAAGGATCGCGGCCCTCCACGGCCTCGGAATCCGTCGTGGAGGGTTGCGGTCCCTCGCAGCCGAGACGCGGGCCGCGGCCGCGAAGGATCGCGGCCCTCCACGGCCTCGGAATCCGTCGTGGAGGGTTGCGGTCCCTCGCAGCCGAGACGCGGGCCGCGGCCGCGAAGGATCGCGACCCTCCAGGCCCTGGGATCCGTCGTGGAGGGTTGCGGTCCTCGCAGCCGAGACGCGGGCCGCGGCCGCGAAGGATCGCGACCCTCCAGGCCCTGGGATCCGCCGTGGAGGGCTGCGGTCCCTCGCAGCCGAGACGCGGGCCGCGGCCGCGAAGGATCGCGGCCCTCCAGGCCCTGGGATCCGCCGTGGAGGGCTGCGGTCCCTCGCAGCCGAGACGCGGGCCGCGGCCGCGAAGGATCGCGGCCCTCCAGGCCCTGGGATCCGCCGTGGAGGGCTGCGGTCCCTCGCAGCCGCGATGCGGGCCGCGGCCGCGAAGGATCGCGGCCCTCCAGGCCTTGGGATCCGCCGTGGAGGGCTGCGGTCCCTCGCAGCCGAGACGCGGCTCTCCAGGTTACCGGCTGAGCACGGTCACGCAGCTCACGCCGGGGAATCCGTAAACCTGCGTGTAGCCCACCTTGGGCGCGCCCGGGACCTGGCGCGCGCCGGCCTCGCCGCGGAGCTGCACGCAGACCTCGTAGATCTGCCGCAGTCCGGACGCCCCGATCGGCTCGCCGTTGGCCATCAGCCCGCCGTCGGTGTTGACCGGCAGCTTGCCGCCGATCGCGGTGGCGCCCTCGCGCACCAGCTTCTCCTGCTCGCCGTCCTTGCAGAAGCCGTTCTCGGCGAGGTGCATGACCTCGTGGCCGACCTCGGTGTCCTGGACCTGGAGCACGCCCACGTCCTCGGGGCCGACACCGGCCATCTCGAACGCCGCCCGCGACGCCTGCACGGTGGGCGAGGGGACGTCCTTCACCGGCTTCGAGGGGGAGAGCGTCTCGAAGGCGCCGTAGAGCCGGGTCCGGAACACGTCGGCGCGGACCTGGACCGCCTTCGACGTGTAGCGCGCCGCCACCTCGCCGCGGCACAGCACCAGCGCCGCGGCGCCCTCGCTCGGCGAGCAGAAGTGGTACTTCCGCAGCGGGTCGCACACCAGCGGCGAATTCGCGACCTCGTCGTAGGAGAGCTCGCTGCGCCGCCACGCGTTGGGGTTGAGCGAGCCGTTCTGGAACGCCTTCACGGCGGTGCGGTGCAGGGTGTCCGCGGTGATGCCGTGGTCGTGCATGTAGCGCTGGGTTTTCATCGCGAAGAACTGCGGGTTGAGGGCGAGCCCGGTGGTGCCGTACCACTGGCCGAGGCCCAGGCCCTCCAGCGTGGCGCCGACGGAGAACGCACCGCGCGGGTGCTTGTCGAGGCCCACCGCCAGCGCCACGTCGCCCTGGCCGGCGAGGATCGCGTTGGCGGCGTTGAGCATCAGGTTGCCGCCGGTCGCGCAGCCGTTGAAGAGGGTGGTGAACGGGATCCCCGTGAGCCCGAGGTACTTGATCATCGCGTCGGGCTGGAGGGTCTCGAGGCTGCCGGCGAAGGCGAGGTGGACGTCCTTCCAGCCCACGCCCGCGTCGGCGAGGGCGGCGCGCGCGGCGGTGACCCCCATCTCCATCGCCGAGACCCCGTCGTGGCGGCCGAACGGGTAGAGGCCGAGGCCGATGATGGAGACGTTCATCGCGACCCCTCCGCCGCGGGCTGGAACGCGAACGTGACCGTGTGCCGGCCGTCGGCCGGCACCGCCACGGTCTCGAGGATCAGGTCCATCGCCATGCCGATCGTGAGCCGCGCCGGATCACTCTCGGTGAGCCGGGCCTCCACCCGCACGCCTTCGGGCAGCTCGACGTAGCCCACCCCGTACGGCTTGAAGCCGCCCGGCGGCGCCACGTACGGGATCGGCGGCGGAAAGCGCTGGATCGTCCACGTCCAGAGCGTGCCGCGGGTCGAGAGCTCGATCTCGGTGACCTCGTTGCCGGTGCACGCCGGGCAGCTCCCTTGCTTGGGAAACGCCACCTCGCCGCATGCGGCGCAGCGGCTCGCGAGCAGGCGCGGGCCGGCGGGATCCATGCGGAACAACCCCTCGGCGATCGGGACCGGACCGTTCGTGCTCATGGTGCGCCTCCGGGCTGCGCGGACCGGGCCGGCCTCGCGCGGCGCGCACTCTACGATCTCCGGCCAACCCGTGTCAGCGCTCTCGGTCACCTCGGGGCCAAGCGAGCCGCGTGGTGTCCCCGGGGCCGGTCGGTCGAGCCGATCGTCACCCGCCCGCGCCTGGCGGCGCCGTGTGCCTCACCCGGGCAGGTCGGGCAGGCGGCTCAGGACGGCGCGTGCGACGTTCTCGGCGAGGAGGTGATTGCCGCGAGGGGTCGCGTGGCCGAAGTCGCCGGCGAAGCGGTCCGCGAAGATCGCGCCGAAGCCGTCGCGCTCCACGGCGGCCTGGAAGGACTCCTGGTTGTCCACCAGCACCACCTCGGGCTGCTCCCCGAGGATCGCCTCGAGAGGCGCGAGGGGCCGCGCCGGGTACGCGACCGCGACGTGCAGGATGCCGGCGCCGGAGAGCCTGGACGCGACCCAGCGATAGTTCGCGACCGTCGCCGGGTTCAGGTTCGCGAGCCTGAGCTCGTTGGCGCGCGTTCGATGGGCACGGGCCTTCTCGTTGTCGCCCAGGTCGTCGAAGCACAGGGCGAGCTTGGCGATCGCACGCTCGTTCTCGGGCTCGCGCTCGATGAGCCGCTCGAGGGTGGCGGCCGAGGCCTCGCGCTTGCGGTCGCGCCAGTAGCAGTCGGCGAGCCGCAAGTACACCTCCGCGACCGACGCATCGACCGCGAGCGCGTGCTCGAGCTCGGCGCCACACGCGTCGAACCGCTGTTGCTCGGCGTACGACATCGCGAGGTCGAGCCGTCGCCAGACGTTCGTCGGGTCGAGCTCGATCGCGCGCCGGTAGAGCGGCTCGGCGCGAGCGAAGTCGCGGCGCGCGTCGTAGCAGGCAGCCAGCATGCCCACCAGATCTTCATGCCGATCGTCGAGGCGGTACGCCTCCTCGAGCACCGCGATCCCGTCGTCGAAGCGCTCGATCCCGCACAGGAACTCGCCGAGCCTGAACCGCGGCTCGACGTCGTGGTCGCCCCCGAGGAGCACCGCGTGGCGCAGCCGCGTCTCGGCCTCGTCGTGGCGGCCTCGGCTGACCGCTTCGTAGGCCTCCCGGACGAGGGCCTGTACGAGCGACTCCGGCGTCGACACGCCAGCGGGTAGCGATCCCGTCACCGCCTCGCGGCCGACCGCCTGGAGCGCGAGCCCCGCCCACGACTCCGGTGCGCTGGCGGGACGACGCAGAGCGAGAACGGGAGCCAGCCGTGAGCGGAGCAGCGCCGCGAGCTTCACGACCCGCAGCGATGCGAG